>NZ_JQJR01000011.1:0-287004 GCF_000745615.1 Rahnella sp. WP5 | reverse complement strand
TGTAGTGGTCAACAAAAACTGGCCACGGCTTTAGAGTTTTTCCAAAACAATCTTTCTGATTCATTCGGCGTCAAACCACCATTATATTGATGAGGTCTGAGCTGGCTGTAATATCCTGTGATGTAATTCGTTATTGCCGTGCTGGCTTGGCTAAAATTAGCGTAGCCATTATCCGGTACCCACTCTGTTTTCAGACTTCTGAAGAACCGTTCCATTGGGCTGTTATCCCAGCAATTTCCCCGGCGACTCAGACTTTGCTTTATCTGATATCTCCACAGTAACTGCCTGAAATTCCTGCTGGTATAGTGACTGCCTTGATCCGAGTGATACAGTAAATTAGCCGGTTTTCCCCGTGCTTCCCAGGCCATCGACAGGGCTTTACCTGTCAGTGCTGAATCAGGGAAAAATGACATCGCCCAGCCAACCGGTTTACGGGAAAACAAATCGAGTACTATAGCCAGATAAGCCCAGCGTTTTCCCGTCCAGATATAAGTCACATCACCGCACCAGGTCTGATTAGGCTCGGTAACAGCAAACTGGCGATCCAGATAATTAGGGATCTCAATGTGTTCCTTAGACGCCTTCTTATAACGATGGCCAGGTTGCTGACAGCTGATAATATTGAGCGCTTTCATTAGCTTTGTTGCCCGCCAGCGGCTCAGTTTTATACCTTTGGTGGTGACCATCGCGGCAATGCTTCGCGCTCCTGCTGAGCCGTTACTTTCGCGATAAACTTCACGCACAAGGCTCAGTAATGCCACTCTCGTGGCGTCAGGCTTCCTGGGCTGCCGCCAGTATTTATAACTGCTGCGATGAACCCCAAACACGTTGCACACAACGGCAACAGGAAACCGCGCCCTGAGTTTCTCAACTAATGAGAATTGTTCAGGGAGTCTGACATCAAGAGCGCGGTAGCCTTTTTTAATATATCCCTTTCCATTTCAACGCGTTGAAGTCTTTTCTTTAGCTCGCGTATTTCAATCTGCTCAGGTGTCATGGGTGAAGCAGTGGGTGATTTTCCCGCTCGCTCTTCTTTCAGTTGTCGAACCCATTTGTCCATTGTGGATTTGCCGACGTTCATTGCCGTAGCAGCGGCGGCAACGGTGTAATGCTGATCGAGTACAAGCTGGGCAGCTTCGAGGCGAAACTCGGGGCTAAAATTGCGTCTGTTACGTCCGGTCATAATGCCACCTGTTTTTACTGTGAGGTGATGATATCACCTCTATTCAGGTGGCCAAATTCAGTGTGCCACTACAATCGCGGATATTTCCCATTGCTGATTAGGTAAGCGATTACTATTCAACAGGAGGCGGGTATAGCCAAAATACAACAATCCAAAGGGTGGTATTTGCCTTATCCTTGTTGGAAAATTTAGGTCACTTCAAATAAAAAAGGTAGGCAGCCAGCATGGAAAAATCCAACATAGATAATCTTAGTTTTGAGTTCTTTCGTGAGTTTTCCCGCTATGAGTATTGCCTAAAAGCAACTCAGCCAAAGCCCAAAGATGGAAAAGCAGAGGCAAACTGGGATTGGTATGCAAAAGATGTTAAGCACGTCTTTACCTCACCTAAAGACCCTGCATTCATTGCCGCTGTTGACTATTTTATTAATCACCCGCCAAAAAAGCAGGTTGTTAAAGATGGTGCTCTTGCTTGGGATGCCACTCCGCTAGAAGAACCGAACGTAGCACTAAAGATTTTTGTATTAATACGTCGCGTGAGAAACAACCTTTTCCATGGTGGTAAGTTTAATGGTCAATGGTTTGAACCAGAGCGCAGTGAGGCGCTAATGCAACATGCGCTAACCATCCTAAAAATCTGTGCTCAAAATCACCCTAATGTTAGCGAAGCATACGCAGAGAAGTCTTTTTAAGTTGCATTTAATACGGCTTGTTTAGGGGCTTCCCGGCCTGTGTTGTGGCATGGCTCGGGATTAAATTCATAAAAATTGACACAAATTAATGCGGGTTTCTGCAATCTCCCGTATCCGCTGCGTGAGGGCCCGGTCATCGCGGCAGCTGCGGTAGTTGTAAACCTTCGGCTCTGCATCATCAGCCGGCATCCCCTGCGAACCCCGATGCGGTACGCCGCCAGCAGGTATTCAACCGCCTCGCGTTTCTGCACCGGCCTCAGAACTTTTTTCGGATGACGTCCTGCAGCATTTCCTTGTCCAGACTGAGATCGGCGACCAGCCGTTTCAGGCGGTGATTATCTTCCTCCAGTTGGCGCAGCCAACGCAGTTCTGTCACGCCCATGCCGCCAAACTTCTTCTTCCAATTGTAAAAAGTAGCCTCAGAAATCCCCATCTTTCTGCACACTTCCTCCACCCGAGTGCCGATTTCAGCCTGTTTAAGGGCAAAGGCTATCTGTTCTTCGGTATAACGGGTCTTATTCATGGTTAATATGCCTCTCATTGAGATGAAAGAAAGACCGGATACTTCAGTTTAGACTGGCACTGTTTTCAGGGAGGAGATCACGCAAACCCATCTTTGCCCAGGCGCTGTGATGCCATTGCGGTAAACCAATATACATATCGATGCTCCCTTTTCCGGGCCAAATCCCAAATAAAACGCCGCCTCAGCGGGCGGCGTTCAGGCATGAAAATCAGGGTAGCGTTACTCTGGCAACGCGGCAAGCACTTCGGCAGTGGAACGGACACGGCTGATACGCGGGAAAATAAACTGCATGCTGGACTGATGATGGTCATTGTTGTGTGCGCTGCACGCATCTTCTGCGATCACCAGTTCATAGCCATGTTCCCAGGCATTACGGGCCGTAGATTCCACGCCGATGTTGGTGGAAATACCGGCAAGCACGATGCTTTTAATGCCGCGGCGGCGCAGTTGTAAATCCAGATCGGTGCCGTAAAACGCGCCCCACTGACGTTTGATCACCAGCAGATCGCTGTCGGTTACGCCCAGTTGTTCCGGGAATTCCCACCAGCTTGGCGGTAAACCGCCTTCCGGCGCAGCCGCAGGGACATCAACCGGTTGTTTCAGCGCTTCGTCAAAAGAGTCAGACCAGCCCACGCGAACCATGACGACCGGCGCACCCAGTTTACGGAAACGGGTTGCCAGTTCAGTGGCATTATCCAGCACCTGCTGTGCGGTGTGCGGGCCGCCTGCGAACGGTAAAATTCCTTTCTGTAAGTCAATTAGTACCAGCGCGGTGTTTTTTGGATCAAGTTTCATGTTTAGCTCCCGGTTTTCAAAATGGGTAATGAGAGAAAGGAATCATTTACTGCGTGTACAAAGGGGATTGCGTGAGTCTATGCTAGCGCGGGGAGCAAAAAGATATAATTTTGTTAAATTATGTGTAGCCAGCAACACGAGTGAATTTCCGCGCCAGCGTTGACGTGTTCGCACTTATCCTTCGCCGGAAATTCCTTTATAATAGCCGCCTTTTTTCGACCTGAATAAAACCCATTCCGTGCGCTGCTGAGTTTTGCGGCGGGCGACCAGAGTCAATAACCGTTTCTGTGCCTGTGAGCCATGAGGCCGGGTAGTGGGATCAAAAGGATACCGTTATGCGTACTGTATATTGTGGAAAACTGAATGCGTCCAATGTGGGCCAGGAAGTAACATTGTGTGGCTGGGTTAACCGTCGCCGCGATTTGGGTGGTTTGATTTTCATCGATATGCGTGACCGCGAAGGCATCGTTCAGGTTTTCTTCGACCCCGATCAGGCAGAAGCCTACAAGCTGGCGTCTGAACTGCGTAACGAGTTCTGCATCCAGTTAACCGGCACCGTGCGTGCACGCCCGGAAAGCCAGTTCAATAAAGACATGGCGACCGGTGAAGTGGAAGTGTTCGCCAGTAATCTGAACATTATCAACCGTTCAGAATCGCTGCCGCTGGACTCCAACCACGTCAACACTGAAGAAGCGCGTCTGAAATACCGCTATCTGGATTTGCGTCGTCCTGAAATGGCTAACCGCCTGAAAGCGCGTGCAAAAATCACCAGCTTCGTACGCCGTTTCATGGACAGCCATGACTTCCTCGACATCGAAACTCCGATGCTGACCAAAGCTACACCGGAAGGCGCGCGTGACTATCTGGTGCCAAGCCGTGTGCACAAAGGTAAGTTCTACGCCTTGCCGCAGTCTCCTCAGCTGTTCAAACAACTGCTGATGATGTCTGGTTTTGATCGTTATTATCAGATCGTAAAATGCTTCCGTGACGAAGATTTACGTGCTGACCGTCAGCCTGAATTCACCCAGATCGATGTGGAAACCTCTTTCATGAGCGCCGAACAAGTGCGCGAAGTGATGGAGAAACTGGCCCGTGAACTGTGGCAGGAAGTGAAAGGCGTGGATCTGGGCGACTTCCCGATCATGACCTTCGCAGAGGCCATGCGTCGCTACGGTTCTGATAAACCGGACCTGCGCAACCCGATGGAAATGGTGGATGTTGCGGACCTGATGAAAAACATCGAGTTCAAAGTGTTTGCTGATCCGGCCAACGATCCGAAAGGTCGCGTGGCTGCATTACGCGTTCCGGGCGGTGCCTCCCTGAGCCGTAAACAAATTGACGAATACGCCAAATTCATCGAAATCTACGGTGCGAAAGGCCTGGCTTATATCAAAGTGAATGAAGTGGCGAAAGGCCTGGACGGTATCCAGAGCCCGGTGGCTAAATTCCTGAATGAAGAACTGCTGGCTGCCCTGATCGCACGCACTGGTGCACAGGATGGCGACATGATCTTCTTCGGCGCAGCCAGCGCGAAGATTGTGACTGACGCGATTGGCGCACTGCGCCTTAAAGTCGGCCGTGACCTGAAAATCACTAAAGAAGACATGTGGGCTCCGCTGTGGGTGATCGACTTCCCGATGTTTGAAGACACTGACGAAGGCGGCCTGAGCGCTATGCACCACCCGTTCACTGCACCAAAAGACATGAGCGCAGAAGAACTGGCAGCGGACCCGGTTTCTGCTATCGCTAACGCCTACGACATGGTGATCAACGGCTACGAAGTGGGCGGCGGTTCTGTGCGTATTCACCGCAGCGAAATGCAGCAGACCGTGTTCAGCATTCTGGGTATTAACGAGCACGAACAGCGCGAGAAATTCGGCTTCCTGCTCGACGCCCTGAAATACGGTACGCCTCCGCACGCCGGTCTGGCATTTGGTCTCGATCGTCTGGTGATGTTGCTGACCGGCACGGATAACATCCGTGACGTGATCGCCTTCCCGAAAACTACCGCTGCGGCGTGTCTGATGACCGAAGCGCCAAGTTTTGCCAACCCTGCGTCGCTGCTGGAACTGGGCATTGCGGTTGTGGCGAAAAAAGAAGTGACACCAGACACAAATACAGAGAATAACTAATGAGCTATAAGCGTCCTGAGTCGATACTGTGCGTCATCTACGCCAGAAACACCGGCAGGGTGCTGATGCTTCAACGAAAGGATGACCCGAATTTCTGGCAGTCGGTGACCGGCAGTCTGGAAGACGGGGAATCCCCAAATCAAACCACGCAGCGTGAAGTCATGGAAGAGGTCGGTATCGACATTGCAGGTGAAAACCTGACTCTGCAGGACTGCCATCGCTGCGAGGACTTTGAAATATTTGCGCATTTGCGCCATCGCTATGCTCCCGGTGTGACCCGCAATAAAGAACATTGGTTCTGTCTGGCGTTACCCGACGAGCGTGATGTGGTTCTCACCGAACATCATGCGTACCGGTGGCTCGATAAACTGGCAGCGGCAGCGCTGACAGTCTCCCCGAGCAACCAGCAGGCGATTGAAGAATTTGTAAACTATTCGGTCTGTTAAGACTTTAGACTTTTTGGAGATATTTATGGCAGGTCACAGTAAGTGGGCCAATACCAAGCACCGCAAAGCGGCGCAAGATTCTAAACGCGGCAAAATTTTTACCAAAATCATTCGTGAGCTGGTTACCGCTGCGCGTTTGGGCGGCGGCGATGCGGGTTCAAACCCACGTCTGCGTGCGGCTATCGATAAAGCGCTGTCCAACAACATGACCCGCGATACCCTCAACCGGGCTATCGCACGTGGCGTGGGCGGTGACGAAGACACCAACATGGAAACCATCATTTATGAAGGTTACGGTCCTGGCGGTTCAGCCATCATGGTTGAATGTCTGAGTGATAACCGCAACCGTACCGTGGCAGAAGTGCGTCATGCCTTCACCAAAACCGGTGGCAATCTGGGTACCGACGGTTCCGTGGCTTATCTGTTCTCCAAAAAAGGCGTGATCACTTTCGCTCCTGGTCTGGATGAAGACGTGCTGATGGAAGCCGCGCTTGAAGCGGGTGCTGAAGACATCATTTCTTACGATGATGGCGCTATCGATGTGTTCACTGCCTGGGAAAATCTGGGCGAAGTGAAAGATGCGCTGGAAGCCGCCGGTTACAAAGCCGATTCCGCTGAAGTCACGATGATCCCATCGACCAAAGCCGACATGGATGCAGAAACTGCACCTAAACTGTTGCGCCTGATCGACATGCTGGAAGATTGTGACGATGTGCAGGAGGTTTACCACAACGGTGAAATCTCCGACGAGATCGCAGAAACCCTGTAATCTCAGTGCCGCCGGTGGCTACCACCGGCTGGCTATCCTGTTGTCCCTCAGCAGTTTATACTCTCCCCAACTTTCCAAAAAAACGACAACACAAGGCGTTGACTGGCTATGGCTATTATTCTGGGGATCGACCCCGGTTCGCGTATTACCGGCTATGGCATTATCCGCCAGACAGGGCGTCAGCTCAGCTATCTCGGCAGCGGCTGTATCCGCACCGTGGTGGACGATATGCCGGGACGTCTGAAACTGATTTACGCCGGTGTGTCGGAAATCATTACGCAATTTCAGCCTGATTTTTTTGCCATCGAATCCGTGTTTATGGCGAAGAACGCCGACTCCGCGTTAAAGCTCGGGCAGGCACGCGGTGCGGCAATTGTCGCTGCTGTCAATCAGGATCTGCCGGTGTTTGAGTATGCGGCGAGGCAGGTCAAACAGACCGTCGTCGGTACCGGTGCGGCAGAAAAAGCGCAGGTTCAGCATATGGTGCGGTCAATCCTGAAATTACCGGCTAACCCGCAGGCCGATGCCGCCGATGCGCTGGCAATTGCCATAACGCATTGTCATATGAGCCAGAATGCTATCCGGCTCAGCAGTGACAAATTACAGATGGCGCGCGGACGGATGCGATAGACGCCGCAAGTCCATTAGGCTGGATATCCATCCAGCCTTTTTTATGATATAAACATCGCTGCTTTTGACCTGATAAGGAAAATGAACGTGATAGGCAGACTACGAGGCATTATTCTGGAAAAACAGCCCCCTTTGGTGCTGCTTGAAACCAACGGCGTGGGCTATGAAGTGCATATGCCGATGACCTGTTTTTATGAATTGCCGGAACTGGGTCAGGAAGCTATCATCTTCACGCAATTTATCGTCCGTGAAGATGCCCAGTTGCTCTACGGATTTAACGATAAACAAGAGCGCGCGCTGTTCCGCGAGCTGATTAAAGTCAACGGCGTTGGGCCGAAGCTGGCGCTGGCGATTCTGTCAGGCATGTCGGCGCAGCAGTTTGTCAGTGCGGTAGAAAAGGAAGAAATCACCGCATTAATTAAGTTACCTGGCGTCGGTAAGAAAACCGCAGAACGCCTGGTCGTCGAAATGAAAGACCGGTTTAAAGGATTAAACGGTGATCTATTTAACAATCATACTGATATCACGCTACCTGCATCGGCGTCGAAAGCTAAAGAATCTGACGCCGAAGGCGAAGCCGTTGCAGCCCTGATATCCCTCGGATATAAACCACCGGAAGCCAGCCGCATGATCAGCAAGGTGGCCAAACCGGGGGCAGAATCTGAAACGTTGATTAGAGAAGCGCTGCGCGCAGCGCTGTGAGGTAAACGATGATTGAAGCTGACCGCCTGATTTCTTCCGAAGTTTTCAGTGAAGAAGAGGTCATTGACCGTGCGATCCGCCCGAAGTTGCTCAGCGAATACGTTGGACAGCCGCATGTGCGTTCGCAAATGGAAATCTTTATTCAGGCGGCTAAGCAACGCAAAGATGCGCTCGATCACCTGTTGATTTTCGGACCGCCGGGACTGGGTAAAACCACGCTGGCTAACATCGTGGCGAACGAAATGGGCGTGAATTTACGTACCACGTCGGGGCCGGTGCTGGAAAAAGCCGGTGATCTGGCCGCGATGCTGACCAACCTCGAGCCGCATGATGTGCTTTTTATTGATGAAATCCACCGTCTCTCACCGGTCGTTGAAGAAATTCTCTATCCGGCGATGGAAGACTATCAGCTGGATATCATGATTGGGGAAGGTCCTGCGGCACGCTCTATCAAACTCGATTTACCGCCGTTTACCCTGATTGGTGCGACGACCCGCGCCGGTTCCCTGACGTCACCGTTACGTGACCGTTTCGGTATCGTACAGCGTCTGGAGTTCTATCAGGTGGCTGATTTGCAGCACATCGTCGGACGTAGCGCCTCCTGCCTCGGGCTGGAGTTGTCGGAAGAGGGCGCGCATCAGATAGCCCGCCGTTCACGCGGAACGCCGCGTATCGCTAACCGCTTATTACGCCGCGTGCGTGACTTCGCGGAAGTGAAAGGCGACGGTACCATTAATGGTGATGTGGCTAACGGCGCGCTGGATATGCTGGATGTTGATGCCGAAGGTTTCGATTACATGGACCGCAAACTGTTGCTGGCCATTATCGATAAGTTCAGCGGCGGGCCGGTCGGGCTGGATAACTTAGCCGCGGCGATTGGCGAAGAGCGCGAGACGATTGAAGACGTCATCGAACCCTTCCTGATCCAGCAGGGATTTATTCAGCGCACACCGCGCGGGCGTATGGCGACCAATCATGCGTATAAGCATTTCGGTATTGCCAGAGAATCTGAGTAACAGATCTCCTGAGCATAAAAAACGGACGCCCTGAGCGTCCGTTTTGCTTTCCCTCATCAGGTATTAACGACTAACTTCACAGCGGCTGACCATCCGCCAGTTACGTGGCAACTCGCGTACTTCACCCGCCAGAATCACCTTTCCTGTTGCATGAATATCGGCGCTTGAAGAGCCCACCTGAATTTCAACAACGCCCGGTTCGACGATACGCTTACCGGCGTTATTGGTGAAATTCAGCATATCGGTCGGAATGCTGAAACTGAGCGTCGCAGTTTGTCCGGCATCCAGTTCAATGCGTTCAAAGGCTTTGAGTTCGTGCACCGGACGCACCATTGACGCCACGCAATCACGCAGATAAACCTGCACCACGTCGCTGCCTGTCTGACTGCCGGTGTTGGTCACCTGAATCTGTACTGAAATATCTCCGTTTTCGATGGCGACCGGCTGCTGATTCAGTTGTAAATCATGATAGCGGAACGTGGTGCCGCTTAGTCCGTAGCCAAACGGGTATTTTGCGCCAAAGTGGAAGGCGATCGGCGTGCCGCCACTTTTCAGTTTGTGATTGTAGTAATACGGCATCGCACCGGCACTTTTCGGTACGGAAACCACCAGCCGCCCGGACGGTGCTTCTTTGCCGCTGACGATATCGGCAATTGCACGTCCTCCTTCCTGACCGGGCGCAAATGCCATCAGGAACCCGGCGACTTTTTCCTCCAGTCCGCCAAGGGAATACGGACGACCGCCGGTCATTATCACAATGGTTGGTTTGCCGGTTGTGATCACGGCTTCCAGCAACTGCTGCTGAACGCCCGGCAGTTGCAGACTGTCTGTATCAGAGCCTTCGCCGACAGTACCGCTCTGGAATAAACCGGCCAGATCGCCGACAAACACCAGTGCGACGTCACTTTCCTGCGCCAGTTTTACGGCCTGCGGGATCAGCGCGGTACTTCGTGATACCGGCGAGCTTTGCATGGGTGTTGCGGCATCGCCGGGGAATACCGGCGCACCTGCCGTACGTTTTTCGAGAATATGGCAACCTTTGGTATAACGGATATTTTGCTCACCATAGGCCTCGCGTAATGCCTGTAATGGCGTAATGATCTGTTCCGTCTGCGCTTCCATTTCGCTGATGATCAGATGCACCGGGAAACTGTAACCGCTGAGCAACGCCAGCGGATCATCTGCCGTCGGGCCGATCACCGCGATTTTTTGGCCGGATGTGGGTTTCAGCGGCAGGATGCCATTATTTTCCAGCAGAGTGATTGAGCGGACCGCGGCTTTCCAGGCCAGTTCACGCGTGGCAGGTTGCTGAAGCTGCGGCTCAGGCTCAATGGCGTAAGGCTGTTCAAACAGGCCAAGGCGAAATTTTTCAGTCAGCACGCGTGCGACAATTTCGTCAATTTTCGCCATATCAATCAGGCCACGCGAAACGGCATCCGCCAGATGTTGTGCGCAGTCGCCTTTCGGTAATTCAATATCCAGACCCGCATTGAACGACAGCGCGGCGGATTCGGCATCGTCATGGCTGACGCCATGATGCTGATGCAGCAGGCTGACACCACCGTAATCGGCAACAATCAGACCGTCGAACCCCCATTGTTCACGCAAGATTTCGGTCAGCAGGAAGTGATCGCTGTGGCAAGGCTGACCATCAATGTCGTGATATGCCGGCATCACAGAACCGGCATTCGCCAGCTTCACCGCCATCTCAAACGGCAGCAGGAAAGTGTCATTCAGCTCGCGAAAACCAAGATGCACCGGCGCATGGTTGCGCGCCCCTTCACTGAAAGAGTGCCCGACATAATGTTTCAGCGTGGCCAGCAGGTCCCGCGCTTCGCCCTGTAATCCGCGCACGTAAGCGGTCGCCATCACGCCGACCAGATACGGGTCTTCACCAAAGGTTTCCTCGGTACGTCCCCAGCGCGCATCGCGCGACACATCCAGAACCGGTGCCAGCCCCTGATGACAACCAACGCTTTGTGCTTCCTGACGGATAGCACCTGCAATTTGCTCCATCAGTTGCGGATCCCACGTTGAGGCGTAGCTCAGGGACGAGGGAAACAGTGTGGCGTCTTTGCACAATAAGCCGACCAGACATTCTTCGTGGAACATCGCCGGAATACCCAGCCGGGTGTCTTCTACCAGCGTTTTTTGCAGCCGGTTCAGCGCCTGTACGCCTTCTGCCGGGCTGACCACGTGCGTGCCGAGCGGACGGGTGATTTGCCCTGCGCCAGATGCCAGTTGCTGTTCCAGCGCCTGACTCTGTTTGTGACCGGAAAAATCATCGCTCAGATCGGTACGTTCTTTGTGATTGCCGTTGCTGTCGAGGATCAGCCAGAACGCATGCATCTGAGCGAATTTTTCCTCCGGCGTCATGCGTGCCAGAAGATCGGCGACGCGGCGGGCAACGGGCTGTGAAGCATCCTGATAAAGATAAGTCATCTTACATCTCCTTGATTAATCAAAGGGCGTGAACCGCTGAGCACGGGGTCATCGTCGCCCCCGAAAGAACGTCGCGTTGCGAGGGATGAGGCGATAGTTTGCATGGTGCGGCTGTTGAGTTTGTAGGTAAAAAGCAGCGCGGCCATCAGCAGGAATAACGCACAGGGCACCAGTGTGAACAGTGAATTGATGGTCAACATCACCGAAGCACTTTGCGTGGCGCCGTTTGGCAGGTAACCGACCATACCAAGCACCCAGCCGACGATGGCACCGCCCAGTGCCAGCCCGAATTTGATGGCAAACAGCGCAGTGGAGAATACCAGCCCGTCAAGCCGGCGGCCGGTGCGGGATTCTTCGTGATCCACAACGTCGGAGAACATCGTCCATTGCAGCGGCGTGGTCAGGTTTTGGATAAAACTGAACACAAGATTGAGGGCGAAAATAAGACTGACGGAAGGGGAGGGAATAAAGAAAATCGCTGCATTACACATCACAAAAGTCAGAATTGTCCATTGATAGGATTTAATCCGGTCGAATTTACCCAGTATTTTCTCAGACAATAGTGCGCCAAATAACGAGGCGATCATGCCAAAAACAATAAAATTAAAAATCAGATCCGGGCGGCCTAGCACATATTTCACATAATACATGGTGGCGGAACCACGGATAACGACGGCACATAATAGTAAGATATTAAAAATAAAAACAATGCGCCATTGTGAGTTATTCCACAGTAATTTCAGGTCGCTCAGCATTGAACCGGAGGTGTCATTGCGCGGTTGATAACGCTCACGCGTCAGTGCGAAACAACAGAAAAATAATACGATACCGAGCAAACCCATCAGGCTCATGGCATAGAAATAGCCTTTCTGCGGGTTACCTGCGCCGAGTTTTGCCACCAGCGGCAGGGCGATCACTGTCACCACCAGACCCCCGACAAATGACAGTCCGAAGCGCCACGACTGCAGCGAATGGCGTTCGCGCGGGTCGAGTGTTAACGCCCCCGGCATGGCACAATACGGCACATTGATGGCGGAATACACCAGGCTGAGTAATGTATAAGTGACTGCTGCATAAATAATTTTACCGGTCGGTGATATGTCTGGTACATAAAATGTGATCAGGCAACAGACCCCAAACGGTATTGCAAACCACAGCAGCCACGGACGGAATTTCCCGTAGCGTGTTGTGGTGCGATCAACCAGCGCACCGATGCAGGGATCTACGCAGGCATCCACGGCGCGTACCACTAAAAATAGTGTGCCCATAATCGCGGCGGGTAAACCAAAAACATCCGTGTAGAAATAAGCGAGAAATAAAGTCGCAGTTTGCCAGACCAGCGCACTGGCCATATCGCCGAGTCCGTAGCCAATCTTATCTTTTACTGAAAGAACCGGAGTGATCACCATTATTTGTTACCTGCTTTCTGTAAGGAGAGATAACCGACGGAAAATAATTCATGTCTTTAACGGAAAAAAAGATAAACAGCCTGGGAAGTAAAATGGTGCCAAAAGTATTGTGAATAGAACTCAGGTAAACAATTGAGGAAATGAATATGCAATTTACGTTTTTTGATTTTGTTTTTTATTTGTGAACGGGATCAAACTGACGGCGGTGTTTGCTTCATCGGCGCGGGGATCCGGACTGGCAAAGGCCCGCGTTGAGCGGGATGCCATCTCCGTTGAATGGGCTGAGACAGGGGGGTTATCACTCTTCCCGCCAGCGGAAATAACCGGTCACTGCTTTTAATGCGGCGGGTAATTGGCGGTGGCCGGGGTAATAGAGAAAGAATCCGGGAAAGGTGACCGACCAGTCTTCAAGCACCCGGATCAGCTTACCTTCCGCCACCAGCGCATCATGTTCAGCACTCTGCGCGCTGTACACCAGCCCGATTCCGTCGAGCGCAATGCGGGTCATCATGCTGACGCTGTCGACCACCAGCGGCCCGCTGACGGGCACGGTAATCTGTCGCCCATTTTTTTCGAACTCCCAGCGGTACAGCGAACCGCTGGCAATTTCCCGACGCCCAATGCAGGCATGGTTTTTCAAATCGGCAGGCGTTTGTGGTTGCGGGCAGCGGGCGAAATAATCCGGCGAACCGTACACCGCAGAGTGAAAATCGGCGGTCAGGCGTACCGCACTCATGTCCTGCTGAACATCGCCCCGGATGCGTACGCCTGCATCAAACCCCTCACTGATGATGTCCACGAAACCGTCATTGGTGGCAAGTTCCAGCGTGATATCCGGGAACGCCTGACAAAATTTGGGCAACTGCGGCAGGAAAACCATGTCAGCAGCGATGCGTGGCGTATTAATACGCACCGTGCCTTTGGGTATCTCCCGTAAAGCGTTCACTTTCTCCATCGCATCAGAGATGACTGATAATGCCGGCACCACTTCCGCCAGCAATGCGTAACCCGCTTCGGTGGGCGATACCTGCCGCGTTGTGCGGTTAAGCAATCTGACGCCCAGACGCTCTTCCAGCGAACGTAAGGAATGGCTCAGCGTTGAAGCGGTTAAATTCAGCCGCGCCGCGGCTTTGCGGAAACTCTTCTCTTCCGCTACGGCGACAAATGCTCTCAGTTCTCCGAATTCGTGGGTGCGCATCAGTTTCCTATTGATGAATAAAAGCCAGTAAAGCATGCGATATAACATGGCTTATTCACAACAATCAATGCGCTTATAGTCAGGCCTCGGTTTGGGAAATTCATCAACGGGGAAAAATATGTCGCAAACATTACGGTTACAGGGGCGGGTTGCGCTGGTCACGGGCGGCGGCTCAGGCATCGGGCGGGCGGCCGCACTGGCGTTTTCACGCGATGGTGCGAAAGTCGTGGTGGCAGGAAGACGGGAAACGGCGCTCCAGGAAACGGTGATGATGATCCGTGAACGGGGCGGTGATGCCCTGGCGGTGCCGACCGATGTGTCAGACAGCGCGCAGGTCCGGCATCTTATTGCCGCGACGCTGGCGCATTACGGGCGACTGGACGCCGCGTTTAATAATGCGGGTGTGGAAGGTTTTGCGCCAGTCAGTGACATGACAGAAGCGGAATTTGACCGGGTGATTGCCACCAATCTGAAAGGCGTCTGGCTGTCAGTGAAATATCAGCTGGCAGCCATGACCGCCGCAGGGCGTGGCGGCGCGATTGTGAATACCTCTTCCTGGCTGGCGCACGGAGCCAGTATTGGCTCTGCTGCGTATTCCGCCAGCAAAGGCGGGCTTGACGCGATGATTCGCGCTATAGCGCTGGAAACCGGTGCGCAGAATATCCGCATCAATAACGTTAATCCCGGCATTATCGATACCCCGATGGCGCGGCGGATGGGCGCAAATGAAGAAACGCTGATCCCTTTTGTACGCCTGACACCCGCAGGGCGCGTGGCGAACCGGCAGATGTCGCGGATGTTGTGGCGTGGTTGTGCAGTGATGAAGCGCGATTTGTGACCGGTCAGAATCTGCTGGTCGATGGCGGATTTACGGTGGCGGGCCTGCGTTAGTCAGGACAAAAAAGACCGAGGCTCAGGGACGGGCGTCAGTCTGCACAAAGTCTGAAGCCGATCACAGTTTCATCATCCGGCGGATATTACGACTTGTTTCTGTTTCCGATTCGCCAGAGAATCCGGTTCAGAAAGCAGGATTGTTACTGTCTGACAGGCAAAACCTAAACTTCTCGTTTCTTCGTGTATGACGAAGAGACCGGACGTTTAGGTTTTTTTTTGGCCTGAATTCAGGGGCCGGCCGCCCCTTTGCAACGCAACGGCAATGTCGTGCACGACGCCCTTACTCTGATGAGATGACACTATGGAATACAGAACATTAGCCGACGAAATTCTCCGCGGAGTGGGCGGAAAGGAAAACGTCAACAGTGTGGTGCATTGTGCCACCCGTTTACGCTTCAAGCTAAAAGATACCCGCAAAGCCGATGCTGCCGGGCTGAAAGAAAATCCGGGCGTGATCATGGTGGTCGAGAGCGGTGGTCAGTTTCAGGTGGTGATTGGCAATCACGTCGGTGCCGTCTATGAAGCGCTGGTGAAAGGCAGCGCGCTTTCAGACGGCAGCGATGACGACAGGGGTGATAACGGCAGTGTGTTTGCCCGTGCGATTGATGTCATTTCCGGCATATTCACGCCGTTTATCGGCATTATGGCGGCATCGGGGATCCTGAAAGGTTTTCTGGCACTGGCGCTGGCCTGTGGCTGGATGGTGCCGGAAAGCGGTACCTATAAAGTCTGGTTCGCCGCCAGCGACGCTATGTTTTATTTCTTCCCGCTGGTGATCGGTTATACCGCCGGTAAAAAATTCGGCGGTAATCCGTTTGTGACCATGATGATTGGCGGCGCGATGGTGCACCCGCTGATGATCGCCGCATTTGATGTACAGCAGTCCGGCGCGCACAGCGAGCATTTCTTAGGCATCCCGCTGGTCTTTATCAATTATACCTCTTCGGTCATTCCGGTGATTCTGGCCGCGTGGGCATCAAGCTGGCTGGAAAAGCAGTCGATGAAAATTTTACCCGGCGCGCTGCGTAACTTCATCACACCGCTGATCTGCCTGATGGTGATTGTGCCGCTGACATTCCTGGTTATCGGGCCGGTCGCGACCTGGGCCAGTCAGCAACTGGCCCATGGCTACCAGTTTGTTTATCACGTCAGCCCGATGGTCGCCGGTGCCTTTATGGGCGCACTGTGGCAGGTCTGTGTGATCTTCGGTCTGCACTGGGGGCTGGTGCCGTTGATGATCAACAACTTCAGCGTGCTCGGCCATGACACCATGCTTCCGCTGTTGCTGCCTGCGGTGATGGGACAGGTTGGTGCGGTCGCGGGTGTGATGCTGCGGAGCAAAGATGCCCGTACCCGAGCATTGTCAGGGTCGGCGATCAGCGCCGGGATTTTCGGTATCACGGAACCGGCGGTGTATGGCATCACCCTGCCGCATCGGCGTCCTTTTATTTTTGGCTGCGTCGGCGGTGCGCTCGGCGCTGCGGTGCTCGGTTACTTCCAGACCACGGCGTATTCCTTCGGTTTCCCCAGTGTCTTCACGTTTACCCAGATTATTCCGCCCACTGGTTTTGATAAAACGGTGACCGCCGGGATTGCAGGCACCCTGATTGCGCTGTTGTTTGCCGCACTGGCGACTTATTTCTTCGGTGTAAAACAAGAAGCGGTCGCGCCGGAAGTCAGCGAAAAGGCCCAGGCCGATGCGTTACAGGCGCCGCGCGGCAAAACGCTGATCGCCAGCCCGATGAGCGGACCGTGTATCGCACTCGACACAGTGAAAGATCCGACATTCGCCAGCGGCCTGCTGGGTAAAGGTGTGGCCATTGTGCCTGTCGCCGGAAGGGTGGTCTCACCGGTAGACGGCACGGTGGTTTCACTGTTCAAAACCCATCACGCCATCGGAATTGAATCGGAGGACGGCGCAGAAATCCTAATCCACGTCGGCATCGATACGGTGAAGCTGGACGGCAAATTCTTTACACCACACGTCGCGGTTGATGCGGTGGTGAAGCAGGGGGATCTGTTACTGGCGTTCGATATACAGGGCATTACGGAGGCGGGATACGACCTGACAACGCCGGTGCTGGTCACCAACAGCGACGATTATCTCGACGTCATTCCGGCCTGTGTCGGACAGGACGCCAGCGAACAAACCCTTTTACTGACTTTATTACGATAACGACCAGAGCCTGGAGGTTCACATGAACAAGCCATTTCCAAACGGATTCTTATGGGGCGGTGCCGTTGCCGCTAATCAGGTGGAAGGTGCGTACCTGACCGACGGTAAAGGCTTATCCACATCGGATCTGCAACCGCAGGGTGTTTTCGGCCCGGTGCAGGAACGCACGGAAGGGGATTTCGGCGTGAAAGATGTCGCCATCGATTTCTACCACCGTTATCCGCAAGATATGAAATTGTTCGCTGAAATGGGTTTTACCGTTCTGCGCACCTCAATCGCCTGGACGCGTATCTTCCCTCAGGGGGATGAATCGCAGCCGAACGAAGCGGGTCTGGCATTCTACGACCGACTGTTTGATGAGATGGCAAAATACGGTATTACACCGCTGGTGACGCTTTCCCATTACGAAATGCCGTACGGCATCGTAAAAAAACACGGTGGCTGGGGCAGCCGCGATACCATCGGTTTCTTTGAAAATTATGCCCGCACGGTGTTCAGCCGTTATAAAGATAAAGTCAAACACTGGCTGACCTTTAACGAAATCAATATGTCGCTGCATGCGCCGTTTACCGGCGTCGGATTGCCGGAAGACAGCAGCAAACAGGACATCTATCAGGCCATTCACCATCAGCTGGTTGCCAGTGCCAAAGCGGTAAAAGCCTGTCACGAGATCATTCCTGACGGCAAAATCGGCAATATGCTGCTTGGCGGAATGCTGTATCCGCTGACCTGCAAACCGGCCGATATGATGGAAACCTTGCAGCAGAACCGCGACTGGTTATTCTTCGGCGATGTGCAGGTGCGCGGCGCGTATCCGGCTTATATGCCGCGTTTCTTTAAAGACCGCGGCATGGAAATTAATATTACTTCTGAAGATAAAGCTGCGTTGAAAGAAACCGTCGACTTTATCTCATTCAGTTATTACATGACCGGTTGTGTCACCACGGATGAAGAACAAAATATTAAAGCGCGTGCCAATATATTAAATATGGTGCCGAACCCGCATCTGCAAAGTTCCGAATGGGGATGGCAGATTGACCCGGAAGGGTTGCGCTTCTTAATGAATGAGCTTTATGACCGTTATCAGAAACCGCTATTTATTGTGGAGAACGGTTTAGGCGCGCGCGATAAAGTCGAAGCTGACGGCAGCATTAATGATGATTACCGCATTCAGTACATCAATGACCATCTGGTTCAGGTGCGTGAAGCCATTGAAGACGGCGTGGAAGTGATGGGTTACACCAGCTGGGGACCGATTGATCTGGTCAGCGCCTCGAAAGCGGAATTCTCCAAGCGCTATGGTTATATCTATGTAGACCGCGACGATCAGGGCAATGGCACGCTGGAGCGCCGCCGTAAGAAAAGTTTCTTCTGGTATCAGGAAGTGATTAATTCAAACGGTGCGTCATTAACATCCTGATCTGATCCTGTCTGTAGGGACTTAAGGCCATCGTCACGTTTTGAGGGCAAAATTTACGTCTGACTGAGGATCGGATCTGGTAAAATTATCAGGCAGATCCCAAGACTGCGGCAGACAAAACCTGATCATCCATACGGACGATCAGGTTTTTCTTTTCAGGGAGTTACAATGAAAATCGCCAAAATACTCAATAATAATGTGGTGGTTGTCGTCAGCGGGCAGCAACGCGAACAGGTGGTGATGGGACGCGGGCTGGCGTTTATGAAGAAAGCCGGGGATGAGCTGGATGAAAGCAAAATCGAGAAAATTTTTGCCCTGCAGAATGACGAACTGGTCGCGCATCTGACGGAGTTGCTGTCGCATATTCCGATGGAAGTGATGACCACCTGTGATCAGATTATTTCGCTGGCACGCGAACGGCTGGGGAAATTGCAGGAAAACCTGTATATCGCGCTGACCGATCACTGCAATTTTGCCATCGAACGGCAGAAGAAGGGCGTGCCGATCAGTAATGCCTTGCTGTGGGAAACCCGCCGTCTGTATCCGAAAGAATATGCGCTCGGGCTGGAAGCGCTGGATATCATCGATTCGCGCCTCGGCGTGCGATTGCCGGTGGATGAAGCCGGTTTTATTGCCCTGCACCTGGTCAATGCGCAGCTTAACGGCGAAATGCCGGAAGTGGCGCAGATTACCCGCGTGATGCAGGAAATCCTCAATCTGGTGAAATACCAGCTGCGTATTGAGTACGACGAGGAGTCGCTGAGCTACCAGCGCTTCGTCACCCATCTTAAATTCTTCGCCCAGCGGATGCTCAGCCGCACGGTGGTAGCCGACGATGACATGAGCCTGCACGTGGCGGTAAAAGAAAATTACCCACAGGCGTGGCTGTGCGCGGAAAAAATCGGCGATTATCTGGCCGCGCAATATCAGCGCGAACTGACCACGGAAGAAATTATGTATCTCTCCATTAATATCGAACGGGTGAGAAAAGAGTGTCTGCCGAAAGGATCGTCCTGAGCGCACGCAAGCGCAAAATTTGCTGCGCGAAATATGACTGTTCACAATTTTTAATGACGGTTTTTTTTGCCACGGTTAGTGAGAACAGGTAGCATCCTTCGCCGTTATTGCACCAAAACAGTTCCGGCTAAAAAAACTACAGTGGGTAAACCCCATAAACGGCGAGGCTTGCAATCGTTTGCTTGCAGCACCCGGCGTCAGGTGAAGGTTATTTTGGAGAACAACTCATAATGAAGTCTCATAAAAAAACGGCAGAGGCGAAGCACGCGGCTAAACGGCGCTGGCTGGACTCTCACGATCATGGTTATCACAAGAGTATGGGCAACCGTCAGGTTCAGATGATTGCCATTGGTGGTTCTATCGGTACCGGTCTGTTTCTCGGCGCGGGTGCGCGTTTACAGATGGCGGGTCCGGCGCTGGCTATCGTGTATGCGGTGTGTGGTATTTTCTCATTCTTTATCCTGCGTGCACTGGGCGAACTGGTTTTACACCGTCCGACCAGTGGCAGCTTCGTATCCTATGCCCGTGAATTCCTGGGTGAAAAAGCGTCTTACGTAGCAGGCTGGATGTACTTCCTGAACTGGGCGATGACCGGCATTGTCGATATCACCGCAGTGGCTCTGTACATGCACTACTGGGGAACCTTCGGTGATGTTCCGCAATGGATGTTTGCGTTGGGCGCACTGGCGATTGTGGCAACCATGAACATGATCGGCGTGAAGTGGTTCGCTGAGATGGAATTCTGGTTTGCGCTGATCAAAGTGGCGGCGATTGCTATCTTCCTGGTGGTTGGCGTGGTGTTCCTCGGCACCGGCAAACAACTGGACGGTAACACCACCGGTCTGCATCTGATTACCGACAACGGCGGTATTTTCCCGCACGGTCTGTTACCGGCGCTGGTTCTGGTGCAGGGCGTGGTCTTTGCGTTCGCGGCCATTGAGCTGGTCGGTACGGCGGCGGGCGAAACCAAAGATCCTGAGAAAGTGCTGCCGAAAGCCATTAACAGCGTGATCTGGCGTATCGCTTTGTTCTACGTCGGCTCCGTGGTGTTACTGGTGCTGTTGCTGCCGTGGAATGCCTATCAGGCGGGCCAAAGTCCGTTTGTCACCTTCTTCAGCAAGCTGGGCGTGCCTTACATCGGTACCATCATGAATATCGTGGTTCTGACCGCAGCGCTGTCGAGCCTCAACTCCGGCTTGTATTCCACCGGTCGTATTCTGCGTTCCCTGTCGATGGGCGGTTCAGCACCGAAATTCATGTCGAAGATGAGTGCGCAGCAGGTGCCGTACGCCGGTATTCTGGTCACTGTCGGCATTTATGTGATCGGTGTAGTGCTCAACTATTACGTGCCTTCGCAGGTGTTTGAGATTGTCCTGAACGTCGCCTCACTCGGCATCCTCAGTTCATGGGCTTTCATCATCGTCTGTCAGATGAAACTGCGTACTGCAATCAAAGAAGGTCGTGCGAAAGACGTTTCCTTCAAAATGCCGTGGGCACCGGTGACCTCGTGGCTGACGCTGGCCTTCCTGGCGGGCGTTCTGATCCTGATGGCGTTTGACTACCCGAACGGCACCTACACGGTGGCGACCATTCCGGTGCTGATCATCCTGCTGGTACTGGGCTGGATAGGTCTGCGCAAACGTGCTGCTGAAGTGCATGCCGAACAGGCTGCGCAGGAAGAAGCACATCAGGAAAGTATTGAAGCGAAGTAATTCGTTTCGCAGATTCCAGCAAAGGGCTGCCGTCATGGCGGCCCTTTTTCATTCCTGCCCGTAAAAAATCTGAAACAGCCACAATGTCTCTTTCCTTTGACTAGGCTTATTCTTTTATGAGGAGAGGCAAACCTATGTTGAAGATTGTTTTACAAATATTTTCCAGCCCGGAAAAATTTCTCGGACTGTTCAGTGCCGCAGACATGGAAAATACGCTGGAAGAGGGCGAGCGTATTCTGATTGATGAAAACGGTACGGCATCAGTCAATCCGGCTAATCAGGAGATGCAGGCAGACTTTGCCCGCCACGTCAAACGCATGAGCGTGCTGTAATGGCGACAGCCGTTTTCATGGTGTTAATGGTCTGCGGCTACTGGTATACCACCCGCGACATTTCATCGCGCTTCAAACTTAAACGCACCTTTGGCTGGGACGTCTATTTTCTGGTGGCGCTGTATGGCTGTATTTTTGTCCTGCAGGGCGTACTGGTAATAGCACTGCTATATCTGGTGCTGTGGGGGATTTCCGGTGTCATCAACTGGCTGCCCGCCTTGCCGCATTTGCATCAGGATGTGCACTACCAGCGTGATTTCATCAACTGGAGTTTCTTAGGCATTCAGGCACCGGTGGTGATTATGCTTGCCGTCTCCGTGATGCTGTGTCTGGTCCGCACTACCTGGTCACCGGGCTTGCGCCTTAATACTGCCGGACGCAGAGAGTTGTACAAACAACTTACCCGCGCCAACGGCGTGGAAGGGCTGTTGTATCAGTGTATGGAAGAGGGCGATATGGTATTCATCACCCTACAGTCGCGGCGTGTTTATATCGGCATGGTGCATACCGCAAGGTGTGAAACAAGTTCGTCGGACAATGTGGTCGTGATCCCGATGGTCAGCGGTTATCGCGATAAAGACACACTGGAGCTGCGCGTTGAGCATAATTATGCCCGCTATTATCAGGAACATGGCATCACTCCGGTGTCAGATCCGGTGAGCGCGCTGAAGTTTCGTAAGGTGATTTTACTTAGCCAGATAGAAACGCTGTCGCTGTTTGACCCGTCAAGTGCCTGTGCGTTCGAGAAGCTTATTCCGCTGGTTGAAGAAGAAATGGCCCGGAAAATTGGTGAGAAGGACGCCTGAAATAAGGCGTCCTGCATGCATTACACGATAGTGAAGCTGAAATCACTCAGACCTTCGATGCCGCCGGTGATCACATCACCGCGCACTACCGGACCCACACCTGCTGGCGTACCGGTATAGATCAGATCACCGGGCTTGAGTTCAACCGCCTGAGAGAGATAGCTGATGACGTCCGCTACCTGCCAGATCTGGTCGCTCAAATCACCGCGCTGACGTTTTTCACCGTTCACATCGAGCCAGATTTTACCGGCAGCCGGATGACCTGTCTGACTCACGGGTTGCAGCGGATTCGCCGGTGCGGAATCATCAAACCCTTTGGCGAAGTCCCACGGACGTCCCAGTTTCTTGGCCTGCGCCTGAATATCACGACGGGTTAAATCTACGCCCACGGTATAACCCCAGACGTGTGACAGTGCGTCTTCAGCGGCAATATCTTTACCGCCTCTGGCAATCGCAACGACCAGTTCTACTTCATAATGCAGATCGTCGGTCAGCGTCGGGTACGGCACATTGCCGCTGGCGGGAACCACGGCATCAGCCGGTTTGCCAAAAAAGAAAGGCGGTTCGCGGTCAGGGTCATGACCCATCTCACGGGCGTGCTCGGAATAGTTACGGCCAACACAATACACGCGGCGCAACGGAAAGCGGGCGCTCTGGCCTTCGACGGCGAGAGACGGAACTTCGGGTGCAGCAATTACATATTCAGTCATCGTATTCACTTCACAAAGTTATCGAATTAACATATTTGCAAAGCGAATCAACATTGACCAGTAAATTTATGTTACTGGTCAATGTGTCACTGTCAGGCCTTGTAACGCGGTGCGGCGTGAGCCTGCAGGAAGTTCGGTACCATTGCACTGCGCAGGGCATCAAATTCATCCCACTGTTTTTCGTCCTGCAATGGTGGAATGGTGATTTTTTCTTTGCGGTCAAAGCCCAGCAAGGCGGCATCCACCAGTTCACCCACTTCCATTACACCCGGCACTTCATCGATATTTTTGCCCGAACGTTCCCAGATTTCCGTTCGTGTTGCGGCAGGCAGCACCGCCTGAACGTACAGACCGCGCTCGGCCATTTCAAATTGCAGCGTCTGGCTGAAAGTCAGCACAAAGGCTTTGGTGGCGGAATATACCGCAGATTGCAGTTCCGGCGTCAGCGCCATTACCGAGGCGATATTAATAATCGCCCCGTCTTTATGCTTGATCAGACCGTCGAAGGCCACGCGGGAAAGACGCGCCACCGAGGTGACGTTCAGCGTAATCAGATTCCCGATGGCGTCGGCATCGCTGTTTTCAAAACCGGCTTTCAGCGAAGCCCCGGCGTTATTGATCAGCAGGGAAATCTGCGGTGTTGCACGGATAAAATCTTCTACCCGTGCCAGATCTTCGCTGCGGGTTAAGTCTGCGGGTAACACGGTGATTTTTACGCCGGTTTCATCCTGCAGGCGTTCAGCCAGTGTTTTCAGGCGCGTTGCATCACGGGCAACCAGCACTAAATCATAACCGCGTTTCGCCAGACGGTCGGCGTAAGTGGCCCCGATGCCGCTTGATGCACCGGTGATTAAGGCCACGGACTGAGTGCGAATTGTATCTGACATAGTAGAACCTCGGTGTTGGATAGGGTGGTTTAATAATAAAACCAGATGATTTTTAGCATCGGTGGTTTTATAATGCAACCAGATTCTTTAAGCAGGAGGTGCCATGAAACGAACCCGTCTGGAAAACACGCCTTGTCCGGCTGGCCGTGCGTTGGATTTAATCGGCGACTGGTGGACGTTGCTGATTGTCCGCGATGCGATGTACGGCCTCTCACGATTCAGTGAATTTCAGCGCAGTCTGGGGGCGGCGAAGAACATTCTCAGTTCCCGCCTGAAAGCGCTGGTTGCCGAAGGCATTATGAAGATTGAACCGGCGGCAGATGGTTCGGCGTATCAGGATTACGTGCTGACGGAAAAAGGGCTGGCGCTGCAACCGGTGCTGGTCGCGCTGGGGCAGTGGGGAAGTGAATATTTGTTTGAAGCTGGCGAAGCCTGCACGCAACTGGTAGATATCGAAAATCGCCAGCCGCTGCGTAAGCTGGAAATCCATGCGCAGGACGGGCGGGTGCTGGAAAGCCGGGATATAAAGGCGATTATTCCTGAATCTTGATCGAGAATTCGGTCGACTCCCTCCCCTGCGAAGGGGAGGGTTGGGGTGGGTATTAAAGTTAAATCAATAAGTTGAAGTTTACTTAAACGAGGTGTCAGCCCTTAAAACCCCCTCCCGGCCTCCCCCTTCGCAGGGGGAGGAGCAAGGCAAAATCACGGCTTATGGGAGCAAAAAAACATTACCGCGCAATCCTCTCGTGCCAGTATTTCGTGAATTCCTCTTCGCCGTTCAGGCTGACCACCATATCGCCGCTGACGATAAAGTGTGTCAGGTCGCTGCGCAATTCGAGGGTGATTTCTGCTTCCATCCACCAGCCTTCACGTCCCATCTTCATGGTCTGCGTCAGCAGATAGCGCGCGGATAACGGATCACTGTTACTGACCGACAGCTCGCGCCGCAGATTGTGATCGACCGTCGTGTCGATATCATCGAAGCGGTAAACGCCTTCACCGAAAACGCCACCGACGCCGTTGGTCACGCTGGTCCAGCTGTCGGTGAGGAAATCGTAAGTGATGTTGCGATCCACGCGCCCTGGCGACAGCACAGTTTGCGGTGTCAGCGGCGCGCTTTGTGGCTCAGCAATCGGGCCGTCGATGGATACCGGCTGTTCGCACACCGGCAGGCTGAGCTGCGCACTGTGCAAATCCAGCGTCAACGTGGCGACCTCCGCCATCGGCCAGATCATCGGCCAGAAGGTGGTCGCCAGCGAGAGTCGAATCCGGTGACCGGTGGCAAAGCGGTGTGCGATACCATCCAGTTGTACCGGTACTTTGACTTTCTGACCGGGGATAAGCGGCACAGATTGATCATGGCCGTGCAGATGCGACAGATTCAGCCAGCCGTGCGTGACACGGTTTACCGAACCGTCCGGTGCAACGTCAGAAAGCCGGACGTACAACATCGCAGCCGGTTTATCGCTGCTCAGTTCGACGGTAAATTCCGGGAAGCCAAAAATGGTCAGCGGCTCGGCCAGCGGTTCGCCATCAAAGATTTCTGCCATGCCGTCATCGACACGCTGATCCGGCGGCATTTCGCCGGGCACACCGGCACCCATCCATTCGCCGGCCATCAGACCGTGATTCTGCGGTGAACAGATGTTGATAACGCCTGCGTCAACGTCCGGCTGAGTATTGAGCTGGCCTCGTGTGAGCCAGCGCGGGATGTGATTGATATTGCTGGCGGTGCCGCGATCAAATCCCACCCATTCACCACGGCTGACCGGACGCATCGCCGAGGGCGGCTGGCTGTCCTGCAACCAGGTCTGGATCATCGGGCCTGCCATCGCGCCGTTGTCTTCGCCTTTCAGCCAGTGATCCCACCAGCGTACCGCTTCCTGCAGGAAACCGATCGCCGGTTCCGGTGTGCCGTCCTGCGGATAGATATGCGCCCACGGACCGAGAATGGCGCGGCGTGGCACTTTCAGATTGTCCATCAGGCGGAACACTGCGTTGCTGTAGGCATCTGCCCAGCCGCCGATGGCCATCACCGGACACTGAATAGCGGACCAGTCTTCGCACACCGAACCATGCTGCCAGTATGCGTCGCGCAGCGGATGTTCCATCCACAATGCCGGGAAGAATGGCATGTTTTCCAGACGGTTCAGCCAGTCTTTGTACCACCTTTCACCGACCAGTGCGGGGTCGGAAGGTCGGCTCTGGTACGCCAGCATAATGCCGCCCCACCAGAGATTGTCATTAAGCAGGCAGCCGCCTTTGTAGTGAATATCGTCGCGGTAACGGTCATCCGTTGAACACACGGTGATGATGGCTTTCAGCGCGGCAGGGCGGCGGGCGGCAACCTGCAAACCGTTAAATCCGCCCCAGGATTTCCCCATCATGCCGACGTTGCCGCTGCACCAGCGTTGTTCGGTGATCCACTCAATCACCTCCAGCGCATCATCCTGTTCCTGCAACAGATATTCGTCAGCCAGCAGTCCGTCGGATTCGCCGCTGCCGCGCATATCCACGCGCACCACGGCGTAGCCGTTTCCGGCGAAAAAGCCGTGCATTGGTTCGTCGCGGGTGCGGGTGCCGTCGCGTTTGCGGTAAGGAATGTATTCGAGAATGGCCGGAACCGGCTGGTGTTCAGCGTCATCCGGCAGCCACAGGCGGGCAGCGAGGCGTGTGCCGTCCCTCAGCGGGATCCACAGATGTTCAGTCACGGTGACGGCGTGAGGGAATTCAGTCACGATGCGTTTGGTGCTCATAAAACTCCTGTCGAAGAAATGGCTGCCGCAGGAAGCGCCGTGCCGCGCAGGGCGAGAACCTCGTCCAGCCAGCTGGTGCGCATTTCCGGTACGGAGGTCAGCAGTTTTTCAGTGTAGCTGTGCATTGGCGCGCTGAAGACCACGTCGGTATCGCCGCTGGCGACCACCTGACCCTGATACATCACCGCCACCTGATGGGCGATCCGTTTTACCGTGCCCAGATCATGCGTGATAAACAGATACGACAGCCCGAGCTGTTGCTGTAAGCGGCGCAGCAGATTCAACACTTCTTCCGCTACCAGCGGATCGAGCGCCGACGTGGCTTCATCGCAGATAATCAGTTCCGGCTGTGCGGCCAGTGCGCGGGCGATACAGACGCGCTGCTTCTGCCCGCCGGAAAGCTCGCCGGGACGACGGTCGATCAGTTTAAGCGGCAGTTCAGTCAGGCGGAGTAACTCTTCGACGCGCTCGCGCACCTGTTTTTTGTTCATCCCAAAGTAGAAGGTCAGAGGGCGGCCAATGATATCCAGCAGCGTCTGACGCGGATTCAGCGCCACGTCAGGCAGCTGATAAATCATCTGCATACGGCGCAGCGTTTCTTTATTGCGCTGGTGAAAATTATGCGAAAGCGCAATGCCGTCGAAATCCACCGTGCCTTCGGTGTCGGGTAGCAATCCGACCAGCGCCCGCGCCAGCGTACTTTTGCCGCTGCCGGATTCGCCGATAATCGCCAGCGTTTTGCCACGCGGCAGTTGCAGGCTGACGTCGTGTACCACCCGTTTACCATTGTAGCCGGTGCTCAGTTTTTGCAGGGTCAGCAACGGCTGACCGGCAGATTCATGACCATCGGCCAGTGGTGTTAGTGCGTGTTCACGCTCTGCCACCAGACGCCGCGTATATTCCTGCTGCGGGTTTTCCAGAATGGTTTGCGTACTGCCGGTTTCCACCTCTTTGCCGTGGCGCAGCACCATAATGCGGTCGGCAAGTTGTGCGACAACGGCCAGATCGTGGGTGATATACAGCGCGGCGGTGTTGAATTCACGCACCAGTTTGCGCAGCATCACCAGCACTTCAATTTGCGTGGTGACGTCCAGCGCGGTGGTCGGTTCATCCATGATCAGCAAATCAGGTTTACAGGACATCGCCATCGCGGCCATTGCGCGCTGAAGCTGGCCGCCGGAAAGCTGATGCGGATAGCGTTTGCCGATGTTTTCCGGATCCGGCAAATCCAGTGAGCGGAACAGTGAAATTGCCCACTGGCGGCTTTCTTCTTTGTTCATCAGACCGTGGCGGATCGGGCCTTCGCAGACCTGTTTTTCGATGGTCAGCGCCGGATTAAATGACGCCGCCGCGCTTTGCGCCACATACGCCACGCGCCTGCCGCGCCATTCGCGCTTTACGCTGGAAGGCTGAGAAACGATATCGGTGCCATCCAGGAAAACTTCGCCACCGGCAATGCGGCAGCCCTGACGCGCATAGCCTAACGCTGCCAGCCCGATGGTAGACTTGCCCGCACCGGATTCACCAATCAGACCGAGCACTTCACCCGCCGCCAGTTTCAGGGAAATATCCTGCACCAGCGGCGAACCGTCGAGGGTTTCGATGCGCAGCCCGCGCATTTCTAAAATTGTGCGTGTCATGCTTCATCTCCATGCGGCAGACTATTCCGCGCCAGCAGCCAGTCGACCACCAGATTGACGCCAATCGTCAGCAGGGCAATCGCTGCTGCCGGATACAACGGCGCGAACTGACCAAAGTTAATCGCCTGCGCGTTGTCGCGCACCATGCTGCCCCAGTCGGCATATGGCGGCTGAATGCCCAGACCTAAGAAACTTAAGCCCGCAATAAACAGGAAGGTAAAGCAGAAACGCATCCCGAATTCCGCCAGCAGCGGTGGCAGGGCGTTGGGCAGAATTTCTTTGAACAGCACCCAGCGCAACCCTTCGCCACGAAGACGCGCTGCTTCAACATATTCCTGACAAACAATCGCCTGCGCCACGAGCCTTGCCAGACGGAACACGCGGGTAGCATCGAGCAGGGCGATGGTCAGCACAAGTACGGGAATGGACGTGCCCATCACCGACAATACGATCAGCGCGAAAATCAGCACCGGAATCGACATCACGGTATCGACGATACGTGACAGCACCACATCCACCCATTTTCCGTAAATTGCCGCCGTAAAGCCGGTGATAATGCCGATGATAAAAGAACTGAAAGTGATGGTCAGCGCGATGGCGATGGTGGTGCGTGCGCCAAACAGGATGCGGGAAAGCATGTCGCGCCCGAGACTGTCAGTGCCAAACGGCGTGGCGGCGGAAGGCAGCAGCCAGATGTCGCCGACCTGTTCGGTTTCGCTGTGCGGGGCGAGCCATGGCGCAAAAATAGCTGCCAGCAGGTTCACCGCAATAATCACAATCCCTATCCAGGCCGACAGCGGGATGTTAATGAAATATCGGTTCATGTGTCCCCCTTTTAGCGCGCATGGCGCAGGCGTGGATTGCACCAGATCGCCAGTAAGTCGGCGGTGGTGTTGAGGAAAATGTAAGTGCCGCCAAACAGCAGGCCACAGGCCTGAACCACCGGCAGGTCGCGCTTGGTTACCGCATCCACCATGTATTGCCCGATACCCGGATAGACAAACACCACTTCCACCAGGATCACACCGACCACCAGATAGGCCAGATTGAATGCCACCACGTTGATGATCGGTGCAAGGGCGTTTGGCAGCGCGTGCGCGACCACGATACGCCAGCGCGGAATGCCTTTAAGCACCGCGCTTTCGATATATGGGCTGGCCATCACCGCAGTGACTGAGGCGCGCGTCATGCGCAGCATGTGTGCCAGCACCACCAGCGTCAGGGTGAGCATCGGCAGGGTGCAGACGTAAAGGCGGTCAATAAACGACGAACTGCTGTCGACCATTGCCAGACTCGGGAACCAGGTCAGACGAATGGCGAAGGCGATCACCAGAATGTAGCCGACAAAAAACTCCGGCACCGAAATGCTGATGAGCGTCAGGGTATTTGCCAGCCGGTCAAAAACGGAACCGCGCCAGATAGCTGATGCGATCCCCAAACCGACAGCCAGCGGAATAGCGATCACCGCAGCGTATCCGGCGAGGAACAAGGTGTTCGCCAGACGTGGCAGCAATTCGTCACTGATAGCGCGACCGTTCGCCAGCGAATGCCCTAAGTCGCCGTGCATAATGCCCGCCAGCCAGTGCAGATAGCGCAGCACAGACGGTTCATCCAGCCCGAGTTGCAGGCGCAACGCGGCAACGGTTTCAGGCGTGGCGCTCTGGCCTAAAATGGCCGTCGCGACGTCGCCGGGCAGCATTTCCGTGCCGATAAAAATCAGCACAGAAACCAGCCACAGCGTGATAATGCCTAACAGGATCCGCTGTAAAATCCGTTTTTTCATCATGCCTCCAGCCAGACGCGCTCGGCCAGACGACCACCCATGAAGTTGAACATCGGATGTGGCCTGATACCGCCGACTTTTTTGCTGGCTGCATCAAGATAATCGCCAAACAGCGGGATCATTGCACCGCCGTCGTCGCGCACGATACTTTGCAGTTCACCATAGATTTCAGCGCGTTTGCCTTCATCGAGCAGTGAGCGTGCCTGCAACAGCAGGGCATCAAACTTCTCATCTTTCCAGTGGGTGTCGTTCCATTTGGCAGTCGACTGATACGCGGTGGAGAACATCTGGTCAGCCGTCGGACGTCCGCCCCAGTAACCCATGCTGAACGGGGCTTTCATCCATACATCGTCCCAGTAGCTGTCGGCGGGCTGGCGTTTGATGTTGACCTGAATGCCGCCTTTTTGTGCTTGCCCCTGGAACAGGGCGGCCGCGTCGAGCGCACCGGCAAAAGCGGCGTCAGAGGAGGACAGTTCGATGTTGAGATCCGTCAGACCGGCTTTTTTCAGGTAGAACTTCGATTTGTCCGGATCGTAAACGCGCTGTTCCAGGCTGTGATTGAAGAAGCGGTCTGTCTTCGGGATCGGATGGTCGTTGCCCAGCGAACCGTAGCCACGCAGCACGGTATCGAGGATTTTCTGGCGATCTATGCCGTGTTTAATTGCCATGCGCACGTCGTTGTTATTGTACGGCGCGACGCTGCAATCCATCAGGAAGGTGAAATGCTGACCGCCGGATGAACGCACAATGTTCAGTGCCGGGCTGCGTTTAAGGAAATCGACGGTTTTGAAATCGACACGGTTAATCGCGTGAACCTGGCCGGAAATCAGGGCATTGGTGCGGGCGGTCGGGTCGTTGATGACCAGCACTTCCACGGCATCAACAAAGGCGCGATCCGGCTTCCAGTAGTTCGGGTTGCGTTTGAACAGCGATCGCACGCCCGGTTCGTACTGATCAAAGATAAAACCGCCGGTACCGATCGGATGCGACCAGTCGGTAAAGCCGTTGGGTACCACCACCAGATGGTAATCCGCCAGCAGATACGGCAGGTCGGCGTTGCCACTTTCAAGCGTGATCAGGATCTGGTTGTCGCCCTGTTTGGTCAGACCGGTAATCGGGGCCAGTTGAGTTTTGATGGCGCTTTTGGATTTGTCGCCGCGATGCAGGTTGATGGAATAAAGAATGTCATCTGCATCCAGTTTTTTACCATTATGGAAGGTGACGCCATCACGAACGGTAAACACCCACTCGGTGGCACCGGGTTTGGCTTCCCAGGCGGAGAACAATTCAGGTGTGGCTTTGTTATTTTCATCAATTTCAATCAGGCCGTTCATCAGCATATATGCCTGATTTAATGGCACCCAGTCGCTGAATAATGTCGGGTCCAGCGTATCACTGGTATTTCCCCCTGACATACCCAGTTTTAATATGCCGCCTTTTTTCGGCTCAGCAGCAAAAGCAGAGAACGGTGAAAAGCCCATAGCACTGGTAATACCCACAGCAGAAACGCTGGTAATAAAGCCGCGACGGCTAAGTTGTGCATCCTGCATTAATTTCGTCAAAGGGGAATTATTATCTTTCATTAATTATCTCCATAGTACGTGCTGGAATTTTATAGGTGCAGGCGAAATACCCCGGGTGTTTCTAAATTGGCGCAATGGATTGCCTTGATGATTTATATCAAAACCCCCTGTTGAACTTGCATGAGAATTTATCATGAGGGTATGCGAAAAATGCGCGGCAGAACACCCTGAAAAGCTTTATTTTTCTCAGCTATCAACGTCTGGAAAGGGAAGTGACCGGTGGAACTGCATACGGTTGTCGGTTTAATTGGCGTGTTTTGCTATCTTCTGGCTTATGCGCTGGTTCAAATGCGCAGGCTAGCGGTTGATGCTAACAGTTACGCCTATCTTAATATAATCGGCGGCGTGTTTGGCCTGTATTCGTTAAGTCATGATTTCAACCTTGCATCCTGTATTTCGCAGTCATGCTGGCTGTTATTCACATTAATTGGTATGAATTCTGCGAGAAAACGCAGATATCTGGAGAAAAACAAAATACCGCCAGCCGATGTCAATTCATAATATTTTATTATGATGTCGGATTATTATTATTTTTCATAAATCACTGTGAACATGATCTCGTCAATCCTGCTGAATATTCATTGCCAGACCGGATATCCGGCCTGGCAAATTCATTCATTTTACGGCTGTTTTAACCAGTTAATCACTTTATGCACCACAGGTTTGAGGAACCGGTCCTGCGGCGTCAGCATGTAGCATTTTCCCGCGGCAGCCAGTTTGCCGGGATGTGCGGCGACCAGTTGGCCGTTATTGATGTAATCCTGCACCAGTCCTTCCCAGCCCAGCAAAATCCCATCACCCAGTACCGCCGACTGCACCAGAAACGGATAGTTGTTGGCCCGCCATGTTCTGCGCGGCGTGACGAAGCTGACGTCCTGCGACGCAAACCAGTCGCGCCAGCCGGTCCATTCGCGTTGCGGGTCATCCTGAATAAGCAATGTCTGTTCAAGTAAATCGGCGGCGCTGGCGTCAGGTGGCATACGGCTGAGGAATGCCGGCGAGCACATCGGATAACAGACTTCGTCAAACAGCGCCTGTACGTGATAACCGGGCGGTGGCTCGCGCAGATAGAAGATAGCCAGATCAAATTCTGATGACTTGAGATCTGAAAAGCTGTCGGAAATCTTCATGCGGATTTGCAGGTCGGGCAGCAACTGACGCAACGAGGAAAGACGCGACGAAAGCCACAGGCCGCTCATGGCGCTGGTGCAGGCCAGCGTGACCTGCGGCAAACCGTTCCAGCCCATGACTTCCGCCGTGGATTGCGAAATATCGCCCAGTAATTTACGCACTTGTTGCGCATAGGTTTCACCGCGCGGCGTCAGGGTCGTTTTACGCTGGGCGCGCTGGAAAAGCTTACAACCGAGCATTTCCTCCAGTTGAATGATCTGGCGGCTGATGGCGCTTTGGGTAAGATTCAGCTCGTCGGCTGCCCGGGAAAAACTGCAATAACGCGCCACGCATTCAAAAGCCACCAGCGTGTTCAGTGGCGGTAACGGTTCTATCTGCACGGTAAAAGTGTCTCCGGATGGACGTTTAGCAGTTTTCCAGCATCTGAGAAATCGTCAGGCCCACCTGCTGGATGGCGCGTTCAGTTTTTGCTGTCAGGGGCTGTGCATAATTGATGCGCAGGCAATTGCGGTATTTGCCAGAAGCAGAGAATATCGAACCGATGGCAATTTGCACTAAATGCTCTTCGAGCAGCCGGTTCAGCCGCTGTGTATCCACGCGTTCATCAAGTTCGATCCACAGCAAAAAACCGCCCTGGGGGCGGCTAACCCGGGAGCCGCACGGAAAATATTTCATCACCCAGTCAGTCATGGTGCACAGATTGCGCTGGTACTGGTTACGTATCCGGCGCATGTGCTGCAGATAATGCCCCTGTTTGATGAAATCCGCGATAGCGATTTGTGGCAGCGTAGCCGAGGCGCCGGTGGTGATGTATTTCATGTGCAGCGCACGGTCGTGATAGCGACCCGGCGCGATCCAGCCGACGCGTAAACCGGGCGCCAGCGTTTTGGAAAACGAACTGCACAGCAATACGCGGCCATCTTCATCGAAAGAGGTAATGGTGGCAGGGCGCGGATACTGATACGCCAGTTCACCATAAACATCGTCTTCGATAATGGCGATATCGTAGCGTTGCGCCAGACGCAGCAGGCTTTTCTTACGGTCATCAGGCATGTTGTAACCGAGCGGATTATTGCAGTTGGGCGTCAGTTGTATGGCTTTGACCGGCCACTGTTCCAGCGCCATCTCCAGTGCTTCGAGGCTGATCCCGGTCACCGGATCGGTCGGGATTTCCAGCGCTTTCATGCCAAAACCTTTCAGGGTTTGCATCGCCCCGTGAAAACTCGGCGAATCCACCGCCACGATATCGCCGTGTTCACAGACCGAACGGATGGCGATAGACAGTGCTTCATGACAGCCGGTGGTGATCAGGATATTGCTGGCATCCATATGGCTGCCGCTGTCAATCATCAGACGGGCGATTTGTTCGCGTAATTCTTCTGAGCCGTAAATGCTGTCGTAATGAAACGCGTTGAGATTCTGATGCTGGCCGGCGCGCCCCATCAGGCGGCTGAGGGGCCTGAGCGTGGCAGCCGTGACATCCGGCGAGCCCCGCCCGAGCTGCACCACGCCGGGACGGTGCGGGGAAGTAATCAGTTCGAGTACCTGATCCCACTGGGAAATATCCACCGGACGTTGCGTCGGGCGGCAAACCGCCGGAAGCGCTGCCTGCAAGCGTGCATCTTTGACAAAGTAGCCTGATTTTGGTCGTGCCTCCACCAGCTGTTTTTCTTCCAGCACGCGGTAGGCCTGCTGAACCGTGCTGACGCTGACGCCATGTTCACTGCTTAACACCCGCACCGAAGGCAGCCGGATACCTGCCGGATACAGCCCCTGCTCAATACGGTCACTCAAGACATTTGCCAGATTTTCGTAACGATTCATTATCTTTTCCTCAACGCCTGCGCAAAGAAAGCAGTACAGATGGACACAATCTAACGCTGAATCTGTCATCAGATCCAGATCTGTATGGTCGAAATATAAAAAAACTGAATCTGTAATGTTTTTACTGTTTGTAAGATCCTGATGTCAGGTCGTCAACGGGAGCAGAATATGAAAAATATCATTGAAGAACGGCAGTTTGCCGGATGTGAGACACGCGTTTGTGCTGATATCTTGAGGGCGGACAGGGCAGTACAGATGCCGCAAAAAAAGAGCGGATGGATAAAACAGTTGTTTGCTATCGTGCATAGCTGGAATGAGCGCCGCGTCAGCCGCAAGATTTTGCATTCGCTGAGTGCTGATCAATTGAAAGATATCGGGCTGGCGAAATCGGATATCGACAGAGAGTATCCGAAAGCCATTTGGCCGAACTGGCCGAAGTGATTATGCTCCCTCCCCTGCGAAGGGGAGGGCCGGGGTGGGGTATTAAGGTCAAAAAAATAAGCTGAAGTTTCTCCAACTCTTTATTTTGTCTGTAAAACCCCCTCCCAACCTCCCCCTTCGCAGGGGGAGGAGCAGTCATGAGTTTTATTTAACCTGCATACCCGGCTGTGCGCCGGAATCCGGGCTGAGCAGGAAGATGTCTTTTCCGCCAGGGCCCGCCGCCATCACCATCCCTTCAGAGATGCCGAAGCGCATTTTACGCGGTGCGAGGTTAGCGACCATGATGGTCAGACGGCCTTCCAGTGCTTTCGGATCAGGATACGCAGAACGGATACCGGAGAAAATCTGACGGGTTTCACCGCCCAGATCCAGTTGCAGACGCAGCAATTTGTCTGAACCTTCCACAAAATCAGCGCTCTTGATCAGGGCAATACGCATATCCACTTTGGCGAAATCATCAAACGTGATGGTTTCCTGAATCGGGTCATCGGCCAGCGGACCGGTTGCCGGTACTTTGGCGGCTGCGATGTCTTCTTTCGAAGCATCAACCATCGCGGTGACTTTATCCAGTTCGATACGGTTAAACAGCGCTTTGAACGGATTTACCTGATGCGACAACAGCGGTTGGGCAATCGCGTCCCAGTCCAGTGTGGTATTCAGGAAGGCTTCAGTGCGCTCTGACAGTGAAGGCAGAACCGGCTTCAGGTAAGTCATCAGCACGCGGAACAGATTGATGCCCATTGAGCAGATGGCTTGCAGGTCAGCGTCGCGGCCTTCCTGTTTTGCGACTACCCACGGCGCCTGCTCATCGACATAGCGGTTTGCCAGGTCAGCCAGCGCCATGATTTCGCGGATTGCACGGCCTGATTCACGGCTGTCATACGCCTGAGCAATGCTTTCAGCGGCATCGGTGAAGGTTTTGTACAGCGTTTCATCGGCCAGCGTGTCAGCCAGTTTGCCGTCAAAACGTTTGGCGATGAAACCGGCATTACGTGAGGCCAGGTTAACCACTTTGTTCACGATATCAGCGTTAACGCGCTGCACGAAATCTTCCAGATTCAGGTCGATATCGTCGATACGTGAAGACAGTTTCGCGGTGTAGTAATAACGCAGGCAGTCCGCATCCAGATGGTTCAGATAAGTGCTGGCTTTGATGAACGTGCCACGCGACTTGGACATTTTTGCGCCGTTGACGGTGACATAACCGTGCACAAACAGGTTGGTCGGCTTGCGGAAACCGCTGCCTTCCAGCATGGCTGGCCAGAACAGGCTGTGGAAATAAACGATGTCTTTACCGATAAAGTGATACAGCTCGGTGGTGGAATCTTTTTTCCAGAACTCGTCAAAATTCAGGTCAGTGCGGCGGTCACACAGGTTTTTGAATGAACCCATGTAGCCGATTGGCGCGTCCAGCCAGACGTAGAAATATTTGCCCGGCGCATCAGGAATTTCAAAGCCGAAGTATGGCGCATCGCGTGAGATATCCCACTGTTGCAGACCATGCTCGAACCACTCCTGCATTTTGTTTGCCACTTGTTCCTGCAACGCGCCCGAACGGGTCCACGCCTGCAACATCGCGCTGAATTCAGGTAAATCAAAGAAGTAGTGCTCGGAATCACGCAATACCGGCGTCGCACCGGAGACCACAGATTTCGGGTCAATCAGTTCCGTCGGGCTGTAGGTTGCGCCACACACTTCACAGTTATCGCCGTACTGATCCGGTGATTTACATTTCGGGCAGGTGCCTTTAACGAAACGGTCTGGCAGGAACATGCCTTTCTCAGGATCGTACAACTGCGAAATGGTGCGGTTTTTGATAAAACCGTTTTCTTTCAGACGACCGTAAATCAGCGCAGACAGCTCACGGTTTTCGTCGCTGTGCGTGGAGTGATAGTTGTCGTAGCTGATGCCGAAGCCGGCGAAATCTTTCTGATGCTCCTGGCTCATTTCGGCAATCATCTCTTCCGGCCTGATACCGAGCTGCTGCGCCTTCAGCATGATCGGGGTGCCGTGTGCATCGTCCGCACAGATGAAATGCACTTCATTGCCGCGCATTCGCTGGTAACGGACCCAGACGTCAGCCTGGATGTGCTCGAGCATGTGACCGAGATGGATGGATCCGTTGGCGTACGGAAGTGCACAGGTTACCAAAATTTTTTTCGCGACTTGAGCCATAGTAAGAGCTTGCTTTCTGTAGTTGAAATCAGGGGCATTGATGTTAACCGAAAGCGCCGCCCCGCGTAAACAAACGGGGGATCTCCTTACGTGTGTTCTGTTATGCTTATGGATAGATAAATAGTCTGATAACCCCCTTTCAAGGAGCCGGGATGACATCTCAATCCCCACAGCAGACCACACCCGCAGGGCTGCGCGCACTCGTGACCGGCGTACTGGCCACCTTCCGCCATTCCACACTGCAAAAAGATTTGCCCGCGATGAAAGCGTTGCATCACTGCGTGTTAATGGATGACGTTTTACATATTGATCTGACCCTGCCGTTCGCCTGGAACAGTGGTTTTGATGTATTAAAAGAACAAACCAGCAGCGAATTGTTGCGGGTGACCGGCGCTTCGGCCATTCAGTGGAATCTGCGCCACGATATTGCCACCATCAAACGGGCGAACGATCAGCCGGGTATCAAAGGTGTGCGCAATATTCTGGCGGTCAGTTCGGGTAAAGGCGGGGTAGGGAAATCGACCACGGCGGTGAACCTGGCGCTGGCGCTGGCAGCAGAAGGTGCCAAAGTCGGTATTCTGGACGCCGATATTTACGGCCCGTCAGTACCGAATATGCTGGGCACTGAGGAAGAACGTCCGACCTCGCCGGACGGCGTGCACATGTCGCCGATTATGGCACACGGCCTGGCGACCAACTCGATTGGCTATCTGGTGACGGATGAAAATGCCATGGTGTGGCGCGGGCCGATGGCCAGTAAAGCGCTGATGCAGATGCTTCAGGATACGCTTTGGCCGGATCTGGATTATCTGGTCATCGATCTGCCGCCGGGTACGGGTGATATTCAGCTGACGCTGTCGCAAAACATCCCGGTTACCGCCGCCTTAGTGGTCACGACGCCGCAGGATATCGCGCTGCTCGATGCAATGAAAGGCATCGTGATGTTTGAAAAAGTGCATGTGCCGGTTCTGGGGATTGTAGAGAACATGAGTATGCATGTGTGCAGCAACTGCGGGCATCACGAACCGATTTTCGGTACCGGTGGCGCACAACGTCTGGCTGAGAAATACCGCTGTGATTTACTGGCGCAATTGCCGCTGCATATTTCCCTGCGTGAAGATTTAGATCGTGGTGAGCCAACAGTCGTTTCCAACCCCGAAAGTGAATTCACGGCAATTTACCGTGAGCTGGCGGCAAAAATTGCGTCACAACTGTTCTGGAAAGGCGATGCCATCCCGACAGAAATTGCCTTCAGAGCCGTTTAATCCCCCAACTCTGTGAATTATTGCCTGATGTCAGCGATTACACAGCCTTAACGCTGGCATCGGGCAGTGTGTTGTACTTATAATTGGCGCGTTCAAAGCATATATCTGTGCTTGCCTTCCAACTTCCAAATCAGGTCTTTAATTTTATGTCTGACAAATTCCATCAGTGTGTCATCGTGGGTATCGCTGGCGCATCTGCTTCGGGAAAAAGCCTCATCGCCAGTACGTTATACCGTGAACTTCGTGATCAGGTTGGTGATGAGCATATCGGGGTGATCCCGGAAGATTGCTACTATAAAGACCAAAGTCACATGACCATGGAAGAGCGGGTCAAAACCAACTACGACCATCCCAGTGCGATGGACCACAATTTGCTGTTCCAGCATTTACAGGCAATGAAGTCTGGTCAGGCGATTGAATTGCCAAGCTACAGCTTCATTGAGCATACCCGTCTGCCTGAGACGGTGACCCTTAAACCGAAGAAAGTGATTATCCTGGAAGGGATCCTGCTCCTGACCGATGCACGTTTGCGTGACGAAATGAATTTCTCCATTTTCGTCGATACTCCGCTGGATATCTGTCTGATGCGCCGTATGAAGCGTGACGTCAATGAACGTGGTCGTTCGATGGATTCTGTGATGGCGCAGTATCAGAAAACGGTTCGTCCAATGTTCCTGCAATTTATCGAGCCTTCAAAACAATACGCAGACATCATTGTGCCGCGCGGCGGCAAAAACCGGATTGCGATTGATATCCTCAAGGCTAAAATCAGCCAGTTCTTCAATTAATCGCGGAACAATCCGTTAAAACCATACCGGAGATACGATGAGACTTTGCGACCGAGATATAGAGGCCTGGCTGGACAGCGGCAAATTAGGTATTTCACCCCGTCCTCCGGTTGAACGGATTAATGGTGCAACGGTAGATGTGCGTCTGGGTAACGGATTTCGCGTTTTCCTCGGGCACAATGCGGGTTATATCGATCTGAGTGGCCCTAAAGACGAAGTCAGCGCTGCACTCGATAAAGTGATGAGTGATGAGATTGTGTTGCCGGAAGGCGAGGCGTTCTTCCTGCATCCGGGCGAACTGGCACTGGCGGTGACCTTTGAGTCTGTCACCATTCCTGACGATCTGGTGGGCTGGCTGGACGGACGCTCTTCACTGGCGCGTCTCGGGCTGATGGTGCACGTGACCGCACACCGCATTGATCCGGGCTGGCAAGGGCGTATTGTTCTCGAGTTTTATAATTCAGGTAAGCTCCCGCTGGCGCTTCGCCCGGGAATGTTGATTGGCGCGCTGAGTTTTGAACCGTTATCCGGTTCTGCTGCACGGCCATACAATAGCCGTCAGGATGCGAAATACCGCGACCAGCAAAGCGCTATTGCCAGTCGTATTGATAAAGACTGATTCTGTTTTTTATCCGTTTTCCGGATAAAAACGTGAGGAAGGCATGAGAAGACTCCTGACAACACTGGTGATTTTACTGGTGGTTATCATTGCCGGTATGACTTCGCTGGTATTCCTGATTAACCCGAACGATTTCCGCCAGTACATGGTAGAGAGGGTCGAGGTGAAAAGCGGCTATCAACTGGCTATCAACGGTTCCCTGCGCTGGCATGTCTGGCCGCAGCTCAGCATCATTGCCGGACAGACCTCTCTGACCGCGCCTGGGGCTAAGGCACCGGTTGTCAGCGCTGAGAACATGCGGCTGGATGTCAAACTCTGGCCTCTTATTTCTCATCAGCTCGCGGTCAAGCAGGTTCTGCTGAAAAACGCCGTCATTCGTTTAACGCCGGAAACGGAAGAGAATCAGCCCAATGCACCGGTCGCACCTTCTACGCCAACGCCTGTTGCGCCAGGGGCATCCGAACTTGAAGCGGGCTGGAAATTTGATATTGATAAAATCAGCGTGGCTGACAGTTTACTCATCTGGCAGCGCGGTGATGACGAGCAGATCAACGTGCGTGATATCAATCTGGAAATGGAAAAGAATGACAACCGTCAGGCTAGTATCCAGCTTTCAAGTCGCATAAACCGCGACCAGCGCGATCTGTCGTTCACCATGAAAGCCGACCTGGATATGCAGCACTATCCGCAGGCTGTCTCTGCCAGCATCAGCAAGTTCACTTATCAACTCAATGGTGCCGATATCCCGGTGAAAGGCCTTCAGGGGAATGGTTCCATGCAGGTGAGCTATCAGCGTGATAACAATATGCTGACGCTGAACCAGCTGGCCCTGTCGGCCAATGATAATCAGATCTCCGGCACGGCCTCTGCGAAGCTGGGAGAACTGGCGGATTATCAGCTCAATTTAACCGCTGATAAGCTTGATCTTGATGCGCTTTCCGGCTGGCAGCCTGATACGCAGGAACAATCGTCGCAAACCGCGCAGTCTGTGACGTCAGCACCCGTTATCGCCCGTGATGTGGATGAACAGCCAAACGGGCTGAATGATTTGCAAACCTTCAATGCCACCCTGGCGCTTAAAGTTGCTGATCTCACTTATCGCGGTATGAAAATCCAGAACCTGGCCCTGAATGCGGTCAATCATCAGGGCCAGGTTTCCTTGCCGACATTTAGCGGCAATCTGGGAACAGGGCGCTTTTCTCTGCCAGGCACCCTGGATGTCACGGGGAATAAAATTCAGGTCCATCTGACACCGGATGTGGACAGCATTGAACTGGGTGATTTACTGACAGCTTACGGGTTACCGAAAGTCCTGACCGGGAGCTTCTCTATGCAAGGGAATGTTAACGGAGAAGGGTTGTCGGCCGTTGATTTTGCACGGCGATGGCAAGGCGAGGGGCAGCTTTCAATGGATAACGCGCGTCTGAATGGCCTTAATATTCAGCAACTCATTCAGCAGGCGGTCAGCCGTAATACCAGTAATGTTCAGGGACTTGAAAAGTATGAGCACTATAGCCAGATCGATACGCTGAAAGCGCAGGGACATCTGGCCGAAGGTACACTGACGCTGAATAATCTTGAAGGTCAGTCGCCAATGGTGTCTGCGAAAGGTGACGGAACAATCGATATGTCGAATCAAAAGGTGGATATGAACCTGCTGATCCGCGTTACCGGTGGCTGGAAAGGTGACAATAATCTGATCAATACCCTGAAAACGACAGACATCCCGTTGCGGGTTTACGGACCCTGGGCTCAGATGGGATATCAGCTGCAGGTGGACCAGATACTGAGGCGTACGTTTGAACAAAGCGCTCGCAGCGCCCTTCAGAACTGGGTCGACAAGCGTAAGGACAGTAAAGAAAAAAGCGATGTTGAGAAATTACTCAACAAATAATCTCTTTTCTAAGCCAATTCTGAGCATAAACAAAACGGGGTGCCATCGCAGGCACCCCGTTTTGTTTACAGGATTGAGTCAGACTTCGTAATCATCTTCAGAGGCGGTATCAGGTGGCGTGATCTTCACTTTTAAAATGCGGTGACTGCTGACTTCTAAAGGCTCAAACAGATAGTCATTAATGTGTATCTGCGCGCCCACCTGCGGGATGCTTTGGGTATATTCCATCAGCAGACCGGCCAGCGTGTGATATTCCCTTTTTTCATCCACCGGCAGGGAAATATACATCACCAGATCGTCAAGCGGCATGTAGCCGTTGGCTATCCAGCTTCCATCCTCCTGCTGCTGGATATCATGCCGTGCATCAGGCGTTTCGTCAGACTCTGGCAGGTTACCGGCAATGGTTTCCATCACATCCGTCAGGGTCACGATCCCTTCGACAGAACCAAATTCATCGACCACGAAAGCAAAATGCGTTTTTGCCTGGCGGAATTGTTCGAGGGCCATCAGCAGAGAAAGCTGTTCCGGGAAAATCAGGGGCTGGCGGATCAGCGCCTTAAGATCCAGTTCATTTTGCAGCAGTTGTTGTTTGAGCAGGTCGACAACGTGCACAACGCCAAGCGGTTCGTCGGTGGAGCTGTCTTCGGTGACCAGCATACGGGTATGTTGGTTATCAGCGATTTGCTGCGTCAGCACGTCGACAGGGTCATTAAGTTCAAGATGGTCTACATCATGGCGGGAGGTCATGACGCTGCTGACAGTGCGTTGCCCGAGTCCCAGCACGCGTTCAATCATGTGACGCTCCTGCTGGTTGAAAATCGCATCTTCTTCGTCAGCGCTGTCTGCAATCATGTTTGAAGAGTGAGCATCAAGTTCGGCTTCTTCATGTTTGCCACGCAAGACGCGCAATACGGTTTCTGCAGTGCGTTCACGCAGAGAGCGGCGCGAGGATAAAAAGCGTTTGCGGTTAAACTGTGCCAGCTGATTCAGCCCTTCAATGATCACGGAGAAACCGATCGCGGCATACAAATACCCTTTCGGGATAACATAGCCAAAACCTTCGGCAACCAGGCTGAAGCCGATCATCAGCAGGAAACTGAGACATAAGATGACGATAGTCGGATGCGCATTCACGAAACGTGTCAGTGGTTTACTGGCTAACAGCATCAGGCCGATAGCAATACACACCGCCACCATCATGACGGCCAGATGCTCAACCATCCCGACCGCGGTAATCACTGAGTCGAGTGAAAAGACCGCATCCAGCACGACAATCTGAGCAACGACCGGCCAGAATTTAGCACCGCGCTGCTGATGGCTTTGTTCTTCATCTTTGCCTTCGAGTCGTTCATTAAGCTCCATCGTCGCCTTGAACAACAGGAATATCCCCCCCGCGAGCATAATCATATCGCGCGCGCTGAACGGATGCCCGAGCACGGCAATAAGAGGGCGGGTCAGTGTCGAAAGCCAGGAAATGCAGGCCAGCAGAAGTAAGCGCATGACGAGGGCCAGTAAAAGCCCGGTGACGCGAGCCTTGTCACGCTGCTGACGCGGAAGTTTTTCCGCCAGGATGGCAATGAAAATGAGATTGTCTATCCCCAGGACAATTTCGAGAACTACCAGGGTCGCAAGCCCGGCCCAAATCGAGGGATCGGCGATCCATTCCATATTGCGTTTTTCACCTTTGGTTACACGACGATTGTCGCATGGTGAATAATGGGCGCCAGCGCTACAAATTTCAAATCTAAAACAGCGGTCTAGGCAAACTGGCAAGGGGGCCCGGGGGAAGAAGGATGAGATGTGATAAAAAGCCGTCAGGACTGATTTGGAAAGCAGCAAGTTACGATTATTAAATCACCGAACAGGTATAACATTCCTAAAAATAAGCCTTTAGCTTACTGTTTGGTGCGGCTTACTGGTATCGTAACTGAATTAACATAATCGTGTTTGAGTCCTAAAGTCATGAGTATGGTCTCCCTAAACCAAATCACAGAGACTATACTCATGGAAGAACTATCGGATTGGGAATTTAAATCAATTTTACAATTTCAGTTCAGAGAAATCCCTGACGCGTTTGGATGGTAACTGACTGAATTTACACACCATAGGTTTCAAGGAGTATCCTTTACAATGTTAAAAGCTGTTATCCCTGTTGCCGGTCTGGGCACACGTATGTTGCCAGCGACGAAAGCCATTCCAAAAGAAATGCTGCCTATCGTCGATAAGCCTTTGATCCAGTACATCGTTAATGAATGTGCTGCGGCGGGCATCAAAGAAATCATTCTGGTCACACACTCTTCGAAAAACGCGATCGAAAACCACTTCGATACCTCTTTCGAGCTGGAAAGTATGCTTGAATCCCGTGTGAAACGTCAGCTGCTGGAAGAAGTGCAGTCTATCTGCCCGAAAGGCGTGACCATCATGAACGTACGTCAGGGGCAATCAAAAGGCCTTGGGCATGCGGTTCTGTGTGCAAAACCTCTGATTGGTAATTCTCCTTTCGCGGTTATTCTGCCAGACGTTTTGATGGATGATTCCACCAGCGATCTGCGTAAAGATAACCTTGCTGCCATGCTTCGTCGCTTCCAGGAAACTGGCAACAGCCAGGTCATGGTTGAAGAAGTGCCGGAGAAAGACGTTTCCAAGTACGGTATTGTTAACTGCAACGGCGTAGAAGTTGAGCCGGGCGAAAGCGCGCCAATGACGGCTATCGTTGAAAAGCCGGAACTGAAGGACGCGCCATCAAACCTTGCGGTTGTCGGCCGTTATGTTCTGTCCGAAGCTATCTGGCCACTGCTGGCAGTGACACCGTATGGTGCAGGTAATGAAATTCAGCTGACTGATGCCATTGCCATGCTGATGAAAAAACATACTGTTGAAGCCTTCTCCATGACTGGCCGTTCACATGACTGTGGTGATAAGCTCGGTTACATGAAGGCGTTTGTTGAGTACGGTATTCGCCATAACACGCAGGGCGAAGCGTTCAAGGCATGGTTGAAAGAGTTTGCTGAAGAGTAAAAATTAATTTATTTCGAGCAATAAAAAGCACCGAATTTTCGGTGCTTTTTTTTTATCTGAAGTGATATTTAGAAAATAATTCAGGCCGGACTAGCCCATCAGCCTGAATTTATAATCAGTTATGTTCGTTAAGCAGTTGGGTCAGATACGCGCCATAAGCAGTTTTGCTCATTAATGCAGCTTGTTCAGCAACACGCTCTTTGCTCAACCATCCTTTACGAAACGCAATCTCTTCCAGACAAGCTACTTTAAAACCTTGTCGTTTTTCAATGGTGTGGACGAATTGTGAAGCCTCAATCAGGCTATCATGTGTTCCTGTATCGAGCCACGCAAAACCTCGGCCCAGAAGCTCCACCTGCAATTGACCTTTCTCAAGATACATTTCGTTTAATGTCGTTATCTCAAGCTCACCACGATGAGATGGCTTAACCTGTTTAGCCATCTCAACGATATTTTTGTCATAGAAATAGAGTCCGGTCACTGCCCACTGAGATTTTGGTTTTAATGGTTTTTCCTCAATGGAAAGTGCTTTAAAGTCCTTATCAAATTCAACCACGCCAAAACGCTCGGGGTCTTGAACCTGATAGCCGAAGACTGTTGCGCCCGTTTCTCGTTTAGCAACGGCTTCAAGCTGTTTGCCAAAGCTTTGACCAAAATAGATATTGTCGCCAAGAACAAGTGCACAACGTTCGCCGTTTATAAACTCTTCACCGATAATGAATGCCTGGGCAAGGCCGTCTGGAGATGGCTGTACTGCATACTCGAGTTTAATGCCGAATTGAGAACCATCACCCAGTAAGCGTTGAAAGGATGGCATATCTTCAGGGGTAGAAATCACCAATATTTCATTAATACCTGCCAGCATAAGCACAGATATTGGATAATAAATCATCGGTTTATCATAAATCGGTAACAGCTGTTTCGATACACCGCGGGTTAGGGGGTACAAGCGTGTGCCTGAACCGCCAGCTAAAACGATACCTTTCACTAGATTCTTCTCCTTAAAATTAGTTAGTCAAGCCAAGACGTTCACCGGCATAAGAACCATCCTGAACCCGGCTCCACCAATTTTCATTGTTCAGATACCATTCAACCGTTTTACGAATTCCGCTTTCGAAAGTTTCTTGTGGTTTCCAGCCTAACTCTTGCTCAATCTTACTGGCATCAATGGCGTAACGCATATCGTGACCAGGACGATCTTTCACAAATGTAATCAGTTCGGAGAACTTGGCGATCCCATTTGGTTTTGCGGGAATCAGTTCATCGAGCAACTCACAAATGGTTTTTACGACGTCAATATTTTTGCGCTCATTGTGACCACCAATGTTATAGGTTTCGCCTACGACACCCTCGGTAACCACTTTATAAAGTGCACGGGCATGATCTTCAACATACAACCAGTCGCGCACCTGTGCGCCATCACCGTATACCGGTAATGCTTTACCTGAAAGTGCGTTAAGAATGATGAGTGGAATGAGTTTTTCCGGGAAATGATAAGGACCGTAATTATTTGAACAATTTGTCACAATAGTAGGGAAGCCGTAAGTGCGCTGCCAGGCTCGCACTAAATGATCGCTGGAGGCCTTTGATGCAGAGTAGGGACTGCTTGGCGCATATGGCGTCGTTTCAGTGAAAAGATCCGTTGTGCCGTGCAAATCGCCATACACCTCATCCGTTGAAATATGATGGAAGCGGAAAGCTGATTTTTTCTCTTCAGGCAGAGAAAGCCAAAAATGTCGGGCTGCTTCCAGAAGCACATAAGTGCCAACAATGTTGGTTTCGATGAAGGCTGCCGGGCCATCAATCGAGCGATCAACATGGCTTTCAGCAGCAAGATGCATAACAGCATCCGGTTGGAAGTCAGTAAAAAGAGTATCCAGTTCTGTGCGATCACAAATATTTGCCTGCGCAAACTGATAGCGGGGATCAGATGATACGGGAAGGAGTGACTCAAGATTGCCCGCGTATGTGAGGCTATCGACAACCAGGACACTATCCTTTGTATTATCAATAATGTGACGAACAACTGCTGAACCGATGAAACCGGCACCACCGGTGATCAAAATTTTCATATATACGTACTCATTTATTAAGTGTTAGCTTTTTCACATGCCCAAAAAATCAGCTATTTCGCTTTTGTCGCGAATAAGAACATAGCGTAGCGCAGAGTTAGTGTAAGCGCAGCTATAATCAGGTGATTCCTGCATTTTCATGCTAAATATTTCTGCAAGCTATATTTAACTAAAATATATCAACGGTCTGTTTGAAAAGTACCCTGCTGTTGTGGGGGGCACACACACAAAATCTTCTGCCAGAACTGGACAGGTATCATATTACTTGTGACTCAGGGTTCTTGTAGGAATTGTCCAATTTGCAGCAAAAACTTGGTTTCAGAGAGGGGGGGGCTGTCTCATTATCGGTCACGGCAGCTCTGCTGGTCAGTGTATTGCAAATTGCGGATGAGTTTGTAAGCAACGAACCGTATAGTAAAGATACAGTTAGCCGAGAAATGAACTTTTAGCCAGATTCTGAGTGAGCCGCAATAGGCATTTGTGGTACGATTTTTTAGAAAATGGGAATGGCTGAATGCTTCATAAATGGAATTTGTAAGAACGGCATCAACAACCGTTTATACAGCAAAGGTAACGTGTCGTTGGATAATTGCATAACGAGTGAGCTATAAAAATGAATGTTATTGACACAGAAGTTATTGGCGTAAAATTAGTAGAACCTAAAGTTTTCGGTGATGATCGCGGATTCTTTTTGGAAACATTTCAGCAAAATCGCTACAAGGAAATGTTAGAAATCGATCTGGATTTTGTTCAGGATAACCACTCCCGTTCATCGAAAAACGTTCTTCGTGGCTTACATTTTCAAACGTCTAAACCGCAGGGCAAGTTGGTTCGTGTTGTCCGTGGTGAAGTATTTGATGTTGTGGTTGATATCCGTCCAGAGTCCGCAACTTTCGGTAAGTGGGTAGGTGTATATCTTTCGGAAGACAATAAGAATCAGCTGTGGGTACCACCCGGTCTTGCCCATGGCTTTGTGGTGATTTCAGACTTCGCCGATTTTGAGTATAAATGCACTGATTACTATGATCCTCGCAATGAAGGATGTTTGATCTGGAACGATCCTGAAGTCGGGGTAAAATGGCCTGTTGAAAGCCCATTACTTTCGGAAAAAGATGGTAAAGGTAAATCGTTCGGAGAGCTTTTCAAATGAGAGTCTTGCTGACGGGAGCAGAGGGGCAACTGGGGCGCTGTTTTAGTGATCGCGCTGGCGAATCATTGGAAATATTAGCCACTGACAGAAAGCAACTTGATATTACCGACCTTGTTGCAGTTCAAAAAGTTATTGATAGTTTCAAGCCTGATGCCATTGTTAATGCGGCAGCTTATACCGCTGTAGATAAAGCTGAATCTGATTACGATGCCGCCTTTGCCATTAACTGTCAGGCTGTCAAGAATCTGGCAAGCCAGGCCGGTAAGCTCAATATTCCTTTCATCCATGTTTCAACGGATTACGTGTTTAATGGTGAAAGTAAAATTGCCTACAGTGAATCAGACAACTGTGACCCTAAAAGTGTCTATGGGGTGACAAAGCGGGCTGGTGAACTGGAAGTTTTACAATCACCTAAAGGGATTGTGATCCGCACATCGTGGGTATTTAGCGAATATGGTAATAATTTTGTTAAAACAATGCTTCGCCTCGGCGCTCAACGCGATGCTTTGAGTATTGTCGGTGATCAGTACGGTTGTCCAACTTATGCGGGTGATCTGGCTCAGGCTATTATCGAAATACTGTCGATACCTAATTTCAAGCCGGGTTTATATCACTATAGTGGCGATGAAAGCGTTAGCTGGTATCAGTTTGCCCTTAGTATCTTCGCCACTGCGCATGCTTCAGGTTCATATCCCCGGATACCGGCATTATCTTCGATTACTACTGAAGAGTATCCAACACCGGCTGCTCGTCCGCGTTATTCAGTCATGAATACCAATAAACTGAATACTGCAGGTATTGCACCAGGAAACTGGAAGAAACAACTGGAAACGATTATCCCTAAAATATTGAATGAAGTCAGTGCATAAACGTCGGACGGGTAATTGAGGTTGGTTCAGCCTGCCTCAATTAAATATCAGTGTTAAAAATCATTTCTGTTTTTGATTGAATATAAAATCCCCTCACATATCAGGGGATAGGAAGTGTAAATCATGGTTGCTGACTTAGTGAAATCAGACGTCATTGCCTCGATCGTCTTATTCAATCATACCTATGCCCAGATTGAGCGTACTATCAATTCTCTGCTTCGTGAGCCGCAGATAGCCAAGATTGTATTAGTTGACAATGGTGGTTGCGGCTGGGCATTTTCCCTTAACAATCCGCGTATTATAGTTCTTAAATCCAACAAAAACTGTGGCTTTGGCCACGGGCATAACCAGGCAATGGCGGAGTTTCTACCTCAGTGTGAGTACTTTTTAATCTGTAATCCCGACGTATATTTTAATGAGGGCGTTGTTTCTTATTTATTGGAAGAGTGCCGTTGTCATGGCTACAAATTTGTTTCTCCTCCAATCCGTTATTCAGATGGCTCCAAGCAATATAGCTGTAAACTCTTGCCGACTCCGCTGAATCTCTTTTTAAGACGTTTCATGCCGTCGTTAGCGAAGAAAATGGATCAGCGATATGAAATACAAGATGCCGATTTTAGCAGGAACTTTTCTGTCCCTTCGGTTTCGGGTTGTTTTATGCTAATTTCTTCTGATTTATTAATAAAGCTCAAAGGTTTTGACGAAAGGTACTTTATGTATCTTGAAGATGTTGATCTATGTCGACGAGCGCTGGACCATACTGAAATAATGTATTGTTCAGGTAAAGAAATCATTCATGAGTTTGGTAAGGGGTCATACAAAAATACATCTTTATTAATGTGCCATATTAAATCTTCGATCCTTTATTTTAATAAATGGGGTTGGATTTTTGACAGGAAAAGAAAAGAAGTCAATAAAACTTGCCTGTCCGCGCTCCCGGTGTGTACAAAGAAATGAGTCACGTCATACCTGACGGTTTTGGTTGCTGGGAAATAGGGAAGTGATGCATGTTGTGTGAAAAAATAAAACCGGCTGCCGTTATTGTCTCTTATCAACCGATAATTAATGACCTCATGCATCTCATTGATTCACTCAAAAGACAGGGTGTCGAATCTATCGTCGTGGATAATGGCAGTTTGGGCCGTGAAAAATTTGCAAACTTACGCGAGATTTGCGTCTTTATTGAGCTTGAAAAAAACCTTGGGATTGCGGCAGCACAAAATATAGGTATCAGAAAGGCAGAAGAAAAGGGCGCTGAGTACATCGTATTCTTTGATCAGGACAGTAAAATTGATGAGAATTACATCCGAGCGCTGACACAAGATTTTTTGAGAGTCAGACAATATGACTCCAAAATAGCGACTATAGGACCAGTGTTTACGGATTCCAGGCATGGTTTTTACTATAAAGTTATTGATATTAATCGGTTTGGTTTACGTAAAAAAATAAATCCTGAAAATTATAGTGCCCCTTTTGCAACATCACTGATTATTTCGTCAGGGTCAATGATACCTATCGACGCTATACGTCAGATAGGCTATATGAATGAATCACTTTTTATTGATTATGTCGATACGGAATGGTGTTTGAGAGCAACTAGCCAAGGATACACTATTTATGTAGGGACCTCTGCCCGTATGACACATTCTATTGGCGATAAGATCGTTAGATTTTTCATGTTCAATATTCCCGTACATTCGCCATTCAGAAGATATTATCGTGTACGTAATGCTTTCTTTTTGTTACGAATGAAGCATGTACCTAAACTGATGGTCGTTCGTGAGTTTATTTTCAATTTTATACATCAGGTTATTTTGATTCTTACCCAAAAGAGTAAAAAGAGAGAATACCTACATAGCTTTTTACGAGCTATTAAAGATGGTTTCTTAAATCGCAGACATTGACGTGTATTACTTATTCAAATGATAAAGCCAACAATTGTTGGCTTTATCTGTTTTAAATGCTAGATAAACTTAGTCAGGAATTTTAGTGCTTAATATTTTATCAAAAATATGCTGTAATTCGACTGCTTGTTGTTCAAAGGTAGTAATTGTATTGCTCGGCAATACAACTTCACCTTGCGCATAGCGCTCTGAATAGATAGCAACTGTTTTATTAATGGCTGCATATAGAGCTTCACCTTTATCCTGAAGAGGTATGATAAAACCATTTTCCCCCTCAATAATGTCTTCAGTCACACCACCAGCATCCGTGACGATGACCCAGACATTACGGATTAACGCTTCTCTAACCGTTAGGCCAAAACTTTCCTTCCATTGAGTAGGGAAAAGTAATACATCAATATTGGAGAAGAAATCGTCAATATTTTGCTGAGTATATCCAGGAACAAGAATAGTATTGTCGAAGAAATCAAGCTCAGACTCCGTGAAAGAGGAATACCCAAGATTTGTTGTATTATCGACAATGCTAAGGCTGATGTCTTTATCTGAAAGCTTAGTGAATGCCTTGCGGATAAGGTGGAAACCTTTAACTTCAGTATTACCGCCAACGTAGCCAAATCTTAGTGTGTTACCTGAGCGTACATGCTTGGTGCTTTTAGGCTTCAGGATGCCATTTTTATTAATAATGACATCTTTAAAGCCATTGGCAATATGGAAATCGGCAAAATATTTGCTTGGTGATAATATGGCTGCTGCTGCATTGAGAGTTCCTCTTACCCGCGAATCCCTAAGGAAATTGAAATGCTTATTAGCAATGTTTCCAGTCTCACGCTCAGCATCAATCATCGCCTGACCGACATAAACGCCATTTGTGTCAATCATAAACTGGTTTGTGCTGAGCCACCATGCGTCATGAAGGGTAACAACATATGGAACATTAAATTGATTACATATGTCTAACATGCTGACACCCATTCCCTGAATACAATGGAAATGAACAATATCTGGTTTAGTGACCTTTACAATATCTTCAAATACCGACGTGATATTTAGGTTATCAAAGCTTTCTCTTGAGCTTAAATTATCCGGAATGCCAATGCCAAATGCATTCATTCCATCAGTTTCATAGCGCTTACATTGGTACGATGCTACGTCGCGGTCAGAAAATGCAGTGACCACATGTACAATTGTTCCGTTATTACGAAGCTCTTTGTTAATTTCCTGAGCAACTATCGTTGCACCACCGAATGAACGTGGGGAATAATAACAGTTCACGGAAAGAATTGTTTGTCGTCTTTTTTCACTAAAAATATGGTCAATAAAAGGTTGAACTTGATCTTGTGCAATACTCACTGGTGAATAGTGAGACATTACATTTTGATAGGCTCTTTCACCTATTTCAATACGTTTTTGTTTATCTTCAATTAATGAACTGAATGCCATGATCCATTCAGATTCACTGTTGCAAAGATAACCATTTTTTTCATGCATGATGGCCTGAGTAAATGCAGAGCGCGGTGAACATATTGATGGTATATGAAGTGATGAGGCTTCAATATATTTGATATTGCTTTTTGAATCGTTGAAAATATAATTTTCCAGTGGTGCAATACTGATATCGCATTCAGAGAGTAGCACCAAATACTCTTCATATGTACAGGTAGGGAAAAATTCTACCTGTGAGATATGTTTTGATAAATAATCGGGTAAATCCAGTTGACCGATCACTCTAAATTTCACATTAGGATATTTTGCCAAAATTACTGCAATAGCCGGTGCCGCTTCTTCAAAATCAATATTATGTGTATTAGTTCCTGAACCGTAAACTATACGTACATATTCATCTGACTTAGTTGAACTTATTGCTGAATTATTGATCTCATCGGCCGTCACCATAGTTTGGTGATCAAGCGCATTTTCGATGATTACAACATCTTTTACTCCGGCTTCCTGCATTGCTTTTGCCAGGCCGGGAGTCGAGGCGATACCACCATCGCAGGCCAACATAGTGCTCCGATAAAGTGTTGCACCATTGATGAGATCTTTTAAAACAGTAGGATCAAGGCCCTGAAGCGTTTTACTGTTTCTCAGTATCTCTTCATCAAAAATTAGGTCATCAACGTCCCAGTAAGTCTTAATGTTCAGTCTCTTCGCTTCGGCAATCACATGCATGACACTTTCGAAGCCTGGAACTCGGTAGAAAATGACCACGGAATGCCGCTGTAATGCTTCGAAAGCCCCGGCGATATCATTCCAGTCTAGAATATTGCACTCATATCCTCTTTGGCGGAACATTTCTTGTTTTTGAAGTACACGATATTTTTTGCATTGAGGAATACTGAGTTCCCCAATGATTAGTACCCGCGGCACTAAAATCTTTTCGGCGGGTAGCGTGATCTGTTCTTTTAAAATAGGGTAAGTCGGGTGAATAAAGTTTTCAGAGGGCAGGTGATGCGCAACTGAGCGTAAGCGTCTGCGGATCCCCATAAGTCCATCTCGGCGATAAACTCCGACTGCTTTTCTGAATGTGCTGGATACGCCGCCACCTCGTTTAATAGATGGACCAATTAGACGAGAAAGTAATTTTGCTCTGCGCAGGCTAATGAAGAACCAACGAATAGGCTTGGTTATCTTCCAGCTTTTCGATTTCCAGATTTCATTAATTTGTTTTTCTAAATCAATGACTCGGCTTTCGAGTTGAGATGCACGGTTTTGTAAATGGCTCGTCGTTGAATTGGCCTTGTCGAGTAAATGATGCAAATCCACATTATCAGCCAGGACTTGCATACATTTTTCCTGAACCTTACTGTTCTCTGCTTTGAGCTGTTCTAATTCATGCAGGCTCTGCTCATGCTCTGTTGTCAGACTGGCTAAGCTTTCGTTCATCTCAAGCCACTGGGCAGCAGGAGAATGCAGCATGGTAGACCAGATATTGTCATTCTGAGGGGGGGAGTTAAGAAGAGTTTTGTGGTAGTTCTTGTTACCCACAACAACGGACTCTTCCTCCCCGGCAATGTATCGCTCACCCAGAATGTTCTGTTCATGTTCTTTTTTGCGGATGACGCAGATAGAGTTTATAAATTCGACAGAATGAATTTTTGATAAAATTTCGTCATCGATTTCAACTTGATAGTGCTCTTTAAATTCATCAAGTACGCTTCCGGATGCTTTATCAACTCCCCAGTGCTCATGATTGATGATATCGACAAGTCTTTTGAAGAACGAAATGGAAGAATAGGGATGGTAGATACCCCCTTCGTAATTCTCCCAGTAACTACAATGCAGGTCCTCAGCAATAAACACACCGCCATTCCTAATGGTGCCGAAATATTTACAAAAGGCACGAATAATATCAGGTGATGTATGCGAGCCATCATCGATAACAATATCGAGTTCAGGTTGGAAATTGATAATTTTTTTACTGGTGCTCTCGGAGGTGGCGTCTCCCACAAAAACGCTAATGCGAGGATCGGTATATTCTAAATTTCCGCATAACTCGTCGATATCACAACCAATAATTTTTTCAGCATGAGGGAAATAGTTTGACCAGGCTTCAAGAGATCCGCCGTTCTGAACACCAATCTCAAGCATGGTGACTGCTTTATTACGATAGGGAGCCATGATGTTATCGTAAGCATCAAAATAAATATTCCATTTATCTGAAATTTTACCTGTGCTTTCTTCGTACAAATCGTAAAGTTTTTTCATACTATGGCTCTCAGATCAACTTTTGAAAAATTAATACCAACCAGTCCCCAGCGAACTTTGCTTGAAGAGACATTTATAATAAGGGCATCATGCAGGAAATGGTGCTGAACATGATCGTGAATATCACCATTAGCAAGTGATGCCATGACGACATATTGACCGTTAGGCAGCATGGGGAGTTTAAATTTAAATTCTCCCTCAATATTCTGCCCAGGTTCGATTTCTTTTGGATGTAAGTTGGTGAAAGGGAGAGTATTCTCACCAAATAAATCCTGACCTAATCTGTCTTTGACAATAAAACCCAGAATCGGGCGGTCAAAATGGGTTTCAACTTTGGCTTTGATCACCAACTTGACGGATTCTCCACCCTGATACACCGTTTTCGTTTCATTGTTATAAGTGGTCAGTTCGACGGCGGTAATCTCTCCGGCACCACTTTTCCAGCCATTCGCTTGACTCAGATTATCCGTAACCTTAATTTTACTTTCGTAATCGAGAAGTATTGGCTCATTAGCTTCGAAGGCTTCGTCAAGAGCCTGGTTGGCATTTCCGGTCGATTCCGCTAATGCCTGGAGTTTGGCATCCTCACCGTAGACTTCCTGCAATGTGTACTGCAGATAATCTTCTGCGATTTCTTTGGCTGATCCCGTTTTTACTAAATCACCTTTATGAAGCCATACGGCATCCTGACAAAGATTCAGTACCGAGTTCATGTCGTGGCTGACAAAAATCAGTGTACCCGTTTCTTTAAATTTACGAATAAAACGCATACATTTTTGCGTAAATACTGCATCACCAACGGCAAGTGCTTCATCAATAACCAGGATGTCAGCATCCACATGCGCAATGACAGCAAACGCAAGTCGTACATACATTCCGCTTGAATAATTTTTGACTGGCTGATCGATATGCTCGCCAATATCTGCAAATGTTTCAATTAAATGGAATCGTTTCGTCACTTCTTCACGACTTAAGCCATAGAGCGAGGCCGCCATGTAGACGTTGTCACGCCCGGTAAATTCGGGGTTAAAACCTGCCCCCAATTCTAAAAGGGCAGCGACCTTGCCCTGAACAGTGACATTACCAACCGTTGGGTTTAATGTTCCACAAATCATCTGAAGGAGTGTGGATTTACCTGAACCATTGCGGCCAATAATCCCTACAGTTTCCCCTTTGCGTACTTTAAAGGAAACATCCCGTAATGCCCAAAATTCTCTAAAGAAGTTTTTGCGACCACGAAAAAATATTTGTAGGAGGCGATCCCGGGGTTTTTCATAAATTTGATAACATTTCCCCAGACCTTCGACACTAATAGCAATTTCTTCTGTGCTGACATCAATATCTGCAGCCTTAACGTCTATCGAAGAATCGATGGAATTACAAGACATCGGCAAACCCCTTTCTTGTTTTTTGGAACCATGCAAAACCGAGCCAGGCTACCAGGCTACAAGCTGCAAAATAAATGCAGAAAGAACTGATCTTTGGGATCCCACCGAAGTACAGAACGTCGCGCATTTCAGCGATAGCGGGTGCCAGCGGATTCATCTTCAATAAAGGACGATAATGTTCCGGCAATGCTTCAATAGGGAAGAAAATTGGCGATAAAAACATCAGGACTGTCGTCAGTACCGCAACAAGTTGTGAAACGTCGCGTAAATAAACACCCAGGGATGCCAGAGCCCAGCTCACACCAACAGAAAGCAGAACTAATGGAATAATTGTTATCGGGAGTAACAGAATAGTTAAATGCGGAACTCCGACGACGAAAATGTAGAAGATGACCCAGACGATGATGCTGATCATTGCATGAAATAGTGCTGAACCGACCGACACCCAAGGAAGGATTTCTAGAGGGAAAACAACTTTTTTAACATAGTTAGCATTAGCAAGTACCAGACCCGGTGCACGATTGAAACAGTCTGCAAATAAATTGAAAACTATTAGCCCTGCAAACAGTATAAGTGCAAATTCTGTTTTTGACTGACCACCACCTGCCCATCTCGCATTAAATACGACACTAAAAACGAAGGTATAAACGGCCAGCATAAATACAGGGTTAAAAAACGACCAAAGTATACCCAGCATTGAGCCTTTATATCGCCCAACAACTTCCCTTTTGACCAGGTTATAAATTAATGCTCGGTTGCGTACAGCGCTTGCCACGAATTCTCGGGGGGACGCGTTGAAAGATTGCATTAGGCAACTACCTCATAACTCATAAAAACCTCATTATGCTTCTACTATAGGGGGTCTTAATAGACAACACTTTACCCTTAGCCGGTAATTTTAACCCCAAAGTTGGGCTAAAGGATACATGCCTTATGTTGGTTTATCCCCTCAGATAAATCTAACTTGTCGCAGCCCCAATTGGAGGAGGTAACTTTATATGCCAATCGTACAGAAACGCTGCTCTAAGCGGCTTGATAGAGGCAACAAAACTTTCGCTGTCACTTTAGCTCTTTTTTACCTGCATTCCCCACATGTTACCGGTAAAGTAAAGCTGGCCTCTGAGAAGGGCGAAGCAGGGGATTGCTGGCATGTGCGATCAGAATATTGTTATGGCTGCAATAGGTTCACCCTTCGCCATTCTCATGTACAATGCTTGTGTTCATTTGTATGGCTCAGTGCAGTTAAACTCACTGTTTACAGGGGTTTAGACTAAAAACTGGGCGATCAACTATTTCAGACAGGAGTTGCTAATGTCCAAACAACAGATCGGCGTTGTCGGTATGGCGGTCATGGGCCGTAACCTCGCGCTTAACATTGAAAGCCGTGGTTATTCCGTTTCCATTTTTAACCGTTCAGGCGACAAGACTGATGAAGTCATCGCTGAAAATCCGGGTAAAAATCTGGTTCCGCACTACACCGTCGAAGAGTTTGTTGACTCGCTGGAAAAACCTCGTCGTATCTTGCTGATGGTGAAAGCCGGTGAAGCAACTGATAAAACCATCGCATCCCTGACTCCGCACCTGGATAAAGGCGACATCCTGATCGATGGCGGTAACACCTATTACAAAGACACCATTCGCCGTAACCGCGAACTGTCCGAGCAAGGTTTCAACTTCATCGGTACCGGCGTTTCCGGCGGTGAAGAGGGCGCACTGAAAGGCCCGTCTATCATGCCTGGCGGTCAGAAAGAAGCCTACGCGCTGGTAGCACCTATTCTTGAAAAAATCGCAGCCCGTGCTGAAGATGGCGACGCTTGTGTGGCTTACATCGGTGCAGATGGTGCCGGTCACTACGTCAAAATGGTTCACAACGGTATCGAATACGGCGACATGCAGCTGATCGCAGAAGCGTATTCTCTGCTAAAGCAGTCCCTGAACCTGAGCAACGAAGAGCTGGCGACCACCTTTGCTGACTGGAACAAAGGCGAGCTGAGCAGCTACCTGATCGACATCACCAAAGACATCTTCACCAAGAAAGACGAAGAAGGTAAATACCTGGTCGATGTGATCCTGGATGAAGCAGCGAACAAGGGCACCGGTAAATGGACCAGCCAGAGCTCACTGGATCTGGGCGAACCACTGACGCTGATCACCGAGTCTGTGTTTGCCCGTTACTTGTCCTCCCTGAAAGACCAGCGTGTTGCGGCTTCTAAAGTACTGTCCGGCCCGGCGGTGAAACCTTTCTCTGGCGACAAAGCGGAGTTCATCGAGAAAGTGCGTCGTGCTCTGTATCTGGGCAAACTCGTTTCTTACGCGCAAGGCTTCTCACAGCTGAAAGCCGCATCAGATGAGAACAACTGGGATCTGAACTACGGTGAAATCGCGAAGATTTTCCGTGCGGGTTGTATCATCCGTGCACAGTTCCTGCAGAAAATTACCGATGCGTATGCTGAAAATGCCTCTATCGCTAACCTGCTGCTGGCTCCGTACTTCAAAAACATTGCTGATGAATATCAGCAAGCGCTGCGTGATGTCGTGTCTTATGCCGTTCAGAACGGTATCCCGACGCCAACCTTCTCTGCTGCGATCAACTACTACGACAGCTACCGTTCTGCGGTTCTGCCCGCCAACCTGATCCAGGCACAGCGTGACTACTTCGGTGCGCATACTTACAAACGTACCGACAAAGATGGTGTATTCCATACCGAATGGTTGGATTAATTGCCTGACCGGCACGTGTTAAGCGTGCCGGTGTTGTCACGTCGAGACAAAAAAGCCGCCAATGCATCAGCAAAGGCGGCTTTTTTACGTCTGAACTTTTACTTTTGAATTTTCGACGTTATTTCTTATGACGCTGACGCAGATTCTCAATGACTGCACTCAGGTTCAGATCCTGATCCTGCAGCAATACCAGCAGGTGATAAATGAGATCTGAGGCTTCATTTTTCAGTTCAAAGCGGTCGTTGACGGTGGCAGCCAGCGCAGTTTCAACGCCTTCTTCACCGACTTTTTGTGCGATGCGTTTGGTACCGCTGGCGTAAAGTTTGGCGGTATACGAGCTTTCCGGATCGGCGGTTTTGCGCGAGGCGAGCAGTTCTTCGAGCTGATACAGAAACGCCCAGTCGGTTTCGGCAGGGTGGAAGCAGCTGTTATTGCCTTTATGGCAGGTCGGGCCAACCGGATTGACCAACACCAGCAGCGTGTCGTTATCGCAATCCGGGGTGATGCTGACGACGTTCAGGTAGTTTTCTGACGTTTCGCCTTTGGTCCACAGACGCTCTTTGGTGCGTGAATAAAACGTTACCTTGCCGGAAGACTGCGTAACGCCCAGTGCTTCCTGATTCATATATCCGAGCATCAGCACTTCACCCGACACCGCGTGCTGAATGATGGCTGGCATCAGGTTATCCACTTTTTCCCAGTCGAGCTGGCTAATCTGTTCATCGGTCAGCAGACCGGTTTTTACATCCTGATTACTCACAAGCGGATCTCCACGCCATTTTCGGCCAGGTAGCTTTTCAGCTCGCCAATATTAATAATTTGTTTGTGGAACACAGAGGCGGCCAGTGCGCCGTCGACCTGTGCTTCGCGGAAGGCGTCGAGGAAGTGTGACATGGTCCCCGCGCCGCCCGAAGCGATCAGCGGAACATGACACACTTCGCGGATCATCTTCAGTTGCTCAAGGTCATATCCGTTACGCACGCCGTCCTGATTCATCATATTCAGCACAATTTCACCTGCGCCGCGTTCCTGCACTTCCTTCACCCAGTCGATAGTCTGCCAGGTGGTGATCTTAGTACGCGCTTCATCACCGGTAAACTGATGAACCTGATAAGTTCCCGTCTCTGTATCGTGCCACGTATCGATACCCACGACGATACACTGTACACCATACCTGTCGGCAAGGCGGGTGATCAGTGTCGGATCCGCCAGGGCAGGGGAATTAATAGAAATCTTATCTGCACCAAACTGTAAAATCTGGCTGGCATCTTCAAGGCTCTTAATGCCACCCGCCACGCAGAAAGGGATATCAATAACTTCAGCCACGCGCGATACCCAGCTTTTATCCACTACGCGGCCGTCGCTTGAGGCGGTGATGTCGTAGAATACCAGTTCGTCCGCGCCTTCCTGCGCATAGCGCTGCGCCAGCGGTACGATATCGCCGATGATTTCGTGATTGCGGAACTGTACGCCTTTGACGACCTGACCGTCTTTAACGTCGAGGCAAGGGATTATCCGTTTTGCCAGCATGAAATTGCCTCCGTCACATTAAATTTACCGTCGAGCAATGCGCGCCCGACAATCACGCCTTCCACACCGCTGTTACGCAATGCTGCGATATCATCCAGTGAGCCGATACCGCCTGAAGCCTGAAACGCCACCTGCGGATAACGCGCTGTCACTTCACGATAAAGTTCGACGTTGGAACCGGCCAGCGTACCGTCACGGGAAATATCGGTGCACAGCACATGTTTCAGGCCGAATGGCAGATATTGCTCGACGACCTGTTCCAGCGTGGCATTGGAGTTTTCCTGCCAGCCGCTGATGGCCACATTTTTGCTACCTTCGGCATCGATGCGTACATCCAGTGCCAGCACCAGCGCATCCGCGCCGAAACGGCTGAACCAGCCCTGCACGGTCGCCGGATCTTTCACTGCGGTCGAACCGACCACCACGCGGGTTGCGCCAGCGTTAAGCAGTGCTTCAACGTCCTGCTCATTACGGATGCCGCCACCGACCTGCACCGGCACGGAAACACCGGCCAGTAATTTCGTCAGCAAAGGGATCTGGCGTGCAGCCGGATCTTTCGCGCCGGTTAAATCGACAAGGTGCAGAACTTGCGCACCTTGCTGCTGATAATCCTGCAAACGCGGTAACGGATCATTGCCGTAGTCACGTTGCTGACCGTAATCGCCCTGATGCAAACGCACCACGCTGCCTTCGATCAAATCCAAAGCGGGAATAATCATGCTGTTTACATCTCCAGAAAGTTTTTCAGCAACTGTGCGCCCGCGGCACCGGAACGTTCGGGATGAAACTGCACGCCGAAGAAGTTGTCTTTTTGTACGGCGGCGCTGAAGGGCTCGCCGTAAAGTGTCTGAGCGACCGTGTTTTCGCATACCGGCATGGCAAATCCGTGGACGAAATAGAAGTAAGCATTTTCATCAATGCCGCGGAATAAATGGCTGTCGGCGTTGGCGGTGACCTGATTCCAGCCCATATGTGGCAGCGGCAAACCAAGGTCTGGCATGCGCTGCACCGGCGTCTCAATAATACCCAGTGTATCGATACCGCCATTTTCTTCGCTCGATGAAGCCAGCAGTTGCATACCCAGACAAATGCCCAGCACCGGTTGGGTGCAGGCTTTGATCAGGTCAATAAGCTCACGCTGTTCGAGCTGTTCCATCGCCGCCTGCGCCGTGCCGACGCCCGGTAAAAACAATTTGTCAGCCTGCAACACAATCTCCGGTTCACGGCTCACCGTTGGCTCATAGCCCAGACGCTGAACTGCATATTTCACGGAAGAGAGGTTGGCACAGCCGGTATCAAGGATAACGACATTCATCACAGCACTCCTTTCGAGCTCGGCAGGGTGTTGCCATCCACACGAATTGCCTGGCGCAGTGTGCGGCCAAAGGCTTTGAACAGGCTCTCAACACGGTGGTGATCGTTCTTGCCTTTAGTACGCAAGTGCAGGGTACAGGCCATCGCATAAGACAGTGAACGGAAGAAGTGTTCGACCATTTCCGTGCTCAGGTCGCCGACGCGCTGATAGTTAAATTCAGCTTTGTATTCCAGGTGCGGACGCCCGGAGATATCCAGTGCACAGCGAGCCAGACATTCATCCATAGGCAGTACGAATCCGAAACGGCCAATGCCACGTTTATCGCCCAGCGCTTTGTTCAGCGCTTCGCCCAGCGCCAGTGCGGTATCTTCCACCGTGTGGTGATCGTCGATATACAAATCGCCTTTCACTTCGATGTTCATACGAAAACCGCCGTGCGTAGCGATCTGATCCAGCATATGGTCGAAGAAACCGACGCCGGTACGGATTTTGCTTTCACCTTCGCGATCCAGCCAGACATCCACATCAATGGCCGTTTCACGCGTTACGCGGTTAACTTTTGCATGGCGGTCACGTTGAGTCAGTTGCTCTGCAATCGTCGCCCAGTTCAGCGTATCGCGCTGATAACGCAGCCCGGCGATACCCATATTGGCCGCCAGCTGGATATCAGTGTCACGGTCGCCAATCACATAACTGTTTGCCGTGTCCAGTACGCCGCTTTCCAGATAACCCGCCACCAGTTTGGTTTTTGGTTTACGGCAATCGCAGTGATCGGCTGGCAGGTGCGGACAAATCAGCACCTCGTCGAAAACGATGCCCTGTGAAGTCAGGATCTGCATCATCAGGTTGTGCGGCGGGTCGAAGGTTTCCTGCGGGAAACTGGCGGTGCCCAGACCGTCCTGATTGGTGATCATCACCAGTTTAAAACCGGCATTTTGCAGCGCTAAGAGTGCCGGAATGACGCCCGGCTCGAGGGCCAGTTTGTCCAGACGGTCGACCTGAAAATCTTCAGGTGGCTCGGAAATCAGGGTACCGTCGCGGTCGATAAACAGTGTTTTTTGCAATAACGGACTCTGGCTCACATGTGCTCCTTGCGGGGGCTATTTTGATTATCATTAAGAGTGGATGCGGTAGCGCCAGGTAAAGGCAGCAGGGCGGTGATCACCCGTTGCAGTTCTTCCCGGGTACCGATTGTGATCCGCAGGCAGCCGGAAAGTCCCGGTTGCTTGTTCTGGTCACGCAGGATAATGCCCTGATCCCAGAGGTTTTTAAAGACGGCACTTGAAGCGTAGAAGCGGACGAGGACGTAGTTAGTGTCGCTGGCAAAAACCTCTTCAACGCAGGCGCATTTTTCCAGTTCTTCCCGCAACCACGCGCGGTTTTCCGTCACTTCAGTCACCCGCTGACGCATTATCGCCAGCCCTTCCGGGCTCAGCGCCTGTGCAGCGATATCGGCTACAGGCGTAGATAAAGGATAAGGCGCGATCACTTTCATTAATAAACCAATCAGGTCGCTGTTGCCGAGCGTGAAGCCGCAGCGCAAACCGGCGAGGGCAAACGCTTTGGACAGTGTGCGCAAAATCGCCAGGTGCGGATATTCCTGCAACCAGCCCGACACTGTCGCCTGCGGGCAAAATTCAATATAGGCCTCATCGACCGCTACAATGGCGCGTCCGCGGGTCATTTCCAGCACAGCACGTATCTCTTGCGGATCGATGATATTGCCGGTCGGATTATTCGGGCTGCACACATAAACCAGTTTCACACCATCCAGCGCGGCTTCAATGGCCGGGAGATCCAAAGACCAGTCGGCTTTTGCGGCCACGGTGCGGCCTTCCACGCCAATTGTCTCGGCGCTGACGCTGTACATGCCGTAAGTCGGCGGGCAATAAAGAATAGCGTCTTTGCCCGGTTCACAGAATGCGCGGATCAACAGTTCAATGCCTTCGTCTGCGCCACGGCTGACCAGCACCTGTTCCGGGTCAACACCCGCATAAGCTGCGTAACGGTTGATGACCAGCGCAGGCTGACATTCCGGATAACGGTTAAAGGTCTGCTGTGTCAGTTCGAACTGTGGCGCGATGGCGTATTCGTTAGCGTTAAGCCACACATCACCGTTGCCGCCGAGACGACGTGCGGACTGATACGGGGTCAGTTCCTGCACATTCTTACGTGCCAGCGCCTGAACGCTGAGGGTGTTTTCATTGCTCATCAGCGTTGCTCCTTTAAAGCGTTAACGCGCAAAGTCACGGCATTTTTGTGTGCGGTCAGTTGTTCAGCCTGCGCCAGGGTTTCGATGGTATTTGCCAGACCGAGCAACCCTTCAGGCGTTAACTGCTGAACGGTCATGCGTTTCTGGAAATCTGCCAGACCGAGGCTGGAACAGGTGGCCGTGTAACCGTAAGTCGGCAAGACGTGGTTGGTGCCGGAAGCGTAATCGCCTGCGGATTCCGGTGACCAGTCACCGAGAAATACTGAACCGGCGCTGGTGATACTGTCGACCAGTTGCTCCGGCTCACGGGTTTGCAAAATCAAGTGCTCCGGACCGTACGCATTGCTGATTTCGATACACTGCGCGATGTCTTTCGCCACAATCAGACGGCTGCTTGCCAGTGCCTGACGGGCAATCTCGCTGCGGGATAATGTCTGCAACTGGCGTTCAACGGCTTCACCAACCGCCTGCGCCATTTTCAAATCCGGCGTCAGCAAAATCACCTGAGAATCGGGGCCGTGTTCTGCCTGAGAAAGCAAATCAGAGGCGACAAAGTCAGGTGTTGCGCCACTGTCGGCAATCACCAGCACTTCTGAAGGCCCGGCTGGCATATCGATTGCCGCGCCGTCCAGGCTCTGACTAACCTGACGTTTGGCTTCGGTGACGTAGGCATTGCCTGGCCCGAAGATTTTCGCCACGCGCGGCACGGTTTCGGTGCCAAAGGCCAGCGCGGCAATTGCCTGCGCACCGCCAAGCTGATACACCTCTTCCACGCCACACAGTTGCGCGGCATACAGAATTTCATCGGCAATCGGCGGCGGAGAACACAGCACCACTTTCTGGCATCCGGCAATACGCGCCGGGGTCGCTAACATTAATACGGTGGACACCAGCGGCGCAGAACCGCCCGGAATATACAGGCCCACGGACTGAATAGGGCGGGTCAGTTGCTGGCAACGTACGCCGGGCTGGGTTTCGATATCCACCACAGCCAGTTTTTGTGCCTGATGAAAAGTATCGATATTGCGCACGGCATGTGCCATCGCCTGTTTAACATCCTCACCTAAACGCGCGGCCGCTGCCCCGATTTGCTGTGCAGTGACGCGCAATTCCTGGACTTCAGTTTTATCAAAGCGGGCGCAAAACTCGCGCAGCGCACTGTCACCTTCACTGCGCACGCGGCGCAGGATTTCACTGACAGATTCGGTAATACGGTCAGACGCCGAAATTGCCGGGCGTGTCAGCAGCTCGCGACGCTGTTGTTCGTCGCATTGCTGCCAGTCAATCGGGGTAGTGAACGCGTCAGGCTTCATGGCTTACTCCATCATTTTTTCGATTGGCAGAACCAGAATGGAGCTGGCGCCGAGCGCTTTCAGTTTCTCCATCGTTTCCCAGAACAGGGTTTCGCTGCTGACCATGTGCATGGCCACACGTTGCTGATCGCCTGCCAGCGGCAGAATGGTTGGACGCTCAGCGCCCGGCAGCAGGGCAACAATCTCATCAAGACGCTCACTTGGCGCGTGCAACATAATGTACTTGGATTCGCGTGCCTGAATAACGCCCTGAATACGGGTCATCATTTTGTCGATCAGCAGTTGTTTCTCTTGTGGCATTTCGCCGTCGCGCTGGATAAGACAGGCTTTGGAGCGATAAATCACTTCCACTTCACGCAGGCCGTTGGCTTCGAGCGTGGCGCCGGTAGAGACCAGGTCACAAATCGCATCCGACAAACCGGCGCGCGGGGCGACTTCCACAGAACCGTTCAGCAGGCAGGATTTGAAATCGACGCCTTTTTTATCGAGATATTGCTTGAGCAGGTGCGGATACGAGGTGGCGATGCGGGCGTTTTGCAGGCTTTGCGGACCGGTATACTCCGTGTCCAGTGGCGTCGCCAGTGACAGACGGCAACCGCCAAAATCCAGACGACGCAGGGTGAAATAACGCGGGTCTTCGCCCTGGGCGCGGCGGCTCAGCAACTCTTCTTCCAGCACGTTTTCACCGATGATGCCCAGATCCACCACACCGTCCATCACCAGCCCCGGGATATCGTCATCACGCACGCGCAAAATGTCGATCGGCATGTTTTCTGCGAAGGCGATCAGACGCTGTTCCTGCAGGTTGATTTTGATCCCGCAGCGGGCCAGCAGTTCGCGTGATTCATCGCTCAGGCGACCTGACTTTTGCATTGCTATCCGTAAACGTGTTTTATCCAGCATGATGACCTCAGTTTCTTAATTATTTATCGTAAAAATCGTTTGTTTAAAGGCGTTAACTTCAATCCGTCAGGCCAAAAAAAAGCCCCCGGAAGAAATCTTCCGGGGGCTATCTCTGCGTTCTGCGCCACTGGAAGATCTAAACAGTCTCCCAGCACCAATCGCCTGAAAGACTAGTCAGGGTGATGGTGATGACGGTGGTTAATCAGAACGTTTGTCATGTCAGTGTCTCAGTATGTTCATTTATATGCCGCGTGATTCAGATTTGAATCATTCGCCACACATATCAAATTCGCTGCCAATAAAACTAAACTATCGGGCGGTAACAGCGCAACCTTTTTTTCCGATGATGAGTTTTTCTTATCCGCAGCAGGGTTTTCATCGAATAAATGAATGATCTGTTAACAGAGGCAGAGAAAACCTTACGCAGGCTGAACCGGGAAAAGGTGACATTTGCTAGTATAAAGGAAGCAGTATCAGCAGTGGGTGATGTGATGCCACATGCCAATGAAACAACGGAGCGAAGTATGAAGAAGGTTTCGATTATCGGACTGGGCTGGCTGGGAATGCCACTGGCGATGGCGCTGGCTTCAAAAGGTTATCAGGTGGTCGGCAGTAAAACCACGCCGGATGGGGTAGATGCCGCCAGAGCCGTGGGGATCGAGTGTTTCCCGCTGGTGTTTACGCCGCAGATGGAATGTGCGGCGGAAGATCTCGATCAGTTGCTGAATGTCGATGCGCTGATCATTACCCTGCCTGCGCGCCGGACGGTGGAAGGCAGTGAACTGTACTTCCAGGCGGTACAGCTGTTAACCGACAGCGCGCTGGCGCATAACGTCAAACGCATTATTTTCACCAGCTCGACATCTGTTTATGGCGAAGGAGAGGGGGTGGTGCGTGAGGGGTCGCCGCTTGAACCGGTCACGACCAGCGGAAAGGTGCTCAAAGAACTCGAAAACTGGCTCCATGGTTTACCCAATACGTCTGTCGATGTACTGCGTCTGGCCGGTCTGGTCGGTGGTGATCGTCATCCGGGACGTTTTATGGCCGGAAAGACTCAGGTGAAAGGCGGTCAGCATGGCGTCAACCTGGTGCATCAGGATGATGTGATTGCCGCGATTGCGTTGTTACTCAGTCTGCCGAAAGGCGGCCATACGTATAACCTGTGCGCACCTGCTCATCCTGCCAAAGCGGAGTTTTATCCGGCGCTGGCCAGACAGATGGGGCTGGAGCCGCCGACTTTTGCTGAACAAGCTTCAGCACAGAAGGGCAAAATCGTCGATGGTGAGCGGATCTGCAAAGAACTTGGCTTTGAATATCAGCATGCTGATCCGCGAACCATGCCTTTTTAATCACCAAACGCGGTGTAGATAATTTCACGTTATGACCTGCCGGAAATTTCGGCAGGTTGTTAAGTGTCTGCTGCATTAACGTTCGGAAACCCCCTTTCTCATGTGCAGGAAATTATTCATTTATCCTGCAACGCCTATTTTATCCTTCCGTTTAATTAGCCGGTTTAATGGCGGTACATTTTTTAAGCTTGCTGTCTAATATTCTTCTGACAGCGTAGTTAAAAATGCGTTTTAATCGCTAATCTGCAGGTGAAACTGGCGACAGATGCTGGTCTGGTAATAAAATTCCTAGTCACGCGCTTTTTATTTGCTATTGCGCGGTATAAAGCACTTTTTTAAGCACAATGATTAAAGTTTTCCTGAACAGTTGCCGATAGGTTAAGTTCGGCACCACTATGCCATTCCATCACTTCTTCTTATCAATCCGGCCTTGTTGCTGGATGTTTCCGCATGTCCGATCATAAATTATTACAATAATTGTCTTTTTATTTCTTAAACCGCGTGCTTGCTCACGGTTTAAGAACAATTCGCGCTTAATTTCCTCACAAACCATTAGGACAACTCCCCGAAAACCCTTGTGCTGACTGGGTTGAGTGTATTTAGCACAATGATCATGCTATTTGAAATTTCCAGCATAAATAGCTGCATGAGAAGTTATTAATTATTATCTGTGCTGTTCATTTGGCTTTGGTTGGCCTTTGTACAAATTGATCTAAAAAAGGCTAAAAAAGGCTGTCTGAAGAGAGCTTTTTAGACGCTTTTTTACTTTTGGCTTAAAAATGCGCAAATTTTTACGATAAATTGCACTTTCAGAAGCAAAATAAAGTCATAAAGTGTGATCTCCATCACACTTTATTCAAAATTCGTCAACGGTAAGATTGTATGTATAAAGGAAACGGGGTTAGAGTTGCAGCGTAGTAAGATTATTCCTAATAATGTATGTAAAAGCGTTTCACTGAATGAGGCGCCATCACAGCAACGGACTCTGCCAGTACACCAAAACTAAAGTGTTTTTCGATTACTTAGCAGTGCAATTGTCACAATTAATTTAGTTTACATCAGGAACAACTTTGTATTGGCGGTGAAGTAAATACCGCGTGATAAATCTAATAATCATCGTGAGATTTATTAATCAGCCAATGATCCAATTGTTTTGATAGTAAAAAATACTCCTGTCACGCCGGGTAAAACTCTTGCTGCATGGAATATGTCTATCAATCCGCCGTCTTAAAAAAACGGCATCGGTAATGGGGTAGAACAGAATGTCCGAATTGCTTAAGCACATATATGATATCAACCTGTCATATTTACTGTTGGCACAGCGTTTGATTAACGACGAAAAGGCCTCAGCGATGTTTCGCCTGGGGATCGATGACGTTATGGCAGATACCCTGAGACAGCTGACGCTGCCTCAGATGGTGAAGTTAGCTGAAACGAACCAGCTTTTGTGTCAGTTCCGCTTTGATGACAGCAAGACAATTGAACGCTTGACCCAGGAATCGCGGGTGGATGACTTACAACAAATCCATACCGGTATCTTGTTGTCCAGCCATCTGCTGAAAGGCCTGGCCGCGAAAGAAAGCGGCGCGATGAAGAAAAGGGCGTAGCTATGTCTGGTAAAGATGCGTCAACCAAGCCAGCAGAAAAAAGTATTGTTCAGGAAGCACGGGACATTCAGCTGGCTATGGAACTGATTACGCTGGGTGCCAGATTGCAGATGCTGGAAAGCGAAACGCAATTAAGTCGTGGCCGACTGATTAAATTGTACAAAGAGTTGCGAGGAAGTCCTCCCCCGAAAGGCATGTTGCCGTTCTCTACTGACTGGTTCATGACCTGGGAACAGAACATCCATTCCTCCATGTTTTACAACGCTTACTCTTTCCTGCTAAAGAGCGGCCACTGTAATGGCGTGGAGGCGGTGATCAAGGCTTATCGTTTATATCTGGAACAGTGTCCTGAGCAGCCGGGGGAAGCGCCGATCCTTGCGCTGACCCGTGCCTGGACGTTAGTACGTTTTGTCGACAGCGGCATGTTGCAGCTTTCAGCGTGTAACTGCTGTGATGGCTCATTTATTACCCATGCACACCAACCCCGCCACGGGTTTGTTTGCAGTCTTTGCCAGCCCCCGTCCCGAGCAGTAAAAAAACGTAAACTTTCCCCGCAGGTTGCCGATATAACATCTCAAGAGCTGGACGAACAGGTCAAGCACGCAGTTTGAGATAGTTGGGTTGCAGTAAGTCGTTCTGAGCGGTGGCTACCACCGCTCATCAATTCCCCCCTAACATCTCAGCCATTCTCTGACACTTTTTATGCACGTTTCTACGGCACAAATCGGTCAGGCACATGGCGCGCGCTTAACCTCGCCCTAAAACCACATCGAATTAAGGATTCATCGTGCTAGTGATAATAGGTTACATCGTGGTGTTGGGCTCTGTGTTCGGCGGTTTCATGCTCGTCGGCGGTGAGCTGGGCGCGTTATACCAACCCGCAGAATTGCTCATTATTGGCGGTGCCGGCATCGGTGCCTTCTTCGTCGGTAACAACGGCAAAGCGATCAAATCCACCATGCGCGCGCTGCCGCAGTTGTTCCGCGCATCAAAATACAATAAAGCGTTGTATATGGATCTGATGGCGCTGCTTTACCGGGTATTAGCCAAATCACGCCAACAGGGGATGCTGTCGCTGGAAAATGACATCGACAATCCGGCCGAAAGCGACATTTTTGCTAATTATCCGCGCATCCTTGCCGATAAACAGTTAGTCGAATATTTGACTGACTATCTGCGCCTCATGGTCAGCGGCAACATGAATGCCTTTGAAATTGAAGCGCTGATGGACGAGGAAATCGAAACTTACGAGCACGAGAGTGAAGTGCCGGCGAACAGCCTGGCGCTGGTGGGTGACTCACTCCCGGCATTCGGTATCGTCGCCGCGGTAATGGGGATCGTACATACCCTGGCCGCTGCTGACCGACCTGCCGCAGAACTCGGGGCACTGATTGCCCACGCGATGGTCGGGACCTTCCTCGGTATCCTGCTGGCGTACGGTTTTATTTCTCCGCTGGCCAGCGTGTTACGCCAGAAGAGTGCTGAAAACGCCAAAATGATGCAGTGCATCAAGGTGACATTGCTGTCGAGCATTAACGGTTATGCGCCACAAATTGCCGTCGAGTTTGGCCGTAAAACGTTGTACACCTCGGAGCGACCTTCGTTTATTGAACTGGAGGAACACGTTCGCCAGGTCAAGTCGCCGGGTCAGAAACAAACTGAAGAAGAAAAAGTATGAAGCATCAGAGCCATCCAATCGTTGTTGTACGCAAGAAAAAGAATAAGCACGGCGGAGGGCATCACGGCGGTTCGTGGAAGATTGCTTACGCTGACTTTATGACAGCGATGATGGCTTTCTTTCTGGTGATGTGGCTGATTTCGATCTCCAGCCCTAAAGAACTGGTGCAAATTGCCGAATACTTCCGTACCCCCCTTGCGGTGGCGATCACCGGCGGGCCGCGCAGCAGCGATGCTACCAGCCCGATCCCGGGCGGTGGCGAAGACCCGACCGTACAGGACGGGGAAGTCCATAAAATGGAGCAGTCGCAGGGGGCGAGTAAGCGTGAGTCGGACGATTTACAGCGGTTGCAGCAAAAGCTGGAAGACATGCTGGCGTCGGATCCGCGGCTGAAAGATTTACGTCCACACCTGATGATTAACCTGACCGAGCAGGGTTTGCGCATTCAGATTATCGATAGCAAAAACCGCCCGATGTTCCAGCTTGGCAGCGCGATTGTTGAGCCGTACATGCGCGATATCCTCAGGGCGATTGCCCCGGTACTGGATGGTTTTCCGAACAAGATCAGTCTGGCGGGGCATACCGATGACATGCCGTATGCCACAGGTGAACGTGGCTACAGCAACTGGGAACTGTCGACTGAGCGCGCGAATGCTTCACGTCGCGAGATGATGAGCGGCGGCCTCAGCGAAGGGAAAGTCCTGCGGGTGATGGGCATGGGGTCTTCCATGCAACTGAAAAACCATCCGGCAGGTGACGCCATCAACCGTCGTATCAGTATTTTGGTCCTGAACAAACACGCGGAAGAAGCGATTGAACGGGAAAACAGCGAGGGCGAGGCGATCACGATCAGTGACGCTGGCGAGCTGCAAAGACAAGTACAAGGCACACAAAAAGTGCCGGCATTAGCACCAAAAATGAGTTCGGCTCCGGCAGCTCCGGCGTTAGCGCCACAGGCAAACCCGGCACCGGCCACACCAGAGAAAGCACCATCAATACCCGGGATTGAGACGCAGACGCCAGTGACACCCTCGGCAGGCGCTCAACCTGCGACGGCAGCTCCGGCTGCCGCGGCGGGCACGGCACCTGCGACACATTAACAAGCCGCGATTCACAGCAGAGGTGATCACGTGAGCATGGATATTACTGATTTTTATCAGACATTTTTTGATGAAGCAGACGAGTTGCTGGCGGACATGGAACAACATCTGTTGTTACTTGATCCGCAGGCGCCTGACATTGAGCAACTGAATGCGATTTTCCGCGCAGCGCACTCAATCAAAGGCGGTGCAGCCACGTTTGGATTTACGGTTTTACAGGAAACGACTCACTTACTGGAAAACCTGCTCGACGGTGCTCGTCGCGCTGAAATGAGCCTGAGCACCGACATCATCAACCTGTTTCTGGAAACAAAAGACATTATGCAGGAGCAACTCGACGCCTATAAATCTTCCCGGGATCCTGACGCAGAAAGCTTTGAATATATCTGTGCGGCCCTGAGACAACTGGCCCTCGAAGCGCAACAGGCGCGTGAACCTGTGCCTGATCTTCACGTGGTTGAAGACCAGACAGCGGCACAATCTGTCGCGACAGCGCCGGTTGCACCCGCTGCCGGTAAGGGCGATTTGCGCGTTCGTCTCTCCGGCCTGAAAACACAGGAAATTCCTGTGATGCTGGAGGAACTCGGCAATCTTGGCGAGATAAAAGATCCGGTTCAGACTGATGACAGTGTGGAAGCCACCCTGGTCACCACGGTTAGCGAAGACGACATTATTGCCGTGCTGTGTTTTGTGCTGGAGCCGGAACAAATCAGCTTCACTCACGCCCCGGCAGCGGTTGCTTCTGAAGCCGTTGCGGTTGCCGCATCCGCGCCTGTTGTGGCGGAAGTGGCCGCAGCACCGGCGGTCGTTGCCCGTCAGGCTCCGGTACTGACGGCAGTGCCGAACAGCGAACCGGCGAAAGCCCGTGCACCTAAAGCCCCTGAATCCACCAGCATCCGTGTTGCTGTTGAAAAGGTTGACCAGTTGATCAACCTCGTGGGCGAACTGGTGATCACCCAGTCCATGCTGGCGCAGCGTTCCGATCTGCTGGATCCGGTTGTCCACAGTGACCTGCTCAACAGCATGGGCCAGCTCGAACGTAATGCCCGTGATTTGCAGGAATCGGTGATGTCGATTCGTATGATGCCGATGGAATTCGTGTTCAGCCGCTTCCCGCGTCTGGTGCGAGATCTGGCCAGCAAACTGAATAAGCAAATCGAACTGACACTGCTTGGCAGCTCGACCGAACTGGATAAGAGCCTGATCGAACGTATCATCGATCCGTTAACGCACCTGGTGCGTAACAGTCTGGATCACGGTGTGGAAACGCCGGATGTGCGTATTGCCAATGGTAAAGAACCCACCGGTAACCTGACGCTTTCTGCAGAACATCAGGGCGGCAATATCTGCATCGAAGTGATCGACGATGGTGCCGGTCTGAACCGCGAACGTATTCTGGCGAAAGCCGCATCGCAGGGCATGAACGTCCATGACAACATGAGCGATGAAGAAGTCGGCATGCTGATCTTTGCCGCAGGCTTCTCGACCGCAGAAAAAGTCACTGACGTTTCAGGCCGTGGTGTCGGCATGGACGTGGTGAAACGAAACATTCAGGAAATGGGTGGGCACGTTGAAATCCATTCCCAGCAGGGCAAAGGCACTACCATCCGTATCCTGCTGCCACTGACGCTGGCGATCCTCGACGGGATGTCAGTGAAAGTCGGTAAAGAAGTCTTCATTCTGCCACTGAACGCGGTGATGGAATCTCTGCAACCGCTGTCAGAGGATTTGCATCCGATGGCCGGTGGCGAACGTGTTCTGCAGGTGCGCGGTGAATACCTGCCGCTGGTTGAGTTGTACAACGTCTTTGATGTTGAAGACGCCAAAACCGAAGCCACGCAGGGCATTGTGGTGATTTTGCAGAGTGCAGGGCGTCGCTACGCGTTGCTGGTTGATCAGTTGATTGGTCAGCATCAGGTTGTGGTGAAAAACCTGGAAAGCAACTATCGCAAAGTACCGGGCATTTCCGCCGCCACTATTTTGGGCGACGGCAGTGTGGCGCTGATCGTGGACGTGTCTGCACTGCAGTCACTGAACCGCGATAAATTAGCAACAGGCTCCACCGCCGCATAACAAGCAAAGCTGCCGGTGACCGCAAGGTTGCCGGGTGTGAAAAACTCAGGCCGATTTAAAGATAAAAGCAAAGGTGAACAACATGGCAGGACTTGCAACCGTGGCGAAAATTGCGGGCGAAACAGTAGGTCAGGAATTTCTGATCTTTACTTTAGGCGATGAAGAATACGGCATCGATATCCTCAAAGTGCAGGAAATCCGTGGATATGATCAGGTAACCCGTATTGCTAACACCCCGGCCTTTATTAAAGGTGTCACCAACCTGCGCGGCGTCATCGTGCCGATCCTCGACCTGAGGGTGAAATTCGCTCAGGAAGATGTGATTTACAACGAAAACACGGTGGTGATTGTACTTAACTTCGAAAACCGCGTTGTCGGGATCGTGGTTGACGGCGTATCAGACGTGCTGTCGCTGAGCCAGGATCAGATCCGCCCGGCACCGGAATTCGCCGTGACCATGTCGACGGAGTATCTGACGGGGTTGGGTTCGCTGGGTGACCGTATGTTGATCCTGGTGGATATTGAGAAGCTGCTGAGCAGTGAAGAAATGGCGTTGGTAGATTCGGTGACGAAGATTTAAGTCCTTAAGGTCAAGGTCGTGGGCTCGCCGCCCACACTGGCCCAGAGACCCGCAATCGCGCGGGCCTCTGGACTCCACGCTCTTTTCACTGCGCGCTGTCGCAGGCACGACGGACATGTTCTGTCACCCTAGCGTGTGGCGCAAAATCTTGTCGCTCCGCGATGCCTTCTCCCGGTCCTGAAGCCCCCTGTCTTCAGGCCGCTCCGTTCAGCAAGATTTTTGATCACGCCAGTCTCGATCGAATAAAACCCTCGTTCTGATTCTTCCTGTTAAAAATAAGGGCAGAAGTTTTTTTCTTGCTCGTTCCCCGGCGAAGGGGAAGGCCGGGATGGGGTATTAATGACATCTCCAGACTGACCCTCTTTTTTGCACTGCTCCTAACTCATTGATTTAATGAGTGCACGCGAACACACAAAAAAAGAGGGTATTTCTGCTAAAACAGGGATAATCTCTTGCCGTTCAAAGCGTAAACCTGAAAACCCAACAGTTCACTGCCGGACAGGCAGCTTAGAAATGCATCACCAGGGCGGCGGAAGTCCACTGCCGCCAGCCCCCCAAAACTCATCCCACCAAATCCCGTTCAACAAACGTCTTGCGCCATTGTGTCGGCGACATGCCCAGCCGCTGGCGGAAATGATGACGTAAAGTTTCCGGCGATCCGAAACCGGCCTGTTCGGCAACGCGGTCAATACTCAGTGTGCCGTTTTCCAGCAGGGCGCAGGCTTTTTCCAGCCGCACGGTCAGCATCCATTCTCCCGGTGTAGTGCCGGTAGCATCATGGAAGCGGCGCAGGAAGGTGCGGCGGCTCATACCGGCTTGTCTGGCGAGCTGATCAATCACCAGCGGTGTATTGAGATGGCCGCGTAAGTCATCGAGCAAGGGCGCCAGCGTTTTTGTCTGATGCCGTGGTACCGGTTGCTGGATCAACTGAGCCTGATTCCCTTCGCGCAGCGGCGGCGTCACCATGCGGCGCGCTGTACGGTTAGCGACTTCGATACCATAATCACGGCGGATCAGATGCAGACACAAATCGACGCCCGCCGCACCACCGGCAGAGGTGATGATGCTGCCTTCATCGACATAAATCATGCCGTGCTCAACCTGCACGTCAGGGAATTTTTGCGCCAGAACATCGGTGCTGTTCCAGTGTGCCGTCGCGCGTTTACCGTCCAGCAAACCCGCAGCGGCCAACACGAAACTTCCCGCGCAGATCGACACAATTCTTGTCCCGTTGTGATGGGCTTTTTGCAGCGCAGCAATCAGCCGCTCAGACGCCGGTTCGTGAATGCTGCGCCAGCCGGGGATCACAATCGTACCGGCGTCTTCCAGCAGTTCCAGCCCGCCATCCACCACCAGCCGCACGCCGCCTTGCGCGCCGAAAGTCCCTTCTTCTACCGACGCGACGGCTAACTCGTACAGCGGTTCGCCCGTGAGTTCATCGGCACGGCCAAAGGCTTCGACGGCGATGCCAAACTCGAAGGTACACAGACATTCATAAGCCAGCAGCACCAGTCGCCGGTTGGGCGCAGCGGGATGGCGGGAGGAAGACATCAGCGGCAGATCAACTTTTTGCATGAAAGGATAACCCTCAGGTTGGCACGATCTTGACGATACATGGCATACCGGCAGATTTCTACTCTGACGCCAATCTTCCATGCTATGCGTCTCTTATCCCCGCAGGATTTAATCATGAAAAACACACTCGCACTGATGGCGGTTTGTCTGGCCGCCCTGATGTCGGGGCTGGAAATTTCCAGCGTCCCCGTATTATCACCGGTACTCGAACAGGAACTGCATGCCAGTTTCCGCGAGCTTCAGTGGATCATGAACGCTTACACACTCGCCTGCACCACGGTACTGATGGCGACCGGTACGCTGGCAGACCGCTATGGACGGAAACGTGTTTTTATCATCAGCATTACAGCGTTCGGGCTGACCTCGCTGATGTGCGGTCTCGCCGGTAGCGCACAATGGCTTATCGCAGGACGTTTTCTTCAGGGACTGAGCGGCGGCGCAATGCTGACCTGCCTGATTGCGATCCTTTCGTCGCAGTTTCCGCAAGGGAAAGCGCGCAGTCAGGCGTTTGCCGCATGGGGGATTACGTTTGGTTTCGGGTTAGGATTCGGCCCGATCATCGGCGGCACGCTGGTCGCCTGGCTGAGCTGGCGATGGGTGTTTCTGATCCACGTTGTTATCGCCGTACTGACCCTGATTCTGGCGCTGAAAAACGTGGTGGAATCCCGTGACGGACAGGCTAAAAAACTGGATCTGGGGGGATTGATTACCCTTTCGGTCACGGTCTTGGGCGCGACGTTCCTCATTACTCAGGGCAGCAGTCTGGGCTGGAACAGTGTCACAGCAGGCGCCGTTCTGCTGGCTACCGCCGTCAGCGCGGTGATGTTCATCGGCATTGAAAAACGCCATCCGCACCCGATGTTTGATTTTTCGGTCTTCCGCGTCCGGGCATTTTCTGGTGCGCTGATGGGGTCGGTAGGGATGAATTTCAGCTTCTGGCCGCTGATGATTTATCTGCCGGTGTATTATCAGGGCGGGTTGGGGTATGGCAGTGTCGCTACCGGTATGGCACTGCTGGCTTATACGTTACCCACGTTGCTGATGCCACCGCTCGGTGAAAAACTGACAACACGTTTTGGCGCGTCACGTCTGATCCCGCTGGGATTATTCACAATAGGCGCAGGTTTTATGCTGATGCAAATCGCCGTCGTTCATCACCTCAGCTTATTGCCGGGTGCGCTGCTGGCAGGCATTGCGCTGGGGCTGACCAATACGCCGGTCACCAATACCACGACCGGCTCTGTTGCGGCTAACCGCGCGGGAATGGCGTCGGGGATTGATATCAGTGCGCGCCTGATTACCCTGGCGATCAACATTGCGCTCATGGGAAACCTGCTAATGGCGGGAATTGCCAGGAGCCTGAAAAAAGTCATGCCCGCAGCAGGGGATTTATCTTTGCTGGCAGAACGTATTGCAGGCGGCTCAGCCATTGAAACCCTGCAAAGCGGACAGATTGCGCAGGCACTGACTGATGGCTTTGCAGGCATTCTGCTCTATGGCGCGGCAGGCGTCTGGGTACTGGCACTTCTCAGTTATTTGCTTTTTAACGGCAGGGGGCGGCGTAAAACGATGTCTTGCGAGCCGTCCTGAGTTTACAAATCCGCGTTGCATGTCGTGCAGCGCGTTTTTGCGTAATGTCTTCCATTTACCTGAAAAATAATCATTTTCCCTGCGCATCTTTTTACTGAATATGGCGTGATAGCCCTGCGGGACGGGGCTTCACGGAAATAGTCGTGATGCAAAATGATAATTTGATTAAGTACGACAACTGGCGTACATTGAGGGCTCATGAGTTTCAGAGAGATCAAATGGAAGGTGATCGAATGTTTGAAGAATGGAAATATTGAATTTGAGGCAAGACGCGGGATTCAGCTTAAGAATTTGTTAAGTACGGGTGACATCTCGCCCTTTGAAGTGGCGGCCTTAATCGGCAGGGCATCCGGAGATAATTATCAGGTTCGCCCCTACCATTTTGACAGCAGTATTGATGTCCACATCATCACCGTCAGTAGTGCCGGAGTACCCTGGTACATCAAGTGGTATTTTACAGAGCCCACCAGTGTTTTTATCAGCGTTCATCATTAAGGAAGAATATGATTATTTATAAAGTCGGAGACGAGAAAAAGGCGATGTGTGGCGTCTGTGAGGCTTTTCGCATTGTCAGCTATCAGCTGCGCGATGTGCCGTTTGATGACGGCAGCGGTATGGTGAAAAATATCATTGCGGGCGTATGTAAAACCTGCGACAGCGTTGCGGTGATCCCTTTTCAGTCTGTGCCTGCTATCAAAAAGCAGTTGCAGATACAACGCAAAGCCGTGGAAACCCGTGTGCCTGCGCACATGATTGATCTGCTGAACATGGCGAGTGCGGAATTGGGGGCAACCCCTGATTTCGTGCCGTTACTGCTCAAATATTATATTCATCAGCTGGCATCAAACCCTGAAGCGGCCCTGCGCCTGGTGACCTTGCTGACGTCCGAACTGGCGACCGGTCTGGCCAATAAGCGCCTTTCCCTGAAAGGGCGCGAGATCGGTAATGATATCGAAAAACTCAAATCCCTGTCCCAGATCGACAACACCACAGAGTTACTTAAAGGCGTGGTGCTGATGATTCATCACGACCTTCTGGTCAATCCGGATGCCCATCGCATCGCAGTTTTGAAGAGTTTTGTCGCCACCGTCGCCTGATCACTTCCCCCGAAAAAATTTGACCCCCATCACATAAAGTTCCTGTTCTTCCTGCCGATAACTGTTCCAGATAATTCTCATTTGAAAAGGAACAACATGTTTAACCGTATGAAAGTGGTCACGGGCATCGTGATCTTACTGGTGGTCTTCGGTGCTTTACAGTTGGTATCCGGTGGCCTGTTCTTTAAATCGTTAAAGACAGACAAAGATAATTTCACCACGTCTCAGCAAATCCGTTTACAACAGGCAGAATTTAACGCCAGCTGGATTTATCTGCTGCAAACCCGCAACACCCTGAACCGCGCGGGTATCCGTTTCATGCTCGACGCCAACCAGATGGGCAGCGGTGCAACGGTCAAAGAACTGATTGATACCGCCACCAAAGATCTGCAAATCGCCGATCAGCACTTTGCCAGTTATCAAAAAATCCCCGCTGATGCCAGCCAGAACCCGCAATTTGCTGCCGACGCCAAAAAGCAATATCAGGTGCTGCATGACGCGCTTTCGGAACTGATTGAGCTGATTGGTCTGGGGCGTATCAATGACTTCTTCGAACAACCGACTCAGCAGTATCAGGACAACTTCGAAAAAGCTTTCGTCACCTATATCGATCAGAACGACCGTCTGTATAACGAGGCGGTGAAAGTGAGCGAGAATTCCTTTACGCATGCCATATGGATGCTGGGTACCGTGTTGATTGTGCTGGCGATTTTCATCCTGCTGGCCTGGACTGGCGTGCAACGCATCCTGATCCATCCGCTGAAAAATATCGTCGATACCATCCGTAAAATTGCAACCGGTGATCTGACGCACGAAATAGTCGTGAAAAGCCGTAATGAAATCGGCCAGCTTGCCGATAGTCTCAAGTACATGCAGGACGAACTGATCCGCACGGTCTCCGGTGTACGTCATGGCGCTGATGCAATTTACAGCGGTGCGAGCGAGATCTCCGCAGGCAACAGTGATTTGTCTTCACGTACTGAACAGCAGGCGTCTGCGCTGGAAGAAACCGCCGCCAGTATGGAACAGCTGACTGCGACCGTGAAACAGAACGCCGAAAACGCCCGTCAGGCCAGCCAGCTGGCACTGAGCGCGTCCGAAACCGCACAGAAGGGCGGGAAAGTGGTAGCAAACGTGGTCGATACCATGAATGACATCGCCAGCAGCTCGAAAAAGATCACCGACATTACCGGTGTGATCGACGGGATTGCTTTCCAGACCAACATTCTGGCGCTGAACGCCGCCGTTGAAGCGGCGCGTGCAGGTGAGCAGGGCCGTGGATTTGCGGTCGTGGCCGGTGAAGTCCGTACCCTGGCGCAACGCAGCGCGCAGGCAGCAAAAGAAATTAAAGGGCTGATTGATGATTCTGTCAGCCGCATTAATACCGGTTCAGTGCTGGCGGAAAGTGCCGGTGAAACCATGCATGACATGGTGAATGCCGTTACGCGTGTGACTGACATTATGGGCGAAATCACCTCGGCATCGGATGAACAAAGCCGCGGGATTGAGCAGGTCGCACAAGCCATCACTGAAATGGATCGGGTGACGCAGCAGAACGCCTCACTGGTTGAAGAATCCGCGTCCGCTTCTGCGGCGCTGGAAGAGCAGGCGAGCCTGCTGACGCAATCAGTGGCCGTGTTTACGCTGAGCCAGACCGCAAATAACAACGTGCGCCAGAATCCGGCATCTTCGGCGAGGCTGTCTCTGTTGACTCCGAACCTTTCTGGTTCTAAAGCCGGTAAGGGTGGAGCGCAGGGAACAGATTTAACCGAAAACTGGGAAACCTTCTAAGCACGTACATAACATCGCGACCCGAAAGAGTCAGGTTTGCCGTTAACGCAAAGGCAGTCCCGAGTCTGAAGGGTATAAGAATAAAGGTGCCGGTCTGGGCTGGCACCTAATGAGGTTATCCATGTTTAAGCACATCCGTGTGTCCACCTGCATGTTTTTGTTATTGATAGTGTTCTTTGTTATGCAACTGGTTAACAGCGGGTTATCGCTGCAGGCCGCCCACACGGATAAATTGAATTTTGAGCAGATATCCAACACCGCTGAACAGCGTGATGCGCTCAGCCAGTCCTGGTCTTATCTGTTGCAGACCCGTAATACCCTTAACCGCGCGGCAACGCGTCTGGCGCTGAAACAGCCCCAGGAAAACATCACTCAGCTGATGTCGGATGCTAAAGCCAGCCTGAAAAAGGCCGAAGACGCTTACGCTGCATTTCTGGCTCTGCCCCGCAGAACAGAAAAAGCGGTGGCACTGACCGCTGTGAACAAGGCGAGTTATCAGCAACTGCACGATATGTTGCAGACGCTGACTGAGCTGCTGTCCAGCGGCGACATGAACGGTTTTCTGAACGGTCCGGCGCAAAAGTACCAGGATCAGTTCCAGAAAGATGTCGGTGATTACACTGCCTACGTCAGTGCCCGCTTCGGGGAAGCGCAAACGCAAACCGCGGCGTCTTACCAGAATGTCATGATCAACACTTCCGTCGCCCTGGTTCTGCTGATTGCCCTGACGGTACTGGCGCTGGTGGTGACCCGCCGCATTCTGTTTACTCCGCTGACCATTATGCGCGGACATTTCGACCGCATCGGGGCCGGTGATATCTCTTCGCCCATCGTTGCAGAAGGGCGCTACGAAATTAAAGTCATGCTGGAAAGCCTGCAGCAGATGCAAACGTCGCTGGCTGACACCGTCCGCACCGTGCGTCACGGCGCTGACACCATGTTCTCCGGCCTGAAAGGGATCGCGGCGGGCAACACTGATTTGTCTTCACGGACTGAACAGCAGGCGTCGGCGCTGGAAGAAACCGCAGCGAGCATGGAACAACTGACCGCCACCGTGAAACAGAATGCCGAGAATGCCCGTCAGGCCACGCAACTGGCACGCGATGCGTCGAATACCGCAGAAAAAGGCGGTGAACTGACCGGCAACGTGGTGAAAACCATGAATGATATTGCAGGCAGCTCGAAGAAAATCAGCGCAATCACCAGCGTTATTGATGGCATTGCATTCCAGACCAACATTCTGGCACTGAACGCGGCGGTTGAAGCGGCACGTGCCGGTGAGCAGGGCCGTGGATTTGCGGTCGTGGCCGGTGAAGTACGAACCCTGGCACAACGCAGCGCACAGGCCGCGAAAGAAATCAAAGCACTGATAGATGAATCTGTCAGCCGCGTCAGTCAGGGTTCCCAACTGGTTGAATCCGCAGGAAATACCATGGATGACATCGTTCGTGCTGTCACCCGCGTAACTGACATCATGGGCGAAATCGCCTCGGCGTCTGACGAACAAAGTCGTGGCATCGAACAGGTCTCGATTGCCGTGACCCAAATGGATCAGGTTACACAGCAAAACGCCACGCTGGTTCAGCAGGCCGCTTCTTCCACGCATGCGCTGGAAATCGAGTCTGAAAATCTGACCCGTGCGGTATCGGTGTTTCGCCTTGCCACCACTGACGGCGCAGGTCAACGCCGCAGCGGACAGGCTCAGGGCCTGACATCCCGCCAGGTGGCCCAACCCGCATTACTTCCGGCAACCGCAGGCGCGGTATCGGCAGATAACTGGGAAACATTCTGATACCAGATGAAGAGTGAATTGGGTACCCGTTACACCACCTGTCCCTCTAATGGAGCTGCACCATGAATCAACCAGGCTCGCCAATGAGTGCTGATAACACTTCGATCATGGCACAGATGATCCAGCGTTTACCGCTGTCCGATACCCATTTCCGCCGGATAAGTGAGCTTATCTATCAGCGCGCGGGTATTGTGCTGGCGGATCACAAACGCGAAATGGTCTACAACCGCCTGGTCCGGCGGTTGCGGATACTCGGGCTTAATGATTTCACCAGCTATATGGCGCTGCTGGAAAACGACAGCAACAGTCCGGAATGGCAGGCGTTTATTAATGCGCTGACCACTAACCTGACGGCGTTTTTCCGCGAAGCGCATCACTTCCCGATCCTGGCAGAGCATGCCCGTTCGCGTCCGAACAGTTACAGCGTCTGGAGCACGGCGGCGTCGACCGGCGAAGAACCCTATTCCATCGCCATGACGCTGAGTGAAGCGCTGGGGCCGCGGATGGCAAGCTGCCGCATTCAGGCCAGTGATATCGATACGCAGGTGCTTGAGAAAGCCACCGCCGGGGTTTACCGCCTCGAAGAACTGCGCACGCTCAGCCCGCAGCAGTTACAGAAATTTTTCCTCAAAGGCACAGGCCCGCACAGTGGCCTGGTGCGTGTGCGTCCCGAACTGGCGCAGATGGTGGCTTTCCAGCAACTGAATCTGCTGGCGAACCAGTGGCAGCTGAACGGTCCGTTTGATGCAATTTTCTGCCGTAATGTGATGATTTATTTCGATAAAGAAACGCAGGAGAAAATTTTACGCCGATTTGTTCCGTTACTTAAACCGGGTGGCCTGATGTTTGCCGGACACTCCGAAAACTTCAGCCAAATCAGCCGGGAATTTTATTTGCGCGGTCAGACTGTCTATGGCCTCGCCAAGGAGAGGTAATGAATAAAATCAGAGTGTTGAGCGTCGATGACTCGGCGTTAATGCGTCAGCTGATGACGGAAATCATCAACAGCCATCCGGATATGGAAATGGTCGCGACCGCCCCCGATCCGCTGGTGGCGCGTGATCTCATCAAGAAATTCAACCCGGACGTGCTGACGCTGGATGTTGAAATGCCGCGTATGGACGGCCTGGATTTTCTGGAAAAACTGATGCGTCTGCGTCCGATGCCGGTGGTGATGGTCTCCTCACTGACCGGCAAAGGCTCGGAAATTACCCTGCGTGCACTGGAGCTTGGCGCGATTGACTTTGTGACCAAACCGCAACTGGGTATCCGTGAAGGTATGCTGGCCTACAGCGAGATGATTGCCGATAAAATCCGCACGGCCTCAAAAGCGCGTCTGAACAAAAGCGTCAACATTGATCAGCCGCGTATTCTCAGCCATACGCCGCTGCTGAGCAGTGAAAAACTGATTGCCATCGGTTCATCAACGGGCGGCACAGAGGCTATCCGCCACGTGCTGCAACCGCTGCCGCCGACCTGTCCGGCGCTGATGATTACCCAGCATATGCCACCGGGTTTCACCCGTTCTTTCGCCGACCGTCTGAACAAGTTATGTCAGATCACGGTGAAAGAAGCAGAAGACGGAGAGCGTGTTTTGCCGGGCCATGCGTATATCGCACCGGGTGACAGACATATGGAACTCACGCGCAGTGGCGCCAACTACCAGGTTAAGTTGAACGACGGTCCGGCGGTGAACCGCCATCGTCCGTCGGTCGACGTTTTATTCCGTTCGGTGGCGCAGTTTGCCGGACGCAATGCCGTTGGGGTGATCCTGACGGGAATGGGCAATGACGGCGCCGCCGGCATGCTTGAGATGCACCGCGCAGGGGCTTACACCCTTGCACAAAACGAAGCCAGTTGTGTGGTGTTCGGTATGCCCCGTGAGGCTATCGCCACCGGTGGCGTAAACGAAGTGGTGGATCTCAGCCAAATCAGCCAGCGGATGCTGGCGCAAATATCAGCCGGTCAGGCATTACGTATTTAATTTTTCAGCCTTGTGCTGGGTAGCAAACCTTAGGAGTAGATAAAACATGGCCGATCCAAATCTGAGATTTCTGGTAGTAGACGATTTCTCTACCATGCGTCGTATCGTGCGCAACCTGCTGAAAGAGCTGGGCTTCAACAACGTTGAAGAAGCAGAAGACGGTGTTGATGCGCTGAACAAACTGCGCGCCGGGGGCTTTGACTTCGTGGTATCCGACTGGAACATGCCCAACATGGACGGTCTGGATCTGCTGAAAACCATCCGTGCTGACGCTGCGCTGGGCAAGTTGCCGGTGCTGATGGTAACCGCAGAAGCGAAGAAAGAAAACATCGTCGCCGCCGCACAGGCCGGGGCCAGTGGTTATGTGGTTAAACCCTTTACCGCCGCCACGCTGGAAGAAAAACTGGGCAAAATCTTCGAAAAACTGGGCATGTAGGAGTCCGTATATGGCAGAGATACCAATGCCTGCAAATGATGCAGCAACCGCGGGCGAAATTATCGCCCGCATTGGGCAACTGACCCGTATGTTGCGTGACAGCATGCGTGAACTTGGTCTGGATCAGGCCATTGCTCAGGCAGCCGAAGCAATTCCGGATGCCCGCGATCGTCTTGATTATGTTGTCACCATGACGGCTCAGGCGGCTGAACGCGCCCTGAACTGTGTTGAGGCTGCGCAGCCTCGTCAGAACAAACTTGAATCTGCCGCGAAGAAACTTGATAAGCGTTGGGATGAATGGTTTGAAAATCCGATTGAATTATCGGATGCCCGCGAGCTGGTCACGGACACCCGCAGCTACCTGAAAGAAATCCCTGAGCACACCAGTTTTACCAATGCTCAGTTGATGGAAATCATGATGGCACAGGACTTCCAGGATCTGACCGGTCAGGTCATTAAACGCATGATGACCGTGGTACAGGAAATCGAAAATCAGCTGTTAATGGTGCTGATGGAAAATATTCCTGAACAACAGGCTAAAGCGAAGCGTGAAAATGACAGCCTGCTGAACGGCCCGCAACTCGATTCCAACGGTGTCGGTGTTGTGGCCTCACAAGAACAGGTAGACGATCTGCTGGATTCATTAGGTTTTTGATGTGCCAGCACGTCAGCAATAAACACCTCTCCGTCTCGCACTGAGGGGTGTTTTTCTTATCTGGAATTTTTACAAATAAATTCATCTGCTGAATAGCCGCCATTTTTCCTCTCTAATTCACCAATAAGACTTCGCCGCTTTTGTCATGCTATCCCTGCGTCATTGAATCTGTAGCGTCGTTCGTTCACCCGAATCACTGACTCATATCAGCTCATCGGGATCCTCTCGCTTGCTGCCTTGCTACAACTCCAGTGACGTTGGGAGTTTGCATGAAATTGTGCCCGTCGTGTTTTACATGCCGGGTAAACCCTGACAGGAACCGCCGGTGGCTGAAGAAAGCGATCTCGAAAAAAGTGAGGCCCCCACCGCACACCGGCTTGAAAAAGCGCGTGAGGAAGGGCAGATACCGCGCTCGCGCGAACTGACCTCAATTCTGATGCTGGGAGGCGGCTTAACGCTGCTGTGGATGTCGGGCGAATCCATGGCGCGGCAGCTTGGCGTGATGATTTCGCAAGGGCTTAAGTTTGATCACGGCATGGTCAGCGATGACCGGCAGGTTTTGCAGCAGATGGCGACGCTGCTGGGCCGCGCAGTCTGGGCATTATTGCCGGTGATCGGCGGCCTGATTTTGATCGCACTCGCCGCGCCGCTGTTACTCGGCGGCCTGATGTTCAGCGGTAAATCCTTTGAGTTCAAGTTCAGCCGTATGGATCCGATTGCCGGTTTGAAACGTTTATTTTCCGGTCAGGTGCTGGCGGAACTGCTGAAAGCCGTTCTGAAAGCCTTGCTGGTCGGCACCGTCGCCGGGTTGTATTTGTGGCATAAATGGCCGGACATGATGCGCCTCATGGCGCAACCGACCATTCCCGCACTGGGTGAAGCGCTGAACATGGTGGTGTTCTGCGGGCTGATGGTGGTACTGGGATTAACGCCGATGGTGGGTTTCGACGTGTTCTGGCAAATCTGGAGCAACCTGAAAAAGCTGCGCATGAGCAAGCAGGATATCCGCGACGAACATAAAAGTCAGGAAGGTGACCCGCACGTTAAAGGGCGTATCCGCCAGCAGCAACGTGCGATGGCCAGGCGCCGCATGATGGCCGATGTGCCAAAAGCGGACGTTATCGTGACCAACCCGACGCACTACGCCGTTGCGCTGCAATACAGTGAAAACAAAATGAGTGCACCGAAAGTACTGGCGAAAGGCGCGGGAGACGTGGCGCTGCGCATCAGGGAACTCGGTGTCGAGCACAAAATTCCGATGCTGGAAGCGCCGCCTCTGGCGCGTGCGCTTTACCGGCACAGTGACATTGGTCAGCAAATTCCGGCGACGCTGTATGCCGCCGTGGCTGAAGTTCTGGCCTGGGTTTATCAGCTGAAACGCTGGAAGCGCGAAGGCGGGCTGATCCCGAAAAAACCTCAACATTTACCAGTCCCTGAAGGTCTGGATTTTGCAGCAGGAGAGAGTGATACCCATGGCTAATCTGGCCGCGATACTGCGTTTACCCGCCAACTTTAAGTCCGGACAATGGCAGGTACTGGCAGGCCCAATTCTTATCCTGATCATCCTGTCGATGATGGTGTTGCCGTTACCACCGTTCATCCTTGACCTGCTGTTCACCTTTAACATTGCGTTATCCATCATGGTGTTGCTGGTGGCGATGTTTACCCAGCGCACGCTGGATTTCGCAGCATTCCCGACCATTCTGCTGTTTTCCACCTTATTACGCCTGTCGCTGAACGTTGCCTCAACCCGTGTGATCCTGCTGGAAGGGCATACCGGCGGCGCGGCCGCGGGGCGGGTGATTGAAGCCTTCGGTCACTTCCTGGTCGGCGGCAATTTCGCCATCGGTATCGTGGTGTTTATCATCCTGGTGCTGATCAACTTCATGGTTATCACCAAAGGTGCCGGACGTATTGCCGAAGTGGGCGCGCGTTTTGTGCTTGACGGGATGCCCGGCAAACAGATGGCGATTGATGCGGATCTGAACGCCGGTCTGATTGGCGAAGACGAAGCGAAAAAACGCCGCAGCGACGTGACGCAGGAAGCGGACTTCTACGGTTCAATGGACGGTGCAAGTAAATTCGTGCGGGGTGACGCCGTTGCCGGTCTGATGATCATGATCATCAACGTCGTCGGCGGCCTGCTGGTGGGTGTGTTGCAACACGGTATGGATCTCGGCCATGCGGCTGAAAGCTATACGCTGCTGACCATCGGTGACGGTCTGGTTGCGCAAATCCCGGCGCTGGTTATCTCTACTGCAGCCGGTGTGATCGTCACCCGCGTCGGCACCAACGAAGACGTCGGCGAGCAGATGGTGACCCAGTTGTTCCGCAATCCGCGCGTCATGATGCTGAGTGCCGGTGTTCTGGGGTTACTCGGTATGGTGCCGGGCATGCCGAACTTTGTCTTCCTGATGTTCACCGCCGGGCTGCTGGCGCTGGCGTGGTGGACCCGTGGTCAGGAGCTGAAAAAACCGACCACCGCAGCGGCCGCACCGGCCGTGGCAGACAACGGTAAACAAATGGTAGAAGCCAGCTGGCAGGACGTTCAGCTTGAAGACCCGCTGGGTATGGAAGTGGGCTACCGTCTGATCCCGATGGTGGACTTCGCCCAAAACGGCGAGCTGCTGGGACGTATCCGCAGTATCCGTAAAAAATTCGCACAGGAAATGGGCTATCTGCCGCCGGTTATTCATATTCGCGATAACCTCGAACTGCCACCAGCGGGCTACCGTATCCTGATGAAGGGCGTGGAAATCGGCACGGGTGCGGCGCATCCGGGCCGCTGGATGGCGATCAACCCGGGCAGCGCGATTGGCGAATTGCCAGGCGAAGCGACGGTTGATCCGGCATTCGGACTGGCGGCGGTCTGGATTGAACCTGCAATGCGTGAGCAGGCACAAATTCAGGGTTATACCGTGGTGGAAGCCAGTACCGTGGTTGCAACGCATCTGAATCACCTGATCAGCATGCACGCCAAAGAGCTGTTTGGCCGTCAGGAAACGCAGGAACTGATGGAACGTGTCACCAAAGAAATGCCGAAGCTGACGGAAGATTTCATTCCGGGCATCATTTCCCTGACCAATATGCACAAAGTGTTGCAGAACCTGTTATCTGAACGTGTTTCGATCCGCGATATGCGCACCATTGTTGAAACACTGGCGGAATATGCCCCGAACCAGCCGGATCCTAACGAACTGACGTCCGTGGTGCGTGTTGCGCTCGGCAGGGCGATTACCCAGCAGTGGTTCCCGGGCAGCGGTGAAGTGCAGGTTATCGGACTGGATACCTCCCTGGAACGTCTGCTGTTACAGGCGCTGCAAAGCGGCGGTGGTCTGGAACCGGGTCTGGCTGAACGTTTGCTGACCCAGTCCGAGGCGGCATTACAACGTCAGGATATGCTCAGTGCGCCACCGGTTCTGCTGGTGAACCACGCACTGCGTCCGCTGCTGTCACGCTTCCTGCGCCGTTCACTGCCCAATATCGTCGTGATGTCGAATCTGGAAATGAGCGACAGCCGCCAGATCCGCATGACCGCCACCATCGGCGGTGAATAACATGCGCCGCGCCACACTGTTGTTGCTGACCACACTGAGCCTGCCCGCGCTGGCCGCGTCCGGTTCATGGTCCGATACCCAGCGCGGCGTGGTGCTGCAAAACCGTGGCGTGATGATGTCGTCGGGCGCGTTAGCACCGCCGGCATCCGCGCCCGTGCGCAGTTCAGGTTCCGCAACCATCACAACCCTAAGCTGGAAATATGAAGTGCTCGGCGCAAGACCCGCCGGTTTACAGGTCAGACTCTGCAACACCATGAATCACTGCATCAATCTGGACGCCGAAGGCGGGGTGACAAAATCGTTTTACGGCCAGTCCGCCACTGCACCATTAAGACTGGTTTATTTTGTCCCCGGCGCTGGCGCAATGAATACGCCGCTGCGGGTGATCAGTAATGAAGTGATCGTGAACTATCAGTAAGCCCTCCACCGGCTCTAGTAATCCCTGAAAACCTTCCGGACGCCGTCTCCCATTCTCAATGTTTGCCCATTTTATCTGTATGGATGTTCAGCTATCACCGGAACTCATCTGGCCGGGTCGCTACACCAGGATCACCTGTAACTGAGAACGGCTCCCTCCCCTGCGAAGGGGAGGGTTGGGGTGGGGTATTAAATAAAAATCAATATGTTGAAGTTTGCACTGACCAGGTGTTAGCCCTTAAAACCCCCTCTTATCTGAACCGGGGGCAGGGCAAAGCCCAGCAGGCAAGCCATTCTGCTCATCAGACGGGTGGAAACAGATCGGGATAAATCAGAAGGCTGGCTAATCTGATAGAGGTATCAGCAGAGGTCGGGATGTGAATCGCGGGGGAAATACGAATACGGAGGGGAAACCGTTCCCCTCGTCTGGCGTTAAACGGAGATCTTCCTGACGGTTTGCCCCGATACGGTTTCCTGCCCGTTCGGTCCGTAGAATTTCTGCGTCTGACTGGCGTTAAGGATCGCCAGCGCCTCGGTGTTATAGGCGATTTGTTTGCCCAGTAACATGCCGTTGTGACGATTTATCTGACTCAGCCTGGCGGTCATTTGCACAATATCTTGCCACATCGCGGCGATTTCCGGCTGACTCTGCCCTTGTGGATCTGAGTAGGGTGCGGTTTGTCTGAGGCGTTCGTCATGCTGACGACGCTGTTTATCAAGATAGTCTACCGTGGCTAACAATGAACTTTTCTGCTCGGTTATATGCTGCAAGGCTGCACCATTTACGCGGCCTGAGCACAGTATCGTTTGTTCGTGATTAATCACCTGATCCAGCGCTTGCAACGTTTCAACCAAGGTAGTCATGGTCTTGATAAAGTTCTTCATCGGGCCTTATTACCTTCCAACTTTTTGTCTTCACACTGAGGTCTTCAGCTTAAAGACCTTTGAGATAATCCTGCGTGTCCTGTAACAAAGCATCAGCGATTTTGCCGGTATCCATCGTCAGTTTACCGTCGCGGATAGCTTGTTTCAGTTCTTCGACACGTGCCGTGTTAATGTCCTGCGCACTTGACTGAGTCAGAGATGCCTGTGCTGAACTCAGGGTCACCGCCGTACCGCTGGTGGTGGTGCCAGAAACAGTGCCTTCTTTACGCGTGTTCTGTACTGAAGCTTCAGACGGTTCGCGTTGCTGGATCGAGGTTAAAGGTGAAACACCTTGAGTACGATCGATAGCCATAAATTTCTTCTCCAGTATGGGGATCAGGGTTTTGAACATCTCATGAAAACCCTTAAAAATGCCGTCGCGGACGACTCTGATACGTGTGTTATCGACATGTGGCGAAATAACTTTAGCTTTTATTGCAGCTTTTTGCAGAACAACGGCTGCACTTTAGGATTATATCGTCACTGTCACAGACCCATCTGAGCCTACTGTTCCGTTCACAATTGCACCTGACGGCATTCTGATCCGCACTGATTCATTCGCTGCAGCATTGTTCATCGCCTTACCGGCACTCGATACATTAAAACCACTGCCTGTTGCCTGAACCTGAACTTCCTGCCCCGCATGCACCATCCAAGGACGGCGCAGCATGGATAAGGTTAACGGCTGGCCGATGCTGATGTTTCGCAGCGTGATGCCATTCACCGCCTGTTGACTGTCAAGAATGGTTTTCGGTGGCAGCAGATCCAGTCGCCCGGTTTTTTGTTGCATATCGGTTTGTGTCAGGTGAGCGCCCGCTGGCACGTTCTTCGCCGCCACCCAGTACGTTCCGCTGACCTGCACTTTGGTCTGTACGTAACTTTTCTTGCCGTTACAGTTCACCGCCACGGAGACATTGCCCCAGGTGCGACTGTTCGGTGAAAGCATAAATTGTGGTGATAAACATTGGGGCTGACGCGCCGCCGGGGTGTTCACGACCACGGTCACCTGCATTCCGCTTTCAGCATATTGCTGGCGGAAGAACTGCTGAATTTGCGAGGACAGCAGTGTATCGCTATTGGACGAGGCCGGCACGCTTTTGACTTGCACTGGCAAAGACTGCGCATAGCTCACAGCACCAGACGTCGCACCGGTCATGATGCAGCCCAGCGTAATGCCTGTACGACATATTTTCAGCATGTTCATTCGCGTTTTACCTTTGTGCCAACCTACTACTGGCCACAAGTCTACGCTCACTTTGCAATTCCTAAAGGGACAAATAGCGCCCGATTTCATGCTTATTCAGACGATAGCCAGTTGACACTCGCATTTATGCTGTCGACTCCAAAATCTCACTTTGCGGAGGGCGCATGCTCGACAAATTGAACGCCGCACTACAGTTCCAACAGGAAGCGCTCAACCTGCGCGCCCAGCGGCAAGAAATTCTTTCAGCCAATATCGCTAACGCCGACACCCCAGGGTATCAGGCGCGCGATATCGATTTTGCCAGTCAGTTGCAGAAGGTGATGGAGCAGGGGCGTGCGAGCGGCAGCGGCATCTCCTTGTCTCTGACGTCTGACCGCCATATCCCGGCGTCCAACGTACAGCCTGCTGATATGGATCTGATGTACCGGATCCCTGACCAGCCATCGGCAGATGGCAACACGGTCGATATGGACCGTGAACGTACCAATTTTGCGGATAACAGCGTGCGCTATCAGACCGATTTGACCGTTCTCGGCGGGCAAATCAAAGGGATGATGTCGGTGCTGCAAGGATAATAGCCCATGTCAATGCTTGGTATTTTTGATATCGCCGGTTCTGCGCTGGCCGCGCAGTCTCAGCGCCTGAACGTCAGCGCCAGTAACATGGCCAACGCCGACAGCGTCACCGGCCCGGATGGTAAGCCGTATAAAGCGAAGCAGGTGGTTTTCCAGGTGGATGCAGCACCGGGTCAGGAAACCGGCGGCGTGAAAGTGGCGCAGGTCGTTGATGACCCGGCACCCATGCGCATGGTGTATGAGCCGGGCAATCCGATGGCGGATGCAAAAGGCTATGTGCAGATGCCAAACGTAGATGTGGTCAGCGAAATGGTGAACACCATCTCCGCTTCCCGCAGTTATCAGGCCAACGTCGAAGTGCTTAACACCACCAAGTCGTTGATGATGAAAACCCTCACTCTGGGGCAATAGCGGAGCGAATCATGGCAATTACCACGTCGATTAATGACACCACTGATAACACCACGATCGCCAGCACCAGTTCCGGTGGTTCGTCCACAACCGGAACCAGTTCTGCGGATGATTTATCCAGCAGTTTCCTGACTCTGCTGGTCGCCCAGCTGAAAAACCAGGATCCCACCAATCCGATGGATAACAGTCAGCTGACCAGTCAGCTGGCACAAATCAGCACCGTCAGCGGGATTGAAAAACTCAATACCACGCTGGGCAGCATTTCCGGACAAATCACCAGTGGTTCATCTGTTCAGGCAAGTTCATTGATCGGTCACGGCGTGATGGTGTCCGGCAGCGCAATTCTGGTCGGCAGCGACACTGACGGCACTGTCAGCACCACGCCATTCGGATTTGAACTGGAAACGGCCTCCGATACCACCACCGCTACAGTCAGCGACGCCACCGGTAAAGTGGTGAAAACCATCACGCTGGGCTCCCAGACTGCCGGTGTGCACAGCTATACCTGGGACGGTACACAGGACGATGGCACCAAAGCACCGGATGGCAGCTACACCTTCAGCATCAATGCCCTGAACAATGGTCAGCAAATGGTGGCAACACCGCTGAACTATGCGCTGGTCAATGGTGTAACGACAGATTCAGCCGGGAATACCGCGTTGGATCTGGGCGTACGCGGAACCGCGAAAGTCGATTCTGTACGCCAGATTTTGTAAGTGAGTCACTCAGACCGCTCCCTCCCCTTCGCCGGGGCAGGAGCTAAAAACACTACACACAGTACAATGGAGCTAACATGAGCTTTTCCCAAGCAGTCAGCGGCCTGAGCGCGGCATCGACTAACCTCGATGTGATTGGTAACAACATTGCCAACTCCGCGACCGTCGGTTTTAAAACAGCCACCGCCTCTTTTGCCGATATGTTTGCCGGTTCCCAAACCGGTATGGGCGTTAAAGTCGCCGCTGTCACTCAGAACTTCAATGACGGTACGACCACCAACACTTCCCGCGGTCTGGATGTGGCCCTGAGCGGCAACGGTTTCTTCCGTCTGACGGACACCAGTGGCGCGGTTTATTACTCCCGCAATGGTCAGTTCTCACTGGATGCCAACCGTAATCTGGTGAACATGCAGGGTCTGAGTGTCACCGGTTTTCCGGCCACCGGCACCCCCCCGACTATCGCCGCAGGCGCACAGCCGGTTGCCCTGAACATCCCGACCACCCTGATGAACGCAAAAGCCACCACGGTGGGTACGATGGTGGCTAACCTGAACTCAACGGATACGGCGATCCCGGCCGCCAAAACGTTCAGCAGCAGCGATGACACCAGCTACAACTACGTGAACAGCATCACCACCTATGACTCACAGGGTAATGCCCACGATAACAACGTCTACTTCGTGAAAACCTCTGCGAACAACTGGGATGTTTACGCGCAAGACGGCAGCGTCACAGGTTCAACAGCTGGCAAAATTGGTGCAATGCAATTTGATACCAGTGGTGCGCTGGTGAGTACCACTAACGCCGCAGGCGTCGCCAATGCCGGTCTGGCACTGACGTTGCCAATGAACACCGCGACTAACGGGACGGTGACGCCACAAACCGTTTCCCTGGATTTCACCGGCAGTATCCAGCAGAGCACCGGCAGCGACAGCATCGGTTCCCAGACTCAGGATGGTTATGCAGCGGGTCAGATGACCGGTTACACCATCAATGACGACGGCACAATCTCCGGCACTTACTCCAACAACAAAACCCAGTTACTGGGCCAGATTGTGCTGAGTAACTTCTCTAACCCGGAAGGTTTGAAATCTGAAGGCGACAACGTGTGGACGGCTACCGCGTCTTCCGGCCAGGCTGTAACCGGTATCGCGGGTCAGGGCGGTTTAGCGTCAATGACCAGCGGCGCGCTGGAATCTTCCAACGTCGATCTGAGTGCGGAACTGGTCAACATGATTGTTGCTCAGCGTAACTACCAGTCGAATGCGCAGACCATCAAAACTCAGGACTCCATCCTGAACACGCTGGTTAACCTGCGTTAATACGCGTTTTATCACCTGAGAACAGGGCAGCATTATGGATCACGCTATCTACACCGCAGGCGGCGCAGCCAGCCAGACGCTGGTTCAGCAGTCGGTGACGTCGAGTAACCTGGCTAACGCCAATACACCGGGCTTCCGCTCGCAGCTTTTAGCGATGCGCGCAGTGCCGGTAGACGGTGAAAGCCTGCAAACCCGCACGCTGGTCACGGCATCCACGCCGGGCGCAGATATGACGCAGGGCAAGCTGAACTACACCGGCCGTCCGCTGGATGTGGCTTTACAGCAGGACGGTTTCCTTGCGGTGCAGATGCCTGATGGCTCTGAAGCGTATACCCGTAACGGTGACATGCAAGTGTCACCGACTAACCAGCTGACCGTTCAGGGTCATCCGGTGATGGGGGATAACGGCCCGATTGAAGTTCCGCCGAATTCTCAGCTCACGGTTTCTGCGGACGGGACCATTGCCGTGCTTGAAGCCGGTGCTGACCCCAACACCATGGGCCAGCTCGGTAAGCTCAAGCTGGTGAAAGCGGCCAACAATGAAGTCACCCGTGGCGATGATGGTATGTTCCGGCCAACGCCGGCGACCGTTCAGGCACGGGGTGCGGCTTTACAGCCTGACCCGACGATTCACGTCATGCCCGGCACGCTTGAAGGCAGTAACGCGGACCCGGTTTCAACCATGGTTGACATGATCGCCAACGCCCGTCGCTTTGAGATGCAGATGAAAGTCATCCACAGCGTCGATGAAAATGAACAGAGTGCCAACAATCTGCTGTCAATGAGCTGATGATGGCAGAGGAGTAATGACATGATCCCATCGCTGTATATTGCGAAAACCGGTCTGGATGCCCAGCAGACCAATATGGATGTAATCGCCAACAACCTGGCGAACGTCAGCACCAATGGTTTTAAACGCCAGCGTGCGGTATTTGAAGACCTGCTTTACCAGACAGTCCGTCAGCCTGGTGCGCAGTCTTCTGAGCAAACCAACCTGCCATCCGGTTTACAGATTGGTACCGGTGTGCGTCCTGTTTCTACTGAGCGTTTGTTCTCGCAGGGCAACCTGTCGCAGACCAGCAACAGCAAAGACATTGCCGTCAAAGGGGAAGGTTTCTTCCAGGTTCAGTTGCCGGACGGCACGACGGCCTATACCCGTGACGGGTCTTTCCAGGTTGACCAGAACGGTCAGCTGGTGACCTCCAGTGGTTATCAGGTTATTCCTGCGATCACCGTTCCGGCGAATGCGCTGAGCATGACGGTCGGGCGTGACGGTATCGTGAGTGTGACCACGCAAGGTCAGACGGCGGCACAGCAGGTGGGGCAACTGACGCTGAGCACCTTCATCAACAACAGCGGCCTGGAATCACTCGGTGAAAACCTGTACCAGGAAACCCAAAGCTCCGGCGCACCAACCGAAAGCACCCCCGGTCTGAACGGCGCGGGTCTGCTGTATCAGGGTTATGTGGAAACCTCTAACGTCAACGTGGCGGAAGAACTGGTCAACATGATCCAGACCCAGCGTGCTTACGAAATTAACAGTAAAGCCGTGTCCACCTCGGACGAAATGCTACAGAAACTTTCCCAGCTGTAATGTTTGGCGGTTGATTGAAAACAAGAGGGCAGGGGCGGAAACGCTTCTGTCCTGAACCGGTTCAGATCCCTACCAGGTCGATTTTTTAAAGGCGATAACTGTGGTGACCAAAAAAAACACGTCGGTAATGACTTCTTCTAAAGACCGACCAGGCAAGCTGGTGCTGCCGCTGTTAATCACGTTACTGGCGAATGGCTGCGCGTATATGCCGCATACCCCGCTGGTACCCGGAGCAACCACAGCGACCCCTGCGCCTGCGGCACCGCCGGTTCCTAACGGTTCGATTTTCCAGTCAGTTCAGCCGATGAACTACGGTTATCAGCCTCTGTTTGAAGACCGCCGTCCACGTAATGTCGGCGACACGCTGACCATTGTCTTGCAGGAAAATGTCAGTGCAAGCAAAAGCTCCTCAGCGAACGCCAGCCGCAACGGCGCGACCAGCTTTGGCGCAGCGACAGCGCCACGTTATCTGGAAGGTCTGTTCGGTAATGCCCGTGCCGACCTCGATATGACCGGTGCCAACACCTTTGCCGGTAAAGGCGGCGCAGCGGCCAATAACACCTTCAGCGGCACCCTGACCGTGACGGTTGGGGAAGTGCTGGCAAACGGCAACCTGAAAGTTGTCGGAGAGAAACAAATCGAAATTAATCAGGGAACTGAATTTATCCGGTTCTCCGGTGTGGTCAACCCGCGCACCATCAGCGGTTCGAACGCCGTTATCTCCACGCAGGTGGCAGATGCACGCATCGAGTACGTCGGGAATGGCTACATCAATGAAGCGCAGAACATGGGCTGGTTGCAGCGGTTCTTCTTAAACTTATCGCCGTTATAACGAGGCAATCATGCGAAAACTCCTTTCCGGTATTCTCTGTCTGGCGATGTCCGCCCTGGTGGTACTGCCCGCATCCGCCGACCGTATTCGTGATCTGACGACGGTACAGGGGGTGCGTGATAACGCCCTGATCGGCTACGGGCTGGTGGTGGGTCTTGACGGTACCGGTGACCAGACCACACAAACACCTTTTACCACCCAGACGCTGACTAACATGTTGTCCCAGCTCGGTATCACAGTACCGGCAGGCACTAACATGCAGTTGAAAAACGTGGCAGCGGTGATGGTCACCGCCAAAATGCCGCCGTTTTCGCGTGCCGGTCAGGCCATCGATGTGGTGGTTTCATCCATGGGTAATGCCAAAAGTATTCGCGGCGGCACCTTGCTGATGACCCCGATGAAAGGGGTGGATAATCAGGTTTACGCACTGGCGCAGGGTAACGTGCTGGTCGGCGGTGCAGGCGCTTCCTCCGGTGGCAGCAGCGTGAAAGTTAACCAGGTTTCAGGTGGGCGTATTACCGGCGGGGCAACCATTGAACGCGAATTGCCGAGTACGTTCGGCACCGAAGGCGTGATCAGCCTGCAACTTAACGACGAAGATTTCAACCTGGCGCAGCAGGTCAGTGACGCCATCAACCGTCAGGGAATGGGGGTGGCGTCAGCGCTGGATTCCCGCAATATTCAGGTGGTGGTGCCGCGTGGCAATACCTCTCAGGTGCGCATTCTGGCGCAGATCCAAAATATCGAAGTGAACGTCGGGCCGATGGATGCGAAAGTCATCATCAACTCCCGTACCGGTTCGGTGGTCATGAACCGCGATGTGACCCTGGATAACTGTGCGGTTGCACAGGGCAATCTGTCTGTGGTGGTTGATCGCCAGAACGATGTCAGCCAGCCGAATACGCCATTTGGCGGCGGTCAGACGGTAGTGACGCCGAACACCAATATTTCCGTACGCCAGTCCGGCGGGTCGATTCAGCAGGTACGCTCCAGTGCCAGCCTGAACAACGTTGTCCGTACCCTGAACGCGTTAGGCGCGACGCCTATCGATCTGATGTCCATTCTGCAGGCGATGAAAACAGCCGGATGCCTGCGTGCTGATTTGGAAATTATCTGATGAGCGATCTGATGTCGATGTCAGGGGCGGCGTATGACACGCAATCCCTTAACAAACTGAAGCGGGATGTGGCGCAGGATCCTCAGGCGCACATCAAAGAAGTGGCGAAGCAGTTTGAAGGGGTGTTCGTGCAGATGATGCTGAAAAGCATGCGTCAGGCACTGCCGCAAGGGGGGATTCTGGATAACGAATCCACCAAACTTTATACATCGATGTACGATCAGCAAATTGCTCAGGACATGTCCGACAAAGGGCTGGGCATGGCCGACATGATGGTCGAACAACTGACCGGTGGCAGCAAGCAACCGTCAGAACTGGCGGGAACGGTGCCGATGGCGCTGGACGGCGAAGTGCTGAAAACCATGCCGTTGCAGGCGATGGAACAGTATCTGCGCAAAGTCATTCCGACTGCGCCGGACCGCACCACCGGCGGCGCACCGTTGCCAGCCGACAGCGGACAGTTCGTTTCCAGCCTCACCATTCCGGCACAGGTCGCCAGTAAAGACAGCGGGATTTCGCATCAGCTGATCATGGCGCAGGCCGCGCTGGAATCTGGCTGGGGGCAGCGCGAGATCCCGACTGCCGACGGCAAACGCAGCTTCAACCTGTTCGGTATCAAAGCGGGCAGCAGCTGGGACGGTCCGACCACCCAAATCACCACCACGGAATATACCAGCGGCGTGGCGAAAAAAGTGCAGGCCAGTTTCCGCGTGTACGGCTCCTATGTGGAAGCCATCAGCGATTACATCAAATTGCTTACCAACAACCCGCGTTATGCGCAGGTTGCCTCGGCCAGTACTCCTGAACAAGCCGCGCATGCCTTGCAACGTGCAGGTTACGCGACCGACCCGAATTATGCCGACAAACTGGTGAGTGTGATCCAGAAAATCAAAGGCGCGGGTGAGCAGGCGGTGAAAGCCTATAGCCATGATTTAAAAGATATCTTCTAGACCCGCAAATCCTCGTTTTTTTTCTCAAGTTTTAGCGGTGCAGGCCGATAACACGATCAGAATGGGAAAAGGGGAAACCCCCGGCTCAGCTTCCTTAATTACACGGTGGTAAAAAGTCACCGGCAGCCAAAAGGTCACTCATGTCCAGTAGCTTAATTAATACCGCAATGAGCGGACTGAACGCAGCGCAGGCGGCGCTCAGTACCACCGGGAACAACATCGCTAACGTGAGTGTGGCCGGTTATAACCGCCAGACCGCCATTATTACGCAAAGTAATGGCATCTCTACTCCTGCCGGTTATATCGGCAACGGTGTGACGGTGACCGGTGTGAATCGTGAGTACAACTCTTTCGTGGTGAAGCAGCTTCTGGGTGCCAGCGCAACCGGCAGCGCGCTGTCAACGCAGCTTGATCAGGCCAGCTCTATCGATGACCTGCTCGGCGACAGTTCCACAGGTATCGATGCCACCATGTCGACTTTCTTTAAAGGCCTGCAAACGCTGACCAGCAATGCCAGCGACAGTGCGGCTCGTCAGGCAGTGCTGGGTGAGGCACAGGGTTTAACCGCGCAGTTCAACAGTTCAGCCAAATACCTGAATGACATGAATACCGCCGTTAACCAGCAAGTCACGCAGAATGTTGACCAGATCAACACCTATGCGTCGCAGATTGCCAAACTGAACAGTCAGATCACCGCGACCCGTGGCAGCACCGGACAGGAACCTAACGCCTTGCTCGATCAGCGTGACCAACTGGTCAGTCAGCTGAACAACGTCACCGGTGTGGTCGTGACCCAGCAGGACGGCGATACTTACAATATTTCATTCGCCAACGGCACGCCGCTGGTGAGCGGCGGCAACGCCAAAACGGTGGTTGCGATGCCGTCCAGTGCCGATCCTTCCAAACTGACGGTCGGCATGACCCAACCGGACGGTTCGGTTTCTGAAATTCAGGAAAGCCGTCTGACCACCGGTTCGCTCGGCGGCACGCTGACTTTCCGTAAAGACAACCTGGAACCGGCCATTAACCAGCTCGGGCAACTGGCGCTGGCGCTGTCTGACAGCTTCAATACCACCAACAAAGCCGGTTTTGACCTCAACGGTGACGCGGGGACGGACTTCTTCTCCTTCACCGGCGCGACCACGGTCAGCAACACCAAAAATACCGGCAGCGCCCAACTGAGCGTGGCATATACCGACACGGCAGCGGTGAAAGCCAGCGATTACACTATGGCTTACAACGGCACCAGCTGGGATGTAACCCGCGTTTCCGACGGGGCAAAAATCACCCCGACGGCGGGCACCGACAGCAATGGTGATCCGACGATGAATTTCGATGGCTTGTCGGTTTCCGTCACCGGCACGCCGAATACCAATGACAGCATCACCATCAAAACGGTCAGCAATGTTGCGGGCAGCATGAATCTGGCTATCAGTGATTCTTCATTGATCGCCGCAGCGGGTGCGGCAGACAGCGGCGTGAGTGACAACACCAACGCGCAGAAACTGCTGAATCTGCAAACTGCGAAACTGGTGGAAGGTAAATCCACCCTGTCGGGCGCATACGCCAGCATGGTAAGTAACGTGGGTAACCAGGTTTCCACGCTGACCACCACCAGCACCTCACAGGCGAATATCGTCACGCAGCTCACCGCTCAACAGCAGTCTATCTCCGGGGTTAACCTCGATGAAGAATACGGCGATCTGCAACGTTACCAGCAATATTATCTGGCGAACGCGCAGGTCGTGCAGACGGCTTCGACGATATTCGACGCGATCATCAACATTCGCTGATCCCAGAACTGATAAGGAACTGATGCCATGCGTCTTAGTACCAATATGATTTACAACCAAAACATGAATGCGGTACTGGATGGTCAGAACCGCTTCCAGGCGACCGGTTTACAGTTGTCGACCGGCAGCAAAGTGAGCAAGCCTTCGGATGACCCGCTGGCGGCGTCGCAGGCGGTGCTGGTACGTCAGGCGCAATCGGAGAACAGCCAGTTTTCCGTGGCCCGTACCTTTGCTAACCAGAGTATGAGTCAGGAAGAGTCGATTTTAAGCAGCGTGACCTCGACGATTCAGGATGCACAGACGTTGATCGTTCAGGCCGGTGACGGTTCTTTAAGCGATGACGACCGTTCTTCTCTGGCGACAAAACTGGACAGCCTGAAATCGCAACTGGTGAACCTGGCGAACAGCACCGACGGTAACGGCCGCTTCATCTTCGCCGGTTACAAAAGTGATACTCCGCCTTATACGCAGGACGCCACAACGGGTGCGGTAACCTATTCCGGGGGCACGACGTCTATTACTCAGCAGGTTGATACCAGTCGCACCATGACCATCAACCATACCGGTAACCAGATTTTTAATGCCTTAACCGGTGATGCGAAAGCCGAACCGGACGGTTCTCCGAGCGAATCAGATTTATTCAAAACCATCGACGGTGCGCTGACTGCGCTGAGAACGCCATCGGCGGATAACACCACGGATACGCAATACACCGATGCCATCGATAAAGCTAACCGCGGCCTGAGTAACTCACTCAACAACGTGCTTTCCGTACGTTCAGAGTTGGGTACGCAGATGTCCGAACTGGATAATCTCGATACACTGGGCGACAACCGCGATGTATCGAACTCGACCAAACTCAGTAATCTGGTCGATACCGAATGGACCTCAGCAATTTCGACCTACACCTTGCAGCAGGTTGCGCTTCAGGCATCTTATAAGACCTACAGCGCCATGCAGGGTATGTCACTGTTCCAGATGAATTCGTAATACTCTCCGGCGCGTAAGCTTACGCGCCAGGCTCCATCTCTTCGTTATCGCTGCCTGTCTGCTTTTACGGCAGACCGGCAGATTCTTTTCTGACTGTACTTAAACCGGGTACTTTCAGCTTTGTATGTCACTTTTTCTAAGGTTTAAGTGACATACACTTTTTCCTCGTCCTGCTTCAAATTGTCTCTGCGTTGGCTGCCTTCGTTCACCCCAGTCACTTACTTATTGTAAGCTCCCGGGGATTCGCTCAGTTGCCGCCTTGATACAATCCGAACCCGTTAGAGGAATCTGTGCCCGTTATGGGTTAATGACCGAAGAGGGCGAGAAGGACGGGGAACAGGAACGGGGCGAGCAGGGAGGTGATGATGCCGCAAATCACCAGCGCCAGTGAACTGAATGCGCCTTCCTGATAATCCATTTCTGCGCAGCGGGCGGTACCCAGTGCGTGTGATGCGGTACCCATCGCCAGCCCGCGTGAGGCTTTGGTGGTGATCTTCAGAACATTCAAAATCGTATGACCAAAGACCGCGCCGAGGATGCCGACGAAAATCACACATACGGCGCTGATGGCCGGAATACCATTGATCGACTGCGCGGTGGCCATGGCAATCGGCGTGGTGACGGATTTCGGTAATACCGATGCGGCAATTTGCGGCGTTGCTCCCATCCATAATGCAATCGCGGTGCCGCTCACCATCGCCACCACGCTGCCGATAAAGCAGATACTGATGATGGATTTCCAGCGGGCGCGGATCTGATGCAGTTGTTCGTACAAGGGAAACGCCAGCGCCACGACGGCGGGTTGCAGCAGATCATTGAGGATCTTGCTGCCCGCGAAATAGCGTGCGTAAGGGATATGGGTGACCAGCAACAGGGGAATGATCACCACCATCGACATCAGCAGCGGGTTGAGCAGCGGCATTTTAAGTTTAATAGCGAGCTTACGGGTGGCGAAAAACACCACCAGCGTCAGCGGCAGCGACCACAATATATCAATCATTTTTATCCTCCGCTTTATCCGTCACCGCACCGCGTTCGCCATGGATATAGTGGGAACAGTAGGCGACAACCAGCAATACAATCAGGGTACTGACCAGACACGACACCACCAGCGGCCCGAACTGCGTGCGCAGTTGCTCGTAATAATTCATGACCCCGACGCCGATAGGGACGAACAGCAACGCCATATAGCGAATCAGAACATTACAGCCCGGTTTGACCCATTTGAACGGCAGAATTTGGGTTGAAAGCAAACCAAACAGGATCAGCATGCCGATGATGCTGCCGGGAATGGTGAGCGGTAAAAGAGATGAAATCGCATTCCCGGCGAATAAACAGAGATAAATCAGAATAAACGCCCGAACATATTGGAATACCAGAGAGATTGCGGTGCTCATGGTGTATCACCCAGTTGAATAATGTATTCATCATACAATTAAGATGTGATCTGCGCCACAAAACGGAGTATGAAATTTAGGAATGAAGTGTATTCCAAAATGGCGTTTGGTAAACGGGGAAAATACGGATTGTGGGTTGCGGGCGATTCAGAAAGCTTGCTGAATGAGAGGTTCCAGCCTGTTGCGGTGATACCTGAAACATAGCCAGCGAGCGGAGTGCTGGTTGAAAAAGCGAAGGGAGATCCGGGAGGGAGAAAGCACTTCTCCCTCCCGGGCGGTTTCGGCGCAGTGCGTCAAATGTGAGCACTGCACGTAAGAAACTGAAATTTCCTCGGTCAGGCGTCTAAATCAGGCATTCAGTGCCACTGTAAAACCAAAATTTGCCAGTCTTAAAGCACCTTCTCCAGGAAAGCCTGGGTTCTGGCATGAACCGGCCGTTCCAGCACCTGTGCGGCAGCGCCGCTTTCAACCACGCGACCATCCACCATAAACACCACCTGATCCGCCACCTGGCGCGCGAAGCCGATTTCATGGGTGACGACCACCAGCGTGACGCCCGACTGCGCCAGCTTCTTAATCACATCCAGCACTTCGCCAACCAGTTCGGGATCGAGGGCGGACGTCGGTTCATCAAACAGCATGACTTTAGGATTCAGCGCCAGCGCACGGGCGATGGCGATGCGCTGCTGCTGTCCGCCGGACAAATGACGCGGCCATGCGTGCGCTTTTTCGCGCAGACCGACCGTGTCGAGCAGTTCACAGGCACGGGCGATGGCGTTTTTGCGGCTCAGCAGACCGTGAACCACCGGCGCTTCGATGATGTTATCCAGCACCGTCATGTGCGGGAATAAATTGAAATTCTGAAAAACGTAACCGACATGTGTGCGCTGTTTGAGGATGGCGCGCTCTTTCAGTTCATACAGCGTATCGCCTTTGCGGCGGTAGCCGATGTAATCGCCGTCAATCTGAATAAAACCTTCATCGACGCGCTCAAGATGGTTAATCGTGCGCAGCAGGGTCGATTTCCCCGAGCCGGACGGGCCGAGGATCACGGTCACGGTGCCCGGTTCGATGCGCAGACTCACGTTATCCAGCGCTTTGTGCGCGCCGTAGTATTTGCTCAAATTATTGATTTCGATGCGCCCGACGGTAGCAGCCTGAGGTTTGCGTGGAAACAGCTGCTCAACAGGCGCTTCCTGCGGGCGGTTAACGAATAAATCAAAGGCTTCTGACATAGTGCTTTCCCTTTATTAAGAACGGGCGACGCGCCATTGACGCAGGCGCTGCAAGGGTGTCGGCGCGACCTGACGCACGGTGCCGCGGGAGAAATAGCGTTCGACGTAATACTGCAAAACCGACAGCACGGTGGTGATCAGCAGATACCAGATGGTGGCGACCATCAGCAGCGGGATCACCTGCTGTGTGCGGTTGTAAATCACCTGCACGGTGTAAAACAGTTCCGGCATCGACAGGACGTAAACAATCGATGTGCCTTTCGCCAGGCTGATCACTTCGTTAAAACCGGTCGGCAGAATTGAACGTAACGCCTGCGGCAAAATGATGCGGAAGGTCCGGCGGTAGGCCGGTAATCCCAGCGCGGCCGCAGCTTCATGCTGGCCGTGTTCTACCCCTAAAATCCCGCCGCGAATGATCTCGGCGGTATAGGCCGACTGCACCAGCGACAGACCGAGCACGGCGACGGAAAACTGATCCAGCAAATCCACCGTCGGGGTGCTGAAAAAGGAAATCGTGGTGAACGGAATGCCGAGCGAAAGGTTGTCGTAGAGATAGGAAAAGTTGTAGAGAATGATCAGCACCAGCAACAACGGCAGGGAACGGAACAGCCAGATATACCCCCAGGCCAGTGCGTTCAGTAAATAGGATTTCGACAGGCGGGCGAGGGCCAGTGCCGTGCCGAAAATCACCCCAAAAAGGGTGCCCAGCAGCGTGAGCAACAGAGTTTTGCCAAGCCCGGACAGGATCACCGGGTCAAAAAACCACTGGCGAAATACGCCCCATTCCCAGCGGGAATTCGTGGCAATCGACTGGATGATGCCCAGCAGAATAAACGCCGAAAAAACCGCACCGGCAAGACGCCACGGATAGCGCGCGGGCACCACTTTCAGCGGCGGATGATTCACAGATGAAGGGGCATTTTCGCTCATTATTTTCTCTTTCTGTTACGTTGCAGATGACGTGACCGGCACGTCCGCCTTCAGCGTTTTGGTAAACGGCAGGCGCCCGTCATACGGTGGCCGGGAATAGACCTCCGGATCGAGGCGGGTGTCGAATTGCGGCTGATAACCGTGGGACAAATACAATCCGACCGCTTCGGGCTGGCGGAATCCGGTGGTGAGAAATACCCGCCGGTAACCGTACGCGGCTGCGCGACGCTCCAGTTCATGCAGAATTTTTTGTGCCAGTCCCTGACGGCGCAGCGCGCGGTGAGTCCAGATGCGTTTGAGTTCGGCAGTCTGTTCGTCGTAGCGTTTGTACGCGCCCATTGCAATGGGCGCGCCGTTTCTCAGCAGAACAATGAAGGTGCCATCGGGCGCGGAAAACACGCTGTCATCTTCCGGCGGCTGGCTCGAGAAGAAATCGCCGTAACGGTCGCGGTATTCACCGAATAATCCTTCGATGACCGGCGCAATCAGCGGGTCTTCCGGCACGGTCTGAATGAAAATATCTTCGCTCATCGTTTCTGCTCCTGATCAGTCGCCCAGCCCTGGCGGGTTAATTTCAGAGTGATCGATTTTCTCGACGCTTTCGCCCCAGCGGTCCAGCACTTTGATATACGCTCCGCTGGCAATAGCGCTGTTCAGCGACGCCTGCACGGCATCCACCAGGCCATTCCCTTTTTTCAGCGTCACGGCGATATTGGCGGTTTTCGGCCAGCCGCCCGGCACCGTGCCGACCAGTTTGGTTTTACCGGTCAGCAACGCTTTGTACGCGCCGGTGACGTTCGGGCCGAACGTGGCATCGGCGCGACCGGACTGGATAGCCAGCGTCGCGGCAGCGTCATCGGTGACATATTGCGGTTTCAGCGCCGGTAATCCTTTCGCCTGGTTTTCTTTGTCCCACGCCAGCAACACGGCTTCCTGATTGGTGCCTGAGCCGACAATAATGCGTTTACCGGCGATATCGGGTGCGGATTTTATCGAGGTGATTTTGCTGTCACTTTTCACATAGAAACCGAGGGTATCTTCGCGGTAGGTGGCGAAATCAAATTTGGTTTTACGGTCTTTGGTGACGGTAATGTTGTAGATGGCTGCGTCGTATTTCCCCGACGTCACGCCCAGCGGCCAGTCTTCCCATGAAGCCGGCACCACTTTGAGTTTCAGGCCTAAACCGTCGGCGACCAGACGGGCGATATCCGCCTCGCTGCCGATCACGGTTTTATTGTCACGGGCGTACAGCCCGAAGGGTGGGGCGCTGCCGAGCACAGCCAGCGCCACGGTCAGCGTACCCGGTTCGACAAACTTAAAGTTGGCCGGGATTTTTGCCACGGCTTCCGGGCTTTTCGGTGTATTCACCGGCGTTTCATTGGCAATCAGATCAATACCTGGCGCGGCGTATGCCGCTGATGAAAAACTTAATATTGCCGCGATGGCGGTGGCTGTGATGGTTACGCTATGTTTCATCATTATTATTTTTACCCTGCATTCTTATTTTAAGTGGTGATGACCGTGAGGTGACGCTCTCACTATTCCCGAGTGTTACAGGGATGTAAAACAACAAAATTAAATAATCAAAGAGATAAAGTGGAAATACATTTCGCCGGAAATTTTGCACGAAAAATGCCCGGAATATCCGGGCGTGAGGAAATAAAGTCAGGTATGAAAAGGTTATTTTCCGGTTAATTCACTCAGCGCTTTTTCTGCCAGTTGCTGGAAATAATTCGCCGCCGGGTAAATAGCCGACTCATCAGGATTAAATTGCGGATGATGCAAGCCGAAATCGCTGGCCGAGCCGATGCTGACAAACGCACCCGGCACATGATGCAGGTAAAATGCAAAATCCTCGCCCCCCATCTGCGCCTGCGCTACTTGCGCGTTATAGCCAAATTCCGCAGCGGCCTGTAAGGCAAAGTCTGCCCAGCGCGGTGTATTCACCACCGCTGGCGGCCCGCCAAACCAGTGCAGTTCGGCCTTCGCCCCCAGCGCATCTGCCACCCCGTTGATCACCTTGCGTATCCGCTGAGGGATTTGCTCGCGGATCCCGTTGCTGTAGGTGCGCACCGTGCCTTCCAGTTCCACGGTTTGGGGTAATACGTTCCAGGTGTTGCCGCCTTCAATACGGGTGACGCTGACTACCGCCGCCTCCTGAGCGCTGACGTTGCGGCTGACCACCGTTTGCAGCGCGGTCACAATGTGGCTGGCGGTGACAATGCTGTCGGTACCTTCTTCCGGATGTGCGGCGTGCGCGCCTTTGCCGGTCACGGTTATCTGGAAGCGGTCCACATTGGCATAAAATGCGCCGCCTTTTGTCTCAAAGGTGCCGACCGGCAGTTCTGGCGCATTATGCAGGCCGAAAATCGCATCAACGTTTTCCAGTGCACCGGCTTTAATCAGTTGCGACGCACCGCCAAACCGTTCTTCCGCAGGCTGGAAAAACAACCGTACGCGGCCCGGTAGCTGGTCTTCCCTTGCTTTAAGCAGATGGGCCGCGCCGAGAATAACAGAGGTATGAAAATCGTGGCCGCAGGCGTGCATCACGCCGGGTTGTTGCGAACTGAACGGCACACCGGAGGCTTCTTCAATCGGCAGGGCATCGATGTCACCGCGCAGGGCAACAACCGGGCCGTGTGCCGGGCGAATTTCAGCCACCACGCCGGTTTTCAGCCCGAGCGATAAAATGCGGATCCCGGCAGCATTCAGCCATTGGGTAATCTTTTGCGTGGTCACAAATTCCTGATTGGATAATTCAGGATGCTGATGTAATTCACGGCGATAAGCGATGAGTTGTTCTTCCAGTCCTGTCTCATGTCGGGGGGCAATGCTATTCGTTTCTTCGGCAAGTGAAATGCTCATGGCAAATAACCTTATTGTCTGAAAATGATTGTTAAAGATATGTAGCAAGTCATTCCATGCTAGTCAGACAGAAGCCAATCACTAAATACTCAGTCGCTATAATTTATAGTCGTTTTGCACAGTGCCTTGCATAGCAAAATACTGACTATAGAAACGTGTTTTTATTATTTAGCTTTGAACTTATTTCGTGGAACTCTTTTTATCACAACGGATAAAAAGGGATGCGCAGGTGAATTACCGACTGAGTTTATTAGATCAAAGCCCGATTAATGACGGGCAGACCGCAGCGCAGGCGCTAGACGCCACGCTGACTTTTGCGCTGGCAGCAGAAAAACTGGGCTATCACCGTTTATGGGTGTCAGAACATCACGATACTGAAAAGCTGGCCGGTAGCTCGCCGGAAGTGTTGATCGCCTGGCTGCTGGCGCGCACTTCCCGGCTGCGGATCGGCTCCGGCGGTGTGATGCTGCAACATTACAGCCCGTATAAAGTGGCAGAGAATTTCCATCTGTTGTCATCACTGGCGCCGGATCGCGTGGATATCGGCATCGGCAAAGCGCCCGGTGGTTTACCCTTGTCAACCAAAGCGCTGCGTGCCCATACACCGGCCGAATCATCGCCTGGTTTCCCGGCGCAGTTACAGCAACTGACACATTATCTCACGCATCTGGATGACCATCTGGCGGGCACAGAAGCCCGTGCGTTACCGCGTCCGCCGGTGGCACCGCAGCGATTTTTGCTCGGTGCCAGCAAAGAAAGCGCGCGTCTGGCCGCGTCACTGGGCTGGAACTTTGTCTTCGCCGGTTTTATCAATGCTTCAGCGCAAGTGATGACCGAATCGGTGCTGGCCTTCCACGAATATTCCGCCGGACAAGGGCAGGCGCTGGTCAGTCTGGCGGCGCTGGCGGCACAAACCCGCGAGCAGGCCGCTGAACTGGTGACTGGCCAGCATAATTTTCGCGTCACGCTGGGCGACCGGCACGTTACGGTCGGTTCCCGCGAACAGGCTGAAGCCTTTGTGCGGCAGTCAGGTGCGACGCAATACCATATCGAACAGCAGCAAATCAGCGTGCTGCACGGCACGCCGGGCGATATCCACGAGCAACTGCGCGATATTCAGCGCCGCCTGTGCGTGAACGAATTTGTTATTCACACTCCACTGACTGAAGCCGGTGTGCGGCTGAAGTCCATCGAATTGCTGGCTGGCCAGCTTTAAGGAGATTTCATGAGCCATTCAAAAAGTATCAAGCTGGGTCTGATGTTGCACGGTGCCGGCGGCCACATGAATTCGTGGCGTCACGAAAAAGCGCCTGCGGATGCCAGTGTCAATTTCCCCTATTTCCGTGATTTAGCCTTGCGCGCCGAAGCGGCTGGTTTTGATTTCCTGTTTGTGGCCGACGGATTACACATCAACGAAAAATCACTGCCGCATTTCCTCAACCGTTTCGAACCTGTCGCGTTGCTGTCTGCGCTGGCTTCGGCTACCCACAGCATCGGGCTGGCGGGCACTATTTCCACTTCCTACAGCGATCCCTTTACCGTCGCACGTCAGCTGGCGTCAATAGATAACATCAGTCAGGGACGGGCGGGCTGGAACGTGGTGACTTCGCCGCTGGCCGGTTCGGCGAAAAACTTCGGCAAAGACCATCCTGAACATGCGCTGCGCTATCAGATTGCTGAAGAATACATCAGCGTGGTGCAGGGGCTGTGGGATTCGTGGGAAGACGGCGCGTTTGTGCGTGACCGCGAAAGTGGTGTGTTCTTCGACGCGGCGAAGCTGCATAAACTGAATCATCAGGGACAGTTTTTCTCGGTCGAAGGGCCGCTGAATATCCAGCGTTCACCGCAAGGGCAGCCGGTGATTTTCCAGGCTGGCGCGTCGGATGCCGGTATCGCGCTGGCAGGTAAATCTGCCGATGCCGTTTTCACTAACGCCCGGACGCTGGAAGAAGCACAGGAATATTCGGCAAAATTACAGGCACAGGTCAGCAAAAATGGCCGCCATCCGGTGGGTATTTTCCCTGGCATCAGCCCGATTGTCGGCAAAACCGAAGAGGAAGCCGAGGCCAAATATCAGTATCTTCTGTCGCTGTTGTCACTTGACGATGCGCTGGCCTATCTCGGGCGATTCTTCGATCACCATGATTTCAGCCAGTATCCGCCGGACGGCCCGTTCCCTGAACTGGGCGATTTAGGCCAAAACACTTTCCGCTCCACCACCGACAGCATCAAGAAGCTGGCGCGGGAGGAAAACCTGACGCTGCGTGAAGTGGCGTATCAGACCACGCTGCCGCGCGGCGAATTCTTCGGCACGCCAGAACCGGTCGCCGACCAGTTGATCCGCTGGGTGGAAGAGGGCGGTGCCAGCGGATTTATCATCAGCGGACCGGTACTGACCGAAGCGCTGGACGACATTACCCGGCTGGTGTTACCGGTGCTGGAAGCCCGTGGCTACTGGCATCCCTCGCAGGCAACGACGTTGCGTGAGCGCCTGAATATTCCGTTCAAAACCAACCGTTATAGCGTGCAGGAAACCCGCCGCGAGACAGTGAACGAAAAATAGTTACAACATACTCATGCTGTATCACAGGCCCGCTCCGGTAACTCCGGGCGGGCTTTTTGCTTTGCAGGTTTTTTAGGTCCGGGACTTTTTACCCTGTAAAAACATTCACGGACTTGCCCGCCTAAAAAATTGGGCGTAGGCTTTCTGCAATTAAAAAACGATCGGTCTAAATGATGAGTGCTGAGCTTTCTACTGAACCTGACGTGCCAGTCAAACCGCGCCGCGGGCGTCCGCCGAGAACGGCACGCGAGTTTGATGATACGCGTGAAGCGCTGATCCGTTCGGGGCTTGAAGTGATCACCGAAACGGGCTACCTGTCAGCAGGCATCGACGCGGTGATTAAAAACATCGCGGTGCCGAAAGGATCGTTTTATCACTATTTCAAAAGTAAGCAGGATTTCGGCATGGCCGTTCTGACGGCTTACGGCTCATTTTTCGCCCACAAACTCGACAAGTTTCTGCTCAGGGCTGAGTTGTCACCGCTGCAACGCATCGGTGCGTTTGTGACCCATGCCGGTGAGGGAATGGCGAAGTTTGAGTTCAGACGCGGCTGTCTGGTCGGCAATTTATTGCAGGAATCCCCGCTGTTGCCGGAAGATTTTTCGCAGCAACTCAAAACGATTTTGGGCGAATGGGAAGGCCGTGTTGCCACCTGTCTGGAAGAAGCCCGGCAGGCCGGAGATATCGCATCAGACATGCCGCCTGCGCAACTGGCGCAGATTTTCTGGTCTGGCTGGGAAGGCGCGGTGATGCGCGCAAAACTGTACCGCTCGGCCGAACCGCTGGATCAGTTCTGGGCGTATTTCCGTCATACGCTGCAGTCACCTGTTCATTCATAAACTCGTCGGCCATAAATTCAAAAAATAGCACCTGCAATCATTACGTGAGTCATCGCATACCTCATGACAAAAACTTTAATCTCCTGAAATCATAAAGGGAAAAAAATGAAAGCATTGGTTCTGGAACAACAAGACAAGGCCACGCTGGCCGAAGTGAAAGAGATTGCGCTGCCGGACATGGCGGCAGGCGACGTACTGGTTGATATCAGCTGGTCAGGGCTGAATTACAAAGATGCACTGGCCATCACCGGGAAAGGCAAAATCATTCGTCAGTTTCCGATGGTGCCGGGCATTGATTTTGCGGGCCATGCCAGCCGCAGCAACGACCCGCGTTTCTCCGTCGGGCAATCCGTCATTCTCACCGGCTGGGGCGTTGGCGAAACGCACTGGGGCGGTCTGGCGGAGCAGGCATGCGTCAAAGGTGACTGGCTGGTCGCGCTGCCGGAAGGTCTGGCTGCGCGCAATGCCATGATTATCGGCACCGCCGGTTTCACTGCCATGCTGTGCGTCATGGCGCTGGAAGAAGCGGGCGTGACACCCGAAAGCGGCACCGTGGTCGTGACGGGTGCCAGCGGTGGCGTGGGTAGTACGGCGGTGGCCTTGTTGCATACACTCGGTTATACCGTGGCTGCGGTGACGGGCCGTGAATCTACGCATGATTATCTGCGTAAACTGGGTGCCAGCGAAATTCTCTCCCGCGATGATTTTGCAGAGACCCGTCCGCTGGAAAAACAAGTCTGGGCCGGTGCGGTCGATACCGTCGGTGACAAAGTGCTGGCTAAACTGCTGGCGCAAACCAACTACGGCGGTTGCGTGGCGGCCTGCGGTCTGGCGGGGGGCTTTAACCTGCCGACGACCGTGATGCCGTTTATTCTGCGCAACGTCCGTTTGCAGGGGGTGGATTCGGTTTCGGTTCCCGCTGAACGCCGTGCTGCCGTCTGGGAGCGTTTACTGAATACGCTGCCGGATGACTTTTATCAGCAGGCCGCGACGGAAATTACCCTGGAACAAGCTCCGGCTGTCGCAGCCGATTTCCTGAACAATAAAATTCAGGGCCGGACGCTGGTGAAAATCGGCGGCTGACCCTTTTTGCCCGGTATTCCCGTGATACCGGGTGCTTTCCCTTCAATTTTCTCCCCGCTATAAAGAATTCCTCCTGAGCGGCCGATATAAAGAATGTCCCTCTGAGAAAAAAGAGAATGGAATTCCTTATTTTCCGAATGACGTACAGCGCGAACATAGTCAAAAACGAATAACAACAGGCATGGGGAAAGTATGGATAATTTTCAGAAAGAAATTGATGAGAGAACCAATCTCACTTCATCAAACCGGTTTGAGCTTTTGCTGTTCCGTCTGGGGACCTCTCCGGATGATGAGCAATCTGAACTTTTTGGTATCAACGTTTTTAAATTGCGCGAAATCGTGCCGATGCCCACGCTGACCAAAGCCGCCGGAATGGTCTCGCCGATGATGGGCATGGCGAACATCCGTGGCGAAATTATTCCGGTCATCGACCTGCCTGCGGTGGTGGGATGCGTACCAAAAACCGGCCTGAACATTTTGCTGGTCACCGAATATGCGCGCAGCACCCAGGCGTTTGCGGTGGAATCCGTAGACGACATTGTGCGTCTTGAATGGAGTCAGGTGCTGGCCGCCGAAGCCGGTGTGAAGAGCCGCAACATCACCAGTATTGCGCGTCTGGACAGCGATAAATCCAGTAACCGTCTGGCGCTGGTGCTCGACGTTGAACAAATTCTCCATGACATTATTCCGAACAGCAATATCAACATGGATAAGAAGAAAACCAGCGCGTTTAAACTCAAGCCGGGTACGGTGGCGATTGTCGCCGAAGACTCTAAAGTTGCCCGTCAGATGCTGGAAAAAGGCCTGAACATGATGGAGATTCCGGCGCAGATGCATGTCACTGGTCTGGAAGCCTGGAATAAAATCCGCAAAATGGCCGAAGAATGCAAAGCCCAGGGGCTGCCCATTTCCGATAAAATCTCCTTTGTCTTAACTGATCTGGAAATGCCGGAAATGGATGGCTTTACGCTGACGCTCAATATCAAGCGTGATGAATTCCTGAAAAATATTCCGGTGATCATTCACTCTTCATTATCCGGCAGCGCCAACGAAGATCACGTGCGTAAAGTGGGCGCCGACGGTTACGTGGCGAAGTTTGAAATCAACGAACTGGAAGCGGCTATTCATAAAGCGCTGGATGCGAAGAAAATCGCCCATGTGTAATTTCATCAAACACTGATGTATAAAAGGCCCGTTCTCTTGTGCGGGCTTTTTATTATCAGCGGCATACCGAACAACGTGCAGAAAAATTATTGCCTGCATTTCCTGCTGCGCAGCATTTCCCCGGTCAGTCTGTTCCTTCGCCACGTTTTCCCCTATTAAGATCCGCCCCGTATCTACAATTTCGATAGTGATATCGAAATTATCCATTAGAGCGACGATAAGAATTGTTTTAATAATAACAGCGTTAACAACGTATTTAAGGCTGACCCTCATAACGAAAAAATTTATTTGCATGAAACTGAAAAAATAATATCAGCATGTCGTTATGGATACGTTGCGACTATGGCGTAGCAGAATTCATGGTTCTATAAGCAGGACGAGACGTCGGATCAGGTAATGCGTGACGGAGAGCCGACGAAACAGAAGCAAAAAGAATATGGAGTATTAAATGTTTATCCGGCCACTTAAATTAACTCAGCACGTCGATGTGCAGGGTTCTGACAATGCAACGACATTGGTACTTCTTCATTCTTTGGGGACGGATTTGCACCTTTGGGATTTGCAAATGCCGCGTCTGAGTGAACGTTATCGTGTTATTCGCCTGGACATCCGTGGGCATGGATTAAGCGCAGTCGATTCTCTGCAGTTTTCAATGTCAGATTTGGCCGACGATGTCGTGGCGGCGCTGGATCATCTTCACATCAATGAGTTTTATGTTGCCGGGGTCTCAATCGGCGGAACAATAGCGCAATGGATTGGGTTCAAGATCCCCAAACGAGTTCAGGGAATGATCATTGTGGATACTGCACTGGTGAATGCCGCTCCGCCTTCGCTCTGGCGCGCCCGGGCTGAGGATGTATTTCACCACGGTGTTGAACATCTCGAAATGGGGATTCTGAGCAAATGGGTCACACCGAAATTTATCGACTCGCCCTACGCGGAGGGTATGAAACAGATGCTGCGCCGCACTTCGGTTGAAGCCTTCGCGGGTTGCTCTTATGCCATCGCCGACACCGATCTGACCGATATGAATATTCCGGGGGTAAGGGCTGTGGTGGTCAGAGGAAGTGAGGATCAACTTACGCCTCCGGACTACGCGCAACGTCTGGCCGACAAGCGCAATGCCCAATTGCATACCCTACCCGGCGCCGCCCATTTACCGAATTATGAGCAACCCGAAGCGCTCACTGATGAAATCATCTCGTTCATTGATAACAAGAATACGCATTAACAATCAGCGCAGGAAGTCAGCACCTGAAGGACGTACGGGCGCTGTTAATGAGCAAATCTGGCATGGCAGACGATGAAAAGTCTGATGCGCGAACGGAGTAAATTCTATGAATCGTCGGTTATTTATTGGTGGAAGCCTGGGCTTGTGCGCGGGTGTTGCAATGCTTCCGGCTGCCTTCAAAGGGGTAATGGCTCAGAGAGATATTATCGAGATGCAACTGGAGAGTGGAACCGTGAGCATCCGCTTATTTCCCGATTTGGCCCCCGGGCATGTTGAACGCATAAAATCGCTGGTACAGGCTAAATTTTATGATGGCATGCCGTTTAACCGGGTCATAGAAGGCTTTATGGCACAAACGGGTGACCCGATAAAAGATACAGGGCTGGATTACACGAAATTACCGGTGCTGGCCGCAGAGTTTAACCGATTGCCTTTTGAACGCGGTACCGTCGGCATGGCCAGATCACGGCATCCGCACAGCGCCCGTCATCAGTTTTTCATCACCTCCGCGAGGGCAGGTTTTTTAGACCAGAATTACACTGCTTTTGGGAAAGTCACGAGTGGCATCGAGTTAATTGACCAACTCCGCCGGGGGGCTTCGGACATTGGCACGGTGGTCAATCCCGATGTCATAAAAAGCATGCGATTAGTGTCTGTCAGAGCCGTATAAAACAACCTGACGGCGTAAATATCCATTCGAAGGAGTCGAAGATGCCCAGTATTACTCTCTATACCGCTGCAAGCCACCGGTTAGATGCAGAGGCTTTTGCGGAATTTTCAACGGCTTTAGCCCGTCTCGCCATAGAGATCCTGAAAGCGAAAGAAAATAATATTCACATCAGCTACCTCACCGCAGAGATAGGTTTTGGCACACCGGTCTATTTCGAAGCAAGACTACGACAGGAAGTTTTCCGAACCCTGTCGGTGTTGGATGAATTCATGCATCAGGTTGATTTATTAATTAAGGAGAAGACAGGAGTCATAGCGAGAATTCGCTGTTTCTCTTTTGAAGCGGGTAATATTTATGCAAAGAACTAAGGAACGGATTATGAATGTTAATTTTCCAACAAGAGATCTCGGCGATATATCGGTTACTGCGGTAAGTGATGGATATCTGCATGTTGACTTCGGGATGCTTTCAAATGTGGATGAGGACGAGTGCAAGGAAATTCAGCGCAGTGCACAAGTCAGTGAACTCAATGCGGTGCATATTAATACTTTTTTAGTCCGCCAGAAGGGTAAAAATATTCTTATCGATAGCGGGGCAGGAGGCGTTAAGGGCTGGGGCGGCAAACTGGTTGCTAATCTGGATCTGCTGGGGATACAACCTGGCAATATTGACGCGGTATTACTCACACATGCCCATCCTGATCATATTGGCGGATTGTTAAACGCAGAGGGTGAGGCTGTATTTGCTAATGCCGAATTGATCATAAACAGCGATGAATTTAATTATCTGCAAGATGATGAAAATTTCGCTGCCGTCAGTGACCGCGTAAAAGGCAATTTCCTGCTGGCGCGAAGTATATTCAAAAAGTATCAGAAAAATCTTCGTCTCATCGATAAAGGCGAGGTATTTCCTGGTGTTTTTGCGATCCCGCTGAAAGGTCACACGCCGGGTCATACAGGTTACCGGATTGAGGGTAACAGAGATAGCCTGTTGATTTGGGGTGATATTGTTCATTTTCCTCATATTCAACTGCTAAAACCGGATGTTGCCATTGCCTTTGACTATGATCCTCAAATGGCGGCAGAGACACGTTCCCGCATACTTGAAAGCGTGAGCTCGGACAGCGTTCTTGTCGGCGGTATGCATTTTGGCGAACAAGGATTTGGTTATATTGAAAAACGTAAATCCGGATACGTGACCGTCGATATCCACTAGTTAAAACTTTCATCAGAACGTTCTGCTCTGAAAATACTTTATTTCCTGACCGGCAACGCAACGGTTAATTATTGGTAACCGGTCAGGCTCTGCTTAAGTTGCTTTGCCGCTATTTATTTTTGCTGTGTAACATTGTCGCTATGCTACTGAATAAATCTTCCGGTATAAAATACTATCCTCAGGGGGAACACCATGAATCCTGCAATAAACAGAGAAATAAGTATTGATGCTATTCATGCTGACGCCATTGAAATGGCGGGGAGTCAGCCAATAACAACCGGGAAATTACCCCCGCAGATCAAACTTCCGTCGCTTACCGGAAGCAGATTCTGGGCGGCTTTATTAGTTTTTTTATTTCATTCATCGCTACCCAGCGATCTCGCTCCCTTTTCAGATCCAACCATACAGCACATTTTCACCGTTATTGTGGGTAAAGCGGGCTGGCTCGGCGTTTCATATTTCTTCATACTCAGTGGATTCATTATGGTGTGGTCTGCGAGAGATAATGACACCGTGGGAGATTTTTACCTGCGACGTTTTGCAAAGATTTACCCTACACATTGTCTGACCTGGGCTATAGCATTCATTATTGGTGCCATGAGTATCTATCAATATAAAATTTGGTCATCAAACCTTCTGTTATTGAATACCTGGGTTGATGATGTTCACTATTTTTTCGTCGGTAACAGACCCAGCTGGTCTCTTTGTATAGAAGCGATGTTTTATCTTTCTTTCCCCTTTCTTTTCAGAGTAATAAAGACAATACCTGAAAAATTCGATTTAGCCGGATTAATAATAGTAACGGCGGCATCCTTATTGGTTCAAACATATATTTACCTCTGGGTTGAGCCGGACAAGATGATGGGGGCGTTTCCGATCTCGCAGCAACACTTTTGGGTTTCGTATATTTTTCCCCCATCACGCATATTTGAATTCCTTGCCGGTATGTTTGCAGCCCGGCTGCTGATGAACGGACGAATGCTCGTGCTGACGAAAACGGCGTCGTTTACCCTGCTTGCAGCAACTTACATCGGTTCCATGTATATCCCTTACCAGTTCAGTATGAGCGTGGTTTTCATCATCCCGGTGTGTTTATTAATCGTTTCGATTGCGGGTGATGATTTAAAATACCGAAACACTCTGTTAAACAGTAAAACATCGGTGTGGCTAGGAGAAATATCCTATTCCTTCTATATGGTTCATTTCTTAGTGCTCTTTTATTTTTTGAATCTTACGGCAGGAAGAAAGTTTAGCTTACCGGAGGGAATTGCGCTTATCGCCGTCGCGTTGGTTTTATCCGTCTCATTTGCCTCTTTTTTATATAAGTACTTTGAAGTGCCCGTGATGAAATTAATACTGGAGAAGTGCAGAGCGAAAGCCTTAGTGGCTCTGCGTAAACCTTCATAACGGATAACGGAGTATTGATCATCTTGTCGTCAGAATACGATGATCGGGGGAGAGCGGGCTTATGGGAGGGGAGGGCATACGGCAGATGTATGCTCTCCCATTTGTATTTGAGATGAGGGAATTTCACTAACATGGGGAGTGTACGTGTGGGCTACGAATGCCCTAATAACCGATATTGTGCAGCCGGGGATCCTGAAAAAGTGAGGTCATTATGCCTCTGAATTTAGTGCTATCCAGATAAGGTGAATCTGTACGATAAACAAGCTCTATTTTGAAGTCATTGAACTGGCCACTGAGTTCATGAATTTTTATCTTATTTTGTACCTCGCCGCTGATCGAACAACGTAAAACTAACGATACGCCTTTGCCGGCAGCGATGCTGGAGAACAGTACGGGATAGGAACCACATTCTACCACCCGCTTAGGCGTGATATGCCCTTCATTAAACAGAACATTATAATTGCGGGTAGTGGTTGCACATTTTTTGCTGCTGAGTAAAAAAACTTCGCCATCCAGACTGGAGATGTCTTTAATGGTGGGGTAATTTTTCTCTGTAATAATAACCAGTTCGCTGGAGAGTAATATGGAGCGCGCATGTTGCGTGTTTGAAAAACCTGCACCGATTATTACCGCATCAAATTCGTTTTGGTCGAAGGCATTAAGCAAGCTTATAGTGTTCCCAATCGAAATATCGATATTCCAGCCCAAATCATGACCTAAATCGATCAGTGAACTGACAATATAGGGGGGTAGACATTCGATTATGCCAATACGCATATTCAGCTGGCTATTTTTGGAGTGGGAAATGTTGTTTTTACAATCATCCGCAAGATTCAATATTTTAAGTGCGTAGTCATAAAGTATCTGGCCTTGCGCAGTCAGTGAGCACCCATCGGTTTTTCGATCTAACAGGGTGACATCCAGATTATCCTCCAGGCTCCTGATTCGGTGGGAAATACTCGATTGCACGCGATTCAGACGCTCGGCTGCCTGGGTTATGTTCCCTGTCTCCACGACTGTCACGAACGCAAGAAGTTCACTTAGCTTCATTTGAGACCTCATGCTAAAAATTAGTTCACCGTCACAACAATTATTTATATTCTGTATTAGTGAGTTTGTCACTATGTTTTAAAATCTCCGCTCCGGGCTACAACTGCGGGCACTGCGTGGCCACATCTGGGTGCGTGTCATTATTATTACCTTTCCGGCAGACATTAATTCTGAATTACGAATTTCAACAACAGACTGTGCTTATTTTCATGCTCTGTAACTCATGCTCATTTCCCTGAACTTCCCGTCCTCCTCAGCAGGCATTTTGTCAGGGCATCAATACTTTCGATGAATGCCTCGATTTTATTCGCTGGTCTTTTATTGCCATGCCCATTAGGATTTTATGAGTGATGGAGAGTATTCTCATATAAATCAACGCGTTGTCTATTTCTATTATCTGGATATATATATTACCGGATCTCAATTACGTGTATTTCAACAATTCATTTTTGTTTATGGGGTGAAATATGGCGCATGCAAAGTTTGATGAGGTAATGGTTGAGCTGGTTGACTACGCCTATGAGCAGACAACCTTTGATAATGAGACTTTACGCCTGGCGCGTTATTGTCTGCTGGATTCGATAGGTTGCGCAATTGCCGCCTCTGCCGATCACGACTGTCTGAGACTGATGGGCAGCGCTCAGTTCAGCAAGAGCCAGGCGGGTGTCCCGGTTGTCGCTACCGGACTCAGACTGGGACCGATCGAGGCGGCCTTTCATATCGGTTCGATGATCCGCTGGCTGGAGTTCAATGACACCTGGCTTGCGCAGGAGTGGGGGCACCCGTCCGATAATCTGGGGGCCATCCTGGCTGCCGCAACCTGGCATAGCCTGACTGACGGTAATCAGCCGCCCGCTGATATGACAGCCGTCCTGAATACGATGATTCGTGCTTATGAGATCCACGGCGTGCTGTGTCTGTCGAACTGTTTTAATGCGCTGGGGATTGACCATGTGGTGTTGGTGAAAGTGGCTTCTGCCATCGCCTCAGCTCAACTCCTCGGCTTGTCAAAAGACCAGGCACTGAGTGCACTGTCCAACGCTATTATCGACGGTCACTCTCTCCGAACCTACCGGCATGCGCCAAATGCCGGTACCCGTAAGTCATGGGCCGCCGGGGACGCCACGGCGCGTGGCCTGCAACTGGCGCTGTTCGCGCAAACCGGCGAAATGGGTTATCCCACCGCGCTGACGGTCAGCCGGTGGGGATTCAATGATGCTGTTTTGCGGGGCAAACCCTTCAATCTGTCGCGCAACCTGTCAGATTTTGTCATTAAGAACATCTTGTTCAAGGTTCCCAATCCCGCTGAGTACCACGCCCAGACTGCTGTAGAAGCGGCCATTAACCTCCGGGAACGGATACTGGCAGCCGGGTTTACGCCTGAGAGCATCGAGTATGTGCGGGTAGAAACAACCCGACCGGCGATTCAGATTATTGATAAATCAGGGCCGCTGAATAACTCCGCCGATCGCGATCACTGTCTCCAGTACATGGTTGCCGTGGGGCTGCAGACCGGAAATCTGACGATTAAAGATTTCCACGAACCGCTCGCCAGCGATCCTCAACTGGATGCACTGCGATTGAAAATCACCTGCACTGAACGCCCTTCCTTTACAGAGAGCTACTACGACCCTGATAAGCGCGCCATTCCCAATGCGCTCTATCTGAAGTGTCATGGCATGACTGAAGAGATCTCCGAAACCATTGAATATCCGCTCGGCCATGTTCGTCGCCGTGAAGAGTGTTTCGGGGCGCTGCTGACGAAATTCCATCTGAATCTTTCAGACAGCCCGCTGCGTGACCGCGCCCATATTCTGGCCGAAACCCTGATTTCGGAATCGAAGCTTGATGCCATGTCCGTCACTGATTTGCTGAAAATGTTCTCCTGGGACTAGGCCGCATTTAACACACTTACCTATATTCATTTAGCGCGAGGTGATGAAGTGAAAAAAGCCATATTAGTGGGTTGCGGAGCGGAGATCGGCGCGAATTTGCTGATTCAGAATGATCCGGCGAAGGATGGTTTTGTTATTCAAACCGTCGTCACGAATCCTCCTTCTTTAGATAAACATTATCCTGAACTGCGTCCGATAGATGGCATCGTGGCCCGTCTGGCGATGGCGCATCCCGGCATCCAGTCTCACATCGACATTATCGATAATGACACCCTGCGAATCGACGGTCGTGAGGTTCACTTTTTCTTTGGCGATCTTGCCAAAGATCTTCCTCCGCAGACAGGTCGCTTCGACATTGGCTTTATCGCAACCAGCAAGCTGGATATGGACAAAAACAGCCCCGTCGCCCGCAACATGCAAGAACTCGCGGACGTGGTGCTGGGCGTTGCAGAGGCCAACGAACTGCCGAGTATCTATGGCTGTCTGGAAGATCTGACCCGCGATGATATCGACACGATACAACGCCAGGTGGTCGGTTCGGGCATGTATTGCCTCGGCTCCTGTCAGACCAATGGTATGCATGCCTCATTGCGCGTACTCACCGAGGCGCTCAGATCTATCCAATGCAACGCCTCGCATATTGTGTCGATTGAAACCGATATCGTGCATCCGGATACGCCTAACGGTGTACTCGGCACCCGATCGTTTGAAGGACGCCTGCAGGATGCGCGCGACAATCTCCGTCCGAGCTTCTCACAAATTGCCATGAGTCAGGACAAGGTGATGCCCTGGGCACCGTTAGTGAATACCGTTTCATTACGCGCGCCTGTGCATGCCCCCGGCTATCAGATTAACCGTTTCATCGTTAAGGATGGCGGTGCGTTAACCCCCGGTCTCATTGAGGCGGCGATTGAGCGGGTGAGCGGGACGCATCCTCATGTTGTGAAAGCATCGCGGTCGCCGTTAGGAAGCCGTGCATATGCCTTTGAGCGCCGGTGTTCAACCATTCTTTCCGATCAGAATCACTTGCTCATTCTCCGGCCAGCCTATCTGGCCAGTCAGAATTTGAGTGAGGTCATCATCCAGTCGTTTGTTAACAACACCGTCGGCTACAGCGCTGTGGTACGTGCTGTAGCGCGCAGCCTCGCGCTTGGCCTGCCAGTGGCAACTTTCCAGGGGATTGAAAAATGACAAGCTCACATACTGTAGATTTTTTGAGTTCAGGCTTCGTTGTGAAGACGGCCATGTCCGAAATGTTCAATGGCAAACTGAAAGCCGAAGTCGATCAGATCCGGGCATTGCACGATATTTATCCGGAACTGATGGTGCCGGTCTTGCACGACGGACTGGCAGCCGGGCGGCAATTTTATATTCTCGAGAAGATGGATTCCCTTCCGCTGTCCAGGATCGTCTTTGACGAACAACGGTCGCTGGCTGAGCGCAGGATGATCGTCAGAAACGCACTGGAAAATGTACAGAAAGCGATCAGCCTGGAATCAGAAACCTCGTCGGCAATAACCCACGAGATGCCCGCCAGATTACAGGAAGAGTGGGAAGGCACGCGCTTCGCTCATGAGCTGTTTGATAAACCTATTCTGCTTAACGGGGTGCGTTTCAGTACCACGGCCCGGGAAGTCTATGAAAGAGCGCTGGAGCTGGCCCGGACTGAAGAGTTCAGATCGGTAGAAAAAGCCCATTTCAATTTTCACTTCGGCAATGTGCTCTATAACGAGGAGCATGCTCAGACACGTTTCATTGACCCTGACTTTTCCGTACGCGGGCTGGATCCGCTTTTCGGCTTCTCGCGGTTTGCTTTTTCGTTCTGGCATGAGCTTGCGGCAGAGGTAAAGGATGCAGTCAAAATGGTCCCGATGGCGGATGCACTGATGTTCGTGCTGGCGAAACCGGACTACGGCAGCATTCTTAGCGAGATCCCTGAGTTAGGCGGTATTTCCGGCCTGCTGCCGCTGATGGGGGAAAGTATGCGCAACCGGTTCTATGTCCTCACCACCTACTGTTTCCTGAGGAGTATCCGCATCAACGGCAGTAAACAGCCCTGGAAAGCGCCGCGCTCTCCCGTTGTTGCCAGCCCGGAAGAAGTGCTGATGCTGGGCCTGCTGGCCTACCTCGAAGGACCGGTTGCTGAGGCTGAAAGCCTCTGTGCGTAATTTCAATTCAATATAGGATGATAAGGATATGTCGCTGGTAAGCAGTAGTCCCTTAGAGCAAGGATTTGAGGCGCCAAGGCGCTATCTGGCGGCTGCCGCCATTTTGATTGGCGTGGTTATGGCGGCGCTGGACAGTTCCATCGTCAATATTTCCTTGCCCTCTATTGCGGAGGCTTTACGGGTAGATTCAGCCTCTGTCATCTGGGTGACCAACGCCTATCAGGTTGCCAGCGCTGCAACGATGTTGATCTGTGCATCGCTGGGTTCGAGGATAGGGGAGCGGCGCTTCTACACCGCGGGCATGGTGCTGTTTACGCTGGCATCGCTGGGCTGTAGCCTCTCCCCGACCTTCGGCATGCTGGTTGCCATGCGTATACTTCAGGGGGTGAGCTATGCGGTCATGATCAGCGTCGGGCTGGGTCTGTACAGGGTTATCTTTCCGCCGCATACGTTGGGCACCATTTTAGGGCTGAACGCGCTGGCTTTTGCGGTGGGGACGGCCATCGGCCCTGCGTTAGGCGGCCTGATCATCTCTTATCTGGACTGGCCATGGTTGTTCTATATCAATCTCCCGCTGGGTGCACTTGCCATTGTCTTCTCCCTGATCTCCCTGGGCGTCGATACTGAGAAGGAAAAAGGCTTCGACTGGGGAGGTGCGGTGACCTCAGCCGTCGCTTTAGGGCTGATGGTCATTGCTGTGGATCAGATCGGGCGCTGGGATAGCCGCATACTCATGCTTTGCGGCGCCGCCTCGGTGCTGCTGCTGGCCATCTTTGTCAGCGTGCAGACGCGCTCAAAAAGCCCGTTGTTGCCGCTCGATATATTCCGTTCAAGGCGGTATACCTTTGCGGTGATCTCTTCTGTCTCAATGTTTGTGGCACAGGGGATGGCGCTGGTGGGGTTGCCCTTTGTACTGCAGCATGCCTATCACTATTCGGTGCTGGAATCGGCGTTCATCTTTACACCGTGGCCGGTTGCCGTTGCAATCTGCGCCCCGGTGGCGGGCAGACTGTCCAATCGTTTAAATCCTACCCAGATATCGACAGCCGGCGTGGTGATTTTCTCTCTGGGTTTAGGATCTCTGGCTCTGTTGCCGCAAGTGGCGACGGTGAATGATTTTCTCTGGCGCGTGGCGGTTTGCGGGATTGGCTATGGACTGTTCCTGCCGCCGAATAATAAAGAGATGTTCTCGAATGTGGCACCGAACCGAACGGTCACGGCCTCGGGGGTATTGTCGACCGCCAGGACAGCAGGGCAATCCATTGGTGCGGCGCTGGTCGCGATGGTTATTGCACTGTTGAACGGACTGACGGGGCAGGCGGGGGCACAGTTCGCCGTCTATGTCTTCGGGCTGGCCTGTTTTATCTCTGCGCTATCTTCTGTCTCAAGTATGCTGCGCCTGCACCGGTAACCCGTTGGGCAGATGATCAATATGGATGCGTACCGGAATACGCAGAGCGAGTCGCACCCAGCTAAACGTGGACTCTACATCCGGCAGGCCCTGGCTACCGGGTGCGTCATTGCTATCATCTATCCCGCGACCAATGCTTTCCACGTGGCCTGTCAGCGCAGGTGCATATCCCATCAGCACGATTTTTGCCGTGCTACCGACATGAATACGCTGCATTTTCGTTTCCTCAAAATAACCCACTACCTTGTGGGCGGTCTGGCCCGCGGACGATGACCTTCAATGCGTCGTGGCGAGGCATCTGCTGCCAGAACCCGCAAAAATCCCCTGTTGTTAATCAAATAAACTGAATCAGTATGTTAAACAAATGATATTTATTCTCATCCTGAGTCGCGTAAAGTAAACCCATCACTAAGCCCTGTTCCGCATGACAGAGACAGGGCACCGGTTTACAGATTATGAGGATGAAGACGCTATGAAAAAGATTGGATTTTTATCATTCGGGCACTGGACGCCATCCCCCCAGTCGGGCACGCGCTCGGCGGCTGATGCCTTATTGCAATCTATCGATCTGGCTGTCGCAGCCGAAGAACTGGGGGCCGATGGCGCTTATTTTCGGGTGCATCATTTTGCGCGCCAGCTTGCGTCGCCTTTCCCGTTGCTGGCAGCCATCGGCGCGAAAACCCGCAAGATTGAGATCGGTACCGGCGTTATCGATATGCGCTATGAAAATCCGTTGTATATGGCGGAAAGCGCCAGCGCTGCGGATCTGATTTCCGGGGGGCGTTTACAGCTCGGTATCAGCCGTGGTTCGCCTGAGCAGGTCATCGACGGCTGGCGCTATTTTGGTTATCAGCCGGAAGAAGGCGAAACGGAAGCCGATATGGCGCGCCGTCATACAGAGAAACTGCTTGATGTCCTGCGCGGCGAAGGTTTTGCGAAACCTAATCCGCAACCGATGTTTGCGAATCCGCCGGGTTTGTTACGCCCTGAACCCTATTCTGCCGGGCTGCGTGAACGTATCTGGTGGGGCGCGGGCTCGAATGCTACCGCCGTCTGGGCGGCGAAACTGGGCATGAACCTGCAAAGCTCCACGCTGAAAGATGATGAAACCGGTGAGGCGTTCCATATTCAGCAGGCGCAGCAAATTCGCGCTTACCGTCAGGCCTGGGCTGAGGCGGGGCATGAGCGTACACCGCGTGTGTCCGTCAGCCGCAGTATTTTCGCCCTGATGGATGACCGCGACCGCGCGTATTTTGGCGGCAGCGGCGATGATGGCGACAAAGTCGGCTTCCTCGATGAGAAAACCCGGGCGATTTTCGGCCGCAGCTATGCGGCGACACCGGACAGATTGATCAAATTGCTGAAGCAGGATGAAGCGATCGCCGAAGCCGACACCTTATTGCTGACCGTTCCGAATCAGCTCGGCGTCGATTACAACGTGCATGTGATTGAGTCAATCCTCAAATATGTCGCCCCTGAAATGGGCTGGCGTGAATAATCGCTGAAGAAAGTTTCAGAAACCCAAAGCCCGCATGAGGAAACTCAGGCGGGCTTTTTGCATTTTGAGACGCTGACAGAGAAACCTCTGTCAGTCAGGGGCTATTCTATAATCAGAGCGGGTGGCATTTTGGTGATAAAACCCGCAAAAAGCGCGTATAAGTCCTAAGGCAAAATCTATCAAATACATAGGGTGATTCAGATGTGACTGGTTTCAATCCGCGTATAGAGTAGCAATGAGACTACATAACAGGAGTGTGAGCATGAGCAGTTCTATTGATGAAGAAGCAAACGACGCAAAGCCAATTGTTGAAGCAGACAGAGAAGCCGGTGCCGGTAAATGTCCTTTCCATGAAGGAAACTCAAATAAAGCCTCTGGCGGCGGGACAACTAACCGTGACTGGTGGCCTAACCAGCTCAGGGTTGACCTGCTGAATCAGCACTCAAATCGCTCAAACCCGTTGGGCGAATCCTTTGATTATCGTAAAGAATTTGCCAAATTAGATTACTCCGCACTGAAAGCCGACCTCAAAGGGGTGCTCACTGCGTCGCAGCCCTGGTGGCCGGCGGACTGGGGCAGCTACATCGGTCTGTTCATCCGTCTGGCATGGCACAGCGCCGGGACGTATCGCTCCGTCGACGGACGCGGCGGTTCCGGTCGCGGCCAGCAGCGCTTCGCCCCGTTAAACTCCTGGCCGGACAACGTCAGTCTGGATAAAGCGCGCCGTCTGTTGTGGCCGGTGAAACAAAAATACGGTCAGAAAATTTCCTGGGCCGATCTGTATATTCTGGCGGGGAATGTCGCGCTGGAAAACTCCGGTTTCCGCACCTTTGGTTTTGGTGCCGGGCGTGAAGACGTCTGGGAACCGGATCTGGACATTAACTGGGGTGATGAAACCACCTGGCTGGAACACCGCCATCCTGAAGATCTGGCCAAATCGCCGCTGGGCGCAACGGAAATGGGGCTGATTTACGTCAACCCGGAAGGGCCGAATCACAGTGGTGATCCGGCGTCGGCTGCGCCGGCCATTCGTGCCACGTTCGGTAATATGGGCATGAATGATGAAGAGATCGTCGCGCTCATCGCCGGGGGGCATACGCTGGGTAAAACGCACGGCGCAGGTCCGGCCGATAATGTGGGTGTTGACCCGGAAACCGCACCGATTGAATCGCAGGGCCTGGGCTGGAAAAGCAGTCACGGAACCGGTGTCGGCGCAGATGCCATCACCTCCGGCCTGGAAGTGATCTGGTCGCAAACCCCGACGCAGTGGAGCAATTACTTCTTCGAAAACCTGTTCAAATATGAATGGGTGCAGACCCGCAGCCCGGCAGGGGCGATTCAGTTCGAAGCCGCTGATGCGCCGGACATTATTCCTGATCCGTTCGATACCTCAAAAAAACGCAAACCGACCATGCTGGTGACCGATCTGACGCTGCGTTTTGATCCGGAATTCGAGAAAATTTCCCGTCGTTTCCACGGCGATCCGCAGGCCTTTAACGAAGCTTTTGCCCGTGCATGGTACAAACTGACCCACCGCGATATGGGGCCGAAAGCGCGTTACATCGGGCCGGAAGTGCCAAAGGAAGACTTAATCTGGCAGGATCCGTTGCCGGTGCCGGTCTATCACCCGACGGCTGGCGATATCGCGCAGCTTAAAGAAAAAATTGCCGCTTCCGGCCTGAGCGTCAGTGAACTGGTCTCGGTGGCGTGGGCGTCAGCGTCGACCTTCCGTGGCGGTGACAAACGCGGCGGTGCGAACGGTGCGCGTCTGGCTCTGCGTCCGCAAAGAGACTGGGAAGTGAATGCCATTGCTGCCCGCGCACTGCCTGCTCTGGAAGCTATCCAGCAGTCATTCCAGAAGGTGTCTCTGGCGGATGTGATCGTTTTAGCCGGTTCGGTCGGTGTTGAAAAGGCGGCGAAAGCGGCTCATATCGACATCGACGTGCCTTTCACGCCGGGTCGGGTGGATGCGCGTCAGGATCAGACGGATATTGAGTCGTTCGAACTGCTTAAGCCTAAAGCGGATGGTTTCCGTAACTACCGTGGCGAAACGGCCAATACATCGACTGAAAATCTTCTGATCGACAAGGCTCAGCAACTGACCCTGACCGTGCCGGAATTAACGGTGCTGGTCGGCGGATTACGTGCGCTGGGGGCTAACTACGACGGCAGCAATCTGGGCGTGTTCTCGGAAAAAACCGGTGAGCTGAACACGGATTTCTTCGTCAACCTGCTGGATATGCGTACCGAATGGAAACCTGTTGATGGCTCCGGTGAGCGTTTCGAAGGTCGTGATCGCGTCAGCGGAGAAGTCAGATTCGCCGCCACGCGTGCCGATCTGGTGTTCGGCTCGAATGCCATATTACGTGCCAACGCGGAGGTTTACGCCAGCAGTGACGCCAAAGAGAAGTTCGTGAAAGACTTTGTCGCCGCCTGGACCAAAGTGATGAATCTGGACAGATTCGAGCTTTGATCTGAACTGACCGTTTGAAAGCCAAAAGCCCGCTTAAATTTTATTAATCGGGCTTTTTTTCAGTCACGCAATAACAGGGGATCGTTATCTAATTCCAGGGTGTCGCGTACCTCCCAGCCCCTGAGCTTGCCGGGGTTAAGTAACCCGTCGGGATCAAGACACTTTTTAACCGAAACGACGTCAGGTTTAATTTCTCCCTGTTTACCCTCTTCAATGCGATAAACATGCGGGTTATTTATTTTCACGTCATTATCACGGAAGATTTTCATTATTTCGTTCAGTCTTTCTTCGGTGGAATAACGCACAAGTTGTAAACCGCTGGCGGTGATATTGCCGTCATTGTCACGCAGGAACTCAATATGCGAAATCACCTCGTCGCCGAACAAAGCCGCCATATCGATAATCTGCTGGCGATAATTCGTATAATTAAACGCCGTCTGTAAATAGGTCAGGGTGCTGTCAATTTTCAGCGCGTGCAGCGTGGTGTGGTTCCAGCAATATTCCATCAGCGACGCATTAGCCTCACGCGCCGCGTCGGCAGACTGACGCACTGCGCTGTGCCCGTGGTACTTTTCCAGCAGACCGGCACAAAAACCTTCGCTTTCCTGCGCAATCACGCTGATCACCGCATGCTGGCTGGCCTGATAATGCCCGTTCAGATGACTGAAATAAGACGGGATCGGCGCGGCAAACAGCGCGAGCTGGCGTTTGACCAGCCCCGGTGAACGGGCAAAGGCGTTGGCATAATCCAGTGCGTCGGTGAAGTCGTCGAACACGTCCAGCCGTTCAATCCACTGATGAACCGGTGCCAGCGCCAGTTCAACCTCAAGCACAATGCCATTGCTGCCATACGCGTGATGCAGCAGCAGCGCCTGTGGAGCGGGCACATGCAGAATGCGCGGTTCGGCTTCCATGGTCATGACTTTTACGCTGAGCACATTGCCCGGCGCGCCGAGCGGGCCGTAGTTAATGGAGCCGATACCGCCAAAGCCGCCGCCGTAAAGGCCACCCAGGCTGGCGAGCCGGTAAGTGGAGGGCATGCAGCGCAGTTCCCAGCCTGCCGGACGGGTCAGGGTTTCAATCTCCGCCAGCCGGATCCCCGCCTGTGCCCGCACCACGCCGTTAGCCAGTTCGCAAACCTGATTAAACCCGGTCATGTCCACCAGAATTCCGCCTTCCAGCGGCACCAGTTGGCCGTAGTTGCCGGTCGCGCCGCCGCGCAAAATCAGCGGTAACTGGTGCTGAACGCAGGCTTTCACCAGCAAAATCAGCTCTTCTTCGCTGCGCGGCCTGACCACAGCATCGGCCTGTTTGTCTTCCAGTTGCCGCTTGAGCAGCGGGCTGAACCAGTGAAAATCACGGGAAAGGCGTTTAACCTTCGGCGCCTGTAAAGTCCAGTCGAGATCAGGCAGCGCCTGCTGAATCAGGGCGAGCGCCTGTTGACGTTGTTCGCTGTCCATATTCTTCCTGCCAAAATGAATGAGGTTAATGAGATTGCACGGCTTCGCTTTCATGCCAGGCGCTCAGGGCGCGCCTCGAAATCCACGACATCACACCAAACAGCGCGATACCGGTGAGTGAAATTAACAGCAGGGCGGCAAACATCAGCGGGATGTCGAGCTGATAGCCCGCCTGCAATATCTGGTAGGCCAGACCGGTGTTATTGCCACCGGTGCCCGCCACGAATTCAGCCACCACGGCACCAATCAGCGACAGGCCACTGGAAATGCGCAGTGCGCCGAAAAAATACGGCAGCGCAGAAGGGATGCGTAAGCGGATCAGGATTTGCAGACGGCTGGCGCGGCTGAGCTGGAAATAACTCAGCAGGCCGGGCGAGACACTGCGCAACCCCTGCGTGGTGTTAGAAATGATCGGGAACACCGCCATCAGCGTCGAACACACCACCAGCGACAACGTGGTGTCTTTGACCCAGATGATGATCAGCGGCGCGATAGCGACAATCGGCGTCACTTGTAAAAACACGATGTACGGGAACAACGCGGTTTCAACAAAGCGGTTCTGCACCAGCACGAAAGCCACGACCGAACCGATGACTATCGACAACAAAAACGAGATCAAAGTGATTTTCAGCGTAAACAGCAGTGACATGGTCAGCGTACCGAAGTTGGTCCACAGGCTTTCCAGCATCACTACCGGCGAAGGCACCAGAAACTGGGGAATTTTGAAATAACTCACCCAGCCCTGCCACAGTAAGACCACCACAATCGCGACCACAGCCGGATACAGCACCTTGCGAAAGGTCTGGTTATTGATCCACGGAGAGGATTTTTGAGTTTGCATAGCGTTACTCCATACCCGATTGGCTGGCTTGCAGCAGGCTGTCCTGCAACTGCTTCGCATAGCGTGAAAATGCCGGACTGACGCGGAAATCGTCGTTGCGCGGGAAGGGTTCGTTAATGGCGATATCTTCCACTACCCGCCCCGGACGGGCGGCCATCATGATCACCCGCTGCGACAGAAATACCGCTTCGTGAATCGAATGCGTGACGAACACCACCGTCAGCCCCTGTTCCCGCCACAGGCGCAGCAGATCGCTGTCGAGCTTGTTGCGGGTGATTTCATCCAGCGCACCAAAAGGTTCATCCATCAGCAGCAGTTTCGGACGCGTCACCAGCCCGCGGGCAATGGAGACGCGCATCTGCATGCCGCCTGACAGTTCGCGCGGCAGGACTTTGGCAAATTTCCCCAGCCCCACCAGTTCCAGTGCTTCACTGACGCGGGTATTAGCTTCGGCTCGCGGCACGCCCGCCAGATCCAGCGGCAAACGCACGTTGTTCTGTACGTTGCTCCACGGCATCAGCGTGGCTTCCTGAAACACGAATGACAGCGGCACCTGCGCTTTTTCACGGCTGTCGCGCCGCCACAGCACCAGTTTGCCGTCGCTGGGTTCCGTCAGCCCGGCGACCATTTTTAACAGCGTACTTTTGCCACAGCCCGACGGGCCGAGCAGGGTGACGAATTCACCCTGATTGATGGTCAGATTGACCGGCAAAAGGGCGCGGGTGCCGTTGCTGTAAATTTTCTCCGCCGACAGCACTTCGATAGCAGGCACGGGCGGCGGATTGGCTGAGCGGACATCGCTCATCACGGTCAGTTTAGGGGCTGAATTCATGGCATAACCTTCGCGTCTTTGATCATGTCGAGGGTATAAGTCTGCTCAAACGGCACTTTATCCGCGTCGATCAGCTTGTTTTTCACCAGCATGTCCCAGGTCTTTTTCAGACGCGGTTCAGTGATGATGCCGATACCGCCGGTTTGTGCATCGCCGCCGGTCACCAGCTCATACTTCTTCATCTGTGCGATGCCGAAGGCAATCTGGTCTGCCCCCATACGCGGGTTGGCCTGAGTGATAAGCTGGTTGCCTGCGGCCGGATCCTGCAAGTATTCCTTCCAGCCCTGCATCGAGGCCTTCACGAAAGCGGCCACCGCTGCCGGGCGTTTTTTAACGGTATCCGCCATGCAGATAATCGAGTTGCCGTACGGCGGGTAACCCCAGTCGCTGAGCATGTAGACGTAGAACGGTTTGCCGCCTTTTTCGATCGAGAAAGGCTCCGAGGTGACATAACCCTGCTGCACCAGATTATTGTCCGCCAGGAACGGCTGCACGCTGAAGGTGTACGGGCGGATTTTGGCACTCCCCAGCCCCAGTTCACTCTTCGCCCACGGCCAGAAAGAGGTATATGCCTCGGTGGCCAGCAGGAAGGTTTTGTCTTTCAGTTCCTGACCTTTCTCCACTTTGTCGTGGCTGATAAACACCGTCGGCGAATGCTGGAATACCGTCGCGACTGTCACCGCATGCACGCCTGCCTGCCAGGTTTCCAGCGCCTGGCCGTTATCGCCAAGCGTACAGTCAGCCTGTCCGGCGGCCATCAGTTGCATCACGTTGACCTGCGGGCCGCCCATTTTGATGCTGACATCCAGACCGGCGGTTTTGTACAACCCTTTGGCCTGCGCCTGGTAAAAACCGCCGTGCTCCGCCTGCGCGTACCAGTTGGTCAGGAAGGTGAATTTCTCCTCCGCCATGCTGGTGGTGGAAACCCCGGCCAGCAGCACGGCCAGCAGGCTGTAAGTGAAGGGACGCTGTGTTTTCATCTTGAGAATTCCTTTATTCAGAGGCCAGAGAAGACGAAGGAGGAGTGAAGCTGGTTTGCACAAAGCCGTTCCAGTGGTGTTTTCCCCAGGTTGGCTCGCTGCGGGCTTTCCATTGCATGTGATGGATTTCGGTGATCGCCTGCGCCCAGCTTGCCGCCAGCGAATCGAGGATCGCGTGACCCTGTTCAGCGGTTGCGCCGGTCGGGTCGCCAATGACGCCGCTCGGGCCAAAATCATAGGAAGCCCAGGCAGCGGCAGGGCGTCCCGATGACAGCGTCGGGCACGGGAATTCCGGCGGATAATTGGCGACGGCATGTTCGATGTGAACACATTCCGGTGCCAGCGCCAGCATTACAGCGGTTTCGCTGTGACCGGCATGCATCGCCATTTTCTGCTCCTGCGCGCTCAGGAACTGATTTTCCACGTTGGGCACGCGGAACACGTCGTGAGGGATCATGATCATGTCGCCGTGACGCAGGCGCATTTCCCGCGAAGCCATTTGCAGCACCTGCGGTTGTCCGCCGTGACCGTTAATCATCAGCAGCTTGCGGAATCCGGCGCGATACAGGGATTCGGCAATTTCTAAAACCGTCTGCAACAGCGTGTCGCCGGTTAAGGTCAGCGTACCGGGGAAATTTAAATGTTCGTCAGATTTGCCGTAGGTGATGGGCGGAATAGCGTAAGCCGGAATAGCTTCCGCCAGCCGCGCCAGGGCATGACCCGCCACGCCGGAGGAGATTACGCTGTCAACCGAACACGGCAGATGCGGCCCGTGCTGCTCAATTGCACCGGTCGGTAAGACGATCACGGTGTTGGCTTTGTCGGGCAGGGCAGCAATGGCCGTCCAGCTCAGAAAAGGGAGAAAACGCGCTGCGGGAATATAACCGTTAATCATGCTGTGCCTCGTGGTCGGACATTTTAGGGTTAGCGGGACTGGGGTAACCAGGCGGTGGCTTCCACCTCAATCAGCACCCCTGCATCTGGCAGCATTTCGCTGACCTGCACCACGGTGGAAACCGGCGGCTGCCCGGGATAAAAGAGTTTTCTGACCCGGCTGTAATACGGGAAGTGATCGAGATTGCGAAAATACTGCACCAGCTTGATCACATCGCTCATTTGCCCGCCTGCGTCTTCAATGGTGTGGCGGATGCTTTCGAGCACATACCAGCTTTGCGCCAGAACCGGCCCCTGTTTGGCGTCAGTGGAGAATTCGCCGGTTTCGCCCAGCAGCAGGCGTGCTTCGGCGGGGATATCCTGAAAACCGCGCACGATGGTCGCCGTCTGCGGGTTAACGGGAATAATGCCGGAGAGAAACACGAAATCACCGGCACGACGCCACGCGGCATATTTGGCGAGCGGTTTTCCCGCTCCCGCTTCAAGACTCATGGGATAACTCCTGATTCCAGGTACGTTGGTGCGTCAGCCTGCCGTGGTGAATAACCAGACGGGCCGCGCTGTGTAAAGGCCAGGTCAGGCTGTCGCTGCCCGGAAAGAGAACCAGCGTGGCGTCGCTGCCGGGCGCAAGTGGCAGGGCGTTCTGAGCCTCACCGGTCAGCGCGCCGACATCGCAAATAAGCCGTGACTGCTGATCAAAAACGTTTTCAAGCTGAAGCGCGAACAGGGCGCAGCTCAGCGTATCCAGCGGGTCATAACTGCCCGCCGGACAAAAGGCGTCCTGTACGTTATCGCAGCCAAGCAGCATCGGAATGCCCGCTGCCTGTGCTTCTTTCAGCAGGGTGATACCGCGCTGGCGCGGCGTGCGACTTGTGACGGCGTCCTGCAACAGCAGGTTGGTCATCGGCAGCGCAATCAGCGTGACGCGCTGCGCCGCCAGCACTCTCAAAATCTCCTGCGCCTGTTGTTCACTGCCCGAAGCCAGTGCGCAGCCGTGGCTGCAACAGATATGGCCGCTGAATGTGCTCTCCGACAGGTAATCCGCCAGCCAGCTCAGGCCGTGTGCCACCGGCGAAAGCTCCTCGTCGATATGCAAATCCAGATTCAGTTGCCAGCGTGCGGCGCTGTGCATCAGGTTAGTCATCGCCGCCGGATCCCAGTTTGAGGAGTGGATAAATCCGCCCAGCAGACAGTCTTTTCCGCTTTGTGCCACCGCGCGGGCGATGCGGTCAGCCGCTTCGGCATCGGCGAAAAAACTCAGCGGTGCCAGCGCCACCCGCTCCAGTGTGACGCCCGGTTGCGCCATCCCGCCCAGCTCAGGCCAGGCCTGCGGTGGCTCCACGTCAAACCAGTCAATGTGAGTGCGCAAACGGGTCACGCCATTCGTGGCCGCCCAGGTCAGTGCCTTACGGGCACGCTGGCGAATGTCAGCCGCCGTCCAGTGCTGACGGTCCTGATGCAGGGTTTCAATGGCCGCCAGCAGACCGGGTTTTGACGGGCGGCTGCGGGCAAGGGTGAAGGTTTTATCGAGATGCGCATGGGGTTCCACCAGCCCCGGCAACGCCAGTGCGCCGTGCGCGTTCCACAAATCATCTTGTTCTGGCTGATAAGGCGTCACGGACGCAATTTTGCCTGCATCAAAACGCACATCTGCCGTCACCGGTTCGCCTGCCTGCAAAGGCCAGCTCGCGGGCAGCAACCACGCGGGGAGGCGAACGTTAGCGATGCCATTAAGTGTTGCTGCGGGGGTGGGAATGTTCATCGTCAGGCTCCGCGTGGACATTACAGGTCGAGGACCAGAACGGGACTTTTGGATCGCGAACAGCACAGCGTTATCTGCGTGTTCTCCGCTTTCTCTTCTTCAGTCAGCACGCAGTCGCGGTGATCGGGAATACCGTCGATCACGTCAGTAATACAGGAGCCGCAAATACCCTGTTCGCACGACAGCATAATATCGACTCTGGCACTTAATAGGATTTCAGCAATCGTCTGGTGCGGGCCGACTAAATAACGTTGTCCGGTGGAGTTAAGCTGAATGTGAAATGCCTGGCTGTCGGCTTCATTATTCAGATTCGCATTACTGAACCGTTCGAAAGATAATTGATTTTCCTGCCAGTGATGGGTCTGCATAATGTCTTTAAGCCGCTGAATAAATCCGTCCGGGCCGCAGGCCATCACCCGCGTATTCTCATCCGGCTGCAACAAACTCAGTGGCGTGGTATGGCGCAGGGAATCGTTTGCGCTGCTGTCATGAAAAAAGACGTGTTTCGCTAAGGCAGGCGCGGTTAAACGCGGCAGATACGCAATGTGCTCCCTGTCTGAAACAGAGTAATGCAGTTCAAATTCAATCTGTTGCTCAGCCAGGTGTTCCGCCATCGCCAGCAACGGCGTGATGCCGATCCCCCCGGCAAACAGTAAATATCGCCCGGCCTGTGGCAGCGGAAAATGATTGCGCGGTGCCGAGATCATCAGGTTATCGCCGGGACGGAAATGATGATGAATGAAGTGCGATCCGCCGGTGGAGTTTTCCGCCAGTTTGACGCAAATTTCATAATATTCGCCGCTGCTGTTTTCACTGCACAAAGAATACTGGCGCGGGCCGAGTTCGGGAATAAAAACGTCAATGTGTGCTCCCGGTAAATAAGCCGGTAATAAACTTCCTTGCTGCGCAACAAGCTGCAGGGAAATATTCCCGACACCGTTGATATTGGCGGTTTTAATTTTGACAGGGATTAATCCGGCATCTTTCATCGTCATTTACCGTATTGACTCGGGTGAAACATTCATAAAAAGGGGAGTCGGTCCGTTTGCCGCATAACCCGCTGTCCTAACGCGCATTACTGCGCGGAGCCGGCCTGATGAGCGGTGAAACGATTGTTCCCGTTGCAATGAAAGCTACGTTATTGTTATAAAACTGTTGCGTCCAGCGCTTTGATTCGCACGTCCCGTTGCATAAAAGAGAGCACTCATTATGTTCGCATTCTCCCGGTTTCTGCTGTACTTCACTGAGGTTGCCCGCCAGGGATCGTTCCGTAAGGCGTCGGAAACCCTGCACGTTGCCGCATCGTCAATTGACCGGCAGATATTGCGGGTTGAAAAAGAATTAGCCATGCCGCTGTTTGAGCGACATCCCACCGGGCTGCGGCTGACGGCGGCGGGCGAGCTGTTACTGCATGCTGCCAATAACTGGAAAAAGGATTTCTCGCGTGTCTGCGAACAGCTCGACGATCTGCGCGGGTTACGGCGCGGACACGTGCGCATTGCCACCATCGATGCCATCAACCGGCAGTTTTTCTCGTCGATGCTCAAAAAGGTGCATCTCGAGTATCCGAACATTTCATTCACACTGACCACCATGAACAACGTGGACATCCAGCAGGCGCTGATGTCGGGCGATGCTGATTTCGGACTGATGCTGAATCCGCAAAGCTCCCGCGAGTTGCAGGTGCGGGCTTTTGCCGAAATCGATTTGGGTGTTGTTGTGCCCAAAGGGCATCCGCTCGGGGGCAGAAGCGGCGTGCGTTTTAATCAGTGCATGGAATATCCGTTTATCCTGCCCGCCGCGCCGCTGATGCTGGCCGAGCCGGTGCAGGCGCTGATGAATATCAACGGTGACATGATTCATGAGGTCGCGGTATCGAATAACATCCACATGATCCGCTCGCTGATTAAGGAGAAAATGGGCATCGGCATTCTGTGCTGGCTCGATATCATGGATGAGGTGGAAAGCGACGAACTGCAGTTTATTCCGCTGACCGATCCGCAGTTAAAAACCTTCACGCTCTCCCTGTGCGTCGCCCCTTCACGACAACTTTCTCTGGCCGCTTCGATGATGCTCAAACAACTGGAGATGTTATTCAGCCAGATCCAGACGCCGGGGCGCGACCGGCGCTGATTTGCACTGATTTGGTGCCTGACGCTCTGTGATGAATCAAAGGTTGCAGGGTGTGATGTCTGTTTATCCCGACAACGCGCAGGGAAAGCGCATCTGCGAAGTTGGCATCGTTTTTGTATAGTTAAAAGTGAGTAGAAGCGGTCAGTGCAGGCAACTGCGCGGGACATTGCTCAGCAACCATTTCGCGGTTCATTTTGAGCCGGTCAGGGGGGCTGAGCCGCGTTTGCTTATCCTCCCTCCGGCGATGATTAGGAGAGGAGCAATGAAGTCAATTTCCCGCATTCCCCTGTCTTGCTGCGTGCTGAGCACGCTGATTGCTGGTGCTTTCTCACTGTCGGCGCAGGCCGATGAGAAAATCGCGCTGCTGACTTCCTGGTACGCGCAGGCTGAACAGGGCGGCTATTATCAGGCGCTGGCGACAGGCATTTACAAACGTTACGGGCTGGATGTCAGTATTCAGTCCGGCGGCCCGCAGATCAACGGCATGCAGTTACTGTTGTCAAAACGCGCGGATGTGATCATCGGTTATGACCTCCAGTTGCTCGAATCCGTGCAGCGTGGTTTTCAGGCCAAAGCTATCGCCGCCCCTTTCCAGTTCGACCCGCAGGGTTTACTGACGCATGCGTCCGTGACGTCGCTCGACGGCCTGAAAGACAAAACCATTCTGGTGTCCAGCTCCGGGCAATCGACCTGGTGGCCGTGGCTTAAGGCGCGTTATCAGCTCAGTGATTCTCAGGTTCGTCCGTATACCTTCAACATTCAGCCTTTCGTCGCCGACGGGAACGTGGCGCAACAGGCGTATGTCAGCTCTGAAGTGTTTCAGGCGCAGAAGGCTGGCGTGAAATCCAATTTCTTCCTGTTCTCGGAGCACGGCTATCCGCCTTACGGTGGCATTTTGATCACCCGCCCGGAACTTATCAGCAGCCGTAAAGACGCGATGGCGAAGTTCGTAAAGGCGTCGATGGAAGGCTGGGTGAGTTATCTGCAAAACCCGGCGGCGGGTAATGCGCTGATCAAAAAGGATAACCCGAAGATGACCGATGACCTGCTGGCCTGGGGTGTTGAGCAAATCAAAGCGCACCACCTGATTGATGGCGGCGACGCAGCGACGCAGGGCTGGGGCACCATGACCGAAGCCCGCTGGCAGAAAACCCGTGATTTCATGGTAAACGCCAAACTGCTAAACGCGGATACCGACTGGAAGCAGGCGTATACCACCGAATTTGTTGAGCACATGCAGGTTAAACCCTGAGGAGTGTTGCGATGTCATCTGACTCTTTACTGATTAAAAATGCGCACGCCATCCTCACCGGTCTGCCGGGAGAAGCCGCGCGTCACGCCGGGCCGGATATCCGTGTGCGTGATGGCGTCATCGAGGCGATCGGTTCCCTGACGGCGTTGCCCGGCGAGCGCCTGATGGATGCCCGCGACTGCGTGGTCTATCCGGCCTGGGTCAATACGCATCATCATCTGTTTCAGTCATTGCTCAAAGGCGAACCGCAGGGGCTAAACAAAAGTCTCACTGCATGGCTAAGTGCGACGCCTTACCGCTTTCGCGCCACGTTTGATGAATCCACCTTTCGCCTCGCGGTACGTATCGGCCTGACCGAACTGCTGCGTTCCGGCTGCGCCACCGTGGCGGATCACAATTATCTTTACTGGCCGGATATGCCGTTCGATACCTCGGAAATCCTGTTCAGTGAAGGGGAGGCGCTGGGCATGCGCATTGTGTTGTGCCGGGGCGGCGCAACGCAGGGGCGGGCGATTGAGCAGGATTTACCGCAGGCGCTGCGACCGGAAAATTTCGACCACTATATGGCGGACATGGAACGGCTGGTTGGCCGCTATCACGATCCGAAACCGACGTCTCTGCGCCGGGTGGTGATGGCACCGACGACGCTGCTGCATTCTGCGCCCGGTGCGCAGTTGCGCGAAATGGCGAAACTGGCGCGCAGTTTAGGTATCCGGCTGCACAGCCATTTGTCAGAAACGGTGGATTATCTCGATGCGGCGCGCGCTAAATTCGACATGACGCCGGTGCAGTTTTGTGCGGAACACGACTGGCTGGGGGACGACGTGTGGTTTGCACATCTGGTTAAGTTACTGCCGCAGGAGATTGCGATGCTGGGGCAAACCCGCACCGGTATCGCGCACTGCCCGCAAAGTAACGGGCGTCTGGGCAGCGGCATCGCTGATTTGCTGGCGCTGGAACAGGCAGGCGTACCGGTTTCGCTGGGTGTTGACGGCGCGGCATCCAACGAAGCCGCCGACATGCAAAGTGAAGCGCATGCCGCCTGGCTGTTGCAGCGCGCCCGAAAAGGCATGCTGGCGAAGCCGCGCTATGACGGCGGCACCTTTGAAGGCGGCGGCGATGCGGCATCCATCGAAGACGTAGTGCGCTGGGGCAGCGCGGGCGGGGCGCAGATCCTCGGCCTGCAACAGAGTGGCACCGTGCAGGTGGGCATGCTGGCGGATATCGCCATTTACCGGCTGGACGACCCGCGTTACTTCGGCCTGCATGACATGGCAATCGGTCCGGTGGCCTGCGGCGGTCGCGCCTCACTGAAGGCGCTGATGGTCAATGGCCGCGTTATCGTCGAAAACGACGTCATTCCCGGTCTCGATCTGGACGCCATGCGCCATGAGGCAATGTCTGCCGTTCGTACCCTGCAACAGCGCGCTGCGGGTCAACCTAATTGAATCTGAAGGATAAAAAAATGACACAATCCACTCACACATCATCAGCTCAAACACAAGGCTATGCATTGCAGGAACTGGAAAAAGAAGCGGGAATGGGCGCGATGGGCGAAGAGACATTTACCCGCGAAGTGCGTTGCATCGATCTTTCAGATTTCGAAAACCGTAAAAGTGAGATCGCCGACGAACTCTGGCGTGCAGCGGTGGAAATCGGCTTCTTTCAGGTGAGCAATCACGGCATTGCGCTGGACGACATCCGTCAGGCATTCAGCATGACAGAAGATTTCTTCTCGCTGCCCGAGGAAGTCAAAGCGCAGTATCCGCTGGCGCGTAACGCCGGTTGGGAAAATAAGTCTCAGGTACGTCCGTCGACCCGAACGCCGGATCAGAAAGAGTCCTACCAGATCACCCGTCCGCTGATGGAGTCGCTGTGGCCGGGCGAACAGGAACTGCCAGCCTTTAAAGACACCATGCTGAGTTTTGAATCGCAATGCTGGCAACTGGGCATGAAATTGCTTTCCTGTTTTGCGCTCAGACTGGGTTTCCCCGAACACTTTTTCGAGCAGGCGCACAATCCTGATCAGCAAACCTATCAGAGTACGCTGCGCATGTTGCACTACTATGCCACTGAACAATCAGAACAAGGGATGTGGCGTGCCGGTGCGCACACGGATTTTGACTGTCTGACGCTGCTGTTCCAGCGTCCCGGTCAGGGCGGCTTGCAGGTTTGTCCGGGCAAAGATCGCGAAAGCCAGCAGTGGACCAGTATCGAACCGCGCGAAGACGTGATCACCTGTAATATCGGCGACATGCTGATGCGCTGGAGCGACGATCAGTTGCCCTCCAATTTCCATCGGGTGAGAAGTCCGCTGCCCGGCGAATATCAGGGCGCGCGCTACAGCCTGGCGTTTTTCTGTCAGGCTAATAAAGACGTCGAAATTCTGGGGCCGCAGGCGAAGTATCCGGCCATCAGTGCCGAAGACTATCTGCAACAGCGTATTCAGGCGAATTTCGCTAAAGGGTAAGCGGTCATAAAAAACAAAAAGCCCGCTGAGTTTACTCACGCGGGCTTTTTTGTCTCTGTCAGGCGGTGGTATTGATATTGCGACCGATTGCCGGATTAGCAGGTAACGCGGGGATCGAGTCAATCATGCTGGTCACTGCCGTCTGCTGACTATCCAGCGACTTTTTCAGCAGGATATTGTTGACCTGAGTGCTGGTATCCAGACTATTAAGGCCGGTCGCCAGCGATGCAATTTGCGAAACATCCATTTTGTTCTCCTGTTCGGTACAACATAAAAGGAACTGATGCGGGCGTGAAACTGAAAGGTTATCGGCAGTTTCCGTAATAACTGTAGCGATAAATACTGCTGACGGAGCAGCCGCTTAAAGACGCTCCGATTCCGCACGCAAGTGGAAAAGGCTCTGTAGCCTGTATCGCCTCAGGAATTACGGTTATAATCGCACAAATTATTCAACGGATTTAGAAACGAAAATGACAAAACTCTCCTTACAAGAGCAACTGCTGAAAGCAGGATTAGTCACCAGCAAAAAAATGGACAAAGTGCAGAGAACGGCGAAAAAATCACGCGTTCAGGCGCGCGAGGCCAGAGAGGCGGTGGAAGAAAATAAAAAAGCGCAGATGGAGCGTGATAAGCAACTGAGCGAACAACAAAAACAAGCTGCCTTATCTAAAGAGTATAAAGCGCAGGTGAAGCAACTGATTGAAATGAACAAAATCGTCATTTCAAAAGGCAATATTGATTTTAACTTCACCGATAATAATCTGATTAAAAAAATGGTGGTGGATAAGACCACCCAGTCTCAGTTGATTAGTGGTCGTCTTGCCATCGCGCGTCTGGTTGCTGATCACAGCGGCGAGACGCAATATGCCATTATTCCCGCAAGCGTTGCGGATAAAATTGCCCAGCGCGATGCCAACAGTATTGTATTAAACAGCGCGCTGAGTCAGGAAGAGCAGGATGAAGAAGATCCGTATGCTGATTTCAAAGTACCGGATGATTTGATGTGGTAGTTCCGCTTGCCCGTTATCGCCCAGGCCAGGTACTCTCATCGGGGGGGGATTACTGACCGCTTGAATCAACCGGTTGAATATTTAGTGTCAGTAAACCATCCCCAGCGGGTGACATTTCGCATAAGCCACGGTAAATAGGTTTCAGTTCAGGCTCATGAATCACCAGACATCCCGGTGCTCAAAATCCGGCTGCGGCAAACCTCCAGAATCTCATCCGCAAGAGACGAATCATCAGGGCAGGCGCGGGATAACACCAGCGCACCGACAAGATGGGCAATCGTGTCAATAAGGTCGGCACGCGTGCTGCCTTCCACCTCTTTTTCGTTTCCTAAAACTGCCAGCTGACGTTCAATTCCGGCGGCAAATGCCGCCTTGATTGACGCAGACTGACGGGCTGTATCGGCGCCCAGTGCCGACATCACGCACCCCTTTCCCATATCAGCCCGATGTTGTCGGGAGAGGTAGTATTCAATAAATTTTTCCCGGTCCACACCTGCCGTGCTTTCTGCGGATCGCCTGAAACCGCAGCTCATCGCCTCCGACATCAGATCAGCCTTGGAACCAAAGTGTTTGTAGAATCCGCCGTGGGTTAAGCCTGCCGCAGACATCAGTTCCGCCACGCCCACGCCATCGTAACCGCGCTCACGAAAAAGTTCTGAGGCCGTTTCTACAATGCGTATCCGGTTTTCCCGAACCTGCTCTTTTGACACTTTCATGCTTTCCTGCCCCTCTCAAAAATAGGGTTTAAGTATACATTGATGATGACCATAATCAAACCGGTTGACTTTATAGATTATGATCATCATCATTATATTGACCTTTGACCCACCACTTAGCAGGCGAATAAACATGACCAACCGACCACTATTTCAACCTTATGATCTTGGCTCAATAACACTGGCCAACCACATCGTGATGGCACCGCTGACACGTAACCGGGCCGGAGCGGGGCTGGTGCCGAGCGAACTGGCGGCGACCTACTACGCCCAGCGTGCCACCGCAGGATTGCTGATTACCGAAGCGACGCAGATCTCCGCACAGGCGCAGGGTTATCAGGATACACCGGGGATCTATACACAAGCTCAGATCGATGGCTGGCGCAAAGTGACTGACGCCGTGCATGCCAAAGGCGGGCGCATATTTGTACAGCTATGGCACGTAGGACGAATTTCGCATGTCGATTTACAGCCCGGTGGCGCTGCGCCGGTTGCGCCGTCCGCCATCCGTGCTGAGACCAAGACCTTTGTGAACAACGGTTTTGCTGACGTCTCTGAGCCACGTGCGCTGGCGTTGCAGGAAATACCGGGGATTATCGACGATTTCAGAAAGGCAGCAGCCAATGCCATTGCCGCCGGATTTGACGGCGTGGAGATCCACGGCGCGAATGGATATCTGCTGGAACAGTTCCTGAAAGACGGCGCAAACCAGCGTACCGATGAGTACGGCGGCTCTGTCGGGAATCGTGCGCGCCTGCTGCTTGAAGTCGCGGCGGCCGTAAAAGATGAGATCGGCGCAGAACGTACTGGCGTACGCATTTCACCGGTGTCGCCTGCTAATGCGATCTCATGCAGTGATCCGCAGCCACAATATGATTACCTCGCTGAACAACTCGATGCATTGGGCATCGTGTACCTCCATGTGGTTGAAGGCGCGACGGGCGGCCCGCGTGATGTATCACCGTTCGATTACGCCTCCCTGCGCCGGCGTTTTAAAAACACCTACATCGGTAACAATGGCTATGACCTGGAACTGGCGTCCGCTCAGCTTGCGCAAGGCAAAGCCGATCTGTTCGCGTTCGGTCGTCCGTTCATCTCCAACCCGGATCTGGTCGAAAGGCTGAAGACGGGCGCGCCTCTGGCCTCACTCAATCCTGAAACTCTTTATGGCGGTGGCGCAGCGGGATATACCGATTACCCGTCGCTGACGGAGACCAGCAACTAAAGCCCTACATACATCGCACATTGCGGATTTTGTTTACACATTAATAAAGAAGATCAACTTATGACTAAAGCTTCAGTTCTCATCACAGGCGCATCCACGGGTATTGGTGCTGTTTACGCGGAACGGTTTGCCCGCCGGGGCCACGACCTGGTTCTGGTCGCCCGCGACAAAGCGAAGTTAGAAACACTGGCCGCGCGTCTGCGACAGGAAAATGGCATTTCTGTCGACGTTCTGCCTGCCGACCTCACGCAAACGCGTGATTTAGCCGCGGTCGAATCCCGTCTGCGTGAAGACACACGGATTGGCATCCTTATCAATAACGCGGGTATCGCGCAGTCCGGCAGTTTTACCGAGCAGACGCCTGATTCGATAGAAAGCCTTATCGCGCTTAACGTCACCGCCCTGACCAGACTGGCCAGCGCCGTGGCACCACGCTTTGTGCAAGCGGGGGAAGGATCGATCGTCAACATCAGTTCCATCGTCGGACTCGCCCCGGAATTTGCCATGACGGTTTACGGTGCAACCAAAGCCTTTGTGCTTTTCCTGTCTCAGGGAATGAATGTCGAGCTGTCATCTAAAGGCATTTATATCCAGGCGGTGCTCCCTGCGGGCACTTACACGGAAATCTGGGACCGGGCGGGTATCGACATCACTAACTCGGCAAAATTCATGGAAGTGGGCGAGTTAGTGGATGCCGCACTGGTGGGCTTTGACCGCCGTGAACTGGTCACCATCCCGCCTTTACATAATGCTGCCCGCTGGGACGCCCTCGATGCTTCGCGTCAGGCTCTGCTCTCAGACATCAAACAAGATGAAGCCGCTGAACGATATAAAACACGGTAATCAATGAGGTGCACTGTGCAGAACGGTCTTCCGGCTGTTCTGCACAGCGGTAAATCCAACATAAATCCCTTACAGCCTGTCGTCTCATCAGCGATGAGAAACCCTAAACACATCATGAAGGCCTTATTCAGCATGACAAAAAAACGTGTAGCACTGGTTACCGGTGCGTCCTCAGGTATTGGCGAAGCGTCTGCCCGTAAACTTTTAGCTGCTGGATTTACTGTATATGGCACGAGCCGGCGTGGTTCACAGGCGGGAAAACATCCGTTTCCGTTACTGACGCTGGATGTGACCGACGACGCTTCTGTCGGGGCCGCCATTGAGGAGTTGCTGGGTCTGGAGGGGCGGATCGATGTTCTGGTGAACAATGCGGGCTTTGGGGTCGCTCCGGCGGCGGCGGAAGAAAGTTCTGTCGATCAGGCCAAACACATTTTCGACACCAACTTTCTGGGCATCGTCAGGTTGAGCCGGGCAGTGATCCCTTATATGCGCCGTCAGGGCAGCGGGCGCATCATCAATATCGGTTCGATACTCGGCATCGTTCCGTTGCCGTATGTGGCACTTTATGCGGCCAGTAAGCATGCGGTGGAAGGGTATTCGGGTGCACTGGATCATGAACTGCGCACGCAGGGCATCAGAGTTTCTGTCATCGAACCTGCTTACATGAAAACACAGTTTGAAGCCAATAATATCGAGCCGGATGCCAGGCTTCAGGAGTATGACCAGATCCGGGCTAAGCTGACGAAAGTGGTGAGCAAGGCAATGGCTGAAGCGGAAAGTCCCGAGGTGGTGGCTGACGTGGTGGTTAAAGCGGCTCAGACTTCACGTCCAAAGATTCGCTATACGGCGGGAAAGCTGGCAGCTCAGTTGAATTTTATTCTCAGATTCGCCCCTGCGTCATTCCTGGATAAGGTGGTGCGCAAAAGTCTTCAGCTTGATGCGAAAAAATAAATGAAGAATAAGACGATGAAAGCATTTACGTTTAAACGCTACGGTAAATCTCCTGAGCCGGGATTCGATAACATCGATTATCCAGCCCCCGCTGCTGATGAAATGCTGGTTAACGTTTACGCTGTGGGTCTGAACCCGATTGATAACATGATCCCAACCGGAATATTCACGCGTGATAACAACAGGGGGTGACATCTGCGACAGGAGATAATCGTTCAGGTGAATCGCCCCCAGTCGCGCAAGAACTCCAATCCCCTGTGACTACAGGGTGCCGCAGATGACATATCTTGCCCCAGTCCCCCGGTTATCAGTACGGCTCTGTCGTGTTATCAACGGTAAAAAGGTCGTCACGTCTGTGACACAAGTAAGGGAAGATCTGCGGCATCTTATGGTGTGGCCGTTTCCGGTGGCTGCCAGCCTCCGCCGAGCGCCCTGAACGTAGCAACAGCCGCGCGCGCAGATTCTGTCTGCGCCTGCGCCCTGGCGTCGGAAGCCTGTAACAGGGTTTCATCGTTGTGCAGGACGTCCATCAGGCTGGCCGTTCCCTGCCGGTAAGCGATAAAAGATGACTGGCGGGCGCTGGCCAGGGCGGTTTCACCGCGGGTCAGCGTGGCGGCCTGTGTTTCACGATTGACCAGAGCAGAGAAAGCATTTTCGACGTCTTCGGTGGCGCGTAATACCGACAGGCGATAGGCCGCGAGCGCTTCGGCTTCCTGGCCTTTCGCCTGATCTATCTGGGCGTTGATGCGACCAAAATCGAAGAGCCGCCAGCGCAGTCCCAGCACGGCTGCCGACTGGCTGGCACCGCCGGAGAACAGGTTGTCGCCCGACACAGTCGTTGCGCTGCCGAGCAGGGCACTGAGTGAAAACTTGGGATAATACTCACTGACCGCCACGCCGATACGTGCACTCGACGCCGCGAGATGGCGCTCCGCCACGATAATATCGGGTCTGCGGCGCAACAGGTCGGCAGGTGTGCCCGTTGAGGTTATCTGCGGAGCCTGCGGTATGGCACCCGGCAACGCTAACTGACTGCGATGGGTGCCGGGAGGCGTGCCGAGCATGACATCTAATGCATTCATGGCCGCATCAAGCCCGGTACGGAGAACCGGTACGGTTGCCTGAACCTGCGCCAGTTCCCCTTCGGTCTGGCGAACCTGATACGCCGGAGCCAGTCCTTTAGTATTCAGGAGTTGTACCTTTTCCAGCAGCTCCTGCTGCGTACTGACCTGTTTCTCCGCGATGGACAGCCGGGTCTGTAATCCGCGCAGGGTGATATAGGTATCGGCAGTCTGAGCCGCGACGGCAAGACGGGTTGCGGCGACGCCCGCTTCGGAAGCCTGATAGTCAGCCAGTGCAGCCTGACGCCCTCGTCGCAGCCCCCCAAATACGTCAATCTCCCAGCTTGAGTTGAGATCGGTTTCATAGCTATTGCCGTAGCGATTATAATCCGGCGTTGCGCTGAGAACCTGACCCAGCGGGGTTTCGGCCGACTGATACGCGCGTGCCGCTTGCCCGCTGACGTTCCCTGAAGGTAACAGCGCTGCTGTGGCCGCGCCCAGTCCGGCGCGGGACTGGGCCATGCGGGCGGTGGCCTGCGCGAGATCGAGATTCTGCGCGAGGGCGTCGGTAACATACTGACTTAACAGGGGATCGCCGAAGCCGTCCCACCAGACGGCAAAACTGGCGGGTCTGGAGGCGCTTCTCTGCTGGACGGCAGACTGTGCCTGATAGCGTTCAGGAAGGTGGGCATCCGGGCGATGGTAATCCGGCCCGACGGCGCAACCCGCCAGTAAGGCGCTGCTCACCACCAGTGCAAGAGTACGGAGGGGGAACATTGATATTCCTTGAGTCAGTTTTGAAGTGTGACTACATTACCAAATGGTCACTCGTTGTCAATCAGGGCTCATTGAGCTAAGCTGGAAAAATGACTAAACACATAAATGTACATCCCCCAAGGGGGCCATCGGATCACAGTGTGCGTGATCAGGTCGTTGACGCTGCCACAGAGCATTTCGGGCATTTTGGTTACGAGAAAACCACGGTGTCAGAACTGGCTAAATCAATAGGGTTTTCAAAATCCTACATCTATAAATTTTTCGATTCCAAGCAGGCGATCGGCGAGGTGATCTGCACTAACCGGCTGGCGATGATCATGGCGATTGTCAATTCAGCGATTGCAGATGCCCCGTCGGCCTCCGAAAAATTGCGGCGTTTATTCAGGGCACTGACTGAAGCCGGCAGTGATTTGTTTTTTCACGATCGCAAGCTTTATGACATTGCTGCCGTGGCGGCGCGGGATAAGTGGCCGTCGGCAGAGGCTCATGAAGAGCGTCTGAGAACACTGATTGAGCAAATCATTGTAGAAGGGCGGCAGGCGGGCGAGTTTGAACGAAAAACGCCGCTGGATGAGGCGGCGCACGCGATATATCTGGTCATGCGGCCTTACATCAGTCCGGTACAGTTGCAATACAATCTGGAAACGGCACCGGCGGCTGCGGCACTCCTGTCCTCACTGATACTGAGAAGTCTGTCACCCTGAGTTGTGACTATTGACATTATTGGTCACTGGTCTGAGAATGCGGTTACTGTCCTGCTAATTCAATTAAGGGAACCCATGCTCAGGCTTAATCCTGCCACCTTTGCTGTTTGCCTGTTGCCGCTTGCCCTTGTGGCCTGCGGCGACTCTTCCGGCACCGACGATCCCCGTACTCAGCCTCCTCTGGTCAGGTCTGCGACCGTGGTGAGTGCTGCCGATGCCTCCCGCGCATTTACCGGCGTTGTTGTCGCCCGGATTCAAAGCGACCTCGGTTTCAGAGTGCAGGGCAAAATCCTTGAACGCCTGGTCGATACCGGCCAGACCGTTAAACGCGGTGAGCCATTGATGCGTCTGGATCCGGTTGACCTGAGTCTGCAGGCACAGGCTCAGCAACAGACCGTCGCGGCGGCACGGGCCCGTGCAAGACAAGCGACTGATGACGAGGTGCGCTATCGCGGTCTGGTCGCGGCAGGCGCAGTGTCGGCATCGGCCTACGATCAGATAAAGGCCGCCGCCGATACGGCCAAAGCGGAACTCAGTGCGGCTCAGGCACAGGCCAATGTGGCGCAAAACGCCACGGGCTACGCCGTGCTGCTGGCTGACGCCGACGGCGTGGTCATGGATACGCTGGCTGAACCCGGTCAGGTTGTCAGTGCCGGGCAGCCGGTGGTCAGGCTGGCCAGAGCAGGGCAGCGCGAGGCCATCGTGCAGTTGCCTGAGACGTTACGCCCGGCTGCCGGAAGCGAGGCCGAAGCAACGTTGTACGGTACGGGTAAACAGGCTGTCCCTGCGAAACTGCGGCTCCTTTCCGATGCGGCAGATCCGCTAACCCGTACCTTCGAGGCGAGATATGTACTTGAGGGAGCACTGGCGAATGCCCCGCTGGGATCCACCGTGACGCTGCATATTGCAGACGATAAATTACCGGGCCAGGTGATGCAGGTGCCTTTAGCGGCCATCTATGATCCGGGCAAAGGGCCGGGGGTCTGGGAGATTTCGGGTAAGCCCGCCAAAGTGTCATGGCGGCCCGTGCAGGTGCAGGGATTGGGTGACGATGCGGCGAGGGTGACCGGTTCCCTTAAGCCGGGAGAGCAGGTGGTCGCTCTCGGGGCGCATCTGCTGCATGACGGTGAGGCCGTACGCCTGGCCGAACAAAGCGATGCCAGCGTCGCCGGGAGCCAGCCATGAGCGGGGGGCGATTCAATCTTTCAGCGCTCGCCGTGCGTGAGCGCTCAATCACGCTGTTCCTGATTATCCTGATTACCGTGGCCGGTATTCTTTCGTTTTTTGAACTGGGACGGGCTGAAGATCCGCCGTTTACGGTCAAGCAGATGACCATTATTTCTGCCTGGCCGGGTGCCACCGCGCAGGAAATGCAGGATCAGGTGGCTGAACCGCTGGAAAAGCGTATGCAGGAGCTGAAGTGGTATGACCGCAGCGAAACGTACACGCGTCCCGGTCTGGCTTTTACCATGCTTTCGCTGAAGGACAGCACACCGCCTTCACAGGTGCAGGAAGAGTTTTATCAGGCACGTAAGAAGCTGGGGGATGAGACCAAAAACCTGCCGGCAGGCGTCATCGGGCCGATGGTCAATGATGAATTCTCCGACGTGACCTTTGCGCTCTTTGCGCTGAAGGCCAAAGGGGAGCCACAGCGACTGCTGGTGCGCGATGCGGAATCGTTGCGCCAGCAAATTCTGCATGTGCCGGGGGTCAAGAAGGTCAATATCATCGGCGAACAGGCCGAACGCATCTTTGTGTCGTTCTCGCATGACCGGCTGGCCACGCTGGGTATTTCGCCTCAGGATATTTTCTCCGCCCTCAACAGCCAGAACGTCCTGACGCCCGCCGGTTCGATTGATACCAAAGGGCCGCAGGTCTTTATCCGCCTGGACGGCGCCTTCGACAAACTGGAGAAAATCCGCGAAACGCCCATCGTCGTACAGGGCAGAACCTTGCAGCTTTCTGACGTGGCAACCGTTGAACGGGGCTACGAAGATCCTGCGACCTTCCTGATCCGCAATCAGGGTGAACCGGCGCTGCTGCTGGGCATCGTTATGCGCGACGGCTGGAACGGTCTGGATTTGGGGAAGGCGCTGGATGCGGAAACGGCCAAAATCAATGAGGGCATGCCGCTGGGCATGACCCTGACCAAGGTCACCGATCAGTCAGTCAACATCAGCTCCGCCGTTGACGAGTTCATGATCAAATTCTTCGTCGCGCTGCTGGTGGTGATGGTGGTGTGCTTCGTCAGTATGGGCTGGCGCGTGGGCGTGGTGGTTGCGGCGGCGGTGCCGCTGACGCTGGCGATTGTCTTTGTGGTGATGGAGGCTTCCGGCAAAAACTTTGACCGTATTACCCTGGGCTCGCTGATCCTGGCGCTCGGGTTGCTGGTCGATGATGCCATCATCGCCATCGAAATGATGGTGGTGAAAATGGAAGAGGGCTACGACCGCATCAAAGCCTCGGCCTATGCCTGGAGTCACACGGCGGCCCCGATGCTGGCAGGCACGCTGGTCACCGCCGTCGGGTTCATGCCCAACGGTTTTGCCCAGTCCACTGCCGGTGAATACACCAGCAACATGTTCTGGATTGTCGGTATCGCCCTGATTGCTTCCTGGATTGTGGCGGTGGTGTTTACGCCTTATCTGGGCGTGAAAATGCTGCCGAAAATCAAAACGGTGGAGGGCGGGCATGCGGCGATTTACGACACCCGTCATTACAACCGTTTTCGCCGGGTGCTGACCCGCGTCATCGCGCGCAAGTGGATAGTCGCCGGTACCGTTATTGCCGTCTTTACGGTCGCTATACTTGGCATGGGGCTGGTGAAAAAACAATTTTTCCCGACCTCCGACCGCCCGGAGGTACTGGTTGAAGTGCAGATGCCTTATGGCACTTCTATTGAGCAGACCAGCGCCGCCACGGCGAAAATTGAAGCCTGGCTGAGAAAGCAGAAAGAGGCAAAAATCGTCACGTCTTATATCGGGCAGGGTTCACCGCGTTTTTATCTGGCCATGGCGCCCGAGCTGCCTGATCCGTCGTTTGCGAAAATTGTTGTGCTGACGGACAGTCAGGAAGCGCGCGAGGCGCTCAAGTTCAGGCTACGTGAGGCAGCAGCCAGCGGCCTGGCACCTGAGGCGCGCGTGCGAGTCACCCAACTGGTGTTCGGTCCGTATTCTCCTTATCCGGTGGCCTACCGGGTGATGGGGCCGGATCCTGATAAACTGCGCGAAATTGCAGACAAGGTCGAAAAGGTGATGCAGGCCAGCCCGATGATGAGGACCGTCAACACCGACTGGGGGCCGCGTGTACCGGCGCTGCATTTCACGCTCAATCAGGACCGTCTTCAGGCGGTGGGGCTGACATCGAATGCGGTCGCGCAGCAGCTTCAGTTCCTGCTTTCAGGGGTTCCGATCACCTCGGTGCGTGAAGATATCCGTTCGGTGCAGGTGATGGGGCGGGCGGCAGGAGATATCCGGCTTGATCCGGAAAAAATCGCCGGTTTTACCTTAGTGGGTTCTTCCGGCCAGCGCATTCCGCTGTCGCAGATCGGGGAGGTTGAGGTGCAAATGGAAGATCCTGTTCTGCGCCGTCGCGATCGTACGCCGACCATTACCGTGCGGGGAGACATTGCCGAAAACCTGCAGCCGCCGGATGTCTCCACGGCAATGATCAAAGCGTTACAGCCGGTCATTGATACGCTCCCGGCCGGATACCGTATCGAGCAGGCGGGTTCTATTGAAGAATCCGGAAAAGCCACCGAGGCGATGGCACCGCTGTTCCCGATCATGATTGCCATGACGCTGTTGATCATTATCCTGCAGGTGCGGTCAATGTCGGCGATGGTGATGGTCTTCCTCACTGCACCGCTGGGGCTGATTGGGGTGGTGCCCACGCTGCTGCTCTTTAACCAGCCGTTTGGCATCAATGCGCTGGTCGGCTTAATCGCGCTGTCGGGCATCCTGATGCGTAACACCCTGATCCTGATAGGGCAGATCCATCACAACGAGCAGGAAGGGCTGCCGCCATTTCATGCGGTGGTGGAAGCAACGGTGCAGCGGGCCAGACCGGTGTTGCTGACGGCGATGGCGGCTATTCTGGCGTTTATCCCGCTGACCCATTCGGTGTTCTGGGGAACGCTGGCTTATACGCTGATTGGCGGGACGTTTGGCGGCACCATCATCACGCTGGTCTTCCTGCCAGCAATGTATGCCATCTGGTTCAGGATACGGCCTGATGAACAGCAGCAGAACGCACGGACGGAATTAGCGTAAGCAGTCCCGGACGAATGGCTGAAGCGTATTTTTGTCGTGCAGTCTCACCACAGATCCTTGTCACAGGGCAAGGGTCTGTGGTTTTTCCCGTCCCGGCTGGCTTTTCTTGAGCAGCAGGGCATTCTTGCGAGGGTGCCCGGCCCCGACGACAGGCGCAAAGATTTCTGCACGCTGACCGAGAAAGGCCTCGACCTCATTCCTGTCGTGCTCATTTCTGCGAGTGCAGTGAGCGGAGCTGAAACCAGATTGCGGGTGTCCGCATCTGTTATGTTGCTGGTTTGCGGATCGCCCGGGTATTTGGAATTCAGTCTTTCAGATCATTAAGCAAAGGAAACAGTATTTCTCCGGCTTTAACTGCCGGTAGTTGTGAATCCCTCAGAAGGGATGGGCAGTAATGGAGTTCTTTCGTAAGGTAAATGGCGGTTATAACGATTAAAGGGGAGTCATTATGGGAAGATTTCACGGTAAACGTGTACTTATAACGGGGGGCACCAGCGGTATGGGGCTGGCAGGAGCGCTGCGAATTGTGAAAGAGGGTGGACAAGTTGCCATCACAGGGCTGAGTGAAGAACGTCTGGCACGGGCCCGTAAGCTGTTGCCGGACACTGCACTGATCCTGAAAAGTGATGCTGCAAGTGAGGCAGATATTGATGCGCTCGCAACGGCAGTCAGCGGCTGGGGGCATCTCGACGGGTTGTGGCTGAATGCGGGTTACGCAGAGGTTGGTGCACCGGAATCCGTTACGGCCGACGCCTTTAATCGCATGATGAATGCCAATGTTCGCGGGCCTATGCTCCAGCTTGCATCACTTTCCAACATTTTGAACCCAGGTGCATCAGTGTTGGTCACTGCATCGTCTTCAGTCTATGAAGGTGCGCCAATGACGAGCTTATATGCTGCAACAAAAGGTGCCGTTGTCGCCATGGTAAAAAGCTGGGCCGCCTCGCTGGCTACACGCAACATTCGCGCCAACACGCTGGTGCCAGGGCCTGTCGAGACTAATTTTAGACACTTCATGCCCGAGGAGTCGCGGCAACAGTTTGAAGATTTTGTAGTAAGCCAGGTGCCTCTCAGACGAGCCGGTACAGCTGATGAAGCGGCTGCCGTCGCACTTTTTCTGCTCTCAGATGATGCGTCTTACGTAACCGGCAGCCAGTACGCTGTGGATGGCGGACTGGTTCACTTGTGAGTTCAATCAGCCTCAGCGCCTTATTAACCGTATTTTCACTCATTGGTTTATAGAAATTACGGATGCCGGGGCAACGTGTTTAAAGGATTTTTGCGTATGGTTTTAAGTTGCGGATTTTTGTGTCGTTAAGAGACATTTGGGGGTCACTCCGTCATCGAACCAACATGACCCCAAATCTGACCACCAAATGCTCCCGATGCGGAGGGAAAACTGAAAATGCATCGGGAAGGTTTTCATGCTCACTGATTGCCTCAACGCCATACAGGCAGGGGCTGCGGCGTATAAAAAGCAAGAAGCCCGCTTAAGTTTCCTTAAGCGGGATTTTCTAATTTGGCTCCTCTGACTGGACTCGAACCAGTGACATACGGATTAACAGTCCGCCGTTCTACCGACTGAACTACAGAGGAATCGTTGGAACGGGGCGCATAATATCCAGAGGGCTGCGGAGTGTCAACGCTAAATTCGTCAAAAACGTCCGACTGCTCAGCAACTAATCAATGTCGCCATAAAAGGGCACTTTACTGCGGAAAAACGTCGGTCAAAACGGAATTTAACAATCGCAGCGCTGACCGCGAAGTTGCCTTGCCAGCGGGTCCTGTTGATAAAAACGGCTGAAATGGCCGTATACCAGCGGAAAACGTTCTGAAAGTAATTCTGGTGCACTAAAGAAATACTCTGACAGTACCGCAAAACATTCGGCCGCATCGGTCGCCGCGTAGGCGTCCATGCTGGCAGCTTCTTCGCCGACAGTGTCGATTTCATCCTGCAGATTTTGCATCGCGGCGTGTAAATCGTGTTCCCATGACACCACCTCACGCAGCGGAATAGGCGGAATACCCGTGACTTCGCCGCCGTTGCGCATATCCAGTTTATGCGCCGCTTCGTGGATGATCAGGTTAAAACCAGAATTGTCGAATGAGTCCTCGATGTCCTGCCAGTTGAGTACAATCGGGCCCTGATCCCAGCTTTGTCCGGCATGAATTTGTGAACCGGCATGCACCAGCCCGTTTTCATCCTGCCAGGGAGCATCAACCACGAACGGGGAAGGGTAGAGCAGGATTTCGTGAAAGCCATCGAGCCAGGAAGCGCCCAGTTCCATCACCGGCAGCGCAAAAAGCAGCGCGATACGCGCCTGCATCAGTTCAGTCAGCTCAACGCCTTGCAGAGGAACCAGCCTTTTTTGTTGCAGCAACTGGCTGGCGACCTGAATCAGACGCAGTTTCTCATCTTCGTTGAGGCAAGATAAAAGTGGGATATTCAGCGCGTCATTCCAGGCGTCTGATTTCTCAATTTTCAGTTCATTCGCTTTCCACGGCCACTTAATCATCATCTTGCTCGCAAAGTGATCATTCTGATTGTCAGCAGGGTTCTCCGCCAGAGTACTCCAATACAAGTAACTTCAACAAGTTAGCTTAGTTATCGGACTCATCCTGTATGGATGTTACACACCGGCAGTTTTTTAGCAAAAAGCACAGACATCTTATAAGACGCAGCTCACGTTATTAGTCTAGTCACTGAGTCACGAATGTGCCCGCAGCATGAAGAGATAGCGCCCGCCACAGGCAGCATGAAAATCAGAGCCATTTCCGGATAAAATCGGCGGGCGGTACAGGCTTTCCGAAAAAGTAACCTTGCAGGAATTCCAGCCGGTACGGGGCAAGATAATTTACCTGTGTCTGGGTTTCAATGCCTTCGGCCACGATGATCATTTGCAGGCGTTTAGCCAGGTCAATTACGTTATCAACAATGTGCCCGGCCAGCGCGTCTGTACCAATCCGGCCTATGAAACTCTGGTCAATCTTCAGAATATCGATGTGGAATTTTTGCAGGTACGCCAGGCTGGAATGCCCGGTGCCAAAGTCGTCCAGCGCGATCAGCACGCCCATCTGGCGAAGTGTGTGAAACAGGCTGGAGGTGATTTCACCCGGCTCGATTAATTCACGTTCAGTCAGCTCAAGCACCAGGTTGATCGGGTTCTCCCTGAAGGCATCAATAAACGCTTTGCAGTCTTCAGCCAGCGAGAGGTCTTTGAAATGACTGGCGCAGATATTGAAACCGAAATGGAAATTTTTAGGCAACTGTGCTGCCAGCGGGCCGAACTGTTCACGTACCTGCGTCATGATGAGGCGCGTCATGGGCACAATCAGGCCGCTCTCTTCTGCCAGCGGGATAAACTGATAAGGCGGGATCAGCCCTGATTGCGGATGCTGCCAGCGCATCAGCACTTCAGCGCCGGTCACCTCATGCGTGGTGCCATCCACCACCGGCTGTAAATAAGGAATGAACTGTTTTTTCTCCAGCGCTTCTCTCAGCGCCGCCGTCGGGCTGCCGACACGACCGAGCAGACTGTAGGTCATGAAAGCGATAAATAAGCTGAGCAGCGGGAACAATACCAGGCTGACGGTGGCGTAATCAAAAACATAACCCCAGTGGTCACTGGGTCGGATCACTAAGCGAATCGCGTAGGGGTAGTTCTGAGAAGCAAGCTCCATACGTTCACCATCCGGCCAGCCTTCACCGGTGTGAATGCTGCCATTGCTGTCCATCCACTGGTCGCCTACCTGCAATACCAGATAAGCGTGAGTGCTGAGCAACGACAGGATGTTGTGCAGAAAATAGCCATCCACACCAACCAGCACGCCGCTGCCGTTGACGTCATGACGATAGGCAATAAGAGGATGATCGGGCGTGATGCTGTTGCCACGCATCAGCATTAACCGTCCGTCGATATATTTGTCGGTCGAGATATTGTCAGCACGCGGGCCGAATAAGGAGGCGCAGTAAATCGTATTCTGGCGGTAGAGGTTGACCGTGCGGACATTGGGCACTTTGGCTACCTGCCAGCGCAGCGCCTGCACGGTGTTGGCATCGCAGGGGACGCCAATCAGATTCTCAACGGCGCTGGTGGCAATGGCGGCATTATCCAGCGTCATATCCACCAGCCTCACCGACTGTTGCAGATTTGCACTGGTATCACGGCGTAATCCCTGAGAAGTTTGCCACGAGATCGCCAGTATGCCGAGAGCAGCAACAACAAGGAATGCGAGTAGTGAAAGGCATATTCGGACAGAGCGTCGGGTTAACCAGTTTAGGGCCAAGGGTATCCCCCAGTGAGAGTCAGAGATCGGCATTTTGTCCCGTTAATATACCTCATAATCCCGCTCTGCGTTGTGGAGCTTTGCGAAGAAGATTCGTTATGGCACTGATTTAAAGGTGACGTTTTGCTCAAAAATACCTATCTGAACCGATATTTCTACCCTGACAATATATAAAAATAATTTTTTAATTAAATGATGGGTTTTTTATATCATTATGTTTGTGTTTATACCCCGCCGGGGAATATGTGATATTTATTATGTTAAGAAAGATGGAGTATTCCCTGTCCTTATGAATAATTATCTCAACAGGTGTCTTAAGTCAGAAATGAAAAATATCTTTGCTTCACACTGACGAAAGATCTTTATTAACGTTAAGTGATGGGTCAATCATAAGGTGTGAAATATGTCTGAGAATAACGCCATATCACAATTATCCGGAATGTTGGATAAGTGGTTTTCCTGACGGCGTAAAGTTTGTAGCATAAGGCTTTACGCCGTCGGTTCCGTGAACACCACCAGGACAACCCCATGCTTCCCCGTTTTAAACTGCTCTTTTGTGCTGCTGTTTTATCGTTCTCCTTCTCCGGCGCGTCAATGGCTGCCGATGCGCCTTCTTACGGTCCGCAATTGCAGGGATTTGATTATCCGTTCCCGCTGAAACAATTCTCTTTTAATTCCCAGGGTGCCCCGCTGCAAATGGGGTATCTGGATGTGCCGCCCACCGGGCATAAAAATGGTCAGACCGTGGTGCTGATGCATGGCAAGAATTTCTGTGCCGCGACCTGGGGTGACACTATTTCGGCGCTGGTGAGTAAAGGCTACCGGGTTATCGCGCCCGATCAGGTCGGGTTCTGTTCGTCGACCAAACCTTCGCATTACCAGTACAGTTTCCAGCAGCTGGCGACCAACACGCATGATTTGCTTAAAAGTCTGAAGATTACCAAAGCGGTGATTGTCGGGCATTCGACCGGCGGTATGCTGGCGACGCGCTACAGCCTGATGTATGCGCCGGAAGTGTCGAAACTGGTGCTGGTGAACCCGATTGGTCTGGAAGACTGGAAAGCTAAGGGCGTGCCGTATCGTACCGTCGATCAGTGGTACGACCGTGAGCTGAAAACCTCGGCGGAAAGCATTAAACAGTACGAACTCAAAACCTATTACGTGAATAAGTGGAAACCGGAATATGACCGCTGGGTCGATATGCTGGCAGGGCTGAACAACGGGCCGGGGCATAAACTGGTGGCCTGGAACTCGGCACTGATATACGACATGATTTTCACGCAGCCAGTGTTCTACGAATTCAAAAACCTGCGTGTACCGACCACGCTGATGATCGGCACGGCTGACACCACAGCCATCGGCAGCGATATTGCGCCGCCTGCGGTAAAAGCAAAAATCGGTCATTACAACGTGCTGGGTAAACAGGTTGCGAAGCTTATTCCGCACGCGAAACTGATTGAGTTTAAAGGTCTGGGCCACGCACCGCAGATGGAAGAACCGGAAAGATTCAATGCGACGCTGCTGAAAACGCTGGCGCGCTGATGTTCCTGTACTCCTGAAACGGTATTCATGAAAAAACCGCAGTCATGACTGAACTGCGGTTTTTTTATGTCTGCGGGTTAACGATTAACGCAGATTGTCCGGGAAGTTAGCCGGTAACTCGCTGGCAGCGCAGTCAATCACGGTGTCATTATCCGCACCACAATCACGCACGAAGGTAATGGTGGCGAATTCGTCGATGACTTCAGTCGGATAAGCGGGGCCGGCATCGCGGTAAGCATTCATCAATGGAATATGTTCGTTCTGGAAGCACACGGTTTTTTCCGGATTGTTCATGATCCAGCGTGGGAAGAAAATGGTGCCGTGGAACACGTTGTCGCCCAGATTCACAATCAGGCTGACATCTGTACCGGTCGGTTCTGTCCAGGAAATTTTGTACACATCAGAAGCCACACGCACGATATAGGCTTTCTGGTCTTTCACCCAGCGGTTGCCGACCAGCCCGCTATGAATGCGGTAATCCAGCGTTTCGGCATTTTTCACATAGATTTCATAATTCCAGCCGTTGTCGTAAGTGTAAACAACGTGTTTGCCGATGAAATTGCTCAGGTCATGTTTATCAAAGTTGCTCATGGTAATTCTCCTTAACGCAGTAACAGGTGAAATGTTTTGTTTCGATGAGGAGAATATTACGCGCTAAAAAATTGATAAAAAAACGCTGATTTCAGATGGAAATAATCTAAAATTCCGATGTGTTTTACCTAAAGGGAGTAAAAATATGGCACTTCCACGCACCACACTTGAGCAGTGGGTGGTATTACAAACGGTGATTGAACAAGGAAGTTACGCGCAGGCCGCAGAGGTACTGAACCGCAGTCAGTCTTCCGTCAGTTATGCCCTGAGTGGATTACAGCAACGTCTCGGTCTGCCGTTGCTGGAGATTCATGGCCGTAAAGCGACGCTGACGGAACAGGGGCGGGCGTTGCTGATGCAGGCCACGCCGCTGATTTCCGCCTTTTTGCAACTTGAGCACCGCGCCGCCGGGTTGAAAGACGGGACGCGCACCGAACTGAGCCTGGTTGTCGACAGTGTCTTTCCCAAATACCGTCTGTTTCGCGCACTCAAAAATTTTCAGCAGCAGTTTCCCGATACCCGTGTTCATCTGACAGAAATTCTGCGCGGCGAAAGCCTTAAGCAATTAAATGAACGATCAGCGGATTTATACATCACCACACTGGCACCGGAAAATGCGATACAGGGGCGCTTCCTGCTTGACGTGGATTTTGTGCCGGTGGCCAAAAGCGATCATCCGCTGATGAGCCTCACCGTTCCGCTGACTGCGCAGGATCTGGCGCGTTTTCCGCTGATTAGCGTGGCCGACCGGCACGCGCCGCGTGCAGAAAATGTGTCATCCGGCCCTGTTGCCAGCTGGACATTCACCACCGTCGGGGCCGCGATGGAAGCCATTGCGGTGGGCGTGGGGTACGGCTGGCTGCCGCTGGAAAGTGTGGAAAAAGCGCTGGAGAGCGGTTTGCTCCGCCGACTGGAATTATCAGCCAGAACGGTGCGGCAAACGGCTTTGTATATGGTGATGGATAATGAATCGGAGCGGTTTGATAAAACGGTCAGCACGCTGGCAAAAAGCATTCTGACGGAGTGCGGTTTGCTGCCATAACTTTCTGGGAGCAAACCGCTTCAACAGGGACGTGATTACCTTTGTGATGTACGACAGCCCGCCAGAATATCCAGTTGCGGATCACGTTCCGAGGTTTGCACGTCCATCGCGCTCAGCACGGTGTGGAACAGGTTATCCTGCGAAACGTCTTTGTTCACGGCATACGATTTCAGGCATTGCAGATCAATTCCCTGCGCTTTCACATAACCGCTGGATAACCAGAACAGCATCGGCACGTGTGTCTGTTGCGCCGGTGCCACGCTGTAAGGCGTGCCGTGCAAATACAGGCCATTTTCACCCAGCGATTCGCCATGGTCAGAAAGATAAATCACAGCCACGTTGTACTTATCCTGATACTGCTTCGCCTTCTCAATCACCTGCGACACCGTGTAATCCGTGTAAAGCAGGGTATTATCGTAGGTATTCACCAGTTGTTCCTGAGAACAGTTTTCAATATCGCTGCGCGGGCAGTCAGGCATAAACTTACGGAATTCCTGCGGATAGCGTTTGTAGTAGGTCGGGCCGTGGCTGCCGATCAGATGCAAGCCAATCAGCGTATTTTTGCCGTCAGGTTTGATGTCGTCATCGATATTCTGCATCAGCGCCATGTCGTAGCAGGTATCGCCATCACAGTATTTACCGTCTTTTTTTGTATCGATGGTGATATTCGGCACGCGGTCGCACACGCCTTTACAGCCTTCATCATTGTCTTTCCAGAACACTGAAACACCGGCTTTATGCAGGATATCCAGCAAGCCTTCACTGTTACGGGCGCGGTTGGCGTCGTAGCGGGTGCGCTTCATATTCGAGAACATGCACGGCACAGAAATCGCCGTTGCCGTGCCGCATGACGTCATTTTATTAAAGAACACCACGTCAGGAATAGCCTGTGTGTACTGATTAGTCGGTTTGGCGTAACCCTCAGATGACTGATTTTGCGCCCGCGCGGTTTCCCCAATCACCAGGAACACCAGATTTGGTTTCTGCCCCGGTTGCTGCACCAGTTTTGCATCGTTGCCAATAGTCTGGAACGGCATTTTCGGCGTGAAGTAACGGTGATTGATGTACTGGAACGCGCTGTAGAGATAGTTTGTCGGCACAATTTCCAGATTCAGGGTGCGGTTGTTACGGCCCACAGAGGCGTAATCTTTGTAAAAAATCCCGGCAATGGAGGCAACCACCAGCAATGAAATCACCATCGACACCAGACGGACACCGAGACGGCGTAACGGCGTTTTTTCATAGCTGACCGGTGTCAGGAAAAGCAAAATAGCGGGCAAAACGCCGGTGAAGACAAACCACAGTATCACTTTCAGATTCAGGTAAGACGACGCTTCAGCCGATTGTGTCTCGAGAATATTTTCGATCATGCCGCGATCAAATACGACCTGGAAGGTCATCATCGCAAAACTGGCGAGGGCACTGACCGGCAGCACGATAATAAAGAATGGCTTAAGCAATGGGCGAAAGCTGAAAGGGGTGAACACAAAGTTCAGTGCGGCAAACAGCGCAACCGGAATGCTCAGGGCAAAAGCCAGGTTGTACGCGGGCAGTGCCTGTAAGATGCGATAAAAATGCAGCAAAATCGGCAGATTAACGATAAAGGTAAAATACAGGGTCAGCAGTAAAGTCAGCGTAAAGTAGCTAATCTTCGGGAATATAGAGCGCAATGAAAACTCCCAACAGGATGGTGGTAGCAGCGTTGATGTGAGGGAAACATAACGATAGAAACGAATATCCAATAGAATATTCATCAAATCTTAAGAAAGCCTTAATCTACCTGTCATAAAATTTTCGTTATGCAGCGTTTCCGAAAAGGTTCAGAAAATAAAAAAAATATAAGAGACCGCCTTTTCGATCCTGAAGCCTTATGCTGTGCGGTGTAGCGATGCGGATGTTCAAGAAACACTCCCCCTTGTTTAAACCTCTCTGAGTGCGTTTCCCTCCGCTCATTTTGATCTTTCCCTGATTATGCCTGTCCGGTTTAATTCACCACTGACTGCCTGCCGGCTGTCAGAAGGATGTTCGTGTTGATTTCATCTTCGGCCACAATTGCGGCCAGCAGTATCATAGAGCCAGGTGTCATTATCGGCCCGCGAGTGGTTATCGGGCCTTTCTGCTTTATTTCCGCCGGTGTGCAAATCGGCGAAGGAACACACATTTCTTCTCATGTCGTTATCAACGGCAATACCAAAATTGGCACGGATAACCAGATTGGCATGGGTTCATCCATTGGCGAGATCAGCCAGGATTTGAAATACGCCGGAGAACCCACCGGGCTGGAAATCGGCAATGGAAACCGCATTGGCCGCCACGTGACACTGCATCGCGGCACCGTGCAGGGCGGTGGTATGACCCGGATCGGGCACCTGAATGTGTTTGAAGGGGGCGTGCATGTCGGCCATGACTGTCAGATAGGAAATGCCACGTTTATCGGCGAACACAGTGCTCTGGCGGGGCATGTTTCATTGGGCAGTGATGCCCGGATTGATGCCCTGAGCGCGGTGCATCAGTTTTGTATTATTGGCATGGGCGTCCATCTCCTTGCTAATACCTGTGTGGTGCAGGACGTGCCGCCTTTTGTGATAGCGGGGGGAAATCGCGCGGTGCCGAAAGGGATAAACGAGCAGGCAACGGAATTTTGCCGGGCCGGCAAAGCGCAGCAAAATGTCATCCGCTATCTGTACGATTTGCTTTATCACCAGCCGGAATCGGTGGAACGGGTGAAGGGGGAGATTGAGCAGCTCAGCGCGGAATATCCGTTACTGTGCCACTTCAATGCATTTTTCCTCGATTCAGCGCGCGGGATTATTCGCTAACGATTTCACGGTAACCCTGCGGCTGAACAGAGGAAGAGGACTGTCAGGCTTCGAGTGCCAACAGGGCAAAGGTCGCCAGCCAGTGTTCGCCCATGTAGGTGCTGTCGAGATGGTTCAGCGCGCTGTGCAGATGGGCTTCTGCCGTCTGGCGCAGCAAGGCCGCACGCGGATCGCCCGCTGGCAGCGCAGAGGCCAGCGAACGCTGACACCAGGCGCGGCTGAGATTCAGTCCGTCCAGATGGCCAATTTTACCGTCACTGCGGTCAGTGACCGTGGCGGGGGTGAAAAGCGTGGCAGGCTGGCTGTGAGCCAGATCCGGCAGGAAACGGCCAAACCAGGTCACAAATGCTTCGCCCGGCAGAACGCGCCGCATCAGTTCAGCCTCCATCAGGGAGGGTGACAGGAATTCATCACCGCCCGGTTCCCACGCCTGACAATGCACATCTTCCAGATGCCAGCGCAGCGCCGTTTCTTCGATCAGTTCTGCCAGTTTGTGATGCTTAACGCAGCGCGCATAATCAAGCGTTAATGCCAGCGCAAACGCGGTGTTGAAATGGCTGCCGACCCGCAGGGGATAGGTGGCTTTGGGCAAAAACTCACTAAAACTCTTTTCGAAGAACCGGCTCATCGGCGCCAGCGTTTTTGCCCATTCAGCAGCCTGCGGCAATGCCATCTCATGCAATTGCTGGCTCAGCGCCAGAAACCACGCCCAGCCATACGGTCTTTCAAATCCGGCATGTTGCGGTTGTTGCAGATAGGCCATTTCACCGGCGACGTTTTCTGACGTGAAATGCTGGCCGATCACCGCAATGATTTTTTCAGCTTCCGGTAATTGCGGAAAACGATCCAGCAGGCGCAGCAATAACCAGTATCCGTGCACGCAGGAATGCCAGTCATAGCTGCCGTAAAAGACCGGATGTAACTGGCGTGGCGTTTGCGCATCTGCCGCGCTGCTCATGGCATGCATGAGTTTGTTCGGGAATTCACGGGTTAAATGATTCAGCGCCAGTGAGGCAAAACGGGACGCCATCTCTGGCGTCAGGGCGGTACTTTGTTGCGTCGTCATCGTCTTTCCTTATCAGAAACGGAACACAAAGAAATACATAAACGCGGTATTCACCAGCAACAGCAATACACCGGTTTTCCACTGCGCTTTAATCACGCCATTCTTGTCCTGCAATTCGAGCAAGGCCGCAGGCACGATATTGAAATTGGCCGCCATCGGCGTCATTAAGGTGCCGCAGAAACCGGACAACATGCCGATCGCGCCCATAATCGCCGGATTTCCACCCAACTGGTTGACGATGAGTGGCAGCCCGATCCCCGCGGTCATCACCGGGAAGGCGGCAAAACCATTTCCCATGATCATGGTGAAAAGTGCCATGCCGAAGGTATAGGCAATCACAATCGCCAGCGGTGAGCCGAGCGGAATGATGTTTTTGACCAGTTCAGATACCACGCCACCGACCCCCGCCAGCGCAAACAGCGCGCCGAGTGCGGCCAGCATCTGCGGCAGAATAGCCGCCCAGCCGACGGTGTCCATCGTCTGTCCGCCCGCTTTCACGGCTTTGACCGGCGAATCACGCAGCATAATCAGCGCCACAATAAAGGCCACCAGCGTACCGAGTACCAGCGAAATCAGCGTCACGTTTTTGGCTTCTACCAGCGGCGTGTATTTCAGCGTCAGGGTGCCGATCAGGGTCACAATCGGGATCAGCAGGGCGGGAATAAACAGTCTGTTGCCAAAACGTTTGGCGCCCGCTTCGCGTTTTTCGACCTGTCCGGGCTGCTCACTGTCTGATTTGCCTTTACCCAGTTTCCCGCTACCGGCGATGACCGCCAGTAAAATCGCCATACAGCCGGTCACGAAGTGCGGCAATTCAGCGCCAAACAGGAAAGTGACACCGTAAATGCCCCAGAACAGCGCGTTGACATAACGGCGGGAATGGCTTTTATCGCGCACGTTGAAGAACGCATAGGCGCAGAACATCAGGCCCGCAAGAATATAAACAGTCTGCAAAGTGATCATTTCGCTGCACTCCCGTGATGAACGTCGAAGCGTTTAGCCAGCGAGCGGTCAAGCAGCCATAACCGTATAAAGTGGATAATCAGCGCAGCAATGGCGGTAGGGATCGCCCAGACAGACAGATGCAGCGGTTCAACGTTAATGCCGTACTGTTCCAGAAAACCTTTGATCAGCAGGATAGATTGCACGGCAATGAAAATGTCTTCACCGAAGAACACCGCCACGTTATCGGCGGCTGCCGCGTGAGCACGGATTTTCTGTCGCACATCATTAGGCAAATCGCCGTATTTGGTGGTGGCCGCAGCTTCAGCCATCGGCGCTATCAGCGGGCGAACCATCTGTGCATGACCGCCCAGCGAGTTAAGCCCCAGTGCGGCGGTCATCTGACGCAGGAAGAAGTACAGCATCAGCACACGGCCGGTAGTGGCGGCATGCACTTTGGAAATCAGATGACGGGCCTGTTCTTTCAGGCCGCTGCGCTCGAGGATCGCGATCACCGGCAGTGTCAGCCAGATCAATCCCATATAGCGGTTATCGGTGAACGCTTTGCCGAAGGCGCTGATGATATCGATAGTATGCATGCCGCCCGCCAGACCGGTAGAAATACCGGCCACGGTCACCACTAATAAAGGATTAAACCGCAGTGCAAAACCCAGCACGACGATCGGAATACCAATTAAAACCCACATATTTTGTCCCTCAATAATGTTGTGTTTGTTTTATATTTTTAATGGATCTGAACAGCGCTATACGCGGGTAATAACTGCGTGTTATTACTTAGAATTAATGCGTATATAAAAAGCGTGAGGCGGAAAGTAACAAGCGTTAACGGTGAACGCAAGATGCAAAGGCAGGGGAGGTCATAGGAAATTATTCTATGAATCTGATGTTTAGCATTCTGACAAAATAAATAACTGGTCTGGAAATTATGACTGGCGTATCTGACAGGGCGCGGGCGAAATAACAGAATAAATAACCCGGCCTGATGGACGGGTATAACAAAAAGAGAGGGGCTGGGGCGGGGTTATTCGCCGTCTTCGTCGCCGTAATATTTCACACCGAGTTTGATTAAGTCCCGGCCCTGCGATTTACGGTGTAAGTTGCTGTCGCGCAGGGAATAAACACAGCCGCAATATTCCTGCTGGTAAAAGCGTTCGCGTTTGCTGATTTCAATCATGCGCGCAGAGCCGCCTTTTTTACGCCAGTTATAATCCCAGTAAACCATGCCCGGATAAGGCGCCGCCGCGCGTTCGCCACTGCCGGTAATTTGCTTCATGTCTTTCCAGCGAGAAATCCCCAGACAACTGGTGATGGCGCTGAAACCATGTTCAAAGGCGTATAACGCCGTACGTTCAAAACGCATGTCAAAACACATGGTGCAGCGCACGCCGCGCTCAGGTTCATTTTCCATGCCCTTCGCCCGCGCAAACCAATTATCGGTGTCGTAATCTGCATCAATAAAAGGAATGCCATGCTGTCCGGCAAATCGCATGTTTTCTTCTTTGCGCAGAAGATATTCTTTCTGCGGGTGAATATTCGGGTTGTAAAAGAAAATTGTATAGTCGATCCCCGATGCCTGAATGGCTTCCATCACTTCGCCCGAGCAGGGTGCGCAGCAGGAATGCAGTAATAATTTATCGTGCCCTGCAGGCAGGCTCAGTTTATCGCGGATTAATTCAGACATACTTTTCTCCAGACTCTCAGATTTTCTTTACGACTTTTTCAGGGGGATAATAAAAGAACCTCCCCGCCAGTCAAAATTTTCTTAACTGTTTAACTTACCGGAGGATTGTGCGCCAGCGTTCAGTGCTATGATGTGACCACGTCAGGGCGAAGCCCGGTGAACAGAGATTTAAGGATACAGGCAATGCAGATTATGAGATCGAATCAAATTCGCTGGCTCAGTGTGTTGATTGTGATGGGCGGGCTGTTACTGATTCTTCCTCTTCATTTACTGGCATGTTTTATTGCCGGTTTTTTAGTGTTTGAACTCATCAATGCGCTTACCCCGTACTTTCAAAAAATCATCAGTGGCGAACGTGCCCGCTGGGTGGTGGTGGCCATTATCGCGACCCTGGTGATCAGTTGTCTGACGCTGGCGATTGCGGGCATTGCGGATTTTCTGATGGAGGATATGCGTAATCCGGTGGCGTTTAACGCTATGGTCTCGCATCTGCTGACAGACGCACAAAGCCGTTTATCGCCGGTATTACTGCATTATTTACCGGCGAATATTGAAGAGTTGCAGCGCAGTTTCCTGCAATGGCTGCGTGAACATATCGTGATGATTCAGGCCGTTGGCAAGAATGCTGCCCACGTTTTCCTGACCATGATCATCGGTATGATCCTCGGCGCGATTATCTCGCTTCAGCAGCCGCGCAAAGGTGAACTGCACGCCCCGCTGAAAAAAGAGCTGTTGCAGCGGATGCATTTGCTGGGCGAAGCCTTCCGTAACGTGGTCTTTGCGCAGTTCCAGATTTCCCTGATCAATACCGTGCTGTCAGGCATTTTCCTGTTTGGCATTTTACCGCTGTTCGGCATTCATCTGCCGCTGGCAAAAACGCTGGTTGTCGTGACCTTCGTCTGCGGGTTGCTGCCGGTTATCGGTAATCTGATTTCGAATACGCTGATTTTCATCGTCGGCCTGTCGCTGTCGCTGTGGGTCGGCGCGCTGGTGCTGGCGTATCTGATCATCATCCACAAAGTGGAATACTTCCTGAATGCCCGCATTGTTGGCAGCCGCATCAAGGCGAAATCCTGGGAGGTTTTACTGGCGATGCTGATCTTCGAGGCGGCGTTTGGCATACCCGGCGTGGTCGCTGCACCTATCTATTACGCTTATCTGAAAAGCGAACTGAAAGAAGCGGGTCTGATTTAATCCTTTCTTAAAACATGGCGCTTTGCGGGCAAAGTGCCACTGTTTAGTCTCTGCACAATCCCGCCTGAAAATCCTGAAATAAACAGATTCAGGCAAGTAATGGCGAGGATCGTTATATCAGTGAGTCATCTTAAAGCGTCATAATTTTGCGGTGCCTGCCTTTTCTGCGGGCATGAAGTATTCCGTAATCCAATCAGGAGATAAAAATGACGCTTAACGTTCGTGGTTTCGCTGCACTTTCAGCGGATGCGCCTCTTGCGCCTCATAATTTTGTTCGCCGTGACCCGCGTGATACCGACGTTGTGATCGACATTCTGTACTGCGGTGTTTGCCACTCTGACATCCACCAGGCGCGTAATGAATGGCATCAAAGCATTTATCCGATGGTTCCGGGGCATGAAATTATCGGACGCGTGAAACAGGTTGGCGCGAAAGTCTCTGGCTTCAAAGTGGGCGATACCGTCGGTGTCGGTTGTATGGTCGATTCTTGTCAGCATTGTGAATCCTGCGCGGAAAGCCTGGAACAGTACTGTGAAGAAGGCGCTACCATGACCTATAACAGCCATGATCGTCATGACAATATGATGACCTACGGCGGTTATTCCGAACAAATCGTGGTTTCAGAAAAATTCGTTCTGCGTGTTTCTGAAAAACTGGACATCAAATCTGCTGCACCGCTGCTGTGTGCCGGTATCACCACGTATTCTCCGCTGAAACACTGGAAAATCGGGAAAGGTCACAAAGTGGCTGTGGTGGGCCTGGGCGGTCTGGGTCACATGGGTCTGAAATTTGCCAAAGCACTGGGCGCAGACGTGACGCTGTTCACCCGTTCCAAAGGTAAAGAGCAAGAGGCTTACCGTCTGGGCGCGGACCACGTGGTGCTGTCTACTGATGAAAAACAAATGGCTGCCGTAAAAAGCCACTTCGATTTCATCCTGGACACCGTGCCCAATCCACATGATCTGAACCCGTATCTGGACACGCTCAAACGTGACGGTACCCATATTCTGGTCGGTTTGATTGAGCCAGTCGAACCTGCGCTGCACAGCGGCAAACTGGTTATGGGCCGCAAAACCGTTGCCGGTTCTCTGATCGGTGGTATCGCTGAAACCCAGGAAATGCTGGATTTCTGTGCTGAGCATGACATTTCCTGTGATGTGGAAATGATTGACATGCAGGACATCAACGGCGCGTACGAACGCATGCTGAAAAGCGACGTGAAATACCGCTTTGTTGTTGATATGGCGTCATTGAAAAACGCCTGAAAGGCCGTATTGCGCTGCGTTGATTAAATAAGCAGCTAAATAGCGATCTGATGCGCCTGTCCGGCTTATGACTCTCTGTGTAGAAGAACCCGGCAGGGCGGGCGCATTGTGGCGAAATTTACTCTTTACACGTTTCTGTGACTTCTCGGCTTGAAAGCGCGGTGGTATCCTGCTGCCTTTCGCCGGGCGAAGGAAAACCAGTGGCTAAGAGTTTTGACGAACTCATCAGAGACATGGATCTGATGATTGAACATGTGGACAGGCTGAAAAACTTGCCACCACGGGTTGCTCAACCAGCGGCCTCTGACAAACCTGCGTACGATTCTTTCGGTGAGATTTTCGCGCTGAAAGCCGTCATGCGGGCTTTTATCTCTTCAGTCGACACTATTGTTAAAGTGCAGATTGCCAAGAAAGTTGAACAGGATATCGGCCATCTGGAGAATACCGTGCGGTCGATTGGTGGCGGCAGTGCAGACGCAGACGACGTCGCGCAAATCACGGCATATGTTCGTCACGCGGTGTCTGAATTAATGGATTAATTCTCCGTGCCGTCAGTCAACGCCGGTCGCACAGTGTATTTAACCAATACCTTGTGCGACCGGCGTTTTTTTTGGACTTTTTGTCCGCAGGCGAGGGCGATGAAAAGCGTCTATTCTTGCCATAATTCCTTTTTGCTGGTGCCGGTTATGTCTCAGGATTACCGCTTTTTTGCGTCAGCCCGACGCCGCTGTTATGCCCTTTTATTTGAACACCGCACCCGCAGCGGCCGCCGGATGGAAATATTCTGGATCCTGGCGTCACTGCTCAGCGTTCTGCTGCTGTTTATCGAATCCAGTGCATATGACTTGTTTCCGGCGACACCTAATATCATCCCGTTGTTCGGCCTGGTCGAAATGGGGTTTACCGCGCTTTTTACGGTGGAATACGTCTTACGGGTGGTCTGTTCGCCGCGCAAAACCCGTTATCCGGTGAGTTTTTTCGGCATCATCGATCTCTGCACCATTCTGCCCATGTACATCCTGTGGATGCTGCCTTCCTTCGCGGGGGCGGGGAATCTGGAGATCCTCATCCGCCTGCTGAGAATTTTACGTGTGCTGCGGGTACTGAAATTATTGCGCTACATGAGCGACGCCGGGGTTTTATGGCGCAGCCTGATGCGTGCGAAACGTAAGCTCTGCATCTTCTTTGGCTTTGTCGCCATTATTCTTTGTCTTTTCGGCGGGCTGATGTTTGCTGCCGAAGGTGGCAACGGCGGATTTACGTCGCTGGGCGCGTCTGTTTACTGGGCCGTGGTGACGCTGACGACGGTCGGATACGGGGACATTACACCGCATACTGCACTGGGAAGAATGCTTGCGTCGGTGCTGATCCTGCTGGGGTATTCGATCATTGCCGTGCCGACCGGGATTTTAACGGCTTATATGTCGCAGGAATTGGAAAAAGGGCGTGCTGCCCGTTCTTGTCAGACTTGTCTGCATTCTGGCCATGAAATAGATGCAAAATTTTGCGCACATTGCGGAGCGGTCTTAGCGGCCGATAAACCACAACCTGTTGAAAAATAGCCTGATAACTGTACATCTATTGAACTGTTCGGTACAAAATTAGACTAATTTCGCGCTTTACCGCAGCATTGCATTAAAAAGAGTTGCTATTAAAGGGCAGTCATGAGTAAATACATACCGGCCTGTGGTACAGACCTATTTATGCACGACATCCTGAGTAAAGTTGTTCCAATTTAAAGCGTTATCCATGATAACCCTGCTCTGACGAATTTCCTTCTTAGTGCCTCCATAAGTAACGACTGAAATCCGGCTATAACATGCCCATGGTGGCGAAATTTATTTTTAAAAGGTAATTCTTATGTCAATGATGAAAGGTCAGGTTAAGTGGTTTAACGAGTCTAAAGGCTTTGGCTTCATCACTCCTGCTGACGGCAGCAAAGATGTGTTCGTACACTTCTCCGCTATCCAGGATCAAGGTTTCAAGACCCTGGCTGAAGGCCAGAACGTACAGTTCACTATCGAGAACGGTGCTAAAGGTCCGTCTGCGGCTAACGTTACCGCTATCTAATCTTACTTTACCGCTGTTTCAGCGATAAAAGTACAGATGACAAAAACCCGCATGCGCGGGTTTTTTTACGTCTGTTGTTTGTCAGTTAACCGCTTATCAGTTAACCGTATCGTTGATACGCCGTTTGTCATTTCTGCGAGCGTCTGCTGTTTTATCCGGCGGTCTCTGGCAAAAAGATAAAAAAAAGCCCGCATAACGGCGGGCAAAATATTTCTTATGACATTCATTATGTACTTCCTCGGGGGGTAAGCACACCGCCAGTATAGAGAAAATGAAAGTCAGGATTCTTGCTTCAATTCGTTAAGAAAATGAAAAGGAGTCCCGCAGGGGTATTTTACCGTTTCGCATTATCTTTCCTTTCATGCCATGCCTTTGTGCGGTGGTCTGTACTACAATAATCATAATTGAAAACCATGGGATAACCTGATGAAAGTTAATGATCTTGTGACAGTGAAAACCGACGGCGGGCCGCGCCGCGAAGGTAAAGTATTAGCCGTAGAGGAGTTTTACGAAGGCGTCATGTATCTGGTTTCGCTGGAGGAATATCCGGCGGGCATCTGGTTCTTCAATGAAGGCGACACCAAAGACGGCACGTTTGTCGAACCACGTGAAGGTTCTGAATAACGTTACGCTACATCCGTTACGAATAAAAAAATACCGGGGCAGAAGATTTGCCACCGGTATTTTTTTACTTATTGCCCGTCAGGAATAACGCTGACGCGACGATCAGAACGTTTCCCAGTTCGGCTCATCGTTCACCCCTTTTGACGAACGGGAAGCCGGGCCGGGCAGGGCGCGGGATGATGCCGGGGACTGTGGCTGCGCACTGCGTGTGTTGCCATCCAGACGGAACACCGCGACAGCCTGTGTCAGGCGCGCGGCCTGTTCTTCCAGTGACGCGGCCGCCGCTGAGGCTTCCTGCACCAGTGAGGCGTTTTGCTGCGTGACACCATCCATTTCCGACACCGCCTGGCTGACCTGACTGATCCCACGACTTTGTTCATCCGATGCGGAAGCGATTTCACCCATGATGTCCGTCACATGGCTGACCGCGGTGACAATTTCTGACATCGTGTCACCCGCATCGCCCACCAGAATGCTGCCTTCGCCGACGTAATCGACGGATTCTTCAATCAGCGCTTCGATTTCTTTCGCTGCCTGTGCACTTCGTTGTGCCAGGCTGCGCACTTCGCTGGCCACCACCGCAAATCCACGCCCCTGTTCACCAGCGCGTGCCGCTTCCACGGCGGCATTGAGCGCCAGAATGTTTGTCTGGAAAGCGATACTGTTGATCACATTGGTGATTTCAGCAATTTTGGTCGAACTGCGGGAAATCTTATCCATGGTACTGACAACCTCCGCCACAATATTCCCGCCTTTTTGCGCTTTATTGGAGGCGTCGGCGGCCAGTTTGCTGGCGTGGTGGGCGTTTTCGGAGTTCTGTTTCACCGTCGCCGTCAGCTGTTCCATGCTGGCAGCCGTTTCTTCCAGTGCCGCCGCCTGTTGTTCGGTTCGCGATGATAAATCGGTATTGCCCGAAGCAATTTCTGTCGACCCCTGATAAATAGACACCGCGCCTTCACGTACGGTCAGCACCGTTGACGCCAGCGAGCGTTGCATTTGATCTACGTTGTTGCTCAGTACGCCGATTTCATTCCGACCATGTGCCCGGGTGGGCTGCGTCAGGTCTCCCTCGGCAATTTTCTGAATGCGCATCACCATCCGGTTCAGCGGATGAATAATCACTTTGCGCATGACCAGATAAGTGATGAAAGTCAGGACCAGCGCCAGCAGGAACCCGCCGCCCATCAGGGTATAACCGAGCACGGCATTGCGCTGCGCTTTATCATTGATGGTGTTAGCGGTTTGGGTGCGATAGGCAATCGCCGCCAGCAGCGGGACGTTATTGGCGAGATCCAGGCCACGTACTGTTTCTGCTTCCTGAGAAATCACTTCTTCGAAATGTGCCTGTTTGGCCGATTCCAGCATCGGCGCCATGCCCTGAGTCAGATAGGCGTCGTAGGCTTTTTTCAGCGGTTCATCGAGCGCCCGATCTTTATCGGTTTTATTTGGCCGGTTGATATACGAATCAAACGAGGTTTGTGACTGTTTAATGCGGCTGGCAGCGTCCTTCAGGTTTTGGCTAAACACATCCTGATCGCCAATACGCGCGGCTGCCGCGGCCTGAATCAACAGCAAACGTGCGGTACGCAGATGGTTTGAACTGTTGGAAAGCGCCAGACGGATTTGCAGCTCCTGGGTGGCGTTTGCCAGCGCGGCATTACTTTGCTTCAGAAAGAAACCGGAGGTGCCGATGGACACAGCAAAAAGGAAAAGGATCCCGGTAAGAATCAGGCTAATCAGGGTAACAAGGCGAATATTGCTGATAAAGGAGGTTCTGGTCGTTAACTGTGTAGGAGTATCCATTTTATTTTGTTCCGCTCAATTGATCCTGTATACCGCCTGTTCCGGGCGGTCAGTGACAGCGATAAAGGCATTGCCAGCGGGCAAGTCCGGCCTTGACGAAAAAAACGCCATAGGGTGTCATCGGCATTCCGGCGCAGGGATTCAGTTTATATTTGTGGCGGAGATCTCATTTTCAGAGATTAACGACGATTTCTACAGGCCACACCGTTGCGTAGCCTGTAGCAGGAGGCCGAAAAAGAAGGGCGGAGGTTAATTGACGTAGATGCCGTTGGTAAGCTGATCACATAAACGGACGACGTGATAAATAATATGTTTATTCGGTGATTTTATTTTCCTTTTAATATTTCCCTTATAGGAAGACACCGTTTTGGTTTTAATTTGTAATTTATCGGATATTTCAATGGTGCCGTTGCCGGACATCCACATCTTGAGCATCGCTGATTCAGAACGGCTGAGCATCACAGGCCGGGTATCGAGCATTCCGCTGCTGGCAGGATCCTGCGACTGCGGCAATAACGGATGATTGATTAACTGCTTAAGGGTATCGGCCTTAATGGATTTCGACGTGATAATCACGTTCTTACGCACGAAAATATACTCTTCGAAATGAATACGTGTACGGGACATAAAAATAAAAAACAGCGTATCAGGGTATTCGGTGATCAGTTCTCCCAGACGCTCTTTATTACCTGAATGAGGCGATATGCAATCCTCGTTAATAAAAACAAGGGAAGGATTCAGTTTGCTGCAACCATTGAGAAGCTGCTCAAAATGGCTGACATAACTGATGTCTTGTTCACTGGCGAGAAATTGTTGCAATCCGAGACGCGTATACCGGCATGGATCCAAGATTATCGTTTGCATAGTAAGTCCCCATAGGACATCCCTGTTCTGCATAATGATTGGATTCTTTGGTGTCAGCACAAAAGGCACAAACTGCATGCTGACTCTACTTTTTGCATGAAATCTGTCCGGTTGGAAGTGATTTTTTTACCCCGTAAGAGGCAGGAAGGGGTTTGGTAAATTTGGTTTATGTCACAATTTATTTTGTGACTGAACAAAAAAATGACTCGAATTAAGACTATTCTTAATGGATGTAAGGACATAGAAGAAAAGCTAATTGATTATGATGTTACAGTAACACTCTGGAAGACATAACAATATGCTGATAACCCTGCGTATGCTTAAAAACAATTCACGAATGAAAATGGCAGGAAAAGCGGACGCAGTGCGTAAACACTGCGTCACAGAGATTACCAGTAGGACTGCCAGCATTGCGTCACGCGTGTCAGCGCTTCGACATAAAAATAGTCCCCCCAGCTGCAACACTCATCTACGCCTTTACCGCTCGCCATGTGATAGACAGAATGCTTAAGCAAACCGTCACAATCCTCCTGATCACCGGTAAGATAATTCTCAGTCAGTGAGTCCATCATACGCAGCGCCATTTCTTCATAGCACGCACGTTTATCATCGGTGGCTGGCAGCGCGGTGGCCAGACTCAGCAGGCCGCAGACCGCAATAGCCGCAGCCGAACTGTCGCGAACGGCATTGGTGCCGAGCAGTGCCAGATCCCAGTGGCAGACATCGTCTTCCGGTAAGCGGTTAAGGAAATAATGCGCAAGACGCCGTGACAGCTCAACCTGATCTGCATCGCCGGTATAACGATAGCTGAGCAGAAAACCGTAGATGCCCCAGGCCTGACCCCGTGACCAGCAGGAGTCATCAGCATATCCCTGATGCGTATTACCAAAACGCGGCTCGCCGGTCACGGTATCCATGTAATAGGTGTGATAGGTCGAGGCGTCCGGGCGGACAATATATTTCGCCGCCTGTTCTGCATGGGCGCGGGCAGCCTCGGCGAAGCGCGGTTCACCGGTTTGCTCACTCGCCCAGTACAATAAAGGCAGATTCATATTGCAGTCGATAATCATGCGGCCAGCCTGTTCCGGGTCATTTAAATCGCCCCACGCCTGAATGATTTTCGCCCGGGTATTAAAACGTTCCATCAGCGCTTCAGCGGCGAGTAGTGCAAAACCGCGCGCCTGCCGGTTGCCGGTCAGTTTATACGCGCTGACGCATGAGAGGCTGTAGAGAAAACCGAGGTCATGCGTCGCGGTATCAATGCGGTTGGCGATACGGTTACCAAACGACGTGACCTGTTTTTCTGCCGCCAGCCGGTAACGGTCATCGCCGGTCATTTCCCATGCCAGCCATAGCTGACCGGTCCAGAAACTGGTGGTCCACTCCACATTCTCTGTCAGCGGGTAATGGCCGTTTTCGCAGGTTTCCGCCGGGAACTTATTGCCGAACTTCTCCAGATTGCGGGAAATTTTGCTGAGCACCGTCTGGCGCGCGCGCTGCATTTTTTGTGCAAAGGCGATCTTATCCAGCTGATTCAGTTCCACGGGTAACAACGTCTCTTTCGCGATGGTGATAGTCATACCTTCTCCCTTTCCATTCCAATAGTTTCAACTTCAACCTGTTCAGCCGGTACGGGTGTGCCTGAGCGCAGGCTGTGGCAGGCCGATAACGTGAAGGCGGAAATCAGCGTAAAGCACAGTGCGATACCGCCCATAATCAGATAAGTGTGTTCAAAACCGATGCGGTCGTAGAAGTAACCAGCAGGGGGAGCGACCACAATCGAGCCGACATAAATCATGGCCTGATAGCCCAGCAGATACATGGTGGCGTTGACGCGTTTGCTGAAATGCTCGGCGATGTACTTGAATACCGACACCAGCAGCAGCGCGATTTCCAGCCCGTAGAACGGCTTGATAATAGAAATCAGCAGCGGATCGTTGGTCAGCCCGGAGGCAATCAGGCGTAATCCCACCAGTGCACCGACCAGCAGCAGGCTTTTCTTGGCGCCGAAATAATTCACCAGGAAAGGGATCACCATCATCATCAGGAATTCGAGGCCGGACTGCACGGTGCTCAGATAACCGTACCAGGCGTTGCCTTGCTCTTTAGTGTCGAAGAAGGTGACGAAATAACGTGAAAATTGCTGTTCGGCGACAAACATCATCCACGCCACTCCGGCGACATAGAGCGAGAACATCCAGAACTTGCGGTTTTTGAGCAGTAAAATCACATCGCTGAACACGATCTTTTGTTGTGAAATCACGTCGTTATCTTTGAGTTCTTCATCACCGATTTTCAGCGACAACAGCACCGCCAGCATAACCAGCGAGGTGGCGCTGCTCAGCCCGAAGTTCCAGGCCGGGGAGAGATTAAACAGCACGCCGGAGAACGACGCGGCCAGCGCCCAGCCCAGCGAACCCCACATGCGGACCTGCCCGAACTCCATGTGATACAGGCGGCTGAAGCGGTCGGCGTAAGATTCGGATGCTGCGACACCGGCGTACCAGCCGAGGCTCAGATACAACGCACCGACGATAATCCCGAGCATCAGATGGCTGTCCAGCAGGGGCTGATAAACGAAAATAAAGAACGGTGCCATCAGGGCAGAAACCAGCACGACAAAGTACAGCAGAGATTTGCTCATGCCGATTTTGTCCATGATATAGCCGTAAACCGGCTTCATGATCACCGCGAACACGCCGTTAACGGCAAACACGGTACCGATACTGACACTGTCGAGTCCGGCTTTTTGCCCCAGCCACAAGGCATATAGCCCGAAGCTTGAAGACCAGGTGAAGAAATACAGGAATATAAAGCTGCTCATTTTGTAGTAAGCCGTTTTACTGGCTGTTTTTATGGCTTTCATAGTGACTCCTGAAACGGATCCTGAGGATTAAACTAACGTGATGTGTCCGCTGTTACCCTGATATTGCCAGCGCAATTGTTGCCCCTGACGACTGACTTCCGGCCCGGCCAGCGCGTTGATATCACGGGTAGCAGACGCACATACGGCGCATATCAGCCAGTGAGAACCGGCAGGCAGTGACGATTTCAGCACCGGAATGGCGGCGGTTTCGGCGAACATAATGCTGCTGTTGGGCGGGGTGATAACAGCGGAGGCTTCGCGTGGTTCGCTTTCTTCAAGTGCGACAATCCGGCTGACGCCGTTGCGTGCCGTGATCGTCACACCACGTTTTTCTGCCGACAGCTGTGTTTGCGTTGAAGGCTCCTGCATTACCGCAAAACCGCCTTCGGCCGTCTCCAGCGGACGCTGATTCTCGATGTGATGAACCCGCAGATGCCAGTCACCGCAGGGGATCAGCCAGGTACGCACGGCAACGTCGTGCCACGGCAGCCAGCGGGAGTAAATCATCTCGCCGGTGATCCGGGTCTCTTCACAGTCCCGGCGTCCGCGGAAATAACCGTCACTTTCCGAGAACATCAGCATCGAATCGCAACCGGCATGATTCAGCCCGTACCGGCCACGATCTAAAGTGAATCCGAACTGGCTGGAATAGGCGAATTTGGTGTATTTGGCTTCGGTATTCACAAAGTTATTCAGCTCAAGCTGCCCGGATGTCAGCATCACGACATGCTGGCCTTCGGCATCGCGGGTCAGGATCTGACTGGCATGAGGAATACAGTAAGCTGCGGGGAGTGCGGGAAGCGGGGCTTCTTCTGCCTGCCAGAAGGCATCGTCCGGCGGCAATGCCAGCACCAGGAACAGTTTGCATGCCCAGTAAGGTGAACCCGGCGCGTTATAGTCTTCAGCCATCACCAGATTCGGTGTGTGGTAACCAATGCTGAGCACGCCGTCGCGGTCGAAAATCGGCTCTTTTAGCCAGTGACGCAAATGACGCAAAATCAGCCCCTTGATAATACCCGGGCTGAACACCTCCAGTTTGCTGTACGCCGCCGCACTCCAGAACGCCGCTTCGGCAAAACGATAAGCCAGGCTACGTCCGAAAGGCACCGCCGCGCCGCCTGCTGAAAACATCGTAATGAAATCCTGCGCGAAACGTTGTGCGCGTTCACGTAACATGGCCGCACGCGGCGCATCCACATCGGCCATATTCTGTGCATACAGCAGCCCGTAATAATGAAACGCCATCGAAATGTAGTAATCACGCGGCCTGCCGGGACCGTCGGAATACCAGCCATCGCCCAGATAATATTCTTCCATCAGCGCAAATCGGGCCGCCACGGCTTCCTGATCCCAGGGTAATCCGGAGACTTTAAAACCCATCTGCACCATGACCGGGAAGAAATTCCAGTTATTATTCGGGATGGTGGCATCGCGTCCCTGATTCAGCCAGTCAGCCAGATTCTGTTGCTCCTGCGCGCTGAAATGCTGCAACAATTGCTTGTTCAGCAGCGTCAGCCCGACGCCAAACGCGGCCATTTCTACGCAGCGCTGATCAAAATCACGGATTTTTCCCCAGTATTGCGGATGCTGCGGATCGGTGCCGAAACGAATGGCATTCAGATAAAAAGGCAAATCTTCACATTCACCACCACCTGCCAGCAGCGGGAATATTCCCCACAACATGCGTGACAGTGCTTCCATTTTGGCAATCTCTTTGCCGTAATGGGTGGTGGAATTGCCCAGACTGATTCCGCTTTTGCCTTCTTCCGTATAAGGCGACACCGCCGCGAGCAATTCTTTCAGCAGATGCTGCACATCATCGCGGGTCTGTAACGGATTATTGATGTTCACTTTTTTCGGCGTCATAAAAACTCTCCCGGTGACGTGAGGGAAGCAGAAAATAAGAGTTTATTAATTTGAAATATTATTTCAATTCTCTGTGCTGCGAGTGAAATATAGAGAACTGAAAATCGCTGATTGTTACGTGCTTCACAGAATGGCGTGAATTTTGAAATTGTGATTACCAAACCACGATTAAAACGGCTTAAATTATAAAAAACTGACTGAAAATTGTGTTTTGTTGTCCTGGCCGTTAATGACGTAAAAATGAACTGAGGAAAACAGGAATGCCGGTATCTGATTATCTGGAACGCATTGCCCTTAATGAACGTCAGGTTTCTTTTAACCGGATGAACCGTGGGAGTGCTAATTATTTCCACTGGCATCAGTGTCTGGAGTTACTTTTCGTCAGTCAGGGTTACGGCATTGTCATTGTGGATAATCAGCAATACACGTTGCGCCCGGGGCGGTTGTTTGTCTTTCCGCCTTTTAAACTGCACAAAGTGTTTGTCGAATCCGGTGAAAAGAACCTGTATTTGCGCACCACCATTCATCTGGACCACCAGTTGCTGGATGGCTGCCTGCAATCGTTCCCGCAACGCCGGGCACGGTTCGCAAGTTTGTGGGATGCCGACCGCGCGGCACACATTTATGATCTCAGCGAACATGCCAGCCATATAGAAGTCATTCTCGAGCAGTTCAATCAGTTGTCTGAAGCACAGGCCGATCAGTGGGAAGAAATTACCCTGCTGATTTTGCAACTGATGGCCTTTATGCCCGCAGAGGACGCATTGCCGAAAACCGTCAGCCGGACAACGGTCTCTAAAGTGATGCAGTGGATTGAAGAAAATTACGTGCAGAAGTTTTCTCTGGCGCAGCTCTCAGCGGCCATCGGGTTGTCAGAAAGTTATATCTCGCGGGTTTTCGGGCAGGAAACCGGGGGCTCCATTCAGGATTACCTTTCCACCCGGCGGGTTAAAAGGGCATGTGAATTACTGCGTTCCACCGACCGTTCGGTCGAAGAAATCGGACTGCAATGCGGATTTACTGACGCGCCGTATTTTATTACCCGTTTTAAAAAGATGATCGGCAAGACGCCGTTGCAGTATCGCAAGGCGGCATTTTCGCTGACGACTTAACGCCAGATGGCGGGGGCAGAGCCGAGCGGTGAAGCCGGGAAGCGCCAGTGTAATGTCGTATTTTCCAGACGAACAGGAGGAAGCAAACGCCGGGCATGGCCCCAGACCGTACGTTCCTGTTCGGGCAAAAAGTCGGCCGGAACCGCGGATTCAATCAGTGGTTCGCCGCTTTCTGCTAAGGTGCCATTTTCCATCAGTTCGCGGGCGGTACGTGCCAGTGAAAGGCGGCATTCGCTGCCCTGACCGGTTTCCATACGTTGCGTCAAACCGTGCAGCACTGCCGCAGCCATCAGATAACCGGTAGTGTGATCCAGCGCCTGAACCGGCAGCGGAACAGGCTTGTGACGACCGGAACGCTGCATTCCCTGTTCAGCGATCCCGCAGCTCATTTGCACCAGACTGTCAAACCCGCGCCGTTCGCGCCATGGTCCGCTCCAGCCATAGGCATTCAGGCACACATCCACCAGCCCTGGCGCAATCGCGCGACGTTGTTCACTGCCGTAACCCAGTTTGTGCAGCGCGCCTGCGCGATAGCCATGCACAATCACATCCGCGTCCCGCAGTAATTCTTCGAAACGGTGCCGGTCCTGCGGGTTATGCAGGTTCAGCCGCGCACAGTGTTTACCCAGCGTGACATCCGCTTCCTGACTGGGTTCATCCCAGCCAAAGGGATCAATGCGTAATACATCCGCACCCAGTCCTGCGAGAAAACGCGTCGCCACCGGCCCGGCGATAATCCGTGTCAGATCGAGTACTTTCACGCCCGCCAGCGGCTGTTGCGGGGATAATTCCCAATGCGGCGGTGCCACTTTAACGGACAACGCATGCTGAAAAAGAGGTTCCGCGATCAGCGATTTTCCCTGAACATGCTGCTGCCATTCTTCCGGGCTGAGCATCTGCGCGGCACATCCACCCGCCCGCACCACGGCGTGTTCCAGTGCTGCTTTTTTCCACATCACCACCCGCAGCGCCAGCGCCTCGCGGTTTTCCGCTTTGCCGAGCAGTGTTTCAACTACCTTACGGTGCGCGGGGGCATTGGTATGCAAACGGATCCAGCCGTCCGCCGTGGCGTAATCACCCGCCAGACTGTCCCAGGCTGGCGGTATTTCCCAGCCGTCAGGCCGGATACTGGTTTTACACCACAGCGAGGCCAGACGGCGATCCACGGTTACGGCATCGTGTTTGCCGTTTCTGAGGGCGACCAGTTGCGACACTGCGATTCCTGCCAGCGCAACAGAGGCGGCAATCAGCGGGGTCACCGGATAATAAGAGGGAAGATTTCCGGAACCGCTGACATGGAGCGTGCAGGGGAGTGAAATTTTGCCGGTTAACTGCGCGTATAGCGCACGGGCTTTCTCCTGAATCAGTGCATCGGACATGCTGAAACCTCATGCAGTAAAACAAAAAATCACAAAGCGATAAGATTTCAGCATAGCAGGGCGGGCACAAAGGCATGCTAACCCGGCGCGGATAACACGCTGAATCATGAGTGATAGTAACCTTCCGGTAACAGAATGTTCCTAAAGTCACCCGGGGGGTGTGCACCTCAACAGGGCAGGAATTACGGCTAAAACCGGCGTTTCTGAAAACCGGCTCATCCCCTGCCATACGGGGGATGAGCACTGTCATAAGCGCTAACTTTTTCAAGCAAAATATTAGCTGAATGCATTCAATTTCTTGTACTCGGCTTGTGAATTTTACGTTAGCCTTAGGGTCGAAAATTCTGAATACGCGGGGACTACGTTTTTGTGACGAAGCCCCCGGATTTTTTTGCCCAGTACAGGAAACGATTCTGGCATGGAACGAAGAGCATTTATTAAAGCATCTATGGCATTCGCCGCCTGGTGTGGTGTGCCGGCTATGTCCACACTGTTCACCCGTTCCGCAGAAGCGGCAGAGGCGAATGTGGCAGACGGCGGCGAATTGCCGTTTGATTTCAACGCGCTGAAAAAAATGGCGAAAGATTTGGCGGACAAGCCCTACGGTGGCGCGCCGCAGCCGTTGCCGAAGACGCTGGCTGAGCTCACGCCACAGGCCTACAACGCGATTCAGTATGATCATGCACATTCGCTGTGGAATGGTCTGCCTGACCGTCAGCTTGATGTGGAGCTGTTTCACGTCGGCATGGGCTTCAAACGCCGCGTGCGCATGTATTCTGTAGATCCGGTGAAACACATGGCGCGCGAAATCCATTTCCGCCCTGAATTGTTTAACTATCACGATGCCGGTGTGGATACCAAACAACTGGAAGGCTTCTCAAATCTTGGTTTCGCCGGTTTTAAAGTCAATAAAGCCCCTGAACTGACGCGCCGCGACGTGGTTTCCTTCCTCGGTGCCAGCTATTTCCGTGCAGTAGATGATACCTACCAATATGGCCTGTCAGCCCGTGGTGTGGCGGTCGATACCTTTACCGATCAGCCGGAAGAATTCCCTGATTTCACCGCATTCTGGTTTGATACGCCAAAACCTGGCGACACGACTTTTACGGTTTACGCCTTGCTGGACGGCATGAGCATTACCGGCGCGTATAAATTCGTGATCCACTGCGAACCAACCCGTGTGGTGATGGAAATTGAAAACCATCTGCATGCCCGCGAAGATATCAAACAACTGGGCATTTCTCCGATGACCAGTATGTTCAGTTGTGGCACCAGTGAACGTGGCCGTTGCGACACCATCCACCCGCAAATCCACGACTCTGATCGCCTGGAAATGTGGACCGGTACCGGCGAGTGGATTTGTCGCCCGTTGAACAACCCGCAGCGATTGCAGTTCAACGCCTTCAGCGACAACAGCCCGAAAGGTTTTGGTCTGTTGCAACTTGACCATGAATTCAATAATTATCAGGACGTGATTGGCTGGTACAACAAGCGTCCGAGCCTGTGGGTAGAACCGGTCGGGGACTGGGGGAAGGGCGCCGTCAATCTGATGGAAATCCCGACTACGGGGGAAACGCTGGATAACGTGGTGTGCTTCTGGCAACCGGAAAAACCGGTGAAGTCCGGTGCTGAATTTAGTTTCAGCTACAAGCTGTACTGGAGTTCCGTACCCCCTCACCGCAGCCCGCTGGCGAATGTGCTGGCGACCCGCACCGGTATGGGCGGTTTCCCGGAAGGGTGGGCGCCGGGTGAGAACTATCCGCAAGTCTGGGCGCGCCGTTTTGCTATCGATTTTGTTGGTGGTGAGCTGAAAGCCTTTGCTGATAAAGGGATCGAGCCGGTGATCAACGTCTCGGCGGGTAAAATCAAAAACATCGAAATTTTGTATGTGCAGCCGTTCGACGGTTATCGCATCCTGTTTGACTGGTATCCGGACAGCGATTCAGTCGCGCCGGTCGAGCTGCGTATGTTCCTGCGCAACGGCCAGACTGCGCTGTCTGAAACCTGGCTGTATCAGTATTTCCCGCCAGCGCCGGATAAACGCAAGTACATTGATGACCGTCAGATGACGAAGTAGTCCCCGTCATCCTTCAAGCCGCAGGTGCGTTGGCTGCATTCGCTCACCCGAATCACTGACTTTAGTCAGCTTATCGGGATTCGTTCGTTTGCCGCCTTCCTGCAACTTGAATGATTTAGGGGAGTCGTCATTAATAAATACAAAAAGCCCCGAATATTCGGGGCTTTTGCTTTTTTTCTATTTTATTTTTGCAGATGAACCCAATACAGGCACGTGCAAAATACTTCCACGGGTAAAGCAAGGGTAACGCACGGCACTTAACTGATGAAGGGCAAGATGGCAATCAAAACGCCTTCACCAACATTCCGTTCTGTGGCTGCTGCTGCGGATTTCGCAGCGCCATGTCGAAAGATTTCTCGACCTCTTTCAACTGTTGTAAAAATTCGTTCGGCGAAAAGTCGTGTGGTTTGCTGCTCATATAGGCAAGCGCCAGTTCTTTGGCGTTATAGCGCTGAAAGTTGTACATGCTGTTCCTTATTAATTTCAGAAATATTAATGGAATGGCTAACAGCGAGCTGGCTAATGACCACTGCTTACGACGTGCTGCCAATGCGATGAATTCTACGGGGTTTACTGATAAGGGAAAGTCGCTTTTATTGATGCATTCAATAGTTAAAAGCTAACAGACTGCGCTTTATCTATCAGCGATGAATCATGCGAATTTTAATAATCATTAAGAGGTATTAAATCGTTCAAATATGAATTACCTCATTATTTTAAACTTCCGCATTAATTGAAGAAATTCTTTGCGAGTCATGCTGTTAATGTGAATTAAAAGGGTTGGGCTTCCTGTCATGCTGCGTTACCCTCGGAGAGTTATTCACTTTCACATTATCAACGAAAAGAGGTTTTTATCATGAGTAAATTTATCTTCTCTTCGCCAAGAAAATACGTTCAGGGCAGCGGTGTACTGGATGAGTTAGGGGATTATCTGCCCGACCTGGGGGGAAAATCATTCCTGATTGCTGATGATGTTGTTTGGGGAATTATCGGCGACCGCGTACAGAAATCATTGAAAAAAGCGGGCGTAGAATTCCACTACGAGCGCTTTAACGGTGAAGCCTCTGCCAGCGAAATCACCCGTCTGGCAGGTATCGCCCGTGATGCGGGAACACAGGTAGTGGTTGGGCTCGGTGGCGGTAAGACGCTCGACACGGTTAAAGCCATTGCAGATGAACTGAAACAAAACGTAGTGATTGTGCCGACCGTGGCCTCTACCGATGCGCCTTGCAGTGCGCTGTCGGTGATCTACACCGATGAAGGCGTTTTCGAATCCTACCGTTTCTACAATAAAAACCCGGATCTGGTGCTGGTGGATACCCATGTTTGCGCACAGGCACCGGTACGCCTGTTCGCCTCCGGTATCGCTGACGGCCTGGCGACCTTTGTTGAAGCGCAGGCGGTATTGCGTTCCCATTCCCAGTCTATGGTAGGCGGCGACCCGACTATCGCCGGAATGGCCATTGCCGAAGCCTGTGAAAAAACGCTGCTGACTTACGGCTACAGTGCTTACACCGCAGTTGAGCAGAAACTGGTGACGCCAGCGGTTGAAGCCGTGGTGGAAGCCAACACATTGCTTTCCGGTCTGGGCTTTGAAAATGCCGGTCTGGCGGGGGCGCATGCCATCCACAATGGTTTTACTGCGATCTCTGGTGATATTCACCACCTGACGCACGGTGAAAAAGTGGCATACGGTACATTGACGCAGATGGTGCTGGAACAACGTCCGGACGAAGAAATCGCGAAATACGTGCGCTTCTACCGCGCCATCAAAATGCCAACCACGCTGAAAGAAATGCATCTGGAAAACGAATCTTTCGCCAATCTGGTGAAAGTGGGCGCGCTGGCAGGCGGCGAGGGCGATACGCTGGGCAATCTGAACCACAACCTGTCCGCCGAAGATGTGGCGAATGCTATTCTGGCGGTGGATGCGTTCAGTAAAACTGTGAAGTAATTATCGGCTTGTGCCTTCGGAAAAAGTGAGGCATGCGGGGGTAAGGCGAATGCACACGTTAACTCATTCATTTGTCTTTAATACCCCAACCCTCCCCTTCGCAGGAGAGGGCGCCGGTCGTGCCATTTCCGGCCTGGCTTTTTGCTACTCCCCCTGCAAAGGGGGAGTCTGAGAAGAGGTTTTAAGGACCAGAACCGGGGTAAAATACAGGTTGTTCAGGCTCCTTAAATCCGCGCCATCACCCAGGGAATCGCCACCGGCAGTTGTGACAGCAGGTAAAGCACCAGGCCGATAAAGGCACCGACCAGCGTGCCGTTGATGCGGATAAACTGCAAATCCTTACCGATATTCAGTTCTATTTGCCGCGACATATCGCGCGCGTCCCAGCCTTTCACTGTGTCGCTGATGTGGCGGGTCAGGAATCCGGCGAACTCCGGCGCGACTTTTTCTGCAATACTTTCCATCTGCTGATTCAGCGAAAGGCGCAGCTTTTCGTCCTGCGCCAGCGCATTACCCAGCCATTGCCCGGATTCGGTGACTTTGGCGAACACCCGCGAATCCTCGCTTTCTAAATCTTCTTTCAGCCAGTTACGCATATCGCCCCACAGCTGCAAAACATACGTATTCAGCTTTTCGTCATCTTTCAGATACTGTTTGATCTCTTCAGCTTTCTGCGCGGTCGCCGGGTCATTTTGCAGCTTCCAGATAAAGCTTTGCACCGAGCGATCGAAGCCTTTGCGGAAAGCGTGGGTTTTATCGTTGCCCATATCGTCGAGCACGGAATTCACGGCATTGGAGACCATATCCGCGCCGTTGCGCCCCAGCCAGCCGGTGGGCAGTAATTTGGCGGTCAGCGGATGTTCGCGTTTCATCCAGCCGACAATCTGCGCGGAGATAAACTGCCGCGTGCTGTCTTTTGCCAGCAGGATTTCCAGCTGATCCATCGCCTGATCCAGCAGCTCCTGATGGCGGCCGTTTTTGGTCAGGCTTTCCAGCAAGGTGGCAATCGACGCCGACAGGTCGATTTTGTCGATCACCCGGTACAGCGCACGGCGGATAAGCTGGGCGATGCGCTGATCGTCAGTGACGTCCAGAAAACCGCGGATCATCTTCACCGCATAGTTGGCAAACCGTTGTGCGTTGTCGGGCGCGTTCAGCCAGTCTGTCAGCATCCGCGCCGGGTCATGCTGGCGGATCAGTGTGATAAGTGTGGCGGGCGCGAGGAATTTCTCCTGCACGAACACCGCCAGATTATCGGCAATCTTGTCTTTGTTTTTAGGGATGATCGCCGTATGCGAGGCGACAAACGGCACCGGCACGCGGCGGAACAGTGCCACGACGGCAAACCAGTCAGCCATTGCCCCGACCATCGCGGCCTCGGAAATGGCTTTCAGACCGGACACCCAGAAGTTGGGCGGCAGGAAAAGGGTGATGACAAACAGGGCGGCGGCAACCAGCAGCAACCCCAGCGCGTTACGTTTACTTCGGCGAAGTTCTTGTTCTTTATCCATTACCTCAGTTTAGGAAGCGAGCGGCGGACTGTCAGCTTTTTTCTTGCGATTGCGCCACTTGCCATGCAGTGCGCGATAACCAGTTGCCGGAATGCCGCCAGCCCGACACCGGCGCGCACCAGCCCGAGAATAGTGTGAGTCTGGCTGCAATGTTGCACGTAATGCGGCACGACGTTGGCCTGTGCAAACAGCCCGGCGATACAGTCGTAAAAGTATTTTCCTTCGCTTGCGGAATACATGATGAAAGGTTGTCCGGCAAAGTCCCGCAGACGGAGGCGGGGTTTGGCGGTCAGCGCGGATGAAGCAGGCAACGCAACGCATAAAGGCTCACGCAGTACGCAATGATAGGCCAGCGGAAATAACGTCACCGGCTGGCGCACAAAGCCGATATCCAGCGTGCGCGCCGCCAGTGCCTGAAGCTGGGCTGACGACACCATTTCCTTCATTACCAGCGTGATTTCCGGCAATTCCTGAGCTGCCAGCGCGATAATCTGCGGGATTTGCCAGTAACTTTGTTTCCACTGATGCGGCGGTGATTGCGTTGATGACGCTGGCGTTTTTGGCAAAGGTTTATCGGCCATCGGCTGGGCAGTGATGTCAGATACCGCGCCGGAGAAAATGATCGGCCTGAGCGGCGGGGTGTTTAACTGCCCGGGTAACGTTGCGGGGATTATTACGCCCGTAGTGATCGGTTATATCGTCGCGGCAACCGGCTCCTTTAACCTCGCGCTGTGGTTTGTCGGCGCGCACGGTTTGCTCGGCATGTTTGGCTATCTGGTGGTCGCCGGTAAGTTCGAGCGCATGGTGATCCGCCAGCATACGCGGGTAAAATGAGAATTGTTCTTGATATGACAATGCGTGTCATTAAACTGCGTGCAGCATCATTTTCCTGCATTCAGAATGAGAAAAATTCATGGAGTTGTTACGTGTTGTCTTTAAGCAATATCGCTGGCCGTTTTTAGGGGTGATGGCGCTGAGCCTGCTCAGCGCCGTTCTGGGCATCGGGCTGATCGCGTTTATCAATCTGAAACTGATTGAAACCACCCAAGGCTCGCTGATGGTTCTTCCGCAATTCCTCGGATTACTTCTGTTGCTGATGGCGGTCACGTTAGGCTCTCAGCTGGCGCTGACCGTGCTCGGTCATCACTTCATTTACCGTCTGCGCGGCCAGTTCATTAAACGTATTCTCGATACCGATATCGAACGCATCGAGCAAATCGGTAATGCGCAACTGCTTGCCAGCCTGGGCAGCGACATCCGTAACATCACACTGGCGTTTGTGCGCCTGCCGGAGCTGGTGCAGGGGATTATCCTGACCCTTGGCTGTGCGGGATATCTGGCCTGGCTGTCACCGGAAATGCTGCTGGTGACGGTCATCTGGCTGTTGATCACTATTTTCGGCGGTTTCAAACTGGTGTCGCATGTTTACCGTCATCTGGCGAAAGTGCGTGATGCGGAAGACAAACTGCAAACCGATTATCAGAAAGTGATCGAGGGGCGCAAAGAGCTGGCGCTGAACCGCGAGCGTGCGCGCCATCTGTTTGATGATGTATACCGTAAAGATGCCGAAGAATATCGTCACCACATCATCCGCGCCGACACCTTCCACCTGAGCGCCGTGAACTGGTCGAATATCATGATGCTGGGCGCGATTGGCCTGGTGTTCTTCATGGCGAATACGCTCGGCTGGTCGGATACCGACGTTGCCGCTACTTATTCCCTGACACTGTTGTTCCTGCGCACGCCAATGTTACAGGCTGTGGGTGCGCTGCCGACGCTGCTCAGCGCGCAGGTGGCTTTTGGCAAACTGAAAGCATTGAAACTGGCGGAATATAACGCAGCCTTTACCCCCGCCATTGTCGCGAAAAAGTGGCAAACCCTTGAACTGCGCGACCTGACCTTCAGTTACGCAGGCAAAGAAGAGGGCGCTGGTTTTGGCGTCGGCCCGCTGAACCTGACGATCACCCGTGGCGAGCTGGTATTTTTGATTGGCGGCAACGGCAGCGGAAAATCGACAATGGCGATGTTGCTGACCGGCCTGTATCAGCCGCGTTCCGGGCAAATCCTGCTCGACGGCGTGCCGGTCACCGCCGAAAACGCCGAACAATACCGGCAGATTTTCTCGGCGGTGTTCACCGACTTCCACCTGTTCGGTCAGCTCATGGGTCCGCAAGGCGAGATGCCGGATCCGCTGCTGGTGGAAGACTGGCTGCAACGCCTGAAAATGAAAGAAAAACTCCAGTTCAACGGCAATGAAGTGACCAATCTGCAACTGTCCGCCGGACAGCGTAAACGGGTGGCACTGTTGCTGGCCGCTGCCGAAGGGCGTGATTTCCTGCTGCTCGACGAATGGGCGGCCGATCAGGATCCCCAGTTCCGCCGTACCTTCTACCGCGAGCTGTTGCCACAATTGCGTGATATGGGTAAAACCGTGCTGGCAATCAGCCATGATGATCACTATTTTGAACACGCCGATCGTCTGCTGGAAATGCGACAGGGCAAATTGCACGAACTGCACGGGCAGGCGCGTATTGACGCCAGCCGCGATGCGGTCGCACAGATTGGAAGTCACTAAATTGTTTACTGAAGGCAAAGGAAAATGAACTGGAATGAAGTGATGGTGTGGGGCATCAGCGGTGCGGTCATTGGCTCGCTGATCGGAGCATTACACAAAAAAGGCAAAATTGGCCGGGTACCTGCGGTGATCTTATTTCTGGTGTTGATCATCGGCGGTAACCTGCTGTGGGGGGGCGTCATCAAACCGCGTCTTGCCGGTAACAGTGAAGAGCAGAAAATCGATCAGGCGCTGGCCGAATTGCCGCTGTACAACACCATCAGAATGCAGGAACCGGCACTGTATGCGCAGATCCGCAGCAATATCCTGAATATGAAGAAAGAGGGTAAACCGCAGCAGGAAGCCATTGATACCGTCAAACCGATGGTGTCATTGTTACTCTCGCAACGCATCAGCCACGCACCGGACGCCAATGTGAACCAGGCGATGCAGGTAAATCTGGAAGAAATGCAGACGCTGCAGGCACGCAAAGACGGCAGTTGCTTTAAATTCCTTTATCCGCAGGTCAGCGGCGGCGTGAATACCGCACAGGTGCTGCCGCCGGAACTGTTCCGCAAAGATCTCGACACCATGAATGATTTACTGCTGGCGACCGGCAGCGGGCAAACGGTTATGCCTGCCCCTGTGAGCACGGAAAAAGTGGTGCAGATGATGGTGCCGGTGCGTGAAGCCCTGGCCAGTATGTACGGAGAACAGTTGCAGATGTTTAATGACCTGACCAAACCGGATGTCGATCGCGAAAAAGTGTGCGAGATTTCCATCAGCCTGTACTCCGGCATTCTGGCGCTCCAGCCTGCGGAGTCTGCGGCTATACTTCGCCAGATGCTCGGTCAGCACTAACCGTCATCCCTCAGGCTGCCTCTGCGTTAGCTTCGTTCGCAAACCCTGGTCACATACTTATGTATGCTGCCGGGGATTTGCTCAGTCGCTGCCCTGATGCACCCCGAATGATTTAGGGTTATGCACCGCAGCCTGAGAAGCAGAAAATCCCTACTCCTTTTGGCATGAGAAAGCGTATCCTTAGCCGGATTTTTCAAACAATAATTTCCCGAACTCCCGGAATCATCCTTCTATGCAAAAAATGTTAAGAGTGCCGTTGTTGCTGGCATTGTTGTCATGTCTGCTGATAACGCCGGTGCTGAGTCAGGCCGACGAAAGTACAGGCCAGCCTGCCACGGCGGAACAACCGGTTAAAGTGAACGTCACGACCGCGTTACCGGCATTACAAAAGCGTCTGGATCAGCTGAAACAGCAGGTCTCTTCGGCGAAAACCGACAAGAAATTTACCGGCCTGACTGATGCTGCGCAGAAACTGGCCGAAGATGCCGACAAGCTGACGGGTGCGCTGACGCCGGATCTGGCGCAGGTGCAGGCACAGCTCGACGTGCTGGGGCCGGCACCTGCACCGGGCACGATCACGGAAACGCCGCAAGTGATCAGCCAGCGTAATAAGCTCAACAACAGCAAAACGCTGCTGACCACGCAAATCGAGCAGACCAAAGCCATCTCCCTTGGCGCGCAAAACCTGTCTTCGCAAATCGCCGGATTACGTCGTGATGCACTGAAAACCCAGATTGCGCTCAATACCGGCAGCATTCTCGGAGGGAATTTCTGGGCACCGCTTATTACGCCAAACGATGATGATGCGGCGCGTTTTGATGACTTCGGTTCGCAGGTTAAAGACGCGTGGATGCAGGCGTGGAGCGAGGAATGGCGCATCGGCACCGCGATTTATCTGTTACTGGCGCTGGTGATTGGCCTGGCCGGTCGCCGCGTGCTGGACAGACCGATGAACTGGATCCTGCCGCGCTGGTTGCCGCAGGGGCGTTTCCGTCGCAGTTTTCTGGCCTGTTTCACTACGCTGAGCACCACCCTGACGCTTGGCATCAGCGTTCAGTTGCTCGGGTATATTTTCACCCGTCTGCCGGATACCTCGCCGTGGGTGACGGAATTTGCCGGACAACTGGTTGAACTGACCTATTTCTCCGCCGTGATCGCCGGTCTGGGGATTGCATTACTTTCCAATAACCATCCGTCGTGGCGTCTGCCGGGCATAGCCGATCCGCTGGCAAAAACACTGGCATCATTCCCGGTGCTGCTGGCAGGCTTTATTTTCCTGTTCGGTATCATCGAACAGCTGAATAACCTGGTCGGTGCCAGCGTCTCAGCAACGTTATTTGGCAACGGACTGGCGGCGTTACTCGTGGCGCTCAACTGCCTGATCGCGCCAGTGCGTATCAACCGTATGCGTCGCAAGATGAAGGCCGAAGGGGAACAGACCGAAGCACGTTCCACGCTGGCCGGGCTTATCCATCTGGTGATAAGCCTGACGGCGTTTGTCATCCTGATGGCGCTGCTGATTGGTTATATTCCGCTGGCGCGTTTTGTGACCTTCGAACTGCTGTGGATCGGGCTGGTAGTCAGTTGCCTGTATCTGCTGATCCACTTTGTCGTGGACCTGTGTGAGAGTCTGTTTGCGCCGACCACGCACAGCGGCAAAATCCTCAAAAGCACGCTGAGCGTCAATGACCGTCACCTGTCACTGGCTGCCACGTTATTCTCGGCAATCGGTAAAACCGGACTGCTGCTGATGGCCGCCGTCGCGCTGCTTAACGGTACTTTCGGCACGACAACGCCGCTGGAGCTGCTGGCAAAAATCGTCGATATCTGGGGCGGTAAAGGTCTCGAAAGCATGAACATCATTCCGGCGCACGCGGTCAACGCGGTGCTGTGTCTGGTGGTCGGCTGGTATATTCTGCGTTCCGCACGCAGGTGGCTGGATAACGATTTCCTGCCAAAAACCATGATGGATCGCGGTATGCGTGCCTCGCTGGTGACGCTGTTCACCAACGTCGGCTACGTGCTGATCATCCTGCTGACGCTGTCTTCGCTGGGCATCGAATGGAACAAACTGGCGTGGATCGTCAGTGCCTTGTCGGTCGGTATCGGTTTTGGTTTGCAGGAGATTGTGAAGAACTTCATCTCCGGTCTGATCCTGCTGACCGAACGTCCGGTGAAAGTGGGGGATTTGATCAGCATCAGCGGTGTGGAAGGGGATATCCGCCGTATCAATGTCCGTGCAACTGAAATTCAGCTAAGCGATAAATCCACCGTGATTGTGCCGAACTCACAATTGATTTCGCAGAACGTGCGTAACGCCACCATGGGTAACGCGCAGGGCGTGGCGACTATCACGTTGACCTTCCCGCTGGATATCGACCCGGAACAGGTTAAGACATTGCTGCTGGAAGCCTACAACTTGCACGAATCCATTCTGGAAAACCCACCGGCTTCGGTCAGCTTTAAAGAACTGGGACCGACCGGGATTGTGCTGAGTGTGACAGGTTTTGTGAACAGCCCGCGCATGGTCAGCGGTACGCGCAGTGATTTGCTTTACGAAATCCTGAAAATGCTGCGGGCCGCGGGGATCAGTCTGAGTCAGACGCAGACGATGATTCTGGAGAAACCGGCAGAGAGGATCGTTCCGGTTGAGGAGTAAAATCCAAAGCATGATCCGGTCGACTCCCTCCCCTGCGAAGGGGAGGGTTGGGGTGGGGTATTAAAGAAAAATCAATAAGTTGAAGTATACCTTGACAAGATGTTAGCCCTTAAAACCCCCTCCCGACCTCCCCCTTCGCAGGGGGAGGAGCCAGGACAAAACCCTAAGAATGATCCGTTCGGCTCCCCGCTGTGAAGAGGAGGGGCTTTCCCTTAAACTTTTTTATTCCTTCTCCGATGCATCAGCAAATACACCGCCGGGATCACCAGCATCGACAACAACGGGGCACTCACCATGCCGCCGATCATCGGCGCGGCAATACGCTGCATCACTTCTGAACCGGTTCCGCCGCCCCACATGATCGGCAGTAAACCCGCCATGATAGTGGCAACAGTCATGGCTTTTGGCCGGACGCGCAACACCGCACCGTGGTGAATGGCGTCGCACAGTTCTGCCTCACTCATATCCCCGCCGGCTTTTTGCTGACGTTGCACTGCCTGATTCAGATACAGCACCATGATCACCCCGAACTCGGCGGCAACCCCGGCCAGGGCGATAAACCCGACGGCGGCGGCGACCGACAGATTGAAACTCAGCAGGTACAACAGCCAGACGCCACCGGTCAGGGCAAACGGCAGTGTCGCCATGATCAGCAGGGCGTCGCGCACGCTGCTGAACGTCACGTATAACAGGACGAAGATGATCATAAGTGTCACCGGTAGCACGATTTTCAGTTTTGCCGTGGCGCGTTCAAGATACTCGAATTGCCCCGACCAACTGACCGTCACCCCTTCCGGCAATGTTACCTGCTGGCTGACCGCCTGTTGCATGTCTTCGACGGCAGATTTCAAATCTCGTCCGCGTAAATCCACATAGATCCAGTCTGAAAGACGGGCGTTCTCACTTTTCAGCATCGGCGGGCCATCGGTGACGTTGACGGATGCCAGCGCCGACAGCGGCACCTGTGCGCCGGAGGCGGTCAGCACCGGTAAATCCCGCAGCGCCTGCACGTTGTCGCGCAGCTCACGCGGATAACGCAGGTTGATGGGATAACGCTCGCGGCCTTCCAGCGTTTCGCCGATATTTTCCCCGCCGACCAGCGTTGAGACCAGCGACTGTAATTCAGCTACCGTGACACCGTAACGTGCCGCTTCACGCCGGTTAATATCAATATCGACGTAACGGCCACCTTCCAGCCTTTCGGCCAGTGCCGAGGTCACGCCCGGCACCTGTTTCACGATATGCTCGATCTGCTGGGCGATCTGCTCGATTTGTGCAACGTTATTGCCGTTCACCTTGATGCCCACCGGGCTTTTGATGCCGGTGGCCAGCATGTCGAGACGGTTGCGGATAGGCGGTACCCAGACGTTGGCGATGCCGGGCAATTTCACCGCGTTGTCGAGTTCTGTCACCAGTTTGTCCGGCGTCATGCCCGGTCGCCACTGGTCCCTCGGTTTAAAGCGGATGGTCGTTTCGATCATGGTCAGCGGCGCCGGGTCGGTGGCGCTGTCGGCGCGTCCGGCCTTGCCAAATACACTGGCGACTTCGGGCACAGTTTTGATTAACCGATCCGTTTGCTGCAACAACCGTGCGGCTTCGCGGGCTGAAATCCCCGGCAGCGTCGACGGCATATACAGCAGGTCGCCTTCATCGAGCGGCGGCATAAATTCACTGCCCAGTTTTGCCAGCGGATACAGAGACACCAGCAGGAACAGGCCGCTGAATAACAGCGTGGTTTTCGGACGTTTCAGCACGGCAGAAAGCACCGGCTGATAGGCGGCAATCAGCCAGCGGTTGATCGGGCTGGCATTTTCATCAGGAATTTTGCCACGAATAAAATAGCCCATCAGCACCGGCACCAGGGTGATGCCCAGCCCGGCAGACACCGCCATCGCGTAGGTTTTGGTGAATGCCAGCGGGGAGAACATCCGGCCCTCCTGTGCTTCCAGCGAAAACACCGGAATAAACGACAGGGTGATGATCAGCAAACTGCAAAACAGCGCCGGACCCACTTCCGTGGCGGCACGCTCAGACACTTTCCAGTAATCCGCCGACGCAGGCTGCTGGCCGGGATGATCGTGCCGCCATTGCTCCAGCACCTTATGCATATTCTCGATCATCACAATCGCCGCATCGACCATGGCGCCGATGGCAATCGCGATACCGCCGAGCGACATAATATTGGCGCTGACCCCCTGATAATGCATGACGATAAACGCGCCGAGAATGCCGAGCGGCAGGGTGATGATCGCCACCAGCGCCGAGCGGAAATGGAACAGAAACAGCGCACAGACCACCGCGACTACCGCGAATTCCTCCAGCAGTTTATGCGACAGCGTTTCGACGGCGTTTTCAATCAGCGGCTGGCGATCGTAGACCGGCACGATTTCCACCCCCGCAGGCAGCGTGCGGGCGAGGGCATGTAGCCGCTCTTTCACCGCCTTCAGGGTTTCCAGTGCATTTTTGCCCGAGCGCATAACAATCACGCCGCCCGCCACTTCACCTTCACCGTTAAGTTCCGCCACGCCGCGCCGCAGTTCAGGGCCGGTGCGGACGGTGGCGACATCCGCCAGCAGCACCGGAATACCGCTGTTGACTGTCACGACCACATTGTTGAAATCATCCAGACTTTTCAGATAGCCGGAGGTGCGCACCATGTATTCGGCCTCGCCCATTTCCAGCAGCGAGCCACTGCTTTCCTGATTAGCGTTTTGCAGCGCGGTCACCAGTTGCTGATGCGTCACGCCCCGGGCGCGCATCCGTTGCGGATCGGCCACTACCTGATACTGACGCACCATGCCGCCGATGCTGGCGACCTCAGAGACATTCGGTACGGTTTTCAGGTCATAACGCAGCGTCCAGTCCTGCAGGGCACGAAGTTGTTCGAGGCTGTGTTTGCCGGTTTTGTCGATCAGCGCGTATTCATAGATCCAGCCGACGCCGGTGGCATCCGGCCCCAGCGAGGCTTTGGCTCCTGCGGGCAGTGAGGATTGAACCTGACTCAGGTATTCCAGCACGCGGGAGCGCGCCCAGTAAGGATCGGTACCATCATCGAACAACACATAAACATAGGCATCACCGAACATCGAAAAGCCGCGCACGGTTTTCGCGCCGGGCACTGACAGCAGAGTGGTGGTCAGCGGATAGGTCACCTGATCTTCGATGATTTGCGGTGCCTTGCCCGGATAACTTACGCGCACGATCACCTGCACATCGGAGAGATCCGGCAGGGCGTCGAGCGGCGCTTTCTGCAATGACCAGATGCCCCAGCCCGCCATCATCAGCGCGGCGAGTAACACCAGCAGCCGGTTCTTCAGCGACCAGCGGATCACAGCGGCAATCATAAATCACCTCCGTGCTGGTGCGTGTCCGGCGCGGGGGCGTCGGTGGCAGGCAGTGCGCTGCGCAGGCTGGCTTCGGAGTCGATCAGGAACTGCCCGGAGGTGACAACAGACTGACCTTCTTCCAGGCCTGAAAGTACCTGCGTCCAGCCATCACGCGTCACGCCGATGGTGACCTTCTGCGGGGTGAAATGTCCGTTGCCGTCGTCGAGCAGCACGGTATTGCGGCTGCCGGTCTGGATCAGCGCTTCCTGCGCAATGGCCAGAACCGCCGTCTGCGCACTGACATCCGGCGATAAATTCAGGTACATGCCGGGACGCAGTTTTTCCTGCGGATTATCAATCACCACGCGGGCTTTCAGCGTACGGCTGACGGCATCCACATCCGGCAGCAATTCGCTGACCGTACCGTGAAATATCTCGCCCGGCTGACTGTCGGCACTGGCCGTAATTTTGCCGCCGATCTGGATCTGACTGGCGGCAGAAGGCGGATAATCCATCACAATCCAAACCTGTTTCAGACTGGTCAGTTCGAACAGCGGCTGTGTGGCGCTGACCTGCGCCCCTTCACGCACGGAAAGCAGGCTGATATAACCGTCTTCCGGCGCGACCACGTCGATGCGGGTTTGCGGCTGACCGGTTTTATCGACGTGGCGCAGAATGTCTTCCGGCATAAACTGCAAAGCCAGCCGCTGACGGGCGGCAGCGGTCAGGCTGCGATCGCCAAGCTGACGCACGGCCAGATATTCCTGCTGCGCGGCGGTCCAGTCGGGGATCCACAGTGTGGCCAGTTTCTGACCTTTTTTCACAGGCTGCTGGCTGGCAGCGACGTAAAGTTTTTCGACTAAACCATTCGCACGGGCGGCGACCGTGCGCAGGCTGCGTTCATCGGCGCTGACCGTGCCATACACATTAAGCGGTGCGGAAATCATCCGTCGCTGTACCTTTTCACTGCGCATACCGAGATTTTGCTGCTGACGGGCGCTGACCGTCACACCGCCGTCATCCGTGACTTCATCGGCGTAACGCGGCATCAGATCCATATCCATAAAGGGCGATTTGCCCGGTTTATCGAAACGCTGGCCGGGCGTCATCGGGTCATACCAGTACAGCACTTTGCGTTCGGCCGGAGCAGCAGAAGCCTGCGTTTGCGCCGCAGGGCTGTGACGGCCAGCCACGTAACCGGCGGCGAGTGCGGCCATGATGGCGACGGCCAGCAGGCTGTAAGTTTTAGCGGAAGTCATTAATGAATCTCCTGGGGGGCCAGATAGCGCAGGGCGACCCAATAGCGGGCCACTTCCAGCCCGGCATTGCGTTCGGAAATCTGGCTGTCGATCAGGTTGCGGCGGGCGTCGAGAACGTCATTCAGGCTGCTTTTTCCGGCGCGATACTGTGCCTGAATCACGCTGATGCGTTGCTGTTGCAGGGGAATAACGTCGTTTTTTTGCCGCTGCCATAACGTGGCGGCGGCCTGATATTGCGCCAGCAAACTGGTCAGCTGCGCCTGATGGTCGCGCATCAGTTGCGCCAGCCGGTCATTGCTTTCCATTGCCATCGACTGATCGGCGGCGTGATCTTTATCCTGACGCGAAGCGGTAAACAGCGGCAGATCGACGGTAAACATCACCCCCGCCAGATCTTCATAACTGTCGGCACGATGGGCGTAATAGACTTCCACGCCGACATCCGGCAGCGCCGCAATGGCTGACTGCGAGGATTTCGCCTGCGCCACATCGGCTTCACGCCTTGCCTGAATAATTTCAGGATGTTGTTCGACACTTGTCGCCTGTAATGCCTGTGGAGGAAGTTCGGTGAAAGGCGGAATGGCACCGTTAATTTCAGGCTGATCGATGCCGGTCAGCTGGCTTAAGCGGGTGCGCGCCAGTTGAACATCCCGTTCGGCTTCGGTCAGTTTGTCTTGCATGCTGATGAGCGTCAGGTGCGCGTCCAGCACCGAGGCGGGCAGCGAACTGCCGCTGCTGACACCGCCCCGCTGAACCCCAATCTGGCGCTGACTTTCATCCACCAGTTTTTGTAATTGCGAGACGGTTTGCCCGCCGATGGCCAGTTCCATCCAGGCCAGCGCCGCATCGCGTTGCAAACGTGCCCGGATACTCTGGCGGATAGCCGCCACTTCCCGGGATTCTGCACGCAGCGTGTCGGCTTTGCGCTGGCGCTTATCGCTGCTGATGTAATCCTGCATGATGCCGATCCGTTCCATCGTCATCCCTTCACGGGTAAACCGGTCGGTGTTGCCGCCGCTGACCGGCAGGTTTTCGATACCGAATTTCAGCTTCGGATCCGGCAGTTGCATGGCCGAATCGGCACGGTTATCCAGCGCATTGATCTGGTGACGACTGGCAGAAAGCTCGGCGGAATAATCCTGTGCAGCGACCAGCGCCTGCGGCAGGGTAACGGGTGTGGCAAACGCGCTGACCGGCACAAAAGCCAGCAGCCATTGCCACGTCATCCGGTGATGGCGCGGTAAAGTCAACATGGTGAATCTCCCGGTCAGCGTTTCAGCGGTGTCAGTGTCTGCAACTGATAAGCGGACTCAGTTTTGACAAAGCTAAAGGTGACCGGCGTACCGGCGGGCAGGGAGTTGGCGGCGATCTCCGGCGGCAGACGGAAATTCATGGTCATGGCCGGCCATTTCAGCGCAGGAATGGCGTGATGGGAAATCCCCACGCGATCAGACTGCCACTGCGTGATCACGCCTTCGGATTCATAGGCCTGCATATTATGCTGCATCGCCATAGTATCGTGATTCATTGGCATAGCATCGGCAAAAGAATAAGCTGAAATAAAGAAAAGACTTGCGGTAAATACATTTAAAATTGCACGCATGGGAAATACTCCAATACTGTCATTAGATAAAAACTGGCCATTAATCTGGCAAAACAATTTCATTTAATATTGAGTGCGGAAAAACACTCAGGACAGCAGGGGCTATTCTCTGTATCGGCAGAACTGAACTTCAGCGGGAGGCGGAGTGACGGTTGGCGCAATCCAGTCCTCGGTGGTGACCGCTGTGCTGGCATCGACGGTGAGCATGGCTAATGCCGGAGCGACGGGCAATGCCACCAGCGGCACGGAACCACTGTCAGACTGGGTTCTTTCAGGGGCACAGTGCTTCTCACACAACACCGACTGACTCTGCATGTGCTCTGGAGAATCAGGCATTTGCATGGTGATGTTATGTGCCATGGCGGTGTTTTCCACCGGCGGGCGCATATCGCACTGATGGCTGGCGAGCGCCAGTTGGGCATTCAGGACAAGCCAGCATAACGCGAACAGCAACGCACTGACCCGCTTGCCGGGCAAGCGCAGCGAATGCATGAACTGTGAAATCGCGAAACGGACTGACATGATGAATATTATTTCCGTAAGGAAGATGCGACCGAGTATATAAGGAAATAAGGCGGAGAGGAAAGGACAAACAGAATAAGTCAGAATTAAAATTGTCAGGATAATTAAAGAACGCGAATAACAGCGGTTTCTGTTATTCGCATGTTAATTAACGTGTGTTTTCAGGTGATAATTAACTTACAGCCAGCCTGATTTTTTAAGCTTCCAGTATAACCACACACAACCGGCGACAGTGACGCCCAGCGTTACCGGATATCCCCACCAGTCATCCAGCTCCGGCATGTTTTTGAAGTTCATGCCGTACAGACTGAAAATCACTGTCGGGATCGCCAGAATCGCGCCCCAGCCCGCCAGTCGCTGTACCACTTCGTTCTGATGCACCGACACCAGCGCCAGATTCACATGCATGGCGTTCGACAGCATTTCGCGCACATCGTCCGTCGTGCGGATCACCTGATTAGCGTGGTCCTGCACATCACGCACATAAGCCCGCAGGCTCTTAGGCATCAGTTCTTCGTAGTGATGGCTGAGCTGATTACAGATATCTTCCATCGGTACCGCGGCGTTGCGCAGCGAGAGCAGATCCCGCCGCAGACTATAAACCTGCTGCACCGCCTGCTGATTAAAGGTATTGCGGAACATCAGTTTTTCGATGGCATCAAACTGTTCGGTGTACTGATGCAGGATTTCCAGATAGTTATCCACGATGGAATCGAGTACGCAATACAGTGCATAAGCTGGCCCTTTACTCAACATTTCCGGGCGTTCTTCGGCGTGTTTACGGATTTCTTTATAGCTGGATGACGCACCGTGACGCACGGTGATCAGAAAGTTTTTGCCGAGAAACAGGTGTGTTTCGCCGTACTCGATGGTTTCATTCACTTTCTGCGCAGTGTGCGTAACGATAAACAGCGATTCGCCGTACTGCTCAATTTTCGGTCGCTGATGGGCGGTCAGTGCATCTTCAATCGCCAGGTCGTGCAGACCGAATTCTTCCTGAATGCTGCGCATATAGGCATCTTCCGGCTGCCACAGTCCGAGCCAGACAAAGGTATCGGGCTCTTTCAGGACTTCGCTGATGTCTTCGACCGTCACATCCTGCAATCGTTTACCGTCGCGGTAAGCCACGCTGTTAATCACTGAATCACAGCTGGGTTTTTTATCTTCGTTGGAAATGGAATTCATTGTTTTACCCGATTGTTATTCAGACGAAAATCCTGCCCGCAGGCAGGATGATTTCAGTGTCTGAACAGAATAGCGCAGTCTCCGGGAAATGCGCTGACGGGATCTTTAAAAGAATGTTTCAGCCATCGGCAGACCGGCTGACCGTTTCCCAGATATCGATATCCTCACGCATTTGTTGCATCTTTTCCCTGACAAATTTAACGGCGTCACTGCCGAGTAACAGCGAGGCTGGCGGCTCAGGCGCATCGAGCAACTGCAACATCGCTTGTGCGGCTTTTAGCGGGTCGCCCGGCTGATGACCGCTGCGTTTTTCCCGCGTTTCCCGCACGGGGTCGAAACTGGCATCGTAATCACTGATGGCACGCGGTGAGCGCACCATCGAACGTCCCGCCCAGTCGGTACGAAAAGACCCGGGCTGAATGGCCGTGACGGCAATATTGAACGGTTTGAGTTCTTTGGTCAGTGTTTCAGAGATCCCCTGCAAGGCGAATTTACTGCCGCAGTAATAGCTGATGCCCGGCAGGGTAATAAAGCCCCCCATCGACGTGATGTTAAGAATATGTCCACTACGACGCTGACGAAAATACGGCAGGAAGGCTTTGATGACCGCAACCGCGCCAAAAACATTGACGTCAAACTGATGCAGCGCCTCGCTTAACGGCGACTCTTCCATAATACCTTCATGTCCGTAACCGGCATTGTTGACCAGCACGTCAACGGCGCCGATTTCCTGTTCCACGGCGGCCGCGAGCGGGGCGATAGCCTCGAAATCAGTGACATCCAGCATGCGACCAAAACTACGGCCGGGGGCCAGCGCGTCAAATTCTGCGCAGGCTTGTGCATTACGCAGCGTGCCGACCACGCGATGTCCTGCTTTCAGGGCTTCTTCAGCCAGTGCACGGCCAAATCCGCTGCTGACGCCGGTGATGAATAGTAATTTTGACTGACTCATACAAACTCCTCGGTAAAAAGCGGACTTGCAGAATAGGGGGGACAGCAGCAAATCCGTAGCCCCGATCCTCTCTGATGTTTGCCTGTTCCTCTGAGGCGTCTGGACGCGACTGATTCCCGGTGCGACACTTCATTCACTTTCCGCTGCATATTTTCAGGTTCATATGACGTTTCCATCTTTGACAGTGACTGAGCAAATGATCGCGCTTTTGGACCAGCTTACGCCCCATGAAGGCTACAACCTGACGACGCTGGCAGATGTGCGTTTTTTACGTTCAAACCGTCCGCTGCTGCGCACGCCGGTTTTGTATGAGCCGGGGATCGTGATTGTGGTGCAGGGGAGAAAACGCGGATTCTTAGGTAATGATGTCTATTTGTATGATGCACAGCATTATCTGACCGTATCGGTGCCGGTGCCTTTCACCATGGAAACTGACGCCACCGCCAGTGAACCGATGCTGGCAATTTACCTGCGGCTCGATTTCAGTCTGGCGGCAGAACTGATGTTGCAGCTCGATACTTATGACGCCCCGCAGCCGGAATCGCCGAAAAGTATGGTGTCGAGCCTGATGGATGACGCGATGCGGGCTTGCGTATTACGTTTTTTGCAGGTGATGGCATCTCCGCTGGATGCAAAAATTCTGGGCAGGGCGATGATGCGTGAGTTGTATTACCGCGTGCTGACTGGTGCTCAGGGCGGCACGCTGCGCAGCGCACTGACCCTGCAAGGGCAATTTGGCAAAGTGGTAAAAGCCCTGCGAAAACTGCACGCAGAATACCACTCGCATCTGGATGTGAATGCGCTGGCAAAAGAAGCGGGGATGAGCCTGCCGACGTTTCACAGTCACTTTAAAACCGTCACGGACACGTCGCCGATGCAGTATCTCAAGTCCACCCGTTTGCATCAGGCCAGATTACTGATGTTGCGCAATAACCTGACCGCCTCGGCGGCCAGCGCACAGGTAGGCTATGAAAGTGTGTCGCAGTTCAGCCGCGAATTTAAACGCTTATTCGGGCTGACGCCGGCGAGAGAAGTGGCACGGATGAGGCAGAATTTTTCATTGCCTGCCCCGTCCACGCCGTCGGATTTTATCTCTTCACATTAATAAGGCGTTACCGTGTCACGCCAGGCGTGGTTTGTACCTTCACATCCGGCGTGGCTGCCGGACCAAAGACGGTGTAGGTCGGCAAATCGACGTTCTGATACGGCTCCCAGCCGCCGCCTAACGCTTTATACAGCGAGACCAGATCGGTGCTGGTTTTCACTTTCGCTTCAGCGGATTGCTGATGCGCCTGTGCCAGCTGGCGCTGGGCATCAAGCACGTTGATAAAGGTAGAAAGCCCCTGGCGGTAGCTGTCGCTCGCCAGATCAAACGCGGTCTGTAGCGCTTCGGTCGTCTGGTCTAAACCGCTGACCTGATCCTGATCGGTGCGGTAATTCACCAGCGCATTATCGACATCCTGCAACGCTGTCAGCACGGTCTGGCGATAATTCAGCGCCGCATTCGCCTGTTGCGCACGGGAAAGATGCACGCTGGACACCAGACGTCCGCCCTGGAAAATCGGCAGGGAAATCTGCGGGCCAAAGGAGTAGAAATGGCTGCTCCAGTTGTCGAGATAACTGACGTCTGTGTTACGCATGCCGAACTGGCCGGTGAGCGAAATACTCGGGAACATCTGCGCGACGGATACACCAATATTGGCGGTTGCCGCGTGGAGATCAGCCTCGGCTTTGCGCACGTCCGGACGACGGCGTGCCAGCTGTGAAGGCACATCGACCGGCACGGCTGCGGGCAGGGCAGGCATCGGTTTAGGGGCAGAAAGTTCAGCATCCAGCGAGCCAGGCGTCTGACCGAGCAACACGGCCAGTCCGTTCATTGCCTGACGTTCCTGCGCCTGATATTGCGGCAACTGGGCGCGCAGGGAACCCAACTGTGCGCGGGCATTTTCCACATCAAGCTGCGGTGACAGCCCGTTTTGCTGACGGTTTTGTGTCAGATCTAAGGTTTGCTGCGCGACATCGATTTGCGTCTGTATCGCTTCCGTCACGCTTTGCGCGCCACGCAGTTGCAGATAGGCACGGGCGACCTCAGCTTCCAGCGAAACTAATGCATCGTTGCGTTGTTCTATGGACGATTGCGTCTGGGCATTGGCGGCTTCGACCTGACGTCGTGTGCCGCCGAACAAATCCAGCTCCCAGCTGGCATCGAAATTGCCCTGATACAAATTCACCGGCCGCGTAGCCGTGCTGATCGCGCCGGAGGCTTCCGGTCCGAGATCGTCAAGTTGTTGCGAGGCGCCGCTGGAATCGAGAATACCTTTCAGACCGAGCTGCTGACGGGTCATTTTCGCGCTGCCCTGCACCGATGGCAGCCAGGCGCCTTCGGCCTGTTTCACCTGCTCGCGGGCACCGGCGATACGCAGTACTGCCTGTTGCAGGGAAATATTCCCGGCAATCGCACGGGTGATCAGGCTGTCGAGTCGCGGGTCATTAAAGGCTTTCCACCACAGCGGATTTGGCTCCGAGGGCAGGGCAATCGATGCGCCGTCTTTGTCTTTCGGCTGGGTCATATCGTTATAGGCCGAGGGTGTCACCGGATTCGGCTTCTGATAATCCGGGCCAACGGAGCACGCTGCTAATACCAGCGTTAATGTCGAGAGAGTCAGGAAACGGGGGCCTGTATGTAAAACCCCCTTCCGGCCCCGGCCTTCGCAGAGGGGGGAGCAGGACGGCATCACGGATGGCTGATTTCTCAGAGTAGAGCTTTTCTTGTTCAACTTAATGTGCTCCGGCATTACCTTCGCTCTTAACTGGCGAAAGCAGGAAACAAAACGGGATCAAAATAACGGCGACGATGGCGCAATAACCGAATACGTCGATGTAGGCCAGAATGCGCGATTGCGAAATCATCTCCTGATACATGCGCACGGTCGCCAGTTGCATCGGGTCGCCGACCACGTGGGCAAAATCACGGATCGCCTCAGCGCTTTTGCTCACCGCCTGATTAAACTGTTCATTAAGTGGCGACATGTTGTGCGCCATATGCGCACTGTGTGCCTGCGTTCGCTCGGTGACACCGGCTGTCGCCAGCGAAATACCAATCGACCCCGCGACGTTACGGAACATGGTAAACAGCGCGGCAGCGTCGGCGTTCATTTTTTGCGGGATGGTAATAAATGCGATAGTGGTCAGCGGCACAAACAGGAAACCGAGCCCTATCGACTGCGCGCTGCGGTACAGCACCAGCGTTTCAAAATCGACATCAGGTGTCAGCGTTGCCGAATAAATAAACGAGGCCGCCAGCAGGAAGAAACCGAAGGCAATGATGTAACGCGTTTGTACAACGGGCATCAGCTTCAGCACCAGCGGGATCGACAGCACGATCAGTATCGCTCCCGGCGACATCACCAGCCCCGACAGCGTGGCGGTGTAACCCAGTTGCTGCTGCGCCAGTTGCGGAATAACCACCGAACTGCCGTACAGAATCATCGCCATACCGGCCATCAGTAAGCCCGCGACGGCAAAGTTTTTATCCTTCATACAGCGCAAATCGACCACCGGTTTTTTGGCGTACAGTAACCAGTAAACCGCGCCGACAATCCCGGTGGCCGCCAGCACAGCAAAGGTGACAATAAAGCCGGACTGGAACCAGTCATCATCTTCGCCGCGATCCATCATCACCTGTAAGCAGCCCAGGCCCAGCGCAATCAGCCCGATACCGATGTAATCAATACTGAGTTTGCCTTTGGCCTTGCGCTCCCACGGCGGATCTTCCAGCAGCTGATAAATCGCCAGCAGGGCAATAATCCCGACCGGAATATTGATCAGGAATACCCAGCGCCAGCTGAAGTTATCCGTGATGTAACCGCCAAGTGTCGGGCCGACGACCGGCGCGACAATAATGGCAATCGATGAAAGGCCAAACGCTTTGCCGCGATCTTCCGGTTTAAAGTAATCGAGCAATACCGATTGCTGGATCGGCTGCAAACCGCCGCCGAAAAAGCCCTGCAGAATGCGGAATAAGATCATCTGCCACAGTTCGGTGGCGATGCCGCACAGGAAGGAGCAAACGGTGAACATGCCGATACAGATCAGGAAGTAAGTTTTGCGGCCCATCACGCGGCTGAGAAACGCCGAAATCGGCAGCACGATACCGTTCGCCACCAGATAGGACGTCAGCACCCAGGTCGATTCGTCATAACTGGAAGACAATGAACCGGCGACGTGCGGCAGCGCCACGTTAACGATAGTGGTGTCCAGGATTTCCATGAACACCGCAATGGTCACGACGGCGGCAACTGCCCACGGATTGGCCTTGGGTTTCCAGTAGCTGCGATCTTCATTCATTCGACGGTCACCGTCGGTTCGACAGACAGGCCAAGTGGCAGAGGGTGATTCTCATCAAGACCGCTGTCGATGACGATTTTCACCGGTACGCGCTGAACGATTTTCACGTAGTTGCCGGTGGCGTTTTCAGCCGGGAAGGCCGAGAAGCGCGAACCGGTGCCTTGTTGAATACTGTCAACGTGGCCGTGAAGTTTGATGTCCGGGAAGGCATCGACGGTAATTTCCACCTTGTTGCCGGGGCGCATGCGTTCGAGCTGCGATTCTTTGTAGTTTGCGGCGATCCAGATATCTTTTGAAACCACTGAGAACAGCGAGGTGCCAGCCTGAACCAGCGTACCGAGCTGCACATTACGCTTGGTGACGTAGCCGTCGAACGGTGCGCGCACCTGCGCATAGGAGAGGTTGAGCGTCGCCGTTTCCAGCTGGGCTTTCGCCTGTTCAACCTGCTGCTGACGAGCTTCGACGTTGGTTTCAGCCTGACGGATATTCAGCTGTACCTGCGCGGCAACCTGCACCTGCGCTTTGGCATTTTCCAGATCAGCGGCTGCAGAACGCACCTGCGCGTTGGACGTATCAATATTTTGTTGCGTGGTGGCGCGCGGGTCTACGCCGCGCTGACGACGGAAATCGGCAGTGGCATTCAGCAAATTGGCTTCCGCCCGCGTCTGCTGGGCTTTCGCCTGAGCTAGCTGCGCCGGATATTGCACTTTCGCCAGATCGTATTGCGCCTGCGCCTGATGCAACTGCGCGACAGCCAGACCGAGCTGAGCCTGTGCCTGATCGCGTTGCGCGGTCGCGTCACGCGGATCGATTTCCACCAGTAAGTCGCCTTTCTTCACGAACTGGTTATCTTTCACCGCAAGATGAGTGACATAACCGGCAATTTTCGGCGCGATGGTGACGGCATCACCTTCGGTAAAGGCGTCATCGGTGCTGACCTGATCTTTGGTCATCAGCCACCAGACCAGTGCCACGACCACCATCACCACTACCACAATCCCAAGGATGATCAGGGGTTTCTTGCCGGGGCCTTTACGCTTTTCATCGTTATCCTGCTTACTGTCATCGGGATTTTTCTGGTCTTTGGGATCCTGAGTGTGACCTCCTCCTGATTTTACCTGGCTGGAATCGAGTTCAGTATTTGCGTCGCCGGACGCGGAGGGCTGTGTCTTGTTATCGTTTGTCATAATGCTCTTCTGAATAGTGCTCTTCTGATTATCGGCCGCCACGCGCCGGAACAAAGAAATCTTGTTTTAAGCTAGAACGTATTGATGTAAATGCAAGTAAATCCATGTCAATTAACCTTAGGGAAAGCACAAAGATCCAAACCATAGGGAACGTCTTAAAAGTTGGAAATGGGTTATAATGCCGGGCTGGTATTTGTATTTTTCAAATAAAGTTGATTCTCTGCTTCAGGACATTTTTGTGAAACATTCCCAACAACAACCATTCTTGTGGGTCAACCCATGACCCGTCCCGCGCCTTCCTATAAAGGCCTGACACGTATTGCCTCGCTGGTGTCGCTGTGCGTCGCGCTGATCCTGGTTTGCGTCAAAGTCTGGGCATGGACCGCCACCGGTTCGATTGCGCTGCTGACCTCCGCCGCCGATGGTCTGGTCGATGTACTGGCCTCGATGGTGACGCTGATCGGCGTGCGTTATGCCATCCGTCCGGCGGATAAAGGCCACCGTTACGGCCACGGCAAAGCCGAAGCTGTGGCCGCGTTTGTACAGGCGCTGTTACTGGGCGGCGCGGGGCTGGTGCTCGGCGGTGAATCCATCGGGCGCATCATTAATCCGGAACCCCTGGCGCAGCTCGGTCTTGGTATCTGGGTGATCATCGGCAGTTCGCTGGCTGCCACCGGACTGGTGCTGATGCAAACCTATGTGGTGAAACGTACCGGATCAACGGCCATCGCGGCTGACCGCGCGCACTACATTACGGACGTCGCGGTGAATATTGCCGTACTGCTGGCGCTGATTTTCGAGCGTTACTTCGGCTGGACGCGTTCCGACTCCATCGGCGCGCTGTTGATTTCCTTCTATATGATCTGGAATGCGCGCGGTATGGCGGCAGATGCACTGACCCAGTTGCTCGATCGCGAACTGAGTGCAGATGACCGCAAGCGCGTGAAAGCGGCAGTATTAAGTGTTGAAGGCGTGCGCGGCGTACATGACATTCGCACCCGCAACGGCGGCGACCGCGTATTTGTCGAGTTTCACGTCGAGGTTGATGGCAATCTGACGGTGGATATCGGGCACGATATCGGTGATGCGGCTGAAATGGCGGTGAGCAAGTTGTTTAAGTCTGCGGATGTGACGGCTCATCTGGAGCCGGACGGGATTGATGACGACAGACTGGATAATTTATTGCACTAAGGTCAAGGTTGTGGGTTTGCACCCTCCCCTGCGAAGGGGAGGGTTGGGGGGGGGTATTAAATAAAAATCAACGAGTTAAATTTTTTTAGTGTCAGTATTTACCCTTAAAACCCCCTCCCGTCCTCCCCCTCCGCCGGGGGAGGAGCAAAGCGAAACCCTCATTTTCAAAATTATTGCGCTTTAATCGCCATGGCATCCCGCATGGTATAGAACAAATCCGTCTGATCCGTCAGACCCACCACATTCGCCGCATGCGGGCCAAACGCGGCAATACGCAGCTGCGTCCCGGTGTGTCCCTGTGAGTCATCTTCTGAGTTGCCGTAACTGATGGTCATCGGTGCGCCGTCCCTGGTGGTCAGCGTCTGGGTCAGACCGGGGGCTTTGGCATCGGATTCGATAATCTGGCTGGAATGGGCGTGGTCGGCGGTGACGATAACCAGCGTGTTGCCGTCCTGACGGGCGAACTCCAGCGCTTTTTGCACGGCCTCATCCAGATCCACCGTTTCACCGAATTGTCCGCACGGATTAGCGGCGTGATCCTGTTTATCAATCGATGCGCCTTCAACCTGCAGGAAGAAACCGTTCTGATTAGCTTTCAGCAAGTCGATGGCTTTTTCAGTCATGGCGGCAAGCGTCGGGATGTCGGCGGTGCGCTGCGGATTGGCTTCACAGGTGACAGCCGGTTTATCAATGTTGCCGTGATAAGTGGCTTTCGGACCCTGCCAGCGCACCGGCATGTTGCCTTCGGAGAACAGGCCAAGAACCGGTTTCTTCTGGTCTGCCTGCGTGATGGCACTGAGCTGTTCTGCGTTTTCCACCCAGACATAACCCTGTGTCAGCGCCTGTTCTTTGAGGGATTTATCCTTAAATTCACCGGCTTTCGCCAGCTGGCTGAACGATTTTCTGCCGCCGCCCAGCGTGACATCAGCGCGAGCCTGCAACAACTGTTCTGTGATCGAACCGCGTCCGCCGTTTTCCAGCGCGTTGCTGGCGCATTTCTCTGCGGTTTCTTGCGGGCCGTAGCACTTGCGTGAGGTCACATGGGCAATCTGTGCAGCCGGCGTCGCATCCTGCAATTCTGCGGTGGAGACGTTGCCGGTGGCCTTACCTGCGGCTTTGGCGATCTCAAGAATGGTCTGGTGATCTTTACCGTTTACATCCACACCAATCGCGCCGTTATAGCTTTTAACACCAGTCGTCCAGGCGGTGGCTGATGCGGCGGAATCGGTCACGTAACTTGGTTTTTGCGTTTTCTTATCCAGAGAATAATGCGTGTACTGACCGGTCAGCGGCAGGGCATCAATGCCTTTGAAATAGCCGCCTGCGCCTTCTGCATAGTTACGTGCAGACGTGATTTCAGAATCACCCATGCCGTCGCCAATCAGCAAAATCACGTTTTTCACCGTTTTGTCTGACAACGAGGCTTTCAGCGCTGCTGTCTGATCACCGCTCAGACGGCGGGCACCGCCCGGTTCCGTCAGCACGCCTTTTGCCGCCCGGTCGGTCAGCGTGTCGGTTTCAGCGGCGAGGGTGGAGACAGAAGCGGAAAGCAGCAGGGCGGCAGTGACTGCGCGGGCGACCAGAGATACGGATTGTTGCATTATCAAAACTCCTTTTTATAAACCATCGGAAATAAAAATATACATATCGATATTTTTTGTTACCGGAAGGTTAAGGGAGACTTGTGACGTTTTAATGACAGGCGCCGGACTGGCCGTGAGACTGGGTTTTAACTTTAACTTTAACTTCAACTTCAACTTCAAGGTCAAGACCTTGGGTTGCCACCCAAACTGGCCTTAAGAGGCGCCTATCGCCGCGCCTCTTAAGAATCTCCGGCTCTTTTACTGCGCGCTCCGCTCGCTGGCTATGTTTCAGGTAGCACGGCGACAGGCTGGAAATCTTGCCGCTTTGCGGTTCCTTCACTCGGTCCTGGAGCCTCTGGTCTCCAGGCCGCTCCGTTCAGCAAGCTTTCTGAATCGCCCGCGACTTTTTAAAGAATGAAGTAAGTGAGGTTGTGAAGTAAAAGCCTGAGGCCGGTTCCAAAATATCGCCTGAGGAGAGGTGGAAAACCGCGCGTCTTTTTTGCGCGGGTTGTAACCCGAACGAAGGGAACCGTGCAGCGGCGGGATTTTGCGGCTATCACTGCGGCTGATGAAACATAGCCAGCGAGCGGAAGCGCTTGTTGAAAAAGCGAAGGGAGATCCAAGAGGGAAAAAGCACGTTTCCCTCTTGGGCGGTTTCGGCGCTGCCCGATAAGTGATCACCGCAACTGAGAAACCGAAACTTTCTCGGCACAGCTTTCAGTGCAATTGAGAAACCGAAACTTTCTCCGTCAGCTTTTCAGTTCAACTGAGCCGCCACCCTTTGCATCGGCACTATGCAAAAAAAAAGCCCCGATGAACGGGGCTTTTTCACAACAACGTCAAAGACGTTATCAGTTGATCTGAACGGGCATACCGGAACGCATCTCGATAGCGCGCTGAACAACAGTCTGGTTGACCGCCGGATCCATCGATACGCTGCTTGCGCTGCCTGCCAGAGTGATTGGCAGTGGCTGCTGAGAATCAAACTCTTCCTGGTTAGAGGACAGCGGGTTGTGGATCTCAATATAACGTTTGCCGTCTGGTTCCACGGTGGCTTTCACCGGCTCGTTGATGAACTGAACGCGGGTGCCTTGCGGGACGTTGTCGAACAACCATTTGATGTCAGCGTCACGCAGACGCACACAACCGTGGCTCACGCGCAAACCGATACCGAAATTGGCGTTGGTGCCGTGGACCGCATACAGACGCCCGACATACAGCGCGTACAGCCCCATCGGGTTGTCCGGACCCGCAGGGAAGACGGCTGGCAGGAATTCGCCACGAGAAGCATATTCTTCATGCATTTTCGCCGTCGGGGTCCAGGTCGGACCGGCTTTTTTACGCTGAACGGTAGTCACCCAGTTCATCGGGGTGTCTTTGCCCAGCTCACCGATACCGATCGGCAGCACGACCACAGTATTGGTGCCTTTCGGGTAGTAATACAGACGCATTTCAGCACTGTTGATCACGATGCCTTCGTGCGGGGTTTCCGGCAGGATCAACTGCTGAGGAATGGTCAGCACGGTGCCCGGGGTTGGCAGGTACGGGTCAACGCCAGGGTTAGCTTCGAGCATGTTGCTCAAACCCATCTGGTATTGCGCTGCAAAATGTTCCAGTGGCAGGCTGCTGCCCTGCGGAACAGTAACTGTGATGTTTTCACCGACCAGACGACCATTATTGGCCGGAAGAGGGTAGACCACAGCAAAAGACGCCTGGCTATATGCAGCAACTGCCAAAACCAGGGTAAGGATTGCGCGAATGCTCATTTTCATATTTTCGTTGGTCGTTAATGCCACACTGGCAGTTGTCAGGATGTTGATTCCCCCCGATCCGATAGAAACCGGCCGGAGGAATAGTGTACTTGCACATAGCACTTGAAAGGGATCCGGTATGTGTAACGAATCGCATTTCAGGGCCGCTAATTATAAGGATTTATTTCAAACAGGCCAAAGCTTTCTCACCTTGTTAGAAAAGTTCCCTGCCACAACCGCATTTTTTGCGGCAGCCTGCACATTTCCTTCACATTCCTGACCTTATTTACGGCAAAACGGCACCATAACCAGTGCGGCAATAAACATCCAGGCCATGACCTGAAAGATGTCGTTGAACGCCAGCGTCAGCGATTGCGCTGCGACTTTCGCCCCAAACACGCCTTTCGCCATCAGCAATGCCTGAGCGGTATCAGGCGTCAGGTGACCGATTTTTTGCGCCAGCGATCCCATCACCTCCTGCGCATGATCCCCGTATTGCCCCAGCGATTCGCCGAAACGTGCCGCATGAACGCGGGTCCAGTCCTGCAACCAGGTATTCACCGTGGCAATGCCAATCGCGCCCCCGAGATTACGCATCAGGTTAAACAGCCCGGAGGCGTAGCGCAGTTCCGGCCCCTGAAACGCGGTCAGCGCCATGTTCACACTCGGCACGATGCACAACATAATGAACAGGCCGCGCACCACCTGCGGCCAGAAAAACTGTTCTGCTCCCCAGTAGGGGGTCACGGCGGTCGTCAGCCATAAACTCAGTGCGAAACCGGATAAACCCACGGTGATCAGTATCCGCCGGTCAACGCGGCTGATTAATCTGGCGGCAATAATCGTGCTGAAGAATTGCCCGACACCCACCACAAACACCGTTGTACCGATTTGCAGGCTGTTGAAATCGCGGATGCGGCCGAGGAAAACCGGCGTCAGATATGTAGAGGCATAAAGACCAAATCCAACCACCAGATTGAACAGGCAGGCGAAGGTGAATGTCGGGTCACGGAAGGGCGTCAGGCGTACGATCGGGCTTTTCGAATAAAAGGATCGTTCGAGAAACAGCACAAAGGCCACCAGTGAGAACCACGCCGAAATCTGGATTTGCGGATCGCTGAACCAGTTCTTGCGCGGGCCTTCTTCCAGCACATATTCCAGACAACCGAGCGCTATCGCCATCGACAATAAATGTATCCAGTCGATACGTTTAAGCATCGGATAATCCGCTTTATCCACATGAATAAACAGCACGGCACCGGTGGCAACCAGAGCGCCGGGCAGAATGTTGATGAAGAAAATCCAGCGCCAGTCGAGTAACTGCGTGACTATGCCACCCACAGTCGGCCCAAGCGTGGGGGCCAGCACGCTGACCATGCCGAGGATCGCCGGGATCAGCGCCTGCTGTTTGCCCTGAAACATGGCGAAGCCGGTCGCGAATACTGTCGGTACCATCGCGCCGCCGGTAAAACCCTGCAACGCGCGAAAGAAGATCATTGACTCGATATTCCACGACAATCCGCATCCGATGCTGCTGAGAGTGAACAGCGCCGCCGATGCGCTGAACAGCCAGCGGGTGGAAAGTGCCTGCGTCAGAAAAGCCGAGAACGGGATCATCACCAGTTCGGCGATCAGATACGAGGTTTGTACCCAGCTGATTTCATCCGGTCCGGCGGAAAGCCCGGCCTGCACATCGTTTAACGAGGCGGCGACAATCTGAATGTCGATCAGCGCCAGAAACATACCGAACGCCATAATGCTGAAAATCAAAAACTTACGTGATGTCGGATAATCCGCAGGCGAAAGCGTCGCGGCTGGAGTCAGGGTGACAGACATGGTTGTGAGATCCCGGGGCTTGTTTATATGATGGTCATCATATTAATATGATGACCATCATACAATGAGTGAAATTAAAAATGAGTGAAGCAACAGCAGATGAAGGGAGCCCGTCCCCGGCAGTAAAAGCCACTAAACGGTCAAAGCGGATCTTTGTGGTCAGCGGTATTGCGCTGGTGGTAGCCCTGAGTGGTGCGGCATGGTTACTGGCTGCGCCCGCGTCAGAATCCACGGATGATGCCTATCTGACGGCAGATACCACCAGCGTTGCGCCAAAAGTAAAAGGCTTCGTTTCGACGGTGCTGGTGCGTCATAACCAGCGGGTACATGCCGGCGATAAACTGGTGCTGATCGACAGCGAAGAGTTTACGGCTCGTCTGGCGTCTGCGCAGGGAGAACTTGAAGATGCCCGCGCGCAGGTGGCGCAACAGGAAGCGGCGTTGCTGAGCCAGCAGGCGCAGGAACAACTGGCACTCACCCAAATCGAAGCCGCGCGCACGGCGATCCGTTCGTCGCGTGCGGAACAGCAACATGCTGAAGCCGAGCAGCAGCGTTATCAGTCGCTGGCGGTCAGCGGTGCCACATCACGTAATGATGCTGACCGGTATAAAACGGTGGCGGTGACGGCAGAACAAACCTCGGCACACGCCGCGGCAATGCTGGATGTTGCCCAAAATCAGGCGGCGGTGACACACGCCCGGCGGGCAGAAATTCAGGCGGCGCTGGCACTGGCGAAGGCCGCTGTGGTGAAAGCGCAGGCGGCACAAGCGCTGGCACAGCAGGATCTCAATCACACCACTATTGTTGCTGCCATCGATGGCATAGCGGGAAACCGGCAGGTACAGGTTGGCGATTACGTTACACCCGGTCAGCGGCTGATGACGCTGGTACCGGAACAGGGCATTTATGTGACGGCCAATTTCAAAGAGACGCAGACCGGCAGAATGCAGCCGGGACAACGTGCGGACGTGCATGTGGATGCGCTGCCGGGCGTGACGTTTCGCGGTGAAGTCGACAGCCTTGCGCCGGGATCAGGTTCGACGTTTGCATTGCTGCCATTTGAGCCGGGCACGGGTAATTTCACCAAAATTGTTCAGCGGGTGCCGGTGCGGATCCGGCTTGACGCCGGTCAGCCAGATTTAGCGGCGCTGCGCCCCGGATTATCCGTGGACGCGCGCGTTTCGTTAACCGATGCGGTCAGGTAAGCTATGACAGCAATTTTCTGATTATCAGGGTGTTATTATGCGCTATGAGAGTGAACATAAACCTAAAATCCGCGAGCGGATCCTGAAGGAGGCGGCGAAAGACATCCGTACCAAAGGGCCATTGCAGGTCAGCGTGGCAGGTGTAATGAGCAAAGCTGGCCTGACGCACGGTGGGTTTTATGCGCACTTTGCCTCAAAAGAGGCACTGATCGAAGCGGCGATCGAACAGATGTTTAATCAGGTTATGGCCCGCTGGGATAAAGAAAATCAGGGGCTGACGGCGCAGCAGCAACTGGCAGGGTATATCGATTTCTACCTGTCGCCCGGGCACCGCGATAACCGGGCGCAGGGCTGTCCGGTGTCGGCGCTGGCCTCTGAAACGCCACGCTTGTCCGTGCCCTGTCAGGCAGAGTTCGCGCGCGGCATCGAACGTATCCGTGGGATGATTATCCGCCAGCTGACAGAGATGGGCGTGGACGACCCGCAAACGCAGGCGATATCGGTCAGTGCGGAACTGATGGGCAGTTTGTCGCTGGCACGTTGTGAGCCTGATCGTGAAGTTTCAGATGCGTTGCTGGAAAGTGCGAAGAAAGCGCTGAAGGCGCGGCTGAATCTTGCAGAAGAATAAACTCTCAGAATCGCTCCCTCCCCTGCGAAGGGGAGGGTTGGGGTGGGGTATTAAGTTCTAAATCAAAAGTTAAGGTTTTCTTAAACAAGGTGTTAGCCCTTAAAACCCCCTCCCAGCCTCCCCCTTCTCAGGGGGAGGCGCTGAAAAATCTATCAGAAATCATACCCTACCGTAGCAACCACGGTACGTTCCTGACCCCAGTAGCAGTAGCTGGTGCCGTAACAGGCTGCGACATATTTCTTGTCGAACAGGTTGTTAGCATTCAGCTGCACATACGCGCCTTTCAGTTGCGGATTGAACTGCACCAGATTCATACGCAGTGACGCATCAACCAGCGTGGCAGAAGGCATGTGGCGGGTGTTTTCGTTATCCGCCCATTGTGTGCCGATGTAACGCACACCTGCACCCATATCCACCCCAATCGGCGTGTTGTACTGACCCCAGATGGAAGCCATTTGTTTTGGCGTCACATACGGCGTGTTGCCGTTGTTCTCAGCCGCATCACGGATACGCACTTTGTTGTAGGTGTAACCGGCCATCACGTTAAAGCGTTCAGTAACCTGTTTCTTAGCTTCCAGCTCCAGACCCTGTGAGCGGATTTTACCTGCCGGCTCGTAGTAGCTGCCGACCACCACGCGGTTACCCACGTCTTTTTGCGTCAGATCATACAGCGCTGCGGTGTACATATCGGAAGTGCCGACCGGCTGGTATTTGATCCCGGCTTCGTATTGCTCACTCTGCATCGGTTTCAGCAGCGTGCCGTCAGCGCCTGGCAGGGCAGATGGCGTCATCGCCTGGCTGTAGCTGACGTACGGTGAAATGCCGCTGTCGAAGGCGTACAGCAGGGAAGCGCGGCTGTTGAAATGACTGTCTTTACGTTCGCTGTTGCTGGTGGTGCCGTAGATGCTTTCGTAACTGCGGCTGGAGGTTTTTAGCGTGTCGTAACGGCCTGACAGAGTCAGATACCATTTGTTCCAGTTCATCTCATCTTGCAGATAGGTGCCCATCTGCTCATAACGGTTTTTACCGCGCTTAAGGCTGTAATAATCCAGAGCATCACCGCCCACACCGGTATACGGGTTGAGGTTTTCTGCGTAGGCACCGTCAGATTTCACGTCATTGATAAAGTGGGAGTAATCGAAACCGATCACCACTTTATGTGCCAGTTCGCCGGTCGCGAAATCCGCTTCGAGCTGGTTATCAATCGCGAAGGTATCCAGAGACGATTTTTCACCGGAATAGTAACGGCTCATCTCGGTACGGTCCGCATTCCAGCCCGCCTGATACACCTGATCCAGTTCGGTGTTGGAATGGGTGTAGTTGGCGTTCTGGCGGAATGACCAGACATCGTTAAATGCGTGCTGGAATTCGTAGCTGTAGATTTGCTCCCAGCGTTTGAACTGATTGCGGGTGCTTTCGCCATCGAAGAAACCCCGGCTCAGTTTCTGCCCGTAGAGGCTGCCGTCAGCCGGAACCGCGGCGTGGTAGCCACCGGACGGATCTTTTTGCAGATATGCGCGCAGTAAAAGCGAGGTATTTTCATCCGGCGTCCACAGCAACTGTGGCGAAATCGCGTAACGCTCTTCACGCTGGTGATCGTACTGCGTATCGCTGCTGCGGGTCATCCCGGTCAGACGGAATGCCAGCTGATCGTTGATGGCGTTGGTGTAATCGAACGCACCACCTTTGGTATTTTGCGTGCCACCGGAAAGCTGGAAATGACCTTCTTCAGCAAACTGCGGGCGCTTGGTGGATTCCACTACCACACCGCCGGGAATGCTCTGGCCGTAAAGCGCAGAAGACGGTCCTTTCACCACATCAATACGTTCCAGGAACCACGGATCAACCTGAATGGAGTTGTAGGTCGCGCCATCGCTGAGAATACGCAGGCCATCGAGGAAGGTGTTGTTGACGTCACCGCCGTGGAAACCGCGCAGGGAAATGGTGTCATAACGCGTTGCGCCGCCGGCAAAGTTGGTGAAGACGCCCGGCGTGTAGTTCAGTGCAGCGTTAACCGTGGTGGCGTTCTGGTCAGTCATTTGCTGACGGGTCACAACAGAAACGGCCTGACCGGTGGTGATCAGCGGCTGATCGGTTTTGGTCGCACTTTTACTGGTTTTCGCGCTGTAACCCTGCGTCGGAGCATCGGCGGTATCCGCAGGCGCGGCTTTGACAATGACGGTGTCTTCAGCAGCCATTGAGGCAACCGGCATTGCCAGCGCGCACATGAGCACCGAGCGTTTGAGGGGGAAAGCCAACAACATATTCATAATCCCTATAAATAACTCAATAATGATTGAGTGATTAATTGATGCGTGTGTAATAAACCCAAAAGCCAACATGTGTTCCGCACAAAAGCGTGACGCGCGAAGGGCAGTCACTTAACCGAAACGTGACGAATGTTAAACTTAATGATAATTGTTATCATTATTATTTTACAAATTCAAGGGGGTTTTCTTCGAAAATTGTGAAGTGACGCATGTTTATCATGATGAAAAACAGGGTCTTTTTGATTGTTTTACGAACAACCCTACTCAGGCAATGGATATCGGATGTGATTACCGCATCGTGAAATCTGAAGAATTCCCTTGAAAACGCAGACAAAATCGCAGTTACGGATTAGCTTTAAGAATGAGTTTTTTAAAATCGAAAAAGTTCACGACGGAGATCGGGAAATAATGCAGTGAGGGACGGCGCGGTGGTGGATCCGTACAGCGACGACGCCCGGGTGCAGGGTGTGCGTCGCTTTATTGAGATGATTGAACAGGAACCGCGTTTATCAGCGACCGCGCTGCAAACCGTCGGCAGCAAAGGCTGGGACGGTTTTGTGCTGGCGCGGGTCACCGGTTAACAGGGCTTAACGCGCCAGACCAAAGCCAATATCAAACAGCGGATTTTCGCTGTCATGTGGCATATCGGACTGTTGTTTGAGCACGGCTTCTTCAGACGATGGCAGTTCAAACGGCAGCTTACCGGTATAGGCTTCGGTGCTGGTCAGGCGCGTAAACAAAACGGTATCGCTGACACCGAAATTGCCGATAATCGCTTTCGCTTTGTCCTTCACGTTGGTCAGGATCGCCGGACGGTCGAGATAAACGGTGACGATTGTCGGCACTGCTTTGCTGGCTTTCACGATCGCCTGATAATCCGCGTTGTCACCGGTAAAGGCCAGTGAGCCTTCGTGATGGCGCTTGCCAAAGAACCAGGCTTTATGCGGTTGCTCGTACGGGGCATGGGCGCGGATCAGCGCAATATCGGCTTTCTCCGGCGCATCCACCACGGTAAAACCGGCCGCCGTCGCGGCCTGCGGTGCTATACCGTACAGCCAGATCTTTTTGCCTTTTTTCAGCGGTAACACATCATCGGTGTTTTGCAGCAATACCAGTGAATGTCCCTGCGCCGAATTGGCTTCTTTTTGCCAGTCTGCGCGCCCGACGGTTTGGGTGGCTTTCTGCACATCGACATACGGATTTTCAAACAGTCCGGTCTGGAATTTTTGCTCAAGAATACGCACAACAGATTCATCCAGGCGCTGTTCAGTCAGTTGCTTTTCATGCACTGCGCTGACCAGCAACTGTGAGTCGGTCACGCCGCCAAACTGATCGACACCCGCCAGCACGGCCTTCACGAAACGCTGCTGCGGCGTCAGATTTTCGACACCCCAGGACATGCCACCGGGCACCGGTTCTTTACCTTCCGGCGAACCGTTCAGGCATTCGTTTTCGCAATTGCTGGTGATCAGCCAGTCGCTGAGAATGACGCCTTTGAAACCGTATTGTCCGCGCAGAATGTCGGTCAGCAACTGATGACTGAATCCGGCACCGACCTGTTCGAGCGGTTTGCCGTCCACGGAAACATTTTTCAGGATTGAATATGTCGGCATGACGCTGGCGACCTTGGCTTCAAACGCGCCGGTAAACGGATAGATGTGTTCTTTGAGATTATTGCCGGGGAAGACCGCGTTTTTGCCGTAGACGTTATGGCTGTCAAAACCGTTCTCAGCCGCGCCATAGCCGACCCAGTGTTTGACCACGGAAATCACGCTGCCCTGATTTAACCCGTCAGGACCGTTTTGCATCCCTTCGATATACCCGCGCACCATGTTATGCACCCGTGTCGGATCTTCGCCGAAGGTGCCACTGATACGCGCCCAGCGCGGCTCTGTTGCCAGATCGGCTTGCGGTGAAAGTGCCTCACGGATACCGACGGCCAGATATTCCTGACGGACGATATCGGCGTAACGGCGGGTGAGTTTCTCATTGCCAATCGCCGCCAGTCCTAAGGTTTCCGGCCACTGGGTGAATTTACCGGAAGAGGTACTCGCACCGACCAGATACTCGAATGAGTTACGCGGGTCGCTGCTGACGGTGACCGGAATACCCAGGCGCGTCTTTTCGGCAATCTGCTGCAGTTTATTGTTTTCTTCCGCCATCATGGCGGGGTCGTTCGCCGAAAGCCGGGTGATCAGGCTGTTGACCTTCGCGCCGGTAATCATCTTTTCCGCCGCTGCCATGTCATAATGCGTGCCTGCGCCGATCGGGCTGTTGGCCGTCGGTGCCGAGCCATGCATCATCACCCCGGCTTTTTCCTCCAGCGTCATGCGTTTCACCAGATCCGCTGCACGTTCTTCCGGCGTCAGTCGCCAGTCTTCATAAGGTTCCAGTTTCCCGGAATGATCGAGATCTTTGAACTGTAAGCCGTCGACAGTCAGCAGCGTCACTTCGCGCTGGCTAAGTTCCGGTTGATTATCGGCGGCAAAAACAGAAGGTGAGGAAAGCAGCAGGGCAGCGACAGCAAGGCTCAGAGGTTTGATTTTCATCATCGTCCTTAATGGTTGATAACTATAGAAGAACTCAATTCCCAATCAATAACCTATTTGCCTGTTGAATGTTGCGATCTGCTTCGCAATGATGTCAGCCGAATGCCAGTCCGAGCACCGCGCCAACGGCCAGTACCCATAACGGGTGGATACGCTTACTGAGCGCCAGCAGGGTACACAAGGCGATCACCCCCGCAAGCGTCAGCGTGGTGGCTGAGGCTTTGGCGATCAGTAATCCGCTCGACACCACCAGCCCGACCGTCACCGGCACCAGCCCGCGTTGCACTATCTGCCGCCACGGACGGTCTTTGTAACGTTTCCAGCCGCCCATCACGACAAGTGTAATGATTGACGACGGACCAAATTTTGCCAGAGAAGACACCAGCAATCCTGACCATCCGGCAACCTGCCAGCCAATCAGCGGCACGATCATCATATTCGGGCCGGGAGCGGCCTGTGCCAGGGCGAACAGCGCACTGAACTCCTGCGCACTCATCCAGTGATGCACCTGCACCACTGCACGTTGCATCTCGGGCAGAATGGTATTTCCGCCACCAAATGCCAGCACGGAAAGTTCGGTAAATAACAGGGCAAGAGAAAGTAAAACCGGCATCAGAATTTACTCCTCGCACAGATGAAAATACTGACCGGGGCCAGCACGAGCATGACCGGCAGCATCGGGATCCGGAACACGGCAATTGCCATTACGCCGACGGCAACCAGCAAAAGTTGCAGCCATTTCCCCCGCAAAGGAGCGAGCATTTTGATGCCGGTCGAGAGCAGTAAACCGGCCGCCGCCGCCGCCATTCCGGCGAACAGATGTTCCACCAGTGGTTCATTCTGATAACGTGCATACACCAGGCCGAGCAGCACCACACAAATCGTCGGCGCGAGAATAAGCCCGAGTAGCGCCGATAATGCGCCGCGTAATCCGCGGAACTCCATCCCCAGCGCGACCGACAGGTTAATGATGTTGCCGCCGGGTAAAAACTGGCACAACCCGAGCAACTCGGTGAACTGAGCGGCGGTCAGCCAGTGGCGTTTATCCACCAGCATGTGTCGCGCCATCGGCAGCACGCCACCGAAACCGGTCAGGCCAAGGACGAAAAAGCCCATAAACAGTTGCCTGCAATCGGGTTGTGGCGCGGTATTTTCTTCTGTCTCAGGCATTAATTTTTCCTGCGTTTGCGCTGACATTTTCACACTCTCCCTCAAAATAATCCAAAGCCGCAGAGGCGTAAATTCTGTTAAGGATCATGCGCGTGGATGTGCCATGATGTCTAATGCATTTATTAATGGCTAAAGATACCCTGAAGGTATGGTTATGATTGAACTGAAACGTCTGAATGCGTTTGTTACCGTGGTGGAAGCGGGCAGCATTACCCGCGCCGCAGAACTGCTTTTTATTCAACAGCCGCCGCTGACGCGCCTGTTACAGGGACTGGAGCAGGAATTTGGCATCCCTTTATTACAACGCTTGCCGCGCGGGGTGATCCCGACCGAAGCGGGCGAAGTGTTAGTGCAGGAAGCCCGTGCTGTGCTGGCACGGGCTGCTCAGCTCAGCGCTGCCATGCACCGTGCCGCGCAGGGCGAACAGGGTCGGATCCGCATCGGTTTCACCAGTTCCGCCGCGCTGCATACTTTTGTGCCCGCGCTGTTGCGCCGTTATCGGGAAATTTATCCGGCCGTCAGCACTCAGCTTGAGGAAAGTGGCAGTGGAGAATTGCTGGCCGCCGTGGTGGCGGGCGAGCTGGATGTCGCCTTTGTGCGCATGCGGGTCAAAGATATGCCGGAATTAGAGATGGAAAAGGTGCTGGAGGAACCGATGTGGGTGGCGGTTCCGGCCGGACACAAACTGGCGTCGCAACCAGCCAGTCAGCCAGTCAGCCACTCAGACTCGAAGATCTGAGTAACGAGCCTTTTGTATTATACCGCCGTCGCGCCGGTCAGGGATTGTACGATGCCATACTGGCAGCGTATGTGCGCGCCGGTTTCAGCCCGCATATCGTGCAGGAAGCGCCACGTTTAACCTCTTGTCTGAGCCTGGTCGGCGCCGGACTGGGGATTTCTATTGTGCCGGAATCCATGACCCGGCTGGGCGGGGACGGGGTGATATTTTTGCCGCTGGACGCCGCCACACAACTCAGCGCACCGTTATATCTCGCGCGGCGTGAAGACAGCCATTCATCGGCTATAATCAATACGTTTTGCGATCTTGTAAAATCGCAACTGACGGCTCATTAAAGGTGCTGCTCGGAAATGTGTTTCTGGGTGGATTCCAGTGTAATGCCGTCGGATTCGATGGCGCTGAGCAGGGAATCGAGCAGGCCGGGGAAGCGGGCATCCAGATCTTCGCGGCGCAGCGAAAGCAAATTGGCACGACCGTCAGGGCGCTGCCAGATCACGCCGCTGTCACGCAATACGCGCCAGTGGTGCGTCAGCGTCGATTTTGACAGGCCCTGTAATAAGGTTCCGCAAGGATGCTCGCCACCTTTTGCCAGGGTACGCACCACGGCCAGACGTAACGGATTACCCAGCGCAGTCAGAACATTTTCGAGGCGGATCTGCTCGCGCTCAGGATGGTTGGCTATCATATTGTTCCTTTACTTTAACGACGCTCATCGGCGGCCGCGCAATATAGCCTATCCCTCTGCTGCTGTACAACGCGACGGCGTCTGACCAATTTCATCGATAGAATAAATTTGTTGTACGAATATACACGTACAATTGTAGTATACTCTCCGCATTAAGAAGTTTAGTACTCATTACTTTGTGACGGGACGTGAAAACCACTCTCCGCCAACTTAGCCATCAACCAGTAAGGACGTTATATGGCTCGCAAAACGCCAATCGAGCGCTACCGCAATATCGGTATCTCAGCACACATCGACGCAGGTAAAACCACCACCACCGAGCGTATTCTTTTCTATACCGGCATGAATCATAAGCTGGGAGAAGTGCATGACGGCGGTGCGACCACAGACTGGATGGCTCAGGAACAGGAACGCGGCATTACCATTACGTCAGCCGCCGTGACCTGTTTCTGGCGCGGGATGGATCACTCCTTCGATGAGCACCGCATTAATATTATCGACACCCCGGGGCACGTGGATTTCACCATTGAGGTGGAGCGTTCCATGCGCGTTCTCGACGGTGCGGTGATGGTGTACGACGCCGTGGGCGGCGTGCAGCCACAGTCTGAAACCGTCTGGCGTCAGGCCAATAAATACAAAGTGCCGCGTCTGGCGTTCGTCAACAAAATGGACCGTCAGGGCGCAGATTTCTTCCGTGTCCGCCAGATGATGGTGGACCGGCTGAAAGCCAATCCGGTGCCGATTGTCATTCCGATCGGTAAAGAAGAGCATTTCACCGGCGTGGTGGATTTGCGCAAAATGCGCGCCATTTTATGGGATGACGCGACACAAGGTATGACCTTTACCTATGAAGCCATCCCGGCAGAATTGCAGGCGCTGGCAGAAGAATGGCGCGAGAAAATGGTGTCGGCAGCCGCTGAAGCTAATGACGCGCTGATGGATAAATATCTCGAAGAAGGCAGGCTGACTGAGGATGAAATTACCGAAGGGCTGCGTCTGCGCACTATCGCCGGTGAAATCCAGCCGATGCTGTGCGGCAGTGCGTTCAAGAATAAAGGCGTGCAGCGTATGCTCGATGCCGTGATCGAACTGATGCCTTCTCCGCTGGATATTCCACCGGTGGCGGGTACAGACGAAGACGGTAACGACGTTTTCCGTCACTCTGATGACAACGAGAAGTTTTCGGCGCTGGCATTCAAACTGATGACTGACCCGTATGTCGGCCAGCTGACGTTTGTCCGTGTTTATTCCGGCGTGCTGAAAAAAGGCGACAGCGTGTATAACCCGGTGCGCGGCAAGAAGGAACGTATTGGCCGTATCGTGCAGATGCATGCCAATGACCGTATCGAGATTGACGAAATTCGTGCTGGTGATATCGCCGCCTGTGTGGGGCTGAAAGATGTGACGACGGGTGAAACACTGTGTGATCCTTCGGACATCATTACGCTGGTGCGCATGGAGTTCCCGGATCCGGTGATTTCGCAGGCCATCGAGCCAAAGACTAAAGCCGATCAGGAGAAAATGGGCATCGCGCTGTCACGGCTGGCGTCAGAAGACCCGTCGTTCCGTATCCGCACCGATGAGGAATCCGGCCAGACGATCATTTCCGGTATGGGCGAATTGCATCTGGAAATCATCGTCGACCGTATGAAACGGGAGTTCGGTGTGGAAGCCAACATCGGTAAACCGCAGGTCACGTACCGTGAAACGGTGCGCAAAACGGTGAAAGATGTCGAAGGCAAGTTTGTGCGTCAGTCCGGCGGTAAAGGTCAGTACGGCCACGTGGTCTTCACGCTCGAACCATTGCCGGCAGGCACAGGTTTTGAGTTTGTGGATGCGACCAAAGGTGGCGTGGTGCCGCGCGACTATATCCCTGCGGTTGAAAAAGGGGTCACGGAAGCGCTGAACAACGGCATTCTGGCCGGTTATCCGGTGGTCGATGTGAAAGTGACGCTGACCTTTGGTTCCTATCACGAGGTCGATTCCTCGGAAATGGCGTTCAAAATGGCGGCGATCTTTGGTTTCAAAGAAGCGGCGAAACGTGCCGATCCGGTGATTCTGGAACCGATGATGAAAGTGGAAGTGGAAACGCCGGAAGAGTATGCCGGTGGCGTGATGGGCGATTTATCGTCGCGTCGCGGTACGGTGCAGGGCATGGAAGAAATCGCGGGCGGTGGCGGTAAAATTATCAAAGCCGAAGTGCCGCTGTCTGAAATGTTCGGTTATTCCACCGTTTTGCGGTCGATGTCGCAAGGTCGTGCAACCTACAGCATGGAGTTCAATCACTATGCCGAGGCACCGCGCAATGTGGCCGAAAACATTATTGCGTCGCGTGGTAAATAAGCAAAACCGGCGTAATCTCCGTCAGAGACAAAACGGTCCGCAAGGGCCGTTTTTTTTGGTCGTAGAAAAGACAGCTGAAATTACTAAAGGAACTTGTGATGACGTGCTTAGTAAAAGGAATTAAAGAAAACCCGGCGATTTTTGTAAAAGACGCTAACAGTTTAGAAACAAACCAAAGTCTCCAAACTGATTCCTGGGAACAATCAGAAAACGCAGAAGCTATTGATACTTGTAATGAATTTACAAGTAGAGCAGGGCTGTTTTCAGAGGGGCGTGGCGTGCTTTAACAGGCCTGTAAGGAATTTAAGGCGCAGAATTCTGCGCCTTATTTTTCGCGGTTATTTAGCTGACCAGTTTACTGACGATGGTCGCCACATGTTTGCCCTGATGTACGGCAATGCGCAGCTCTTCTGCGCTCGGCTGGCGCGAGCCGTCGCCACCGGCGATGGTGGTGGCACCGTAAGGCGTACCGCCGCGAACCTGAGAAATATCGAACAGTTCAGGTGTGGTGTAACCGATTGGAACGATAATCATGCCGTGGTGGGCGAGGGTGGTCCAGGTTGACGTAATGGTCATTTCCTGACCGCCGCCGGTGCCGGTTGAGCTGAATACACTGGCGACTTTGCCTGCCAGTGCGCCTTTGGCCCACAGGCCGCCGGTCTGATCAAGGAAAGTGCGCATCTGGCCAGTCATGTTACCGAATCGGGTCGGTGTGCCGAAGATGATGGCATCGTAATCAGCGAGTTCTGCGGGGGAAGCGATTTCTGCCGTCTGACCGGTTTTACCACCGGCAGCCTTAAAGGCTTCTTCAGGCATGGTTTCAGGGACGCGTTTTATTGTGACTTCAACACCTGGAACGCTGCGTGCCCCTTCTGCAACACTTTGCGCCATCGTTTCAATATGACCATACATGGAATGATAGAGAACCAGTACTTTTGCCATCTTTAACTCCTGTTGAGGTGATGTTTTTACCGTATCCTGCCCGGTTTTAGAGCCGGTAATACGGGCGAAAAATTCGCTTAAAAATCCCACGTTTACTCCTGCGCCTGTAAGGCGTTAGTCATGAGCAAGAGAGTCCATCGTCCGCGCATCAGCACTGAGTTACAAACGCAAATTTTTGAACAGACTCATCAATTAATTAGGGCAAAGGTGCAGAGAAGGTGGGTTTCGCACCTCTATATACTAGAACAGAAGTGCGGGACTGGCGGGAGAGAAGGGCAGGAGATATAAAAACGTAGTCAGAGTGCATTATTCTCTTTCTTTTTCCCAACTGACCAGAATTGAGATTTCATCAGGTTGCGCGATGAATTTACTGAGTGTGGCAGTATGACCGTCTTTCATCATGACCGATACCGCGACGCCGGTCACCCCGTCGGTCAGCGGGGTTTCCTCGACGCGCTGTAACATTTTCAGGCAGGTATATTGCTGCCCCGGTGGCAGATGTCTGAACTGATCGGTGTGGTGCTTTTTCATATCGGCGTCCTTCCATAAATTTGCCCGTCACGCATCAGAACCAGCTTGTGCGTGCGCTTGTAATAAATCGCTGTGAAAACGCCTTTGCGATAGACCTGAGCATCTGCGTTATCTTCATCAAGATATGCGGCGGTCCCTTCGATATATCCCTGTTTATCCGCAGGAAAGATTTTGACGTCGATACCTTTAATGCGCGCATGCACGATCTTTTTAGCGGCCTGGGCATATTGCGTGGAGGCATTTTCCATTGCCTGCTTAAGGGCAACACTCTGAATGGCGGTCTGACGATTTTGTTCAGCCATATAACAGGTATCTTTGGAGACGCCCTGTGACTGGCAGTCAGCCATTCTTGAAGCCTGAGTAGAGCAACCGGAAAGCAGGATAATGGCTGCAAAAACGATAAATTTTTTCATTGAGATTTACCTGAAAGGGAAGAACGGGGGACGGAGCCCCCGGAACGATTTACCAGCCAACGCTCACGCCAGTGCCATAACCAAAGTTACTTTGCGTGTCGTCGGAGACTGACATTTTGACAATGGTGGGTCTGCTGGCATGGAATGAAGCGCCAATGGACAGGGCGTTTTGCGAATCATAACCGCCGACACCGGCACCCACCGCGAACTGTTGGGATTCCTGCACCTGAGGGATATTGGCCTGCGCCATAGCGGAAGCCGATCCGGCAGCGGCTTCTTTTTTGTTGTCATCAACCTCAGATTTTAACGCGGAGAATTTTGAGTTGGTGTAGTCCTGAGACTTCTGCAACACCTGAGCATCTGCGGCAGCACGGCTGTGAGATTCAGAGAGAATTTCGGCGTGATTTTGTTCAGCTTCGGCATTCAGGGCAGTGATCTGTTGGTCGTAATAGCTTGAACGAACCCTTATATCTTGTGAATAGGGGGAGGAGCCGGGCTGCGATGTAATCCCCTGTTTTTTGGGAATAACAGGATTCTGCCGCTCTGTCGTGTTAACACTAACGGGATTCCCGGTAGGGTCATTTTTGGCCGGAGTGATCAGCACAGGATTCCCGGTAGGGTCATTTTTGACCGGAGTAATCAGTACAGGATTCCCGGTAGGGTCATTTTTGGCCGGAGTGATCAGTACAGGATTCCCGGTAGGGTCATTTTTAGGCGGAGTGATCAGCACAGGGTTCCCGGTAGGGTCATTTATAACAACGCCATCTTTAGCGGGTTCTGCGGGGGTTAAAGTAATTAACGGCACGGTTTCTGTTTTTATTGGCTCAGCCATCGAAATTTGGTCTACCGGAACTGTCGAGGTTCCGTTGTAGTAAGTATTGTTCAACAGGTAGTCGTGTACCTGCTGGAAACTGGTGGCGCTTTCAATTCCCTGTTTTATGTAATTTGGGTAACTCTGATGCGCAGAAAGATACTGATTAACTGCATCCGTTTCTTGCGATGTGAAGGCCGCACTGGCTGATTGTATGAAAGTTACAGAACTAACCATCAGTAACGACCCTGCAAGCATCCTGCAAAACGTAGCAGCAGAGATTCCAAATGGCTTCGTGAGGATCTTATTCTCGCGATTAACTTTGCGATTTGCAGCGGCGCTATGTTGAATTCGTTCTGAAACTTGTGCAGTCATTTGTTTTTTCCGATATTGAAATAAGTATCTGTTAGCGACAAATAAGAAGCATTATCAGAACGCTCTTTCTGTCTCTTTACGAAAATCATACATGCGGTGAATGTGACTTGCTTCACGCATTCAACGAACGTTTGACTTATGTCAAGAAACGTAAAGTTATAGCGCTACATGAATTTGTTTCACTTAGCTTGTTTGTTTGTAGCTAGCAGACACTAATCTTTGTGTCAGTGACACTGAAAATCAGTAATTTTCGTAGCGAATAGCGACGGGATGGAATCTCTATGAGATTCCTGTACAATGAGCAGGGTTATATAAATTGGAGATAAGTTTATGGCAGATAACGCAAATGAGTTCCTGGACTATGTCCGGAGGCTGGATATCGACCAGCCCGCGTTGTGTATCCTGTTGGGACTGCCTCGCAGCACGTTAAATAAGTGGATCAACGGCACTGTGACGCAGATCCCACAAGTGGCGGTAACGGCAGTCAGAATGCTGTGGTTTATGCGTAAGAGTGATGAAGCACTGTTTGAAAAGTGGGCAATGGTGCAGGATTTTGGCGTCACCGCCGATTATGCGGTCAATGATAAGGCGCAGGAGTTTTTGCATACCATCAGGCGCGAGCCGAGTGCGCCAATCAAAAAGTTACTGATGAAATAATGGCGCTGGCAGGGTTTTATACAGCGTCCACACGACAATAAAAAAGGCGGCTAACCTGACGGGTTAATCGCCTTTTTTACCTTCAGGGCAGGGTGAATGGCTCAGACAACGACGTCGAAAATCATCTTCACCGGTTCGATATTGGTAAAGTTCGGTACGTCCGCAATGAAATCCGCAGCATTGTCTTTCATGCCTTTTTCAAAATCTTCCATTGAGTTGCAATAGATATGGCAGGCGGCGATGAATGGCGACTCAGCCGGAGCGCCCTCAGGCATTTTATCAATAGCGTAAGAATGGCAAAACTCGCCCATGCGGCGTTTGATCAGCGGTAAATGCACATCACGATAATAATCATGATCAAAGGTTCCGTTTTCGATATTTGGATACAGCACACTGTATTTAATCATTTTATGACTCGTCTTTTCCCGGATAAAAATCAATTTTAGCCTACCGGCTAAGAATACACCGCGCCATTTGTGCCCGATGTTATTTATCTGAAAAATCATTCATCTGCATACATGTACTATGCTTAATAGATTGATATTTAGTATGGGATAGACATGGGATTTTTAGGTTGGACAGCGGCGGTCGGAGGACTGCTATTGATTATGTCACTCGCATCGGGGTGGATTTCCCGCGGTCCGGTGACGACGTTTGGTTTATATCTGGCCGCAGGGATCGTCTGCGGTCCCTGGGTTTTGGATTTACTGCATATCGATCTGGTGGCGTATTCCACCCTCACCGCACATTTCACTGAAATCGCCATGGCGGCGTCATTATTTATTACCGGACTGAAACTCCGGTTGCCCTTTCGCGCACAAAGCTGGCGCGTCGGTGTGTTACTGGCTTTTCCTGCCATGTTACTGACCGTCCTGTGCGTCGCGGCTATTGCCCATTACATTACAGGTATTTCATGGCCACTGGCTCTTGCGTTGGGTGCCATCATTGCGCCGACGGATCCGGTGCTGGCCAGCATGATTGCAGTGAATGATGCCAATGATGATGACGGACTCAGGGTTGCGCTTTCCAGCGAGGCGGGGATGAATGATGGCTCCGCGCTGCCCATCCTGATGCTGGCGCTGATGTTGTTTACCGCGCATGAAGGATTATCTTCACAAGAATTGTGGCACTGGGCATGGCGCGATGTGGTCTGGGCATTGCTCGGCGGGCTGGCAATTGGCTTCGCGATGGGGAAACTGGTCGGGCTAAGTGCGACGCGTTTTCACAGCCGTCAGCGTACGGTCGCACCGAGTGATTTTCTGGCGTTGTCACTGATTGCGCTCAGTTATGCGGCCGCACAGTCTCTTGATGCTTCCGGTTTCCTTGCGGCCTTTGCCGCCGGTGTCGGGTTGCGCAGCGCGGAAGTGCGCGTGGTCTCTTTGCATCCGCCGGAGGATCTGACGGACGGTTCTCGCCCGCCACCTGCTGAAGGCATGGTCAATCCACACCAGCGTCATTCGATGCAAGCTGAAATGCCGCGCAATTCGATCGGACTGATGGTGGGTGATGCACTGTCATTTGGCGATACCATTGAGCGGATTTTTGCCGCCGGGATTGTCATGGTGCTCGGGATAACGCTGTCGGAACACTGGGAGCCGATGGGGCTGTTGATCGCTGCGCTGCTGTTTATCGTCATCCGTCCTCTGGCTGTTTATATCACGACAATAGGCGTACACGTGCCCAAGGGCAGGCGGCTGATGATTGGCTGGTTTGGTATTCGCGGTATCGGCAGTATGAACTATATCGCTTACGCCTGGACGCACGGATTGCATGGCGCGGACGCCAACTATATGACCAACATCGCGTTCACGGTGATTGTCACCAGCGTGGTGATCCACGGCATAACCGTATCACCGGTGCTGCACTGGCGGCAGGCAAGGCAGGAAGCAGCACAGGAAGAGCGGGAGGCACGGGAAAAAAGCCAGGAAGAAAAGGCATAAAAAACGGACGCTCAGGGCGTCCGTTTCTGTTTCTGGCGTTGCGGTCAGGCAATCTGTTTTTTACTGAGGCTGAGCATAAACAACACCGCAGCGCACAGCACGACAGAAGGGCCAGCAGGCGTATCATAGAATGCAGAGAACGTCAGGCCGCCGGTCACCGCAATGATGCCAACCGCCACCGCGACGCAGGCCATTTGCTCAGGCGTTTTAGCGAAGCGTCGCGCTGTCGCGGCGGGGATAATCAGCAACGAGGTGATGATCAGCGCGCCGACGAACTTCATCGCCAGACCGATCGTCAGCGCTGTTACCAGCATCAGGACGATACGTGTGCGTTGCAGTTTTACGCCATCAACATGAGCAAGTTCCGGACTGATGGTCATGGAAAGCAATGCCCGCCATTGCCAGCACAGCACCGCAATCACCACCGTCACGCCAGCACCAATCATCCAGATGTCGCTGTAGGTCACTGACAGCAAATCACCAAACAAATACGCCATCAGATCCACACGTACGCCGGACATCAGGCTGACCACCACCAGACCGAGTGACAGGGCGCTGTGCGCCATAATTCCGAGCAGGGTATCGACGGCCAGATGCGGTTTACGCTCGAGCACCACCAGTAACACGGCCAGCAATAACGTGACGGCGATAACGGTATAGAAAGGATTTACATTAAGCAGCAAGCCAAACGCTACGCCGAGCAGAGAGGCGTGGGCCAGCGTATCGCCAAAATAGGACATGCGGCGCCAGACGACAAACGAGCCCAGCGGACCGGCGGCAATCGCCAGCAATACACCCGCCAGCCAGCCGGGTAATAACAGCGCGATCATGCGTCACGACCTCCGGTGTTGCGCAAAATTATCTTTCCCTTTAAATCATGACGATGGTTGTGGTTGTGACGGTAAATCGCCAGTTGCTCGGCGCCACGGTTACCGAACATCGCAATAAATTCCGGATGCGTAGAGACCACTTCCGGCGAGCCGGAACAGCAGATGTGCTGGTTCAGGCACAGCACTTCGTCCGTTTTCGCCATCACCAGATGCAAGTCATGCGACACCATCAGCACCGCGCACCCCAATTCGCAGCGCAGGCTGTCGATCAGGTTGTACAGCGCCAGTTGTCCGTTGACGTCAACACCTTGCGTCGGTTCATCGAGCACCAGTAACTGCGGGCTGTTCATTAACGCACGTGCCAGTAAAACACGCTGATTTTCGCCGCCGGAGAGTTTTTGCATCGGTTGATCCAGCAGGTGCGCAGCCTGTACGCGTTTGAGCGCGGGCAGAATATCGCTTTTCTTCACACCGGGTTTCAGTCGCATAAAGCGGCTGACGGTCAGCGGCATGGTGGGATCAAGATGAATTTTTTGCGGAACATAGCCGATACGTAAACCGGGTTCGCAAGTCATCGTGCCTTCTGTCGGCGCAATCAGGCCAAGCACAACGCGCACTAATGTGGATTTCCCTGCGCCATTCGGGCCGAGAAGGGTCAGAATTTTCCCCGGTTGCAGGCTTAGCGAGATGTTGGACAACACGCGTCGCGAACCGAAAGTCACTGAAATATTTTGGAGCGTAGCTAATGTGGGCATGTCATAGGGTCTTGCAGAACAAATCGGATGTTATAATATTGCGTTTCGCTAAAAATAACCAGTTTTCCCCCAACCTGAAGATGAGTTCACTCAGCATGATACAGAAAAAAAGCGTTAAACGGATGTTTCTGGCAGCCGCAATATTGAGTTCAGGCGCGGTTTTCAGCACGCAGGCCGTGGTTCTGGCTTCCGTACGCCCGCTGGGTTTTATCGCGTCAGCCATTGCCGATGGCGTTATGCCGACGGAAGTGTTGCTGCCGGACGGCACATCTCCACATGATTTCGCCTTACGCCCTTCGGATATTGCACGCATGCGTAGCGCCGATCTGGTGGTGTGGGTGGGGCCGGAAATGGAAGCTTTCATGACCAAATCTGCGGCGCAGTTGTCGCCGAACCGTCAGGTGGCCATCGCGACGTTACCGGCAGTGAAACCGCTGCTGATTAAGGGCAGTGATGATGACGAACATGAGGCTGATCATGACCATGATCACGATGACGCTGATCATCATCATGGCGAATACAATATGCATGTCTGGCTGTCGCCGGAAATTGCCCGCGAGGCTGCTATTGTGATCCATAACAAGCTCGTAGCGCTGGTTCCGCAAAAAAAGCAACAATTAGATGCAAATTTATCTCATTTTGAAGACACCTTGACAAAAGCTGACAAAAACCTTGGTAGTATTCTGCAACCTGTTCAGGGTAAGGGATATTTTGTTTTTCACGATGCCTATGGCTACTTTGAAAAACACTTCGGCCTTTCGCCACTTGGTCACTTTACGATCAATCCCGAAATTCAACCCGGTGCACAGCGATTACATCTCATTCGAACACAGTTGGTTGAGCAAAAAGCGACCTGCGTTTTTGCTGAGCCACAATTCAGGCCGGCCGTCATAACGGCTGTTGCCCAGGGAACAAAAGTGCGTATGGGCACATTGGATCCTCTGGGGAGCAGCATTGCACTGGGTGCGGACAGCTATGTGAACTTTTTGTCACAGCTGACGAACCAGTACCTGAGCTGCCTGAAGTAAGCTAAAAGGACAGAATTTAAGTGCAGCTGATAGCCCGATCTATCGCTCTGGCGTATAGCAACCTTCCACGGCCCCATCGCATTATGCTGGGGTCTCTTACCGTCGTCACACTGGCTGTGGCCGTATGGAAACCGTTAGCTTACCACCCGGACAATGACCTTTCTGATACCCGACCGCTGGTTAAAAATATCACACTTGATAATCAGCAACTGCGTTCACTGCTTCCTGAAGCCAGCGAACCCATCGACCAGTCTCCCCCCGCTGATGATGACATTCCGCAAGATGATCTTGACGATAAAACTGTCAATGAAGCGGGCGTGCATGAGTATGTGGTTTCTACCGGTGATACCCTCAGCAGCATTCTGAATCAGTACGGCATTGATATGTCGGAAATTGCTGCGCTTTCTGACGCCAACCGTGATTTACGTAACCTGAAAATCGGCCAGCAGATTTCCTGGACACTTAACGATGCCGGGGATTTACAGCGTCTGACGTGGGAAAAATCACGTCGCGAAACCTATACCTTTGACCGTTCCGGCAATACCTTCAAATCGTCTCTGGAAACCCTGAAAGGGGAATGGAAAGACTCCGTATTGAAAGGGACGCTGAACGGCAGTTTTGTCACCAGTGCCAAAGCGGCAGGGCTGAGCAGCGCTGAAGTCAGTGCTGTCATTAAGGCGCTGCAATGGCAACTCGATTTCCGTAAATTGAAGAAAGGCGACGACTTTGCGGTACTGATGTCCAACGAAGTGCTGGACGGTAAGAACGAGCAAAGTGAATTGCAGGCAGTGCGTATGCGCACTGGCGGTAAAGACTACTATGCCGTGCGCGCCGAAGACGGTAAGTTCTATGACCGTACCGGCAGCGGGCTGGCGAAAGGTTTCCTGCGCTTCCCGACGGGCAAACAGTACCGCGTTTCGTCTAACTTCAATCCGCGTCGTCTGAACCCGGTGACCGGGCGTATTGCGCCGCACCGTGGCGTCGATTTCGCCGTTCCTGTCGGTACGCCTGTGCTGGCGGTGGGTGATGGCGAAGTGGTTGTTGCCAAGAACGGCGGCGCTGCGGGTAACTATGTGGCCATTCGTCATGGTCGTCAGTACATGACCCGTTATATGCATCTGCGTAAACTGTTGGTGAAACCCGGTCAGAAAGTGAAACGGGGGGATCGCATCGCGCTTTCCGGCAATACTGGTCGCTCAACCGGCCCGCATCTGCACTTTGAAATGTGGATTAACCAGCTGGCTGTGAATCCGCTGACGGCTAAACTGCCGCGCACCGAAGGGCTGACAGGTAAAGATCGCAGTACTTACCTGGCCACCGTTCGTCAGGTTGTTCCTCAACTGAAGCTGGACTGACCTTCAGGATCCCCTTTTGCGCTTCTTAATGTTGTGAGGCAGTGATTTATTGCAAAATAAATCACTGCACTTATCATTAAGGCAGAATTTGTCATAAGAGCCTGAGCATGCAGCCAGAAAAAGAAAAACGATCTACCGTAGAATTTATTCCGCAGTTTCAGAAAGCCTTCTATTATCCGCGTTACTGGGGCGTCTGGCTGGGCGTCGGAGCGATGGCCGCAATGGCGTATCTGCCCGCAAAGGTTCGTGACCCTATATTAGGCAGTCTTGGCCGTCTGGCCGGAAAGTTTGCGAAAGGCGCACGTCGTCGTGCGCAAATTAATCTGCTGTACTGCCTGCCGGAAACCTCTGAAGCGGAGCGTGAACATATCATCGATGAAATGTTTGCCACCGCGCCACAATCCATGGTGATGATGGCTGAACTGGCGATCCGTGACCCCAAAAAAGTCATGCAGCGCGTTCACTGGCACGGCAAGGAAATTGTCGATCAGATGCATGCCGAAGGTAAAAATGTGATTTTTCTGGTGCCACACGGATGGGCTGTGGATATTCCGGCGATGCTGATGGCCGCTGACGGACATCCGATGGCCGCCATGTTCCATAATCAGAAAAACCCGCTGACCGATTATCTGTGGAATACCGTTCGCCGTCGTTTTGGTGGCCGGATGCATGCGCGTAATGATGGCATCAAACCGTTTATCAGTTCGGTGCGTCAGGGATACTGGGGCTACTATCTGCCGGATCAGGATCACGGTGCTGAGCACAGCGAGTTCGTCGATTTCTTCGCGACCTACAAGGCGACATTGCCTGCGGTAGGACGCCTGATGAAAGTGTGCCGTGCGTCGATCATACCGTTGTTTCCGGTGTATAACGGCCACGAACAACGTCTCGATATTTATGTGCGCCCGCCAATGGATGATCTGGCAACTGCCGATGATAACCGCATTGCGCGCCGGATGAATGAGGAAGTGGAAGTGCTGGTCGGGCCGAATCCGGAACAGTACACCTGGATCCTCAAGTTGCTTAAAACCCGCAAACCGGGTGAGCCTGAGCCCTATTCACGCAAAGAGCTTTATCCCAAAAAGTAACGGTAAAAAGATTTGAAAAAGCTGAGGCTCACACCTCAGCTTTTTTTTATGTTTTTTCAGGGACACGCTTGAGAAACACGGCAATCAGCAATGTGCCGGTGACACCGGAAATCATGCCTGCCAGCATAAAAATGCCGTTACCCAGTGCGAAATATAACTGCTTTGCCACTTCTATACCCGCCGCAAAAACCACAATGGTAAGCAGCCCAAGTGCAGCGGCGACCGTGCCTTTACCGGTCGGGCTGGAAAACAGTGTCAGGCGGTAAAGCCCGGCATTTACCAGTCCCGAGCCCAGCGCATAGAGGCTCAGCCCGCCAATCATCCAGCCCCAGGCATGTACCATAAACAGCGCGGCATAGGCACTGACTGCCAGACCGAGAACTATCGGCGCGATACCGAGCCAGACAGGCGTGCGGATATTCACTTTGCCACTGAGTTTGCTGAGCGTGATGTTACCGATAATCAATCCGGTAAATACCGGCACTTGCCACCATCCGTACTGTAACGGCGTCATTCCGCCATCCTGAATCAGTAATACCGGCGACTGCGCCACCCACGCCAGCAACGGCAGGGTGATCAACCCGATAGACAGCGAACCAAGCACCACGCCTTTGTTGGTGAAAACTTCGCGGTAATCGGTCAGTAGCCTGCGCATTGAAAAACGCTCCCCGCGACCGCTGGCGGTTTCCGGCATACTGCGCCACAGCCCCCAGAATGAGAATGCAGAGACCAGTGAGAATAACGCAAACATGGCTTTCCATGGTGCGTAATGAATAAACGCCGCGCCAGCCAGCGGTCCGAGCAGGGGAGCGATTAACGTGATGTTCGCCATCAGCGCCATCAGTTTAACGCTCATTGTTTCACTGAACGCTTCCTGAATGGCGGCATAACCTACCGCGCCGATAAAGCACAGGCTCATTCCCTGTAAAAAACGCATCAGAATGAACTGTTCAATGTTTCGGGTGAAAACCGTCAGCAGACAGGTGACGGTGAAAAAGGCCACGCCTGTCAGCAGCACCGGCCTGCGGCCAAGGCGGTCGGAAAGCGGCCCGAGCAACCATTGCAGCAAAATACCGCCGCACAAATAAGCGGTTAGCGAGGTTGAAACCCAGTCGGCACTTGCGCTGAAATCACTGATCACCTGCAGCATACCCGGCTGGATCATATCGTGGGCAATATAGGTGGCGAACTCGAATAGCACCAGTGACAGCGGGAACAGCCACTGGCGGAAATTCAGCCGCGAAGCGGGTTCGGAAACGGACGACATAACCTTAATTCTCCGGGTCTTAAAATCGAAAAAGCGCGGCCTGTGAAAGCCGCGCTACTATTCATGGCATTAAAGCTTCATCAGATTAAACCGGGTTTTCAGTAGCGGTTAGCATAGGCCGCAATCGGGTTTTCCAGCGTGCCGGCGAATTTCAGGTTCTGCGCCGGATCTGACAGGTTGATCATCTGCTGGTTATTCGCCAGTTGCAGACGGTTCAGGCATGAGTGCGTAAACTCGGCGCCAAACATGTCATAGCGGGCAAATTTCTCCGACAGTTCCGGATACTGAATCTGATAGTCGCGTACCACTTCGGCCACCACCTGCCAGAACTGCCCGGCAGGATAATTGCCATGTTCTTCCAGAATACGGGCGATAAAGCGGAATACCCCGGCAAAGACGTCAGTGAAAATCGACAAAATTTTAAGATTTTCCGGTACGTCCACCGCCAGACGTTTGGCTTTTTCCGGCAGGCTGGCGTCGGGGTTCATCACCGCAATTTCCTCGGCGATATCCTTCATGAAAGCATTAACCGGAATATTGTTTTCGAACCGCAGGATCAGGTTTTCGCCATGCGGCATAAACACCAGGTCGTACTGATAAAAGCAGTGCAGCAGCGGGCTGAGATAGGCGTGCATGTAGCGTTTAAGCCAGTCGCCGGTGGCCAGACCGGATGATTTGATCATCTCGACAATCAGCGCATCGCCGTGTTTATCGGTGTGCAGCAGGGCGGCCATGGTCATCAGACGCTGATTTGGCTGCAACAAGGCGACCGGGTTTTCGCGCCACAACGCCGCAAACATTTTCTTGTACGGGCTGTCGCCTTTGATGGCTTGCTCGAAATAGTGATTGTGGTAACCGAGTGACGCCACTTCCTGCAAAATGCTGAAACCGGTGGATTGCAGATACGCATCGTTTTCGACCAGATCCGCCAGCCATTCATTAATGCCCGGAGTGGTCGCCATATAGTAAGGTGAAAGCCCGCGCATAAAACCCATGTTCAGGATCGACAGCGCCGTTTTAACGTAACGTCCTTTCGGACGGCTGGCATTGTAGAAGGTGCGGATTGACTGTTGTGCCAGATAGTTATCATCACCTTCACCGAGATAAATCAGAAACTGACGGGCGATATCCGGTGCGAAGACGGTCAGTAATTTGTTCTGCCACTGCCACGGATGTACCGGCATGAAGTAGTAGTTTTTCGGGTCGACACCTTTATCAACCAGCTTTTGCGTGAAAGCACAAATCTGCGCTTCACCCAGTTCTTCCGCGATCAGTTTTTCATACGGTAAACCTTCGACACTGGCGAAATGTGCTTTGTCATGATGAACCGCCACCCAGACCAGTTGCAGTGGATTGGCCGCTTCCGGCGCGTAACGGACATAATCACCAGCATCAAAACCGATACGGCCGTTGTTGGCGATAAAGCTCGGATGGCCTTCGGTCATGCTGGTTTCGACGGTCTGGAAATCGGCCTGCGACAGTTGTTTTGCTGTGGTGTGATTGTTTGCCAGTTTGTAGGCACTGCTGTAAAGCGTGCTGCTGATTTCTTCCAGATAGGTCGGCAGCATGGCCTGGGAAATACCAATTTGCTCCGCGAATTCAATGATAAATTTAACCGCGTCCAGCGGCTGCGGGATAAAATTATCCAGGCGCTGAATGCTGTCGAGATCAATCATCCAGTCATTCAGAGGCAACTGGTGGGCACGGAAGCGATATTCTATTTCCGAGGCCGGTACTGCCAGCTGATAGTCAGTCCAGGTGCCGGTCGTTTTCAACGACTGCGGCGCGAGCAGACGTTCATGGGTCAGTTCCGCCAGGCATTTACGCAGCAGCAGGGCATTCGCTTTTGCCCAGATTTCCGGTTGCAGGTGCTCACCGGTTTGCAGATTTGCAGGAGTCATGGTGTGTTTTTCCTTCTGGCTTGCCTGAAAAAAATCTTCACGCTGGCAAAATGCCAGCCATGCAGTTTTATGTGTCAGTTGAATTTGTTTCTGATAGCGGAAACCGGCGCGCTTATTCAGCTTGTGAATCTTTTCGTTACGAACATCCGGCTCGACCACTACGCGGCGGACTTCGGGCTGGCTGAACAGGTATTCCATCACGGCCGAGAACACCTGCCAGCTGAAGCCTGACACCGGTTTTTCAGCCGGTGACAGCAGAATATGCATGCCCATATCGCCGGGCTGGACGTCGTAATATTCATGCAACGGGTCATCCTGAACCGGATAGCATTCGATGAGAAATTGCGGCTGACCGTCTATTTCGCCCATCAGCGCCGCCAGCGGTTTACCGTGAGTCAGGTTGCGATAGAAGCTGTCGACTTCTGCGAGGGTACTGTTCTGCATTCCCCAGAAATGTGCGTAGGGCTGCGTCATCCAGTCATGTAAAACGGCGGCATCTTTCTCCAGCGCCAGCGGGCGTAAAGACAGTTTTCCTGCGTCGCGCTGGCAGGAGAATACGGCGGTTGAAATGGCATCAGACATGGGTAAATTCTCCGTTAGTTTGCGCCAGGGATGCGGGACCCAAAGGTCTGGAAGGCGATGGATTTCTCCAGCGGATACACTTCAGTGCCGAGCATCTCGCGGATTATGGTGCTGTTGCGATAGCACGCCATGCCCAGATCCGGAGTGACGAAGCCGTGCGTATGCAGCTCGGCGTTTTGTACGAAAATCTGGTTGTGCGCATCGATGCTGTAATTGCGCCTGACGGCGTAACGGCCCGCGTCATCCCACTGAATACGGTTGTAAATGCCTTCAACAAACTGCGGTGGCTGATAGCCGTAACCCGTTGCGAGGATCACGGATTCCGTGCGGTGTCGGTATTCCTGTTGTTGTTCGTGGTGGAGCAGGGTCATTTCCAGTTCGCCGCTGCGGCTGCGGGTCAGTGCTTTCAGTTCCGAATGTGTATACAAATCGACATTCAGCGGTCCGTCGAGACGTTTGACGTACATCAGATCATAAATGTCGTTGATCAGACTGATGTTAATGCCCTTATACAGGCATTTTTGTTCACGATTGAGCTGATCGCGCTTGCTCATTGGCAGCGCGTGGAAATAATCGATGTATTCCGGTGAGGTCATTTCCAGCGTCAGTTTGCTGTATTCCAGCGGGTAGAAACGCGGGGCGCGGGTCACCCAGGTCAGGTGGTAATCGTGCTTATCGATATCAGAGAGCAGGTCATAGTAAATTTCTGCGGCACTCTGGCCGCTGCCGACCACGGTAATGGATTTCGAATTCTGTACCTGTTCTTTGTTCGGCAAATAGGCCGAAGAATGATGCACGTTCCTGCCGGCATCCCGCGCACAGGCGGGTATCCACGGCGACGGTCCTGTGCCGAGAACCAGCCTTTTGGTGCGGTAGATCTGCTTTTCGCCGCTTTTGGTTGAGCGCGTTTCAACCAGATAGCATTCCTGCACGGCATCCCAGGTGACCAGTTCCACGCGCGTGGAGAATTGCAGGCTGGTCAGTTGGCTGCATGCCCACTGGCAATACTGATTGAACTCTTTACGCATCATGAAGAAGTCTTCACGGATGTAGAACGAGTAAAGTTTTCCCTGTAATTTCAGGTAATTCAGGAAGCTGTAAGGGCTGGTCGGATCGGCGAGAGTTACCAGATCTGCCATGAACGGCGTCTGTAAATGCGCGCTTTCCAGCATCATACCGGTGTGCCAGTCGAAGCTGTCATTCTGGTCTAAAAACAGACCGTTCAGCTCTTTCACCGGTTCAGTCAGACAGGCCAGCCCGAGGTTAAACGGGCCGATGCCCACGGCGATGAAATCATACGTTTGGTCGTTTGAATGGATATTCATGGTGCGGCTCCTTTTACCGGTTTTTCGCGGCGCTCAGCGCGCTGGCAGTCAGTTCTTTGCCGTAATGCGTGATCAGGCTGAGCACATCGGCAACGTCTTCCCTGGTGGTGGTGGGGTTCAGTAAAGTGAATTTCAGATACTGACGCTGATGCACTTTGGTACCGGCGATAACGGCGCTGCCGTCGCGGAAAATGGCCTTGCGGATCCCGGCATTGATTTCGTCAATCTGTTCATGACTCATGGAGATACGCGGCACAAAACGGAATACCAGCGTGCTCAGTTCCGGTTTATGCAGCACTTCGATATTCGGATTTTGTTCCATCATCTGATGCGTTTCTGTTGCGCGTGCCAGCAGCACATCGAACGATTCTCCCAGTGCTTGTTGACCCATAATGCGCAACGTCAGCCACATTTTGAGGGCATCAAAACGTTTGGTGGTCTGGATACTTTTGTTCACCAGATTTGGCGTGCCTTCCAGTTTCGCACTCAGCGGATTCAGGTATTCAGCGTGGTGCGTGACGTGCTCCAGATGGCTGTGATCGTTAACCAGGAATGCGCTGCAGCTCACCGGCTGGAAGAAGGATTTGTGATAATCCACGGTAACGGAATCGGCCAGATGGATCCCTTCAATGCGCTGGCGATGCTGAGGTGAAACCAGCAAACCGCAGCCGTACGCGGCATCAGCATGCATCCAGATTTTTTCCTGGCGGCAGATTTCAGCGATGTCATTCAGCGGGTCAATGCTGCCAAAGTCAGTCGTACCGGCGGTTGCCACGACCGCAATTGGAATCAACCCTTCAGTGTGGCAGCGCTCAATTTCCTGACGGAGCGCAGCAATATCCATACGGAAAGCGCTGTCGCAGGCGACTGGCACCACGGCGTCATAACCCAGGCCGAGCAGGGCAGCGGATTTCTGAATACTGAAATGGCTGACCTGTGAACTGAAAATACGCCAGCGGTTGGCTTCCGGCGGCAGCCCCTGGTACTTGATGCTGTGTTGCGGGCGGGTGCGTTTGCAATGACTGTCTCGTGCCAGCAGCATTGCCATCAGATTAGACTGCGTACCGCCGCTGGTGAAAATACCATCTGACTGTGCGCCAAAACCGATCCGGGCGAGTGTCCAGTCAATAACTTTTTGCTCGATGAGTGTGCCGCCTGCGCTCTGATCCCAGGTATCCACAGAGGAGTTGATGGCGCTGATAAACAGTTCCGCCAGTTGGGAAGGTACTACGGTCGGACAGTTGAGATGCGCGAGGTATTTCGGATGGTGGAAATAGACCGCGTGCTGAAGATATAAATCATCCAGTTCTTCCAGCGCCAGCCGCGTTCCGTCTAAAGGTTTGGTCAGGTCAATATGGCGAAATTGCTCGGCTAATTCAGCCGGAGAAACGCCGGAAAAAGGTTTCTCAGTATGGTTAATATGGGTTTTAATTAATTCGAGGCCTTGCTCAATCAGGGTCTGCCATTCAGAAGTGCTGTTCTGGTTAAAAATATAACCTTTATTTTTGCTTATATTCGCCTGAGTGATTGTCAGGTCTTGAGTGCCGGATTGCATTAATTCCCAGTTATTTATCTGGCTCATTCTGGATCCTTTTGGTTAGTCCTTTTCATCCTCAGCAGGCGTGGGGCGGCCACCCGGATAAAGTCAGGATTTAGCAGTGAACGTAAGCATCAGCAGGCAGGGCTGATGGCCATGCCTGTAAAGTGTATGGTTAAATATTTTATGTTATAAAAAATAAACAGTGATATGTCTTGTTTGGATTCCTTAGTGCGGACTTATACAAGGTTTTAACGATTGAGAATCATTATAAATGCAAATCATTATCATTCAACAACGACATTGAACATTTGCCCATAACAGAACTTTTTGATTGTTTAATGTGATGTATGTCACATAAATTTCTGAAGGATAAGTTCGGAGTACACATTCCTATGAGATGAATCTGTATTTGTTATACGTTTGCTGACTTAAAAGAAGGGTTGTCTTGCGATAAAAAGTTATATTTAAGCGCAATGTTTGTAGGTGTAATGAATTTTCATCACGCAATGTTTTATGCAGTGAACCTGATTATTTCAAACGAATGGCAAAATAATGATCAAATTAAGACTGTTCACTGACCAGCAGGAGGGGGTAATAGATTCAGGGGCAGGCCGAAAATAAAAAAGGCCGATCACGATGATCGGCCATATGTTTATATCTTATTACATTTCACCATTATTCTACACGCAGTATGCGGCTGGTATTGGTGGTACCGACGGTACTCATGACATCACCCTGGGTGATGATCACCAGATCGCCTGACAAAAGATAACCTTTATCACGCAGTAAGTTCACGGCATCCTGTGCGCCCGCTACGCCGTCATTTGCGCTGTCGAAGAAGACAGGGGTAACGCCGCGGTAAATCGCGGTCAGATTCAGTGTGTGTTCGTGGCGCGACATGGCAAAGATCGGCAGGCCGGAGCTGATACGTGACAACATCAGCGCGGTACGCCCGGACTCGGTCATGGAAATGATCGCCGTGACCCCTTTCAGGTGGTTTGCCGCGTACATGGCGGACATTGCAATGGCTTCTTCGATGTTATCGAATTCCACGTCCAGGCGGTGTTTGGAAACGTTAATGCTTGGGATTTTTTCTGCGCCCAGACATACGCGCGCCATGGCTGCCACAGTTTCAGCAGGATATTGACCCGCAGCCGTTTCCGCTGACAGCATGACCGCATCTGTGCCATCGAGCACGGCGTTCGCTACGTCCATCACTTCTGCACGGGTTGGCATCGGGTTAGTGATCATCGATTCCATCATCTGGGTCGCAGTGATCACCGCGCGGTTCAGCTGACGTGCACGACGAATCAGTTTTTTCTGGATACCCACCAGCTCAGGGTCGCCGATTTCAACGCCCAGGTCACCGCGGGCCACCATCACGACATCGGATGCCAGAATGATGTCATCCATTGCTTCATCTGACGCCACCGCTTCAGCGCGCTCGACTTTAGACACGATTTGCGCATTACAGCCTGCATCGCGTGCCAGACGGCGCGCGTAGTTAAGATCTTCGCCGGTGCGTGGGAATGAAACTGCCAGATAATCTACGTCCATTTTGGCCGCAGTAATAATGTCTGCTTTATCTTTCTCAGTCAGCGCTTCGGCAGAAAGACCTCCGCCCAGCTTATTGATGCCTTTATTGTTAGACAGCGGGCCGCCCACGGTCACTTCCGTGAACACTTTCATGCCCTGAACTTCGAGCACTTTCAGCTGCACACGGCCGTCATCAAGTAACAAAATATCACCCGGCACCACATCAGCAGGGAGACCTTTATAGTCGATGCCGACTTTTTCTTTATCGCCTTCACCCTTGCTCATGTTGGCATCGAGCAGGAATTTGTCACCGATATTGAGGAAAACTTTACCTTCCTTGAAGGTCGATACACGGATTTTCGGACCTTGCAGATCGCCAAGAATCGCGACGTGGCGGCCGAGACGCGCGGCTATTTCACGCACTTTGTTCGCGCGAAGAATGTGATCTTCAGCGGTTCCGTGGGAGAAATTCATACGCACAACGTTCGCACCAGCAGCAATGATCTTCTCAAGATTATTGTCGCGGTCAGTTGCAGGGCCGAGCGTGGTAACAATCTTCGTTCTTCTGAGCCTTCTGGACATGCCTAACTCCGTTAACTGATGAAACATGGTAATGCAAAAAAACAGCGAGCCCACATTGGGTTTAGGTGTAATTGTAATACAAAAGGGTTTCACCTGTGTGACCCGCTGACCTCATGTCTGACATTTACCCTGCGCACTTTGCGCGTAGATTTCCCGCCAGACTCCCTATTAAATCAATGATGATTTGTTCATATATTCTATGAATGGTTTGATGTGCCGACTCGCATGACGAGCTTACTCCGGCAGGTTAGGGACGACCATTCCCTTATCAAAGCGCGATTCTTTCAACGCTTCTTTGACCCGCTTCAGGTTATCTCTGAATTTTGCACCACGACGCAGCGTAAACCCGGTAGCCAGCACATCAATCAACGTCAACTGAGCGATTCGAGAAACCATCGGCATATAAACGTCGGTATCTTCCGGAACATCCAGTAACAGAGCCAGCGTGGCCTCATGCGCCAGTGGCGTATTAAAGGACGTGATGGCAATGACCGTAGCGTCGTTTTCGCGGGCAAGTTGCGCCAGCTCGACCAGGTTTTTGGTACGGCCGGTGTGGGAAATCAACACCACCACATCGCCTTCGCTGGAATTCATGCAACTCATGCGCTGCATGACGATGTCATCGAAATACACCACGGGAATGTTAAAGCGGAAGAATTTGTTCATGGCATCATGCGCCACTGCAGCCGATGCGCCCAGCCCAAAGAAAGAAATCTTTTTCGCCTGGGTGAGTAAATCGACTGCGCGGTTGATGGCAGCGATATCGAGAGTATTTTTCACCTGATCGAGGCTGGCCATAGCGGATTCAAAAATTTTGCTGGTGTAAGCGCTGACGCTGTCGCTTTCATCCACGTTACGGTTCACATAAGGTGTGCCGTTTGCCAGACTTTGTGCCAGATGTAATTTAAAATCTGGAAACCCTTTTGTGTCGAGGCGACGGCAAAAACGGTTTACAGTAGGTTCACTGACGTCCGCCATGCGGGCGAGAGTGGCAATACTGGAGTGGATTGCAATGTGTGGGGATGCCAGGATCACTTCGGCGACTTTGCGTTCTGACTTGCTCAGAATGTCAAGGTGGGTCTGGATTTTTTCCAACGTATTCATAAGCATGACACTCATAGGTTTCAACGATTTCTTTGAAAAGAGGAAATCGTGTTGATTTGATGAAAATATACTACGCGCTTAATGCTGTTGGCAGCGTCAGTCAGGCGAAAAAACGCTTTTTTTGTCAGAGTTTGACCGGGATCTAACTTTCAGTATGGTAAATTCTGTTCAGTTTTGTCATAAAATTACAGAATGTGGTGGGTTTTACTATCCGCTGAGACATTTATGATAAAAACAAGCTTTTCCGCAGAGTTATCCCCCTGTCAGAACATGGTTTACGGCTCACGGACAATCAGAGTACATTGTTGCTGAAATAAAATTACAATATGTACCCGAGATAATTCGAGTTGCGGCTCACGCACAGCAACCAGAAATATGTTAGGTATTCCTGCATTGAGGAGAAGAACATGGCGGTAACTCAGACAGCCCAGGCTTGTGATCTGGTAATTTTCGGTGCAAAGGGCGATCTTGCGCGCCGTAAGCTGTTGCCTTCCCTGTATCAGTTAGAGAAAGCGGGTCACATTCACCCGGACACCCGCATCATCGGTGTCGGACGTGCGGAATGGGACAAAGCGGCCTATACCGAAGTGGTCAAAGAAGCACTGACCACCTTCATGAAAGAAAAAATTGATCCGGAACTGTGGGATAAGCTCAGCGCCCGTCTTGATTTCTGTAACCTTGATGTCAACGATGTGAAGCATTTCAAAGTGCTGGGCAAAATGCTTGACCAGCAAAATCGCGCCACCATTAACTACTTTGCGATCGCGCCAGGCCACTTCGGTGCGATTTGCCGCGGTCTGGGCGAAGCAGGGCTGAACAAAGAACCTGCGCGCGTCGTGATGGAGAAACCACTGGGACACTCTCTGGAGTCTTCTCAGGTTATCAACGATCAAGTCGCGGAATACTTTGCTGAGTCCCAGGTTTACCGTATCGACCACTATCTGGGTAAAGAAACGGTACTGAATCTCCTGGCACTGCGTTTCGCTAACAATCTGTTTGCCAGCAACTGGGATAACCGCACCATTGATCATGTGCAGATCACGGTCGCTGAAGAAGTCGGTATCGAAGGCCGCTGGGGTTACTTTGATGACGCCGGTCAGATGCGCGACATGATCCAGAACCACTTGCTGCAAATTCTGACCATGATCGCCATGTCACCTCCGGCTGATCTGAGCACCGACCGTATCCGTGACGAAAAGGTGAAAGTGCTGCGCTCACTGCGTCGTATCGACCAGTCAAACGTGCGTGAAAACACCGTGCGCGGCCAGTACACAGCCGGTTTCGTACAGGGCAAAAAAGTCCCTGGCTATCTGGAAGAAGAAGGTGCGAAAAAAACCAGCAGCACCGAAACTTTCGTGTCTATTCGTGTGGATATCGACAACTGGCAGTGGGCGGGTGTGCCATTCTACCTGCGCACCGGTAAGCGTCTGCCGAGCAAATGTTCTGAGGTCGTGGTGTATTTTAAAAACCCGGCATTGAACCTGTTCCGTGATTCCTACCAGCAGTTGCCGCAGAACAAACTGACTATTCGTCTGCAACCGGACGAAGGTATCGAGATCGAAGTGCTGAACAAAGTGCCGGGTCTTGAGCACAAACACCGTCTGCAAACCACCAAGCTGGATCTGAGCTTTACTGAAACCTTCAATGAACAGCATATTGCCGATGCTTACGAGCGTCTGCTGCTGGAAACCATGCGTGGAATTCAGGCGCTGTTCGTCCGTCGTGACGAAGTGGAAGAAGCCTGGAAATGGGTCGACTCCATCATGAACGCATGGGCTGCGGAAAGCGAAGCACCAAAACCGTATCAGTCAGGGACGTGGGGGCCGGTGGCTTCCGTGGCGATGATCACCCGCGACGGCCGTTCCTGGAACGAGTTCGAGTAACGAATAATTTATTGAGTCATTACTCCCCAAAATAATTGGAGTTGCAGCAACGCCGCTGCGGCTTCAAGTATGACGGGGAGAGTAGTATCGTCCAATCGGGTGTGGTCGGTTACTGGCAGGGTTTAAATTCTGCTGGTCCCTGTGGCAGGGGCGCGCCATCAATCACAACGGTGCCTGCGGGCATGAATGGAGAACAAGATGAAAAACTGGAAAACACGCGCGGAACAAATTCTGACCTCAGGGCCGGTTGTTCCTGTGATTGTTATCAACAAACTGGAGCATGCGGTTCCGCTGGCTAAAGCGCTGGTTGCGGGTGGCGTCCGTGTGCTGGAAGTGACGTTGCGCACCCCATGCGCGATGGATGCGATCCGTGCCATTGCTCAAGAAGTGCCGGACGCTATCATTGGCGCAGGTACGGTACTCAATCCTGAGCAACTGGCTGAAGTGACCGAGGCGGGTGCCCAGTTTGCGATTAGCCCTGGCCTGACTGATGCTTTGCTGAAAGCAGCCAATGCCGGTTCTATTCCTTTAATCCCGGGGATTTGTACGGTATCCGAACTGATGATGGGTCTGGATGCTGGTCTGCGCGAATTTAAGTTCTTCCCGGCTGAGGCCAATGGCGGCGTGAAAGCGTTGCAGGCGATTGCCGGTCCGTTCCCGCAGGTGCGTTTCTGCCCGACTGGCGGAATTTCGCCAGCGAACTACCGTGATTACCTGGCGCTGAAAAGCGTGCTGTGTATCGGTGGTTCATGGCTGGTGCCAGCCGATGCGTTGGAAAGCGGTGATTACGCACGCATTACTGAGCTGGCGAAAGAAGCGGTCGCCGGTGCAAAGATCTAAAACAGCGACGTGCTGAAAATGAAAAACCTCCCGCGGGAGGTTTTTTTATGTCTGCTGATCAGTGCTTAGCGTGCGGCAATGATCTTGATTTCAATTTTGTATTTCGGATTCATCAGGTTAGCCTGAACCGTGCAGCGTTCCGGTGCATTGCCCGGTGATACCCAGGCATCCCAGGCTTCATTCATCGCCGGGAAATCTTCTTTATTGACCAGAAACAGTGTGGCATCGAGAATTTTGCTCTTATCCGAGCCCGCTTCCGTCAGCGCAGCATCGATAATGGCCAGCGTTTCTGCGGTCTGGTCTTTTGCATTCGCGTCCAGATTTTCCGGCACTGCCGTGTAATAAATGGTGTTGTTATGGATAACGATGTCGGACATCCGTGGCTCAGGTCGGATACGCTCGATGGTCATATTATGGCTCCAGTTAGTCACTTTTTTATGATGCCGCTAAGGGTATCACAAAGGATGAATACGTTGGATTGGCAGATGGCGGTGGTAGTCGGGGCGAGGGATTGGCATAATCACTGCTGATCCGTACAGGTAGAGAGACAGAGTGACAGACGATTTCGCAACAGACGGCGCACTGGCGCAGAAAATTGAAGGTTTTAAACCCCGTGAACCTCAGCGTCTGATGGCGCAGGCTGTCAGCAAAGCCATCAGCGGTAAGCAAGGGCTGGTGGTGGAAGCCGGTACTGGTACCGGTAAAACCTACGCTTATCTGGCACCGGCATTGCGCTCCGGCAAAAAAGTCATTATCTCCACCGGTTCGAAAAACTTACAGGATCAGCTTTATTCCCGCGATTTGCCCAAAGTTGCCAGCGCGCTGAATTTCAAGGGCCGTCTGGCGCTGCTGAAAGGGCGCTCAAACTATTTATGTCTGGAACGTCTGGAGCAGCAATCGCTCTCCGGCGGCGATCTTGCCAGCCAGGCGCTCAGCGAACTGGCGCATCTGCGTCACTGGTCGAGCAGCACGGAAGAGGGCGATATCAGCACCTGCACCGTGGTACCTGAAGACAGCTTTGTCTGGCCGCTGGTGACCAGTACCAACGACAACTGTCTGGGGAGTGACTGCCCGCTTTACAAAGAATGTTTCGTGGTAAAAGCCCGCCGTAAGGCGATGGACGCCGATGTGGTGGTGGTGAACCATCATCTGTTTATGGCGGACATGGTGGTGAAGGAGAGCGGCTTTGGTGAGCTGATCCCCGAAGCTGACGTGATGATTTTCGACGAAGCCCATCAGATCCCTGACATCGCCAGCCAGTATTTTGGCCAGCAGGTCACCAGCCGCCAGCTGCTTGATATGGCAAAAGACATTACTATTGCTTACCGCACGGAAGTCCGTGACTCTGTGCAGTTGCAGAAAAGCGCTGACCGGCTTAGCCAGAGCACGATGGATTTCCGTCTGGCGCTCGGCGAGCCCGGTTTTCGCGGCAATCTTCGCGATGTTCTCAGTCAGCCCGCCATTCAGCGTGCCTTACTGTTGCTCGATGACGCGCTGGAACTTTGCTACGACGTGGTTAAATTGTCCCTCGGCCGTTCTGCGTTGCTGGATGCGGCTTTCGAGCGCGCCACGCTTTACCGCAACCGTCTCAAACGCCTGAAAGACGTGTCGATCCCCGGTTACAGTTACTGGTACGAATGTAATTCACGCCATTTCGTCCTGGCGCTGACTCCCTTGTCGGTGACCGACAAATTCAGCGAGATGATGAAAGAAAAACCGGGGGCGTGGATTTTCACCTCGGCAACGCTTTCGGTGAACGATCAGCTGCATCATTTTACTGAGCGTCTGGGGCTGGATGAGGCAGAAACGTTGCTGCTGCCGAGCCCGTTCGATTACGCCAAACAGGCGCTGTTGTGCGTTCCGCGTTTTCTGCCTGAATCAAATGTGCAGGGCAGTTCGAAACAGCTGGCGCGTATGTTGCGCCCGCTTATCGAAGCTAATAAAGGCCGCTGTTTTTTCCTGTGTACGTCTCACAAAATGATGCGTGAACTGGCGGAAGAATTCAGGGCCAGCCTGACGCTGCCGGTTTTGTTGCAGGGCGAAACCAGCAAGGGCCAGTTGCTGGCGCAGTTTGTCGAAGCCGGTAACGCCTTACTGGTCGCCACCAGCAGTTTCTGGGAAGGGGTGGACGTGCGCGGTGACGCGCTGTCGTGCGTAATTATCGACAAACTGCCGTTCACGTCGCCTGATGATCCATTGCTCAAAGCCCGTATTGAGGATTGCCGTCTGCGCGGCGGAGATCCGTTCAATGACGTACAATTACCGGATGCTGTCATTACGCTTAAACAGGGTGTCGGACGTTTGATCCGTGATACGGATGATCGCGGGGTGATGGTGATTTGCGATAACAGGCTGGTAATGCGTCCGTATGGTGAAGTTTTTCTCAACAGCTTGCCGCCGACGCCACGCACGCGAGATCTGACGCAAGCGATCCGCTTTTTACAAAACGCTGAAGAGCAGAATTAGCCCTTTGTTTATGCTAAGATGCCGCCCCGAAAAAGGCTCTTATACCCGTCATATTTCACGTTGCAGATGCGTTGACTGCGCGCGAGGTATTGAGGGTATAACTTATTAATTTCCCCGCCTGAGGTTTGGCATGTCCACGCGAATTTTAGCAATTGATACGGCGACAGAAGCCTGTTCGGTTGCGCTTTACGATCAGGGCGAAACGCTCGCTCATTTTGAACTCTGCGCCCGCGAACATACGCAGCGCATTCTGCCGCTGGTGCAGCAGATCCTCGCCGAAGCGGGGCTTTCCCTGAAACAACTCGACGCACTGGCCTTTGGCCGGGGACCGGGTAGTTTTACCGGCGTGCGCATCGGCATTGGTATCGCGCAAGGCTTATCGCTCGGCGCGGAACTGCCTTTGTTGCCCGTCTCCACCTTACTCACCATGGCGCAGGGTGCTTACCGCCAGACCGGCGCGGAACAGGTGCTGGCAGCCATTGATGCCCGCATGGGCGAAGTGTACTGGGGTGAATTTACCCGCAATACACAAGGTGTCTGGAGCGGTGAAAATACCGAGACAGTCATCAAACCTGAACAACTGCTGGCGCGTACCGTTGAGCGAAACGGGCGCTTTGCCACCGTGGGTACGGGCTGGGAAGCCTATCCGCATTTACTGGGTGAATCCCCGGCGGCAGATTTATTTGATGGAAAAATGTTACTGCCGCAGGCGGAAGATATGTTGCCGCTGGCGCTGCAGCTCTGGGAAAACGGTATTCGCGTTAATCCGGAAGATGCTGAACCGACTTACCTGCGTAATGAAGTTACGTGGAAAAAGCTGCCAGGCCGATAAGTCATGGCAACTTGTGCATCAAAAGACGGTCAAAATGAAGAGTTTGCACAGGAGTCATCGTAATGCGTAAGTGGTCTGTTGTTCAGCAGTTATCAGGTGTAACGGGTAATAAAATGGTGCTGAGTGCTGTTGCACTCAGCGTGTTGGTATTATCAGGGTGTGTCACCGTGCCCGATGAAATTCGTGGGACCACGGCTACGCCGCAAATGAATTTACAGGCCGTGCAGGGCGCGCCGAATTTGTACGTCGGGCAGGAGTCGCGTTTTGGCGGCAAAGTGATTGCCGTAACCAACCTGCAAAACAAGACGCGTCTGGAAATCGCAACTGTTCCGCTGGATGACGGTGCTCGCCCGATTTTAGGGGCAGCATCACGCGGACGCATTATGGCTTACATTAACGGTTTTGTGGATCCGGTGGATTACCGCAATCAGTTAGTGACCGTCGTCGGGCCAATTACCGGCGTGGAAAAGGGCACTATCGGCCAGACGTCTTATGATTTCGTTACCGTTAATGTCAACAGCTACAAACGCTGGCGGATACAGCAACAGGTCGTCATGCCTCCGCAACCTATCGGCCCGTGGGGCTATGGTTTTGGCGGACCGTATGATTCCTGGGGGCGGGGGTTTGGGCCCGGTTGGGGTCCCGGCTGGTATAATACAGCACCGGCCCGGGTCGAAAGCGTCGTCACCGAATAGACCGCCGCCGCCGCGTGGAGCTCCGCCTTCTCATGGCGCGCTTCCCCCGGCAACAGTAAAACCGGCAGCGACGCATTCTGTTGTGCCGCTGCCCGGGAAATGACCTGAAGAGAAGCGTTGTTAAGGCGGCTTAATTGCCGCCTTTTTATTTTCTGCCATGGACGGTTGACAAAGTAAGGGCACAGAAAAAGTGACCCGCCTCTCAACCTCGACATTGTTTGAAACGCAACTGGTAAGCTGAGTTAAAATATTGTTAAAGACGTGATAAAACTCGTCGAATAGAGACGGCAACAGAACATGATTTCAGGAGTGATACCTTGGAAAAGGTTTGGCTAAAACGATATCCGGCAGATGTTCCTGAGAACATCGACCCTGACCGCTACAGTTCGCTGGTCGAGATGTTTGAAAATGCTACGTTGCGTTACGCTGACAATGCGGCATTTATCAACATGGGCGAGGTGATGACTTACCGCAAGCTCGAAGAGCGCAGCCGTGCTTTCGCCGCCTATTTGCAAAATGAGCTTGGGCTCAGGAAGGGCGACCGCGTTGCCCTGATGATGCCGAATCTGCTGCAATACCCGATTGCCCTGTTTGGCGTATTGCGCGCCGGCATGGTGGTAGTCAACGTCAATCCTCTGTATACGCCGCGTGAACTCGAGCATCAGCTCAACGACAGCGGTGCCAGTGCCATTGTGATTGTTTCAAACTTTGCACATACCCTGGAAAAAGTGGTGTACAAAACCCAGGTTAAGCATGTGATCCTGACCCGAATGGGCGATCAGCTTTCTGCGGCGAAGGGGACGCTGGTTAACTTTGTGGTGAAATATATCAAACGGCTGGTGCCTAAATACCACTTGCCGAACGCGATTTCCTTCCGCACCGCCTTACAGCGCGGACGTCGTCTGCAATACATCAAGCCCGATATCATTAATAATGATCTGGCGTTCCTGCAATATACCGGCGGAACGACGGGCGTGGCGAAAGGGGCGATGCTGACCCACCGCAACATGCAGGCGAATCTCGAGCAGGCGAAAGCGGCCTACGCGCCGTTGTTACAGCCGGGACATGAACTGGTGGTAACCGCACTTCCGCTGTATCACATTTTCGCACTGACAGTGAATTGCCTGCTGTTCCTTGAACTGGGCGGTAAAAGCCTGCTCATCACCAATCCGCGCGACGTGCCGGGGATGGTCAAAGAACTCGGGAAATATCCTTTCACGGCTATCAGCGGCGTGAATACATTGTTCAATGCGTTGCTCAATAATGAAGATTTCCGTGAGCTTGACTTCTCCTCGTTGCGTCTTTCTGTCGGCGGCGGAATGTCGGTGCAGAAATCAGTGGCAGAGAAGTGGGAAAAACTGACCGGTAAACATCTGCTGGAGGGTTACGGACTGACAGAATGTTCACCGCTGGTGTCGGGTAACCCGTATGATTTGAAACATTACAGTGGCAGTATCGGTCTGCCAGTGCCGTCCACGGAAGTCCGTCTCGTGGATGATAACGGCAAGGATGTCGGGCCTGGTCAGCCTGGCGAGCTGTGGGTTAAAGGCCCGCAGGTTATGCTGGGTTACTGGCAACGGCCTTCCGCCACCGATGAGGTGCTAAAAGATGGCTGGTTATCGACGGGCGATATCGTTACAGTGGACGAGCAGGGCTTCTTACGGATTGTTGATCGTAAAAAAGACATGATTCTGGTTTCCGGTTTCAACGTTTACCCTAACGAAATTGAAGAGGTGGTTTCACAACATGACAAGGTACTCGAAGTTGCCGCCATTGGCGTGCCGGATGAGTCGTCGGGTGAAATCGTCAAAATTTGCGTGGTGAAGAAAGACCCATCACTGACCAGCGAAGAGCTTCTCGCACATTGTCGTCGGTTATTAACCGGTTACAAAGTACCGAAGATTGTCGAGTTCCGCGACGAGTTGCCGAAGTCAAATGTCGGTAAAATTCTCAGAAGGGAACTTCGTGATGAGCAGCTGAAACCGAAAGCCAGTCCGAAGCAGGATGCGGCATAGCGGATTGCCTGTTCAGTCAGAAAGAGTCAGATTCTTAACGCCGGCGATGTCCGGCGTTATCACGTTATAACGCATTAATGATTAAGAGAATGATGTTTTGAATTATGAGTTGATCACCACCAATGACGCGCTGGAGCAAGTTTGTCTTCAGGCCAAAGCGCACAGTAAAATTGCGCTGGATACCGAATTTGTCCGTACCCGCACGTATTATCCGCAACTGGGGCTCATACAGTTATTCGATGGCGAACGGCTGACGCTGATCGACCCATTGCCAATCACCGCCTGGCAACCCTTCATTGATTTGCTGGTTGATCCTGATGTCATCAAATTCCTGCATGCCGGCAGCGAAGATCTGGAAGTTTTCCTGAATGCCTTTGGGGTGATGCCTTCGCCGCTGATTGATACGCAGATCCTCGCTGCTTTCAGCGGACGCCCGTTGTCCTGTGGTTTTGCACGTCTGGTGGCTGAAACCACCGGCGTTGAGCTGGATAAAAGCGAATCGCGCACTGACTGGATAGCCCGTCCCCTGAGCGAAAAGCAATGCGTCTATGCTGCGGCTGACGTGTGGTATCTGCTGCCGCTGGCCGATCAACTGATGCGTGAAACACAAGACGCAGGGTGGATGGATGCCGCGCTGGATGAATGCCTTGCTCTGTGCCGCCGCCGTAAGGAAGTGCTGCAACCGGAACTGGCTTATCTGGAAATCAGTAACGCTTTTCAGTTGCGTCCACGCCAGTTGGGATGCCTGAAGTTGTTAGCCGCGTGGCGCCTGAGCCAGGCCCGTCAGCGTGATCTGGCCGTTAATTTTGTAGTCCGTGAGGAAAACCTCTGGCAGGTGGCGCGCTATCAGCCAACGTCGCTGGGCGAGCTGGAAGCGCTTGGTCTGAGTGGCCCGGAGATTCGCTATCACGGGCGTACGTTGCTGGCGCTGGTGGAGGAATCGAATGCACTGGATGAAGCTGAACTCCCCGCACCGATTTTGAACCTGATTGATCAGCCGGGTTACCGCAAAGTCTTTAAGGATATTAAGGCACTTATTCAGACTGTCAGTGAAGAGAGTAAACTGAGCGTTGAAATGCTGGCATCACGTCGCCAGATTAATCAGTTACTGACCCATCACTGGAAGTTAAAAGATAAAGAATCACAACCTGAATTAATCAGTGGCTGGCGCGGGAAGTTGTTAGCTGAAAGACTGAATGAAATTTTGAGCAATTATTGATTCCTTCTTTTAAGAAGGAAAGTGAATATGCGTTAAAAAGAGCGGGCAATTGTCCCGCTCTTTTTATTTTATATTTCCCGATAACGCTTAATCCTAAAATAGCGGCAATCAGGCCAGTCTGGGGATATTAAATTCCAGCCAGAATGAGAGAAGTCTTAATCAAGAATTATCAGGAATAAGCGCAAACAGACAGAAAAAGAACCTGTTTAATGGGGTTATATACAGTGGTTATTTCGGGGCGGGAAGAGAATAGCGGAAGGGAACGAGATAAAAAGCAGTAGCCCCCTGAAAAAACAGGGGGCGCTATGCTGAAAAAAACACCTGCGAACAAGGCAAACAGACTGCTGTCATTTAGGCGTTTCTTCCGATTCTGGCAGGGTGACGTTAAGTTCCAGTACAGAAATATCGTCACCTTTTTGCTCGAACTGAACCTGCAACATTTCTGGGTCAATCTTAATGTACTTACAGATGACCGCCAGAATGTCACGTTTCAGTTCAGGCAGATATGATGGTTCACTATCCCCTCGACGCCGTTCGGCTACGATGATCTGTAGCCGTTCCTTGGCTATATTGGCTGTCGATTTTTTGCGGGACAGAAAGAAATCTAACAATGCCATGGTTTATCCCCCAAAAAGGCGTTTCAGGAAACTCTTCTTCTCTTCCTCAATGAAACGGAATGCACGTTCTTCCCCAAGCAGACGGCTGACAGTATCGTCATACGCTTTCCCTGCATCGGATTCCTGATCCAGAATGACCGGCTCGCCCTGGTTGGACGCGCGCAGTACAGACTGATCTTCCGGGATAACCCCGATCAGAGGAATACGCAGGATTTCCAGCACATCTTCCATGCTCAGCATGTCGCCACGGCTGACACGGCCCGGGTTGTAACGGGTAAGAAGCAGATGTTCTTTGATAGGCTCTAAGCCTTGTTCCGCACGGCGAGATTTTGAAGACAAAATGCCCAGAATGCGGTCGGAGTCACGAACGGAAGAGACTTCTGGGTTGGTGGTGATCACGGCTTCATCGGCGAAATACAACGCCATCAGTGCGCCGGTTTCGATGCCCGCAGGGGAATCGCACACCACGAAATCAAATTCCATTTCGGCTAAATCGTTCAGGATCTTCTCAACGCCTTCGCGGGTCAGTGCGTCTTTATCACGTGTTTGCGAAGCCGGAAGAATAAACAGGTTTTCGGTGCGTTTATCTTTGATAAGCGCCTGATTCAGCGTGGCATCACCCTGGATCACATTAACGAAATCATAAACCACCCGGCGCTCACAGCCCATAATCAGGTCGAGATTACGCAGACCGATATCGAAATCGATAACTACAGTCTTTTTGCCTTTTTGAGCTAAACCGGTAGCAATGGCCGCGCTTGAAGTGGTCTTGCCAACGCCCCCTTTACCCGATGTAACAACTATGATGCGTGCCATGAATGGATTCCTTGTCAAAAGGGCTTAGTTTAAAGGTTGTATGGTTAACACATTATTTAACAGGCTGAGGCGCGCTGCCTGACCGAGATAATCGGCCGGGATTTGATCACTCAACCAGTATTGCCCTGCGATAGAGACTAGTTCAGCGCCTAACTGCGTGCAAAAAATCTGACAATTTGCATCGCCTGCGGCGCCAGCCAGCGCTCTGCCTCGCATCATGCCGTAGATGTGGATATTGCCATCGGCAATCAGTTCCGCACCTGCGCTGACACTGTTGGTCACGATGAGGTCGCTGTTACGGGCATAAATTTGTTGGCCGGATCTGACCGGAGTACTGACAATGCGGGTTTTAGCCGGGGCATTGTCGGGCACGACAGGAACCGGTGGTTCTGCAGCGATACGCTGTGCGCGGCCTTCACTCAGCAGCGGTAAACCGGTGCGGGAAAGTGCGCGTTTTTGCGCTTCATCTTTGCAACCACTGATGCCAACAATGCGAAAGCCTGCAGAAGCGACAGCCTGTTGAATGTCTTTCCAGTTTGCTTCACCGGTCAGTGAGGCAACGTTGATAACAACAGGGGCATTTTTCAAAAAGGCTGGAGCTTGCTCCACTTTTTCCTGTAATGCCTGGTAAATAACCTCAGGTTGTGAACTATGTAAATGAACAACCGATAAGGTAAAACTGCTGCCTTTTAGTTCTATTGGCGATTGTGACATCTATCCTGACTCAGTCTCAGCAACTCTAAATCCCCGGAATACCACTCGGGGGGCGATATTCCGATGTACGATAAGCATGTTATAGTTACAGTTATATCTAGGCAAGCCACCGTTTCAATAAAATAGAGTTAAAAAAATGCTTTGTGTGATCTATAGAAGTACTAAACGCGACCAGACTTATCTGTATGTCGAAAAAAAAGACGATTTTTCCCGTGTGCCTGAAGAATTACTCAAAGGTTTTGGCGTGCCTCAGTTCTCAATGATGCTAAACCTGGCAAACCGTGAAAAACTTGCCACAGCAGATATTGCTAAAGTGCGTCAGTCGCTGGAAGAGCAGGGTTATTATCTGCAGGTTCCACCGCCGGTAGAAAGTTTATTGAATATTCATCTGAACGACGCCAGTAAATAACGCATTCCTGACATTTGTCTCGGCACTCCTCGAACTTTCAGACGGCATGACTTGCATTCATCTTGGTCGTGCTCAAAGCTTATAGCGATGAATCACTTGCAGAAGTCAAAAGGAAGAAATTGATGAAATTGTCGGCACTGGCCGTGTTAACACCGCTGATCATCCTCAGTGGTTGTGCAGCACAGAAAGCTACCTCAGGGCAACCCTCTACACCATCCACTGCGGCAACACAGCCTGCTGCTGCCGCACCGGCAGCGCCTTCTGGCAAAACGTCTCTGGCTGAACAGGGGCGGGACCCCGCGGAATTCCCGGCTTATGTCGAACAACTCAAAGCACAGGCGCTCTCGCAAGGGATCAGCCAGCAGACCATCGACAGCACCTTCGCCAACATTCATTTTGTTGACCGCGTGATCAATTCAGATCGCAATCAGCTCGAAAAGAAAATTACCCTCGACGATTATCTGACACGCGTTCTGCCTGAATGGAAGATTAAACAAGGGCAGGAACAGCTTCAGAGTAATTTGCCTGCGCTGACAAAAGCCAGCGAACGTTATGGGGTTCAGCCGCAGTACATTGTGGCGTTATGGGCGATGGAAAGCAGCTTCGGCAAAATTCAGGGTAAAGAGGATGTATTCTCTGCGCTGGCCACACTGGCCTTCGAAGGACGTCGTGAAGCCTTCTTCACCAAAGAATTTATGTCGGCGCTTAAAATTGTCGATTCCGGTAAAGCCACCAGCGACATGATGAAAGGTTCCTGGGCGGGTGCGATGGGGCAGTCGCAGTTTATGCCAAGTTCTTATCTGACTTACGGCGCTGACGGTAACGGCGACGGCAAGATAGACATCTGGGCAAACACCGATGATGTTTTTGCTTCCACGGCCAATTATTTGGCGAAAGAAGGCTGGAAAGGCGATCAGGGCTGGGGCCTGGAAGTGAAATTACCGGCTAACTTTGATGGCGCTCTGTCGGGGCTGAAAAATAACCAGATGCATCCGGCCAGCTACTGGCAGCAGCGCGGCGTGACGCAAGTTGACGGCAGCCCGCTAATGTCGACAGCGACCCGTTCATGGATTATCACACCGGATGACACGCAGGGGCGCGCGTTCCTGGTTTACGATAACTTCCGTACGATCATGCACTGGAACCGTTCAACCTATTTCGCGCTGAGTATCGGCATGATGGCGGATGGTATTATGGGCTCGCAGTCACCGGTGGTTTCCGGCGATTTAGCACCGGCGACAACTCCGGCGCCTTCTGCACCGTTAGCGCCAGCACCGCATAATCCGTTCAGCGGCTGAAATTCCTAACTTCAAGGAGTAGCTGTATGTACCAACACAGAGACTGGCACGGCGCGTTACTGGATTTTCCGGTCAACAAAGTCGTGTGTGTCGGCAGTAACTACGCCGATCATATTAAAGAGATGGGCGGGCAGAAAGCGGCGGAACCGGTGTTATTTATCAAGCCGGAAACCGCTTTGTGCGATTTCCGCCAACCCATCGTCATCCCGAAGGATCTCGGTGCGGTACATCATGAAGTCGAACTGGCGGTACTTATCGGCACACCACTGAAGCAGGCGACGGAAGATCGCGTCGCCAATGCTATCGCTGGTTACGGGCTGGCACTTGACCTGACGCTGCGGGATTTGCAGTCGACGTTCAAACAAGCCGGACAACCCTGGGAAAAAGCCAAAGGGTTTGACGGTTCCTGCCCGATGAGCGGATTTATTCCGGTAAGTGAATTTGGTGATGCACAACAGGCTGAACTGCGGTTAGAGATCAATGGAGAAGTGCGTCAGAGCGGGAATACCCGCGATATGCTGACGCCGCTTCTGCCGCTGATTGCCTATATGAGCCGCTTCTTCACGCTGCGCGCGGGCGATATCATTCTGACCGGTACACCACACGGCGTCGGCCCGCTAAAAGCGGGTGATGAAATTGTGGCTACACTTAATGGTAAACAGGTAAGTTCCCGCGTGATCTGACGGCGTTTTTCCTCTCCGCCGGAACCCATTTCCGGCGGCTTTACTTGCATCTGCAGGCTAAAGCGTCTATATAAGCACCCTCATTTTCTTTATACCGGATGCACATTATGACTGAACCCGCTTTTTGGCAGCACAAAACGCTGCCTGAAATGACCGACGAAGAATGGGAAGCATTGTGCGACGGCTGCGGACAATGCTGCCTGCATAAGCTGATCGACGAAGACACCGATGAAATCTATTTCACCAACGTCGCCTGTAACCAGCTCAACATCAAGTCTTGCCAGTGTCGTAACTATGAACGTCGTTTCACGCTGGAAGAAGATTGCATTAAACTGACCCGCGAAAACCTGACAACCTTCGACTGGCTGCCGCCAACCTGCGCCTATCGCCTGATCGGCGAAGGACGCCCGCTGCTTCCCTGGCATCCGTTGCTGAACAAAGCATCGAAATCGGCCATGCATACAGCGCAGATCTCCGTACGTTACATCGCCGTGCGCGAAGACGACGTTGAAGACTGGCAGGATCACATTCTGAATAAGCCAAGCTGGGCGAAGTAACTACCTGAAGTGATTGAAGAACTTCATCACTGTGATATAGCGCGGGGTATATACGGGGCATCACCCGTAAACGCTGTACAGTGATCTCCTCCCTGAAAGCAGTGCCAGTCTAAACTGAAGTATCCGGTCTTTCTTTCATTTCACTGAGAGGCATATCAACCATGAAAAAGACCCGTTATACCGAAGAACAGATAGCCTTTGCCCTTAAACAGGCCGAAACCGGCACTCGGGTGGAGGAAGTGTGCAGAAAGATGGGGATTTCTGAGGCTACTTTTTACAATGGGAAGAAGAAGTTTGGCGGTATGGGCGTGACAGAACCGCGTCGTCTGCGACAGCTGGAGGAAGAGAATCACCGCCTGAAACGGCTGGTCGCCGATCTCAGTCTGGACAAGGAAATGCTGCAGGACGTCATCTAAAAAAAGTTCTGAGGCCGGTGCAGAAACGCGAGGCGGCCGAATACCTGCGGGCGGCGAACCGCATCGGGGTTCGCAGGGAATGCCGGCTGCTGATGCAGAGCCGAACGGTCTACCACTAACGCAGCTACCGCGATGACCGGGCCCTCACGCAGCTGATACGGGAGATTGCAGAAACCCGCATTCGTTATGGTGTGCAGCGGATCCATATCCTGCTGCGGCGCGAGGGCTGGCTGGTTAACCACAAGAAAACCCATCGGATTTACTGTCTGGAAGGGCTGAACCTGCGGTCAAAACGCCCGCGGCGGCACGTGACGGCCAGGCACAGGCGTATCCGCCCGGCCGTGACCGCTGTGGATCAGTGCTGGAGCATGGATTTCGTTGCTGATAATCTGTTCAACGTACGCCGGATCCGTGCCCTGACTGTAGTCGATAATTTTAGTCGTGAATGCGTGGCGATCGAGGTAGGCCAGGGACTTCGCGGTGACCATGTGGTCGCCGCGATGGAACGGATCAGGCAGACATAGCAGCGTGTACCACAGCGGCTACAGACGGACAACGGCAGCAAATTTATCTCGAAAGCGCTGGATCGCTGGGCGTATGAAAACCGGGTAACGATGGACTTCTCACGCCCCGGGAAGCCCACAGATAACGCCCTGGTTGAGTCATTTAACGGCAACCTGCGTGATGAATTTCTGAACGTGCACTGGTTCCTGTCACTGGAAGATGCTCAGGAGAAGATCGAGCACTGGCGGCAGGAATATAACCAGTATCGACCACATTCCTCGTTAAATAACCAGACTCCGGCAGAATTTATCCGAAGCCTGCAAACAGGCCCGGATCTCTGATTTATCCTGGCACCGATATTGGGAAGGGATCATTCTTTATCAACGGAACGTCAGGTATTTCAGTACGAGTTGATTACACATCGGTAGGAAAATAAAAAAAGGGCCATCAGGCCTAATGCTAGTCACTTAAGGAAATGAGGCCCGTGAATTTGGGCCTTCGATGAAGAAAAATAGCGCTATAAGCCTGATTCCTTCATTATCCTTTGAAGCACAAAAATGAATTTGTATTCATAAAAATGCTTAACTGACTGGCATTACCATCATGCCCTTATTTTATTTTTTATGTAGATGCATGCTCCATCCAGGCGGGTTGATGCGAATCTGCATCGACTCTCCTGTCGGCAATGCATTGAATGATTTTATATCCTCACGATAACCCACCTCGGCCATTGGTGGTATTGAGAACCCACGTAATAAAACAGTAAGTGCCATGATGGAAATTATCATAAGTGGCGCCAAAGATTTGGGGGAAATTCGGCTCACTACATAAAGAAGAAGAGAAAAAAATGCAAAGTTGGTGATGAAAAAGTATCTTTCACCTCCCCCAGGGATCAGTAAAGTTGGCCACTGCGGCTGATCAAGGCTCATCATAGGCTTTGCCAGTGCAAACCCGATCATCAACACCGGGAATAAAACCGCCGATTTAAAACGCCACCCACACCTAAAGAAGAAAATAACCACCAGAAAGATTAGTGCGATGAAAAGCAAGATGTTCAGTACATGCATAGACCCCATGTCTGAAATTCGGTCGTTCATAAAGAGCGAACCACCTATCACACGGTAACTTATGACATCGGCCAAGAGACTAAAGCTTGCTCCTAGGGGGGCTGAAGACCTACCGGTGTCAGAGGAGTTCAGGATAGCTGCGACCTGTATAATGCAACACACGGCCATGGTGATATCAAAAGCATTGATTCCCTTTATAGCCTTGACAATACCTCCACGCTGAGACACTCGCTTAATCAGCAGACATGGCGCAATGAATACAACAAAAGGCCCACTGAGAGAACTGATAATTAGAAGTGTAAAGTCGTGTATCTTCCAGACTACCTCTTTACCATCATCAGCCAGGACAACAGCCATAAGGTATAGAGATAAGTACCAGTGAACATTTGTAATGTTCACATATCCTTCAGTCAGATTTGGCATCAGCAAAAAATATATAACTGCCGCGATTCTATAAGGCATCCTTATAAAGGACATTCTTCCAGATAAAACAAAAAGCACAAAAAAGCATCTAATGCTTATCGCTATAATGTTGGCAACCAATGCAGCATTTGAAATCCCAGTAAGTATTGCTATTCCATAAGTGATTCTTGATATGGTTTGATAATATCCATTTTGCGGGTAAATTAGCGAGTTCCAAAAACCATTATTATAAATATTCTCCATCCATATTTTCCCATCCTCTGCCCAAGGCTGCGCGTTGAAAATTATGTCTGGTCTACGAGATACGATTACGGAAAAGACAAAAATAAATAATCCCGCCACCGCAATATATTTTTCTAAACGACTAAATCCGTTCATTTTATTCTTTATCCGACTTAGAAAGTATGTATCGTGGGCGTTTTTTTGTTTCAATGTAAATCCTACCTATATATTCACCAAGTACACCAATTCCTATAAGCTGTATACCACCTAGAAAAAGAATAGAAACTAAGATAGATGGATATCCAGCGACTGGATTTCCCCATATAAGTTTATCTATGATCATCCATGCGCCATAGACAAACGATAGAGCTGCGACGAAGAATCCTACGTATGTCCATATTCTAAGTGGTAGCGTGGAGAATGATGTAATCCCCTCAAGTGCAAGATTCCATAATTTCCAGCCGTTGAATTTTGTCGAGCCAGCTACGCGCTCGTCTCTTGTATATTCAACAATCTCAGTTCGGCCACCTACCCATGATAAAACTCCTTTCATGAATAAGTTTCGCTCTGGCAGAGACTTAATATTCTCTACGACAGCACGTGACATTAATCTGAAGTCGCCAACGTTTTCCTCTATTTTAGGATAACTTATCATGTTATGTAGCCTGTAAAACCATTCAGCGCTTTTCCGCTTGAAATGGCTGTCTGATAGTCTATCAGATCGTTTAGCTAGAACAACATCTGCTCCGTCCTGCCACTTTTCAATAAGTCTGGGGATAACGTCGATGGGGTCCTGAAGATCAACATCGATTGGGATTACTGCATCTCCCGTTGATGCTTCAAGGCCAGCGAACAAAGCTGGTTCTTTACCAAAATTTCTTGTAAAGCACAGCGAAGTGACAAGAGGATCAGATATTGTCAATGCAGTAATAATTTTTTTTGTATTATCTACACTTCCATCGTTGACAAAAACAATTTCCACTTCATATTGCGACAACTGCTCGCGGACGGTTCGATAAAAAATATCGATTGTATCCTCTTCGTTGAATACTGGGACTATAAGAGATATTTTCATTATTCCTCCCTAAATATTATAAATGTTGAATACAGAAACCCAACAATTAGACTTATTGCTGAAAATACTATCAGAGTTAATACTGGATTAAGCTCAACCTTATTGCCAAAATAACCGCAGGCCAACGAAATCGATCCCATAAAACCGACATAGAGAAAGTACTTTGTAGCTGTATGGTCAGCCTGATAAGTCCACTTGGCGTTAGCAAAAAAACTAAACGTGACAGCGACACAAAACCCAGAGAAGTTACTTACCATTTGGTCATGACCGAATGAAAAGTATACAGCAGCAAATGTTAGCCAGTGGATTGCTGTGTTAAGTCCGCCAATAAATGCATATTTAACAAAAATCTTTAACATGGTTATAGTCAGATTATGAGAGATTGCAGGATCCTAGCATTTGTTGCATAGAACGCAAGGAAGCGTAAAGAATTGTTAGTTGTATTTCGTGCTGGCAAAGATTTTCACCTGCTTGAATAAATAAAAGTAATTTTTATTAACCACCACGCCATCCTTACTAGAACCTTCACAAGCAAGGAAACACATGATTATACTGTATATATAAACAGTTTTTGTAAGGTGATATATGGGCAAGGATTCTAATTTTGACATCGTATACCGTGGTGAGCCGCGCGACCGGATACCATCGGGCAGCTATGTCTTCTTTCAGCGTCGCAAGGAGCATGGAGGGGGTATTGGCTTGGTCAGGTTTACGATGACTGGTTTGGGTTTGTTATCGAGGAGCCGGTATCGCCCTGGCGAGGAATGGAGCATTTGATACTGACGAGGGGCAACCACGAGGGAATCATGGAGTTTGATGACAGTCTGGACAACTTCATGCTGAAGGGGGAGTAAAATGAGCATCAGGGCATATTCGGGGCAAAAAATTACCGCAAAGCGATGTTACTGCGTGCCAAGCAGCGCTTCAGTTTGCGGTAATACTCTGTTTAAACCGTGATTAAATCTTACTTCACATCACTTTGCTTCCCGACACCTGCATGCCATGAATAAGCCAAGCTGGGCCAGATAACCGATTTTGCCCGCAATCAGAAAACAAAAAGCCCCGGCAATGATTGCCGGGGCTTTTTATTACGAATTTTTACACTAAATCTCAGAGTCGGGTCTGACACCGTTCATGGCGCTGAGAGCCTCGGCATCCAGCTCAGGATCTTCTTTATCAATCAGTCGGGTCAGTTCAATGAGTGCCTGGAATTGCTCGAACAAAATCTTAGCGTCTGATTTAAGCATCTCATCAGCAGAGTCCAGCACTGAGTTGATGGCTTTGTTCACGCTTTCGATAATTTCCTGGGGGCCGCCATTTTTGCCGACAGTTAAAAATATAGCACTCAGCAAAAGGGACTGAGCCTCAACCTGTGCGGTAAGTTGCTTGGAATCCGCTTCCATGTGGGAGATTTTTGCGACCATACTTAAGATGATATTTTTCATTCATTGCCCCTTCAGACAAAGAGTATCTATTGCTTCTTATTTCTACGCCAGGTTATGAAAACTTCATAATCATATTTGGTAAAACTCGGTGGATTGTCGCAGTTGCTGAGAGCCTCAGGCATCTGGATGGTTTTTTCCTTCTTCGATAAAGTCTTCATTAATCTCATCGGTATTGTTCTGATGATCCCGGCCGGAAAGAATGTTCCAGCAGGCGATGAATAACGCGGCAATCAGCGGGCCAATCACGAAGCCATTGATGCCATACACTTCCATACCGCCAAGTGTGGTGACCAGGATAAGATAATCCGGCATTTTGGTGTCTTTGCCGACCAGCAGCGGACGTAACACGTTATCCACGATGCCGATGACCACCACGAAGAAGGCCACAATAAAGATCCCCTGCCACAGCATCCCGGAGGCGAAGAAATAAATCGCCGCAGGCACCCAGATAATGGCTGAACCCACTGCCGGAATGATCGACAGGAACGCCATCAGAGCACCCCAAAGCAGGCTTCCATCCAGACCGGCGATGTAAAACGCAATACCGCCCAGTGCGCCCTGTACAACCGCCACCACAACGGTGCCTTTTACTGTCGCGCGAGAAACGGCTGCAAACTTCATAAACAGATGGTGCTTTACATACCGTGACAACGGCAGGGTGGCGAGTGTCAGATTGACCAGATAAGCGCCATCCTTGATCAGGAAGAACAGGACATACAGCATGATGCCGAAACCCACGACAAAGCCGAATGTGCTCTTACCTATTACGAAAACGCTGCCGGCCAGATACTGACTACCTTGCAGTGCCACATCAGAAAGTTTTTTCTGAATCTCAGCGGTGCTGTCGAGATCATGGTCTGACAGGAAGTGCCGTGCCCATCGTGGTAAATGATGGATGAAATCCGCCAGGATCACGGGCAGCTGTGTCTGATTTCCCTGCAGTTTGGTATAAACCGCATTGAATTCAAGTGCCAGCGACGAGGTTATAATCGCCAGAGGGGTGAAGACAATCAGACAAATAATCAAAACGGTCAGCAGAGAGACCACACCGTTGCGATCACCGACAACCTGTTTCAGCCGATTTTTTAACGGATTGAAGATGACGGCGAGAATAATGGCCCATAGTACGGAAGAGTAGTAAGGCCTTAATACATCGAAAAAAGCCAAAGTTACGATAAAAAGAATTGCGATGAAAAAGCCTTTTGAAAAACCTTTAATGAACATTTTTGTTCCTCTGATAAATCTTTTAGCCCTCGTAGCATAGAATGCATTGACGAATTTACAAACGTAGGTCTTTTTTTGTGCAGTGTGTTGTGTGCAGAAGGGGGAAGGGGGAAATCTTACCTCTGATCAAAAGCAACGCCGGGATTAATGGAACTCCGCCATTGCACCCGCGTTAATACCTGTCATTCCATTTCCGTTAAACGTCACTGTCGATTTCTATCCCTGATGTTTAAATTTTATTTAAACAGACCGTATAACACGAAACCAGCGACGACCCAGAAGGCGACGCAGGCTCCCACACAAATGATCCAAATGGCCCAGACGGGAAGATTTTTCATTGCACGTTCCAATAATGGTAATAAAAAGCACAGAGGCAGAAAGCCCGTGTTGACCGGGCGCTGCAGATAATACATCACGTCTGTTTTGGAAAACATCTTCTCCTCCACAGACATAAAAAAAGCGCCATCAGAGGCGCTTTTCCGTGTCAGCAAGGACTGAATTAACGACCAAATAAATCGCGACGTTTTGGTTTAACGAACTGAGCCAGCAGCACCAGAACAGCAATCACCATAAACACGCTGAAAATCACGACCAGCCACTGTGGCATGCCCAGTGACAGGAATTCCCACTGTTTTTCTGCACAATCACCGCTGGCGATAAACATCCACGGGAACCATTTGTCCAGTGGCAACCAGCTTGGGAAACGCGCGGCAAAATCACAGGTGGCGAACGGAGAAGGGTGCAACTGAATCATGGTGTGTTCCCATGACAGGCGGATACCTTCGTAAGCACTGTAGAGCCAGATGAGGATCCCGGCATAGCGTAACCATGTGGAAGGTGCGATAGCACCGACGAGGCCAGCCAGCAGAATACCCATCAGAGCACAACGTTCATAAATACACATGACACAGGGCTTAAGTAACATCACGTGTTGGAAATACAATGCAACCAGCTCAAGTGCCAGTGCAGTCAGAGCCATCAGAAGCCATGCACCGCGACCTTGTGAACAGCGGTTAAGATATTGCAACATAGAAAATTTTTCCCTGCAGTTAGCTACTGACACGCAGTGTAAACCAATTGCTTGCTGCTGCCAGCCTGTCCGAATCAATATTCGGTAAATAATTAATATAAATCGGACAATTCGACTTTAAATTCTGTAATTTCCTGAGTGAAGGTGCTTACAGGAGATTACTGACTCAATCTTTCCTTCATCAATGCACCGGCATGATCTCTGTTACCGGGGGCAAACTCAGCCATCCCATGTCGCTGTACCACTGGGTCATATCGGGCAACAGATACTGAACACACAACAGGCCGACGAGTGTCATGACCACAGTGTACGGCAATGCCATCCAGACCATCCTTCCGTAAGAAAGCCGGATCAGCGGTGCAAGGGCAGAAGTCAGCAGGAACAGGAAGGCTGCCTGACCATTGGGTGTCGCCACTGAAGGCAGGTTGGTGCCGGTATTAATGGCCACGGCCAGCATCTCAAATTGTTTCAGATCGATAATGCCATTTTCCAGCGCCGATTTGGCTTCATTGATGTAGACCGTACCGACGAAAACGTTATCTGAAACCGATGAGAGCAAACCGTTGAACAGGTAAAAGAGTGAAAGCTGGTTGGACGGTGCAGCCTGAAGTACAAAATGAATGATCGGGCTGAACAGATGCTGTTCGACGATCACGGCAACAATGGCAAAAAATACCGTCAGCAGGGCAGTGAACGGCAGTGAATCCTGGAATGCCTTGCCGATGGCATGTTCATCCGTCACACCACATAACGCGGTTGCAAAGATAATCACCGTCAGGCCGATCAGGCCAACCTCAGCGAGATGGAATGCCAGCGCAACAATCAGCCACACACCAATCACCGCCTGCACAGCCAGTTTTATACGCTCCTGCTTCGTGTTGTTCTCGCTGTTCTTTTGATCAAACTTTTTAAGCACTTCATACACCGGATGTGGCAGTTGCGCACCATAACCAAACCAGCGGAAGCGTTCTACCAGCGCACATACAATAAATCCGCAGAAAAAGACCGGCACGCTGACCGGCGACATGCGGATCAGAAAATCGATGAATTGCCAGCCTGCGCTTTTCGCGATGATCAGGTTTTGCGGTTCGCCGACCATCGTCATCACGCCACCCAGCGCGGTACCGACACCGGCGTGCATCATCAGGCTGCGTAAAAATGCGCGGAATTGTTCAAGCACAGCCTGATGCTGCTGATTGCCGGTAAAAGAGCTGTCGTCATTGACCTCAGTATTTTCATTCTGATTTGAAGCAACGTTGTGATAAATGGAATAAAAGCCCACTGAAACGCTTATCACCACGGCAATAACGGTCAGTGCGTCCAGGAATGCGGAAAGAAAGGCGGCAGCAAAACAAAACGCCAGTGAAAGGGCAATTTTATTGCGCAGATTCAACAACAATTTGGTGAACACGGTTAACAGCAACTGCTTCATGAAATAGATGCCAGCGACCATGAAAATCAGCAACAAGATGACTTCCAGATTAGCAGACACTTCTTCGCGGATCCGTCCTGCGCTGGTCATGCCGATCATGACGGCTTCGATGGCGAGCAATCCACCCGGCTGAAGCGGGTAGCATTTAAGCGCCATACCTAATGTGAAAATGAACTCAATCACCAGCAACCAGCCCGCGATAAAGGGACTGATGAGGAAGAAAATCAGCGGGTTAACAATCAGAAAAACCAGAATTGCTATTTTGTACCAGTTTGGCGACTGGCCAAGAAAATTCTTTATGAATGCGCGGCTGTAGGTTGTTTCCATATTGCCCAAAGGTCCTTTATATATATTTTATTAATGTTTCAAAAAGATAGGTAAGTTTAATCGTCTGACTGGATTTTTCAATAATAAAGGGCGATGCAATAAATCCATGAAAAATGTGAAATTCTGTCAGCCCACCCACAGTTTCAACATTACTTCCGCCGGGACGCTATAACAGGGCATTTTCATCTGGTATGATGAGATGAACTATATCCCTAATAAAAGCCCCACACGGAACGACAAACACATGGTTATTAAGGCACAAAGTCCTGCCGGTTTTGCCGAAGAGTATATCATCGAAAGTATCTGGAATAGCCGCTTCCCTCCGGGTTCAATTTTGCCTGCTGAAAGAGAGCTTTCAGAACTCATTGGTGTAACCCGAACCACATTGCGTGAAGTGTTACAGCGGCTTGCCCGCGATGGATGGTTAACCATTCAGCACGGTAAACCGACGAAAGTGAATAATTTCTGGGAAACATCCGGCCTGAATATTCTTGAAACGCTGGCGCGTCTGGATCATGACAGCGTACCGCAGCTGATTGATAATTTGCTGTCTGTGCGTACCAACATCGCGACGATCTTTATCCGCAAGGCGATGCGTACCAACCCGGAAGAAACCCAACAGGTTCTCGCGAAAGCGACTCAGGTTGAAGATCATGCCGAAGCCTTTACGGCGCTCGATTACGGCATTTTCCGTGGTCTGGCATTCGCCTCTGGCAACCCGATTTATGGTTTGATCATCAACGGACTGCGTGGTCTTTATACCCGCGTCGGACGCTATTATTTCTCCAATCCTGAAGCGCGCAAACTGGCTATCAGTTTCTATAAAAAGTTGTCTGATATCTGCCACGAGAAAAGCTACGAGCAGATTGTGGATTGTGTGCGAAATTATGGCCGTCAGAGCGGTGAAATCTGGCACAGCATGCAGGGTGCTATGCCGGGTGACCTGGCCGAACAAAAACATCGTTAATTCCCTTTATCCTTCAAACAGTCTCATCGTTGGCTGCCTCGATATAATTTGAAGGATTGAGGGAGCCAGTAATAACAAAAGGGCGCTTAGCGCCCTTTTTTAATGCCTGAAAATGGAAATTTTACAGCGGTGTCGGACGTGGCGGGCAACGTTCGAGTAACTCGACGCTGCCGTCTTCATTGAGTTGCTCGATAAAGACATCGAAGCCCCACAGGCGGTGGACGTGTTTCATCACTTCACGGCGGCTTTTATCAAGCGGTGCCCGGTCTTGCGGAATGTAGCGTAATGTCAGCGAGCGGTCTCCGCGCAAATCCACATTCCAGACCTGAATATTCGGTTCGTGATTACTCAGATTATACTGCGCCGACAACTCCTGACGAATTGCACGGTAGCCTTCCTCATTGTGGATCGCGGCGATTTCCAGATAATTATTGTGATCGTCATCGAGCACCGTAAACAGACGGAAATCACGCATCACTTTCGGTGACAGGAACTGGCTGATGAAGCTCTCGTCTTTAAAGTCACGCATCGCAAAATGCAGCGTGTCGAGCCAGTCTGAACCGGCGATATCCGGGAACCAGTAACGGTCTTCCTCCGTCGGCTCCTGACAGATACGCTTGATATCCTGCATCATCGCGAAACCCAGAGCATACGGGTTGATACCACTGTAATACGGGCTGTTATAAGGCGGCTGATACACCACATTCGTGTGACTGTGCAGGAACTCCAGGATGAAACGGTCGGAGACTTTTCCTTCGTCATACAGATGATTCAGGATGGTGTAATGCCAGAATGTCGCCCAGCCTTCGTTCATGACCTGAGTTTGTTTCTGCGGATAAAAATACTGGCTGATTTTACGCACAATGCGCAAAACTTCTCTTTGCCAGGATTCCAGCAAAGGCGCATTTTTTTCCATAAAATACAACAGGTTTTCCTGCGGTTCCGGCGGGAAACGTCGCGCCTGTTCCGGTGCGTCTACACTGTCTTTGCGTGGCAGCGTTTTCCACAGAGAATTCACCTGACTTTGCAGGTATTCCTCACGGCTTTTTTGCCGCGCCAGTTCTTCCTGCAGGGAGATTTTTTGCGGACGTTTATAGCGGTCAACGCCGTAATTCATCAGCGCGTGACAGGAATCCAGCAACCGTTCAACTTCATCGACACCATAGCGTTCCTCGCATTCACTGATATAACGCTTGGCGAACAGCAGGTAATCGACGATGGAACTGGCATCGGTCCAGCTTCTGAACAGATAGTTATTTTTGAAGAAAGAGTTATGCCCGTAGCAGGCATGGGCCATCACCAGCGCCTGCATGGTGATCGTATTTTCTTCCATCAGATAAGCGATACACGGGTTGGAGTTAATGACGATTTCGTACGCCAGACCTTGTTGTCCGTGCTTATACAGCTGTTCGGTTTCGATGAATTTCTTGCCGAACGACCAGTGAGTGTAATTGATCGGCATGCCAATGCTGGAATAGGCATCCATCATTTGTTCGGAAGTGATGATCTCGATTTGATGCGGATAAGTTTCAAGCCGGTAGGACTTCGCCACCCGGTCAATCTCTTCGAGATAGGTTTGCAATAACTCAAACGTCCAGTCCGGTCCATCGCTAAGACGTTTGTCCTCAGTTTTTTGCTTTTGGGTCACTGTCGTCATAAGCCGCACCCTCATTCAGTTATGGACGCTACAGAGTGTTTGATTCACAACCTTTTCTTAAGATTTCGCACGTCCATTGATAATCGTAGCTCAATCTGAGTGTGTCGTTAGATAAACACCATGAATCCATTCCTCAACAAATCTATATCCTTAAGGCAGAAGACTGTCAATCGGCGGGCAATAAAGAGCCCAAAGCCGCGCACAGTCTGGCTTTGGGCGAACAATATCAGGAGACAGGCGCAAACAGCGGGGGATTAACTGCGGATAAATTCTAACAAATCCTGATTTATCTGATTCTTGTGGGTGCTGCACAGACCATGAGATGCGCCCGCATAAACCTTACCTTTGCCATTTGGCAACAACTTAAGCGCAGCTTCGCTGGAGGAAGCGGGTGGCACAATCTGGTCATCATCACCGTAAATCACCAACGTCGGGATCGTCATCTTCTTCAGGTCTTCGCGCTGATCGGTTTCAGAAAACGCTTTAACACAATCATAAAGTGCTTTTATTGAACCCTGCATACCCTGGAGCCAGAAACTTTGGCGTAAACCTTCTGACACCTCAGCACCGGGGCGGTTGAAACCATAAAATGCGTCGGGCAAGTCCAGGAAAAATTGGGAACGATCTTTTGTCACACCGCCACGGATACCATCGAAAACAGAAAGAGGTAATCCTCCGGGATTGAAATCTGTTTTGATCATAATCGGTGGCACTGCACCAATTAACACCGCTTTTGCCACCCGTGAGGTGCCGTGCCTGCCAATATAACGGGCAACTTCGCCGCCGCCGGTAGAGTGCCCGACGTGTATCGCGTCTTTGAGATCCAGATAAGCCGTCAGTTCGGCCATGTCATCTCCGTACTGGTCCATATTATTGCCTTCCCATGAATGAGAAGAACGCCCGTGTCCGCGGCGGTCGTGGGCAATAACGCGATAACCATGTTCTGCCAGAAACAGCATCTGATCTTCAAAAGCATCCGACGACAGGGGCCAGCCGTGGCTAAAAACCACCGGCTGCCCGCTGCCCCAATCCTTATAAAAAAGTTGTGTACCATCTTTAAGCTTCAGAAAGTTTGAGTTATTCACAATCGACTCCTTATTGCTGAAAATTGCTGAAATGAACGGTGCAAAACAGAAACCGATTGAAGTGTAGGTCAGTAATTGCGTCGTTGCGATATGAGTCACATTTTTAAAATGGCAACGTGGCGGGACAGGATATGAAATTTAACCGGATACTTAGCAGGGTTTATATATTGAAACTTAATTTTTACGGGTATAGCATTAACCCGCTATTGTTTGTTATTGATGCTTTAGGAGGTCAAGAAAATGGTAAATACCTTTACTTATGATAGATATAGAAATCGTATCGGCCAGGGCGTTCGTGTAATGGATGCCGAAACGGGCGTTACCGGCAAAATTACCGCGTTCAGGGTGAAATCGAGTTCACCGGAAGAAATTCGCCGCGAAAGTTGCGTACAACTGGAAGGGCAGACGGGCCTGTTTAAACCTGTCTCTCTGATGAGACTGGAAACGACGTCTGCCTGATTTTTTCTGTTACGCCGGTAAATTCCCGCAATATAAGGCCACTATGAATAGTGGCCTTAATGTTTTACGCAGCCACCTCCGCTTTGCCTCGTTTTATAAATCCCCGTTCAACCTGAACGTCAATTCTCCGCGCAGCGTGAGGGAATATCACATGCCTGTTTGTTTGTGGTGTTTTGTGCTGATGCACGGCTTGTATACAAGAATAAAAACCTGCAACAAAACTGACCCTGAAGCGTCGGGAGTCTTGTGACATCAATGCAATCAATGCTGTCATTACGCCATAAATTTCTTGCCGCATGGCCGGAATGTTGCGGAATATCGTTATTTATTTCTGGCTATTGAAATAAATGCTGTCATGAACGATAAATAAATGTGAAAGACCTCACGGTTGTGAGTGCCTGTGTTGGTGATTTTTCTCAGTCAGGTTAATTTCCTGTCATCAGAATATTATGCTTTGTTTTGTCGTGGAGTGGAGTCGATATGCGTGTGGTGATTTTAGGCAGTGGTGTGGTCGGTGTCGCCAGTGCATGGTATCTGGCTAAAGCGGGTCATCAGGTGACGGTTATTGACCGCCAGTCCGGCCCGGCAGAAGAAACCAGTGCGGGTAATGCAGGACAGATCTCACCGGGCTATGCTGCGCCGTGGGCGGCTCCGGGGGTTCCGGTCAAAGCCGTCAAATGGATGTTCCAGAAGCACGCGCCTCTGGCGATTCGCCTCGACGGAACACAGTTCCAGCTTAAATGGATGTGGCAAATGCTGCGTAACTGCAACATGGACCACTATCAGACCAACAAAAGCCGCATGGTGCGTCTGGCGGAATACAGCCGTGACTGCATGAAAGCGTTACGCGAAGATACCGGCATTCAGTACGAGGGACGGCAGGGCGGCACGTTGCAGCTTTTCCGCACCGCGCAGCAGTTTGAAAGCGCAGCCAAAGACATTGCGGTGCTGGAAGACGCCGGTGTGCCGTATCAGTTGCTCGAATCCAGCCAGCTGGCGACTGCAGAACCTGCGCTGGCTCAGGTTGCGCACAAACTGACCGGCGGCCTGCGTTTACCCAATGATGAAACCGGCGACTGCCAGATGTTTACCCGCAAGCTGGCAGACATGGCGCGTCAGGCGGGAGTTATCTTCGAATTTAACCGCACGGTGGATAAGCTGCATATTGAAAATGGCGAAATCACTGGCGTGCAGTGTGGCAATGAGGTCGTCAGGGCGGATGCATACGTGGTGGCATTCGGATCGTATTCCACAGCGTTGCTGCGTGATCTGGTCTCCATTCCGGTTTATCCGCTGAAAGGCTATTCCCTGACGATTCCGATTACTGATCCGGCTTCTGCGCCGGTGTCTACCGTACTGGATGAAACCTATAAAATTGCTATCACCCGTTTTGATGACCGCATCCGCGTCGGCGGTATGGCGGAGATTGTCGGCTTCAACCTGAAGCTGGCGCAGGCGCGCCGCGAAACGCTGGAAATGGTGGTCAAAGATCTCTATCCGAACGGCGGCAACGTCGAACAGGCCACGTTCTGGACGGGGTTGCGTCCGATGACGCCGGATGGCACGCCGATTGTCGGGCGTACGCGCATTAAGAATTTGTATCTCAATACCGGCCACGGCACGCTGGGCTGGACGATGGCCTGCGGCTCCGGGCAGTTGCTCTCGGACATTATGTCCGGCGTGACGCCTGCGATCCCATCCGATGATCTCTCGGTTGAGCGTTACAGCCCGGATTTCATTGCCCGTCCGGCTGGCCCGCACAAAATGCATCCGGTAGGCTGAACCTGCTGTAATCCGATCCCATGCGGGGTTTGATGCCGCATGGTTTTTACTTTGCTTATTGCCGGAGCTGGTATGCCTCGCCCGATTTCAGCCACATTGTCTCAGTCTGCGTTAACTCAAAACCTGAACATCATTCGTGGTTTTGCCCCCAACAGTAAAGTCTGGACGGTGGTGAAAGCCAACGGCTACGGCCACGGTATATCCCGTATCTGGCGCAGTTTATCCGCCACTGACGGTTTCGCTTTACTTGATTTCAATGAGGCGATTTTACTGCGTGAGTCCGGCTGGCAGGGACCGATATTACTGCTTGAAGGTTTTTTTACCGCCGAGGATCTGGCTATTGTTGATAAATATCGCCTGACCACGGCCGTACACAGCGAATGGCAGATAAAAGCCCTTGCGCAGGCCAGCGTCAGCCTGCCGGTCTGTATCTACCTGAAAGTAAACAGTGGCATGAACCGCCTGGGTTTTGCGCCTGAGCGCGCCGGTGCTGTCTGGCAGCAGTTACGCGAGCTGAAGCAGGTGGGGGAAATCACGCTGATGAGCCATTTCGCCACCGCTGACAGTGTGGAAGGTGTCGATGCGCAGATGAGTGTGATTAACCTCGCCGGGCAAAACATTCGCGGCCCGCGATGTCTGGCCAATTCCGCTGCGACGCTGTGGCATCCGCATACACATCATGACTGGATCCGTCCGGGAATTATTATCTATGGCGCGTCGCCAAGCGGTGAGTGGAAAGATATTGCGCATACCGGTCTGCAACCGGTCATGACGCTTAAAAGTGAGCTGATTGCCGTACAGGAACTTAAAGCCGGTGCGCGCGTGGGTTACGGCGGGCGTTACAGTGTAACTCGTCCTCAGCGTATCGGCGTGGTGGCCTGTGGCTATGCGGACGGATATCCGCGCCATGCGCCTTCCGGTACACCGGTTTGGGTAGACGGCGTGCGAACGACGACGACGGGCACGGTTTCAATGGATATGCTGGCTGTGGATTTAACGCCATGCCCGCAGGCGCAGATGGGTGCGCCGGTTGAATTGTGGGGGAATAATTTACCGGTGGATGACGTGGCAACAGCGGCGGGTACGCTGGGTTACGAACTGCTGAGTGCGCTGGCACCCCGCGTACCGGTGTCGACAATCGGTTAAAAAACGTATTACTGTCCCAGGCGGGTCAGCTGGCCCGTCGATTTTTTGCTGGCGCGTCGAGCCAGCATCGCCAGACATCCTCCTGCCAGCATCACCAGCGACAGACTCAGCTTAGGCTGCAACGGTAATGCCATCGCGATAAAACCAAGTAGTGCACCGCCCGCCATTTGCACCGAACCTGCCAGTGCCGAAGCCACGCCTGCTTCACCGGAGAACGGTTCCAGCGCATAACTGGTGGCAGGGCCCATCAGGAAAGCCAGACCGGCACAGGCGCTGGCGACTGGTACCATATACAGCCAGGTTGCTGTTTGTTCCGCAGGCGGAACCAGCGTGATCCCAGCGATTAGCCCGAGGCAGCCAATAAACATCAGGATGCCGCCTGTTTTCAGACATACCGGACGCCCCACTTTGCGGATAATCCGGTTGGCGATAAAGCTCATTCCCATGATCCAGAATCCGTTTGCGCCGAATACCAGTGAAAACTGCAGTGGCGTCAGCCCGGCAGTGTTCATCAAAACGGTCGGCGCCAGCGAGACATAGGTCAGCGCCATACCCATTGCACCTGCATTCACCAGAGCAAAAGTAATGAAACGCGCATTGAATAAAATGCGGGCGTACTGACGGAATGGCAGGCCGGTGTTGGTCTGCGTATCAGCAGGGCGAGTCTCAGGCAGTTTGAATATAACCAGCAGTAAGACAGCCAGTGTATAACCGGTTAATGCCCAGAACGGCGCACGCCAGCCATAATATTGCGCGATCAGGCCGCCGATCAGCGGTGCCAGTGCCGGAATGATATTCAGCGTGCCATTGAGGAAACCATATGCACGGGCGGCATCGTTGCCACTCATCCGGTCGCGTACGCCGCTGAAAATCACCACGGAAGTGCAGCACACCGCCAGTCCCTGAATGACGCGGGATAATAAAAACATCCACGGTGTTACGGAGGTCGCGGCAACTATCGCCCCTGCCAGATACACCATGACGCCGATAATGGCGATCGGGCGACGACCAAATTTATCCACCAGCGGACCGGCCACCAGTTGTCCCAGCCCCATCACCAGAATAAATAATGAAATCGAGGACTGAATGACCGCCTCGGTGCTCTGTAAACCGAGCGCGATGGCGGGAATGGCGGGCAGGTACAAATCAATACCTAAAGGGCCAAGCAGCACCATGCTCAGCAGCAGGAAAAGGAATTTTTGCATTGAAAACATCACTGTCAGTCATCCGAAAGGACGCTAAGGGTAATGATTTCGTTAATGAATGGAAAGAAGCTTGTGATAATCAGAGCGGCGGGCACTGTGAATAAAAACGGACACCCGCAGGTGCCCGTGATCTAAGCGGTGACGAAAGACTTATTTTTTCTTCCAGAAATCATCAAACACCGTGACCGGCGGCTGACGTTTATGTTCAGTGCGCAGGTACCAGCCCTCAATGATGGTGGCATATTTATCGTCGATTTTCTTGCCTTCCAGATAGTCGTCGATCAGTTCGTAAGTCACGCCGAGCGCAGCTTCATCTGGCAAGGCAGGGCGGTTGTCTTCAAGGTCAGCGGTCGGGACTTTCGTATAGAGATGTTCCGGGCAACCCAATTCTTTGAGCAGGGCTTTTCCCTGACGCTTGTTCAGACGGAAAATCGGGTTAATGTCCGTGCCGCCATCACCGTATTTAGTGAAGAAACCGGTCACGGCTTCGGCAGCATGATCAGTCCCGACCACCACGCCTTTTTTCATCCCGGCGATGCTGTACTGCGCTTTCATGCGCTCGCGGGCCTTTTCGTTGCCTTTAATGAAATCGCTCAGTTCAATACCGATTTCACGTAAGGTCGCTTCGCTTGCCAGGACGGCATTCTTGATATTAACGGTCAGAACCTGATCTGGCTGGATGAACGCAATGGCATCCTGGCAGTCCGATTCATCAGCTTGCACGCCATATGGCAAGCGCACCGCAATGAACTGGTAAGCGCTATCATTTGTTTGTGCGCGTAATTCGCTAATTGCTGTTTGGCAAAGTTTGCCGGTAAGAGTAGAATCTTGCCCGCCGCTGATACCCAGAACCAGTGTCTTGATGAACGGGTGGGCCAGCAGATAACTTTTGAGAAAATCGACGCTGACACGAACTTCCTGTGCGGCATCGATGTGGGGTTTGACGTGCAGAGCCTGAATAATCTCTTGTTGTAAAGCCATGACCACTCCTCCTGAAGGCTGCCTTCGAGGAACCCGAGGCAAAAATAAGACGTTATCAGGACAAAACTACCCCGCATCGCTCAAAAGGACAAGATTCAGCGACGAGTTAGGCGGAAATCTGTACGCTGCCGGCTCGCAATATTTCGAACCAAAGTGGCAGGAAGACGTAAAGTGTGGCGCGTAATGAACCATTTCCATTCCTCATTGAAATAAGAAATCAATGCAAGAAAGGGTAATGATTTTGTATGTTTCTATTGCCGGAAATATATGTCACTCGGAACTATCCAAAAAAGCCGCTTTATTAAGATATTCCGGGCTGAGTGCGTTATATTTGTTGCGGTAGAAATATTTGTATGCATATGCCATCGAAATGGAGTTGCCAGGCTTGATTAACGGATCCTAATTAATGGCATAAATCGTGTGGTTCCAGTCTCGTTATTTGCCTTAAGTCTTATTGGGGAAACAAAATGTTTTTTCGGGTTGTACGTCGTTTACCAGCTTGTGCCGTAGTCTGCGGTGCAGCGCTGTTCAGTATTTCAAGCCTTGCAGACACCACCATCTTCACCGCGTTAGATGATCCGGCTCAGGCGAAAAAGCCGTTCGAGGGCAATATTCAGGCGGGTTACAGTGCGCAAACCGGTAACACCAGCAACTCCACGCTGAATGCTGATACCACCATGACCTGGTTTGATACCAACACGGCTAACAGCCTGTGGGGTTCTGCGCGTAACACCTCTTCTTCCGGTGTGCGTTCATCCGAGAAGTATCAGGCCGGTGCCCGTACGCGTTATAACCTTGACAACGCGAACTATATTTTCGGTCAGGGGAGCTGGCTGAGCGACCGTTATAACGGTTACCGTTCGCGGACTGTGGGCGCTGTCGGTTATGGTCGTCAGATCTGGAGCGGCCCGGTTCATACGCTGAACCTGGAAGCAGGTCCTGGTGTTCGTCATGATGAATTCGAACAGGGCGGTAACACCACTCGTGCGCTGGCTTACGCTTCAGGCACTTACGGTTACCAGATCAGCGACACTGCGCGTTTCACGCAGGGGGTTTCTGTATTAGCGAACGACGAAACTACGCTGAACTCAGAAACCGCGCTGACCGTTGCGATCAACTCCCACTTCTCGTTGAAAGTGGCGTATGACGTAACCTATAACACCAAACCACCAGCCAGTGCGCCGGATAAAACCGACACCGTGACGTCTGTAAACCTGGTGTACGGTCTGTAATTTCCCCCGGGAAATTATGCAGAAAAGCCGGAGGAGAAATCCTCTGGCTTTTTTTATGGGTTATTTTTACCAGCATCTTGCACTGAATTTTAAATAAGCGGATGGCTATTAAGCCTCTCAATTATATTCCCTGTATCCTGCTTGTAAGCCAGAAGAAAATATCCCTGAAGGCCACAAACGGCGCAGGCAGGGGTAACCGGATGAATACCCCTATAAACCATGATTTCTTATGTTTCGCGCTATGCTTCTTGCAGAATTTTTTTTATAAACTTAAAAAAAACCTAAAGTAAATCTTATCCCTGCCGATAGAAACCGAATGTTTAATCTTAAATCAATGCCATAGCCACTTCTGATGCTGTGTTTTTGAGGCGTACAGGAAAGCGGTTCTGGCGATAGAAAACACCGGATATGGAAATCATAAGCTTTCTTACACCATTAGCCCGCACTGTTTCGGCGTGCGCGTGTCTTTCCCTGCGGTGGCGAGTTTCCTGCCTGCTGGTACTTACCGGAATGTTTTCCCTCACCGCGCAGGCCGCGCCGCTCAGCCCCGCCGACCGCGGCAGTATCGAACAACAGCAGCGGCAACTTCTGCAGCAGAACCAGCAGCAGCGTCAGGAACTGGAGCGCAGCACGTCAGTCGCCCCCGCACCGCAAACCCCAGCGCAACCCGGCGGCCCGTGCTTTGATATTCACGAAGTTACCCTCAGCGGCGCAGACCATATGCCCGCGCGCATCCGGCAAAAACTGACCCAACCCTATCTGCAACAGTGCCTCGGCATTGGCCAGATTAATGCCCTGGTGAAACAGGTCTCCGACTGGTATATCGGCCAGGGCTATATCACCAGCCGCGCGTTTCTCACTGAACAGGATTTGTCTTCCGGCGCGCTCAGTCTGACGGTGATGGAAGGCAAGCTGGAAGCCATCAAAATGGAAAACCAGCGCGGCGCAATGCTGGCGATGGCGTTTCCGGGGCTGACCGGCAATATCCTTAATTTGCGTGATATCGAACAGGGGATGGAGCAGATTAACCGGCTGCGCAAAACGCCGGTACAGATTGAAATCCAGCCCGGCAGCCAGCCGGGATACTCCATCGTCAACCTCACCTCAAAGCCTGAGTTTCCCCTGCAGGCCAGCGCCGGTTTTGATAACTCAGGGCAGAAAAGCACCGGCACCGGACAGGTCAGCGGCGCGCTGACGGGCAATAACCTGCTCGGGCTGGCGGATCAGTGGTTTGTCAGTGCGTCACGCAGCAGCGACGGCGCAAGCGACCACGACGCGAAAAGCGTGCAGGCGGGCGTTAATCTGCCTTACGGCTACTGGCTGTTCGATTACAATTACAGCTACAGCGACTACCTCAGCACCATTGAATCGCAGGGCTATCTGTGGCGCTCCACCGGCGACAGCCAGGCACACCGCTTCACCCTTTCCCGCGTACTGTTTCGCAACGGCGACATGAAAACCGCCGCCAGCCTCGGGCTGACGCACCGCCTCAACCGAAATTATCTCAACGATGCCCCGCTGGAAAGCAGCACCCGCAGCCTGACCAGCTGGACCGCAGGCATCAATCACAGCCAGAAACTCTGGGGCGGATACGCCACGCTCAATCCGGCGTTCAGCCGTGGTGTGCCGTGGTTTGGCGGCGAAAGCGATGAAGATAAAAATCCGGATGCCCCGCGCGCGGAGTTCTCTAAATGGACGCTGTCCACCAGCTATTACCGGCCTGTCACCCAACGCATTACCTGGCTGACCAGCGCCTACGGTCAGTGGGGCGATGACCGTCTTTACGGCAGCGAACGCCTCACACTCGGCGGTGAAAGCTCGGTGCGGGGGTTCAAAGAGCAATACCTCTCCGGCGACAACGGCGGCTACTGGCGTAATGAGCTGGACACTCAACTGTTCGCCATGCCGGGGCTCGGACAAATCAGCAGCGTAACGGCCCTCGACGGCGGCTACCTGCAACGCAGCAATCACGACACCAATGCGTCCGGCACCTTATGGGGCGGGTCGGTGGGTTTATCGAGCAGTAACGCACATTTCTCCAGCCAGTTTACCGTCGGCTGGCCGCTGAGCTATCCGGACTCACTGGCACCGGATCGCGTCACGGTCTACTACCGTATCGGTTTTGCACTTTAGCGTTGTACCTCTGCATAAGAGAGAAGGAATTCGGCGATGAAATCGATCAAAGAGCAACCGGTCGCGTTATGGCGTAAAGCGCTGGCGTACGGGCTGATGGGCTGGCTGGTCTGGCAACCGGTGATGCCCGCATTTGCCGCCGGTATCACGGTAGCCGAAGGCAACACCCGAACCGATCAGGCGGGCAACGGCGTGCCGGTGGTGAATATCGCCACCCCGAATCAGGCCGGGATTTCGCATAACAAATATAACGATTTCAACGTCGGCCAGCAGGGCCTCATTCTCAACAACGCCACCGGCAAACTGACCCAGACTCAGTTGGGCGGGCTGATCCAGAACAACCCCAATCTTACGGCAGGTCAGGAAGCGAAGGGCATCATTAACGAAGTGGTGTCGTCGAACCCTTCACAGCTTAACGGCTACATGGAAGTCGCCGGTAAAGCCGCGAACGTCATGGTCGCCAACCCCTACGGCATCACCTGTAACGGCTGCGGCTTCCTCAATACCCCGAACGCCACGCTGACCACCGGCAGGCCGGTGCTGAACGCGGACGGTTCGCTGCAATCCCTCGACGTCACGCAGGGCGCGATCACCGTTGAAGGTCAGGGCCTGGACGCCCGCACGAGCGATTCTTTCTCGCTGATTTCCCGCGCCGCGCAGATTAACGCCGGGCTGTATGCCAGAGACCTTAACGTCACCTTAGGTGCCAATCACGTCGATGCGCAGGGCAATGCCACGCCGATATCCGGCACAGGCGTACCGTCTGTGGCGATTGACACCGGCGCACTCGGCGGTATGTACGCCAACCGCATTCATCTGGTTTCCAGCGACAAGGGCGTCGGGGTCAACCTCGGCAACCTGAACGCCTCGGTCGGCGATATGCAGATTGATGCCAGCGGCAGGCTGACGCTGAGTAATGCGACCGCCGCCGGCAAGCTGACGGCGAATGCGCAGGCCATCGCCCTTAACGGTACCCAGCAGTCGGGCGGCGATATGGCGCTCAACAGCCAGGGGGAACTGGCCGTTCAGGGGAGTCAGGTGACCAGCGGCGGCAATATGACGCTGGCCGCTGACCAGCTCAATTCAGGTAATACCGCGCAGGTGTCTGCGGCAGGCAATATTCATGCTACCGCCGGTAATGACAGCCAGTGGCAGGGCAAGCTGACGGCGGGGAAAGATCTCCAACTGAACGCCGGGGATCTGACCAATAACGGGCTGATCGCCGCAAACGGTAACGCCCGTATCACCACGCAGCGGCTGACCAATACCGGCACGCTGCAGGCACAGGGGACGCAAGATCTTCAGGCGACAACGCTGGATAACAGCGGGGTGGTGCAGGCCAGCGGTGCCCTGACCCTCACCGCCGGAGAGACGCAGCTTGGCGGATTGCTGTCGAGCGACAATCAGCTGACCGGGCGTTTCGGACAGCTTTCCACCCTCGCAGGGTCGCAGATTCAGTCCGGTAATGATGCGGATATCGGCGTGCAGGGCAGTGCGATGCTCGGCGGTAACGTCCGTGCCGGACAAAACCTGCAGCTCAGCAGCGGCTCACTGAGTTCGGCCAGCAGCGCTAAGCTTTACGCCGTCGGGAATGTGCAGGCCAATGCGGGCAATAACGGTGTGTGGAACGGCAGCCTGACGGCGGGCGGTAATCTGGGCGTCAGTGCGGGCGACATGACCAACAACGGCACGCTGGCCGCCAGCGGCAACACGCAGCTCACCACGCAAAAACTGACCAACGGCGGCCTGATCCAGGCGCAGGGCACACAGACTCTGAACGCCACAGAGCTGGACAACAGCGGCAAAATGCAGTCCGGCGGCGAACAAGATATTACCGCCAGCACCCTCAGCAATCAGGGGCTGATCGGTTCGCAGCAGGGGCTGGGGTTGCAGGTTGCTGACCAGATGACCGTGGGCGAACAAGGCTCGCTGTTTGCCGGTGACCGGCTGAACATCGGCGGCGGTCAGATGAACGTGGACGGCACGCTGACCGGCAAAAATGGCCTGACGCTCAACAGCACTTCCCTGAACGCCGGGAAAAATTCGCTGATCACCAGCCTCGGCGATATTCAGTTTACTGCCGCGCAGCAGACGCTTGGCGGCCAGTTGTCGACCTCCGGCAACGTCGGCCTGAACGCTACGGATCTGTCCGTCGGGGCGCAGGGGGCCGTTCACAGCGATAAAGATTTATCCCTGACGGCAACCGGCAGCGCCACGCTGGCCGGTGCGCTCGACGGCAACACGTTGCAAGCCGGTGGCGGCACATTGCAGGTGACCGGCACCGGTTCGCTGGCCTCCACGGGAGATATGCAGTTATCTGCCGCGCAGCAGCAGCTCGACGGCACCACCAGCGCGGGCAATACTCTTTCGATTAACGCTGACCAGCTTAATGCCGCACAGGGTGGTAAAACCTCGGCGCAAAATGACGTGCAGGCCACGATTGCCAGCGGCGGGCAGTGGTCCGGCAGCCTGATTGCCGGGCGTGACCTGAACTTCACCTCGCACGATTTCAGCAACGGCGGCACGCTGGCCGCCAACCGCAACGGTCAGTTCAGCTTCGGCACCCTGACCAATAACGGCCTGCTGCAGTCCCTCGGCACGCAGCAGCTTGACGGCGATACCTTCAATAACAACGGCACGGCGCAGTCCGGCGGTGACCAGACGCTGACCCTCAGTCAGTTCAATAATCAGGGGCTGACCGGCACCCGCGGCGACATCATACTGAACGCGCGGGACGGCGTGACCAACGGTGATGCGGCAACCTTACTGGCCGATGGTCAGCTGACACTCAACACCGCCCAGGCAGATCTGGGTGGCACGCTGACCGGCACGCAGGGTGCAACACTTAACGCCACCGCGCTGACCACCCGCGCCGGATCGGTACAGTCCAGCCAGGGCGATGTGAACCTCAATGCGGATACTGCGAACTTAAAGGGTTTTCTCTCCGCAGATGGCAACGCGGCGCTGACCACGCAACAGCTCACTACCGGCAACGGCTCGCAGACGCAGGGCAAAAACGCGCTGGGGATCAGTGCGTCTGAAAAAGCCGATCTGGCCGGGAAACTGGTGACACCGGGCACGCTGACGGTGCAGGCCGGTACGCTGACCAACGGCGCGGCGCTGGGCGCGGACAATGTGGATATCACGGCCACCTCGCTGACCAACAGCGGTGCCATCACCGCCGACGACGGCCTGCATGTGAAAGCCGGTACCTTGCAGCAGCAAGGCAGCCTGTCTGCGCAGAACCAGATGACGCTGGAAGGCCAGACGCTGGTCAATCAGGGCAATATCTCCGGCGGTAACGTCGGCGTGAATGTTACCGGCAGTCTGACCAATCAGGGCACCGGCGTGATATCGGCGGGTAATGGCCTGACCGTGACGGCACCGGTTGTGACCAACAACGGCCAGCTTCACGCCCTGAGACATTCGACAAGTTTTTTACGGCATCAGTAAGGGCGATTTTCGCTCTTCCAGTGCCAGCAAATATTTCGCTTCGTCATAGCGGGTTCTGGTCTTCCAGCAGCGGTAAATGATCCTTAGCCATTTGAATGCCAGAGCCCGGATCGCGGATTGATGAGATTTTCCCTTTTCTCGCTGCCCCTGATAATACAATTTGGCCCAGTATGATGAGTTAACCGTCTTGGCAGCCCATTCAACAAAGGTCTGCCTGACGAACTTCGCACATTGCCATCGCCAGTGAACCCAGGATTTCTGGCCACTTCGTTCTGTCACC
>NZ_JQJR01000010.1:0-299063 GCF_000745615.1 Rahnella sp. WP5 | reverse complement strand
TATTGCTTTTAACGAAGGGTCGGACAAACTGAGGAGAGATGAGCTTCACCTGATGCCCGAACTGGCTGATGTGCCGGGCCATAAAATGGGCGCCCGCACAGGACTCCATAACAACGGTAGAAGCGGCACAAGTAGAGAGAAAGGCGGTTAACGGGTTGCGGGAAAACTTCTTACGTAGCAATGCATTACCGTTTTTATCCTGAGCGTGGACATGGAACGAATGCTTGCCGAGGTCAATACCGATGAGCGTAACGTTTTGCATGATGATCCCCTTCAGAAAGAAAAACACCCTGTCAGCGTACCGCTCACAGGGTGGGGGTGACCATCTTATTAAACGGGCCTTTTCTGGCCCGTTTTCTGTTTCATCCATAGGGCGTTTTAAACACCCATGATTTTCTTCACCGGCATAATGCTATCGCGCAGGCGGGTGAGCCACTGGCTGATCCGCGCCGCAACAGCAATGGCTTCGCGTGCATCGCTTTTGATCAACTGAATGCTCTGACCGGGCTGAACCTGCGCCAGACGCCATAAGTCTTCTTCAATAATTCCGGCAATTTTCGGATAACCTCCGGCGGTATTGGCATCAGCCAGCTGAATGATCGGCTCGCCGGCAGGCGGAACCTGAACGATGCCGGGGACTAAACCGTATGAACGCATTTCGATGACTTTCGAGGGCGTGACCGGCGCGCCGGATAAGCGGTAACCGGTGCGGTTGCTGTGCAAGGACACTTTCCACGGCTGCGACCAGAAGCGGGGAAGATCGGCTTCAAACAGCGAATATTCTCCGGCGGGAATAGCCCGCAGTTGCACGCATCCCTCAGTGCTGGTCGGGAATACGTTTGCCAGCGCGATCTCCGGCGGCTCGATGCCCATACCTTGCGCAGGCAGGGGAGATGTGGTGGTTTTACCCGCCGCGAGGCGATCGTTTTTCTCCAGCGGTCGTCCGTCTAAACCCCCAAAGCCACCACGCAGCGCGGTGCTGCGCGAGCCCATAACGACCGGCACGTCAATGCCTCCGGCGACGCACAAATAGCTGCGCGCACCGTAACGCGGGAACTGCATTTCCAGTTCCTGCCCTGCGCGGACGGAACACGCCCACCAGGGCGGAAGATCTGTACCGTCGAGCTTCGTGCGGCAATCTGCGCCGGTGATGGCAATGCTGGTATCGGCGAGAAACCGGACCTTAAACGGAAACATCTGCACTTCAATGCAGGCGGCGTTTTCGTCATTGCCCAGCATGATGTTGCCCGCGTGAAACGCCAGCGGATCCATCACGCCGCTGACAGACACGCCGATATCCCGGAATCCGTTGCGGCCCGCGTCCTGAACGGTATTCAGCGGGCCGGTTTTCACTATTTCAATCACGGCTGGTTCAGTCACAATTCAATCCTTTCTGGCAGAAAGCGCACGCTGTCCCCCGGTGCCATCAGCGCAGGATTCTCCGCCTGCGGGTCAAACAGCGTCAGTTCGGCGAATCCGATGGCGTTCCAGCCGTTTGGCCCGGTCAGGGCGGAAATCCCGGTCTGTGCGCCGCCGATGGTCACGGTGCCTTTGAGCATATTCAGCGAGGGGACTTTTTTACGCGGCGTGGCCAGAGACGGATCCAGCCCGTGGAGATAGCCAAAACCCGGCGCGCTGCCCAGTGAAAACACCGTGTAGCAACCCTCAGAATGGCGGCGGATGACCTCGCGCGGCGAAAGACCGGTATGCTGGCAAACCGCGTCCAGATCGGTGGCATGTTCACCGCCGTAAATCACTGGAATTTCAATCAGTTTGCCTTGCGGATGTACGGCCTGTGCCTGGTCCCAGGCGGCCACCAGCAGGGCAAAGGTGGCGTCGTAATCTGCCGGTGTCTGGCGAAACAGCACCAGCAAATTGGTCACGCCGGGGATCAGTGATTCGATATCATCACGCGCGCGCAATGCGACCGCCAGTGACCAGATGCGGCGCTGGGCGGGCAGGTCGAAATCTCCCGGTGCTTCAATCAGCCAGGCACGGCTGCCGATGGTGGAGATTTTGATGTTGTCGCCCTGACTGGCAAGAATAAAAGAGGCGCGGGAAGGCGCCTCGTGCGACGCAGTGATCATCGGTTATTCCAGAGGTTCGAATTTAAGGCTGGAGAGCGGCTGTACTTTGTCTTCGCGCACCATTTTGTATTCGGTATTTGGCCCGATCCAGGTATCCCAGATTTTATCGATGGTGCCGTCGTCATCCATCGCTTTCAGGCTGCTGTTAACCTTCGCCAGCAATGCCGGTTCGTCCTTTTTCATGCCGACGCCGATCGGCTCCAGCGCCATCGGCTCTTTGATCATCCCCAGTTCAATGCCGTCTTTTCCGGCCTGAGAAATCATTTTGATGGCGGTCATGGTGTTGGTCACAAAGCCCACCGCTTTATTCTGTTCCAGCGCCAGAAAGGCCGACGCAGCATCCTGGAAGGTCACGGCTTTTGCGCCTGCCAGATAAATCGATTGTTCAGACGTCGTGCCTTTGGTGGCGCTGATGCGTTTGCCTTTAAAATCCGCACGAGTTTTATCGACGTTGGGCTTTTTCACCACCAGTACTTCTTTCGCCACATAATACGGATCGCTGAACTGAATCTGTTGGCCGCGCGTTTTGGTATACGCCAGATTGGCAATCAGCACGTCGGCGCGGCCAGTGGCGATCACCGCAATACGCGCTTCAATAGACGTCGGCATCAGATTGAGTTTTACGCCCATCTGTTTGGCTAATGCCGTGCATAAATCGACGTCCATTCCCGCAAGCTGGCGCGTTTTCGGATCCGGCGACGAGAACGGCGGCACATCGGAATACACGGCACAATTGAGTGAACCGTGTGCCTGAATATCAGAAAGAACATCCGCTTTCGCAGAGGAAAAGGCCGCCATCAGTGGCAACGCCAGCAAGGAACAAGACAGTAACTTCAGTTTCATCATTCATTCTCCGGGATTTTTTAATTAGCAGTGTGTGACGACAACTTCCCCTGGCTCACTGTGAGCAAAACTGGCTGCGGTTTCTTTATGAGTCAGCCCGACTATATAAGCTCACCCTGGCGTTGTATAAGAAGTAAACCCTGTATGGCGATACGCTTTTTGTATGACCGGGAAAAAGGCGGCTCTGCCAGAATAGCGGACAGATTCATCCCGCTGCTCACCAGGAACGAAGGTTAATAATGAACGCCAGAATGGGTATTTCGCTAAAAATATTATCAGCCCTGTGTGCCACATTAATGCTGGCCTGCGTGAAAGGGCTGGGCGGAAATATACCTACCGGAGAAGTGATATTTTTTCGCTCTTTCGTTGCCTTATTCCCGCTGCTGATCTGGCTCAAATTGCAGGGCCCTGTTTTCCCCCAAATTAAAACGAAGAATATATCCGGCCATTTAATTCGCGGCTTTTCCGGCACGGGGGGAATGTATTTTAACTATCTGGCGTTAGTGTATATCTCGCTGGCGGATGCCACGGCGATAAGCTATGCCGCGCCGCTATTTACGGTGGTCATGGCCGCGGTTTTGCTGCGTGAAAATGTTCACGCAGCCCGCTGGCTGGCGGTGGGTATCGGTTTCACCGGCATTATCGTCATGCTGTGGGCGCATCTGACAGACAGCGGTTCGCTGCTGTCGGGCAGTTTTAAGCAGGTTTCGGCGGGGCTGGGCGTGATTCTGGCGCTGCTGGCGGCGATGTGTACGGCGGTATCTTCGGTGCAAATCCGTTTTTTAAATGGCATTGAAAGACCGGGCGCGATCGTTTTCTACTTCTCGCTGATGACCATGCTGATTGGTCTGGCGACGATTTTCTTCGGCTGGAAAATCCCGACTACCTTGCAGCTTTTACTGCTCATCGGTTGCGGCTTTTTTGGTGGAATGGCACAGATACTGATTACGCTGAGCCTGCGTTACGCCGATGCGTCGCTGCTGGCGCCTTTTGATTACACCACGATGGTCTGGTCGATGATGCTTGGTTTTCTGTTCCTCGACAGTTTTCCGTCATCTTCCACGCTGGCCGGTGCGTCAATCGTGGCCGCAGCCGGAATTTTCGCCTTATTGAGTGAGAGGCGTATAAACAGAACGGCTATTATCAAATCAGCAAAGTAGGGGAGTAAGGGGGGCGGTAAGCATCCTGATTTCCTCCCGGATATCTCAAACGTGCGTGGAACTAAAACGGGTGTGCTTACACAATTCTGCTCGACAACCATTTGCCTATCTTGCTGCAGGGCGCATCAGTGATGCTATTAATAAATGGATAAGCATCAGCGCAGGAAGTACCGCGCCCAGTACGCATATTCCCGTCCATTGCCAGTGACGAAATCCGACACTGCTCAGTGCAGAGCCCAGAGCCATTCCAATAAAGCCAGACGTCACAAAAATCGAGGTGATACGTGACTGCGCATCGACTTCAAGCTTGTAAATTATCGACTGATGAACCACCTGTAGCCCCATCGCAGCCACATCAAGAAGCAGTATTCCGCCAATCAGGAATAGCAGTGATGTTCTGGCCTCAGCCATCATCATCCAGGAAATCAGCAGCAACACAGCCAGTACAATGGTTAATATACGCGAATGTCCTCTGTCACTTATCCTGCCCGCGATACCGGCTGACATTGCGCCTGCAGCCCCAATCAATCCAAAAAGGCCGATCGCAGAAGGCTTAAAGTGATACGGCTCCCCGGATAAAAACAACGTCAGCCCTGTCCAGAGAATACTGAAACTTCCCATTCCCATCATGCAATAAAATGCACGAACCCGAAGCGGCTGGTGTTCCTTAAGGAGTGTGAGCATTGATCTTATCAGTATGGGATAGGATATTTTCTCGACTGAGAGTGTTGCTGGCACCATAAGTTTTCTGACTGTGAGCAGCACCATTGTCGCGGCGACACCTGCAAGCAAATACATCGCTCTCCAGCTGAGTGCATCAGCAACCAGTCCTGACACAGTCCGTGCCAGAAGTATCCCCAGGAGGATCCCTGTGATCATCTGTCCCACCCGCTGGCCCCGCTCCTCTGTAACAGTATGGCTTGCGACATAGGGGATCAATACCATGGTAGCGCTGGATGCCAGGCCTAGCAGCAGCTGTACACTGGCGAAAAACCAGAAACTCTGGCTGGCGGCGGTCAGCAACAGCGCAATAATACAGAGAGAAATCATCACAGATGCCAGGCGCCTGCGGTCGGTAAAGTCACCCAGGGGCACAAGAAACAATACGCCAAGCCCGTATCCCAGCTGAGTCAGCGTGACCAGCAAAGCCGTATCAGACGGTGGAGTCCCAAACTGCCGCCCAATAACGGCCAGCAATGGCTGCGAGTAATATATATTGGCGACCATAAAAGCCGCAGCAGCGGCAAACAGCACTGTCTGCCGCGCCGTTAAATAAACGGGACTTGTCGTATTCATTCTGACTCCACGGGAAGAAGTGGGCGGGACAGGCCCCTGGTGTCGGGGCCAGCTTGCTGGTACGGCCTCAGGCAGAGGGGTATTGCTTTTCAGCAGTCCATTCATTACTGGACTGCACATGCAGATCCCAGAAAGTCTGCGCTATATCACTGGATTCATCTGAACCCGCTGCGACCAGCGTGCCAACAGTGACCGTAGCGATATGAATGTTCTTTTCTTTCAGGTTGTCGAACAGGCCGTATACGAGGTTCCGTAAGCCTGCTTTGCCAACGCTCAGTGACAGGTAATCTGCATTTGGGTGGGTAGCAAAGATGCCGCCGGTCAGCAGGATAGTGCCTTCACTGCGCTCAGCCATGCTGAGGCTGGCTTCTTTTACTGCCACAAATGCGGCGCCGATATTGATGGTCAGGTCTTCAATAAAGCGATCAACGGATTGCGTTTCCAGCGTGCCATCATGCAGAGCGGCGGAATTAAAATGCAGCACGTCTATTGCGCCGGTTTCAGATTCAACAGATCGAATCAGTTCAGCGATGCCTCTGACATCGCTGGCATCAGCAAAACGCCCTTCAGCCTGATAGCCTGCTGCTCTCAGTACAGTAACCTGCTCAGAAACGTAATTTTTGTTACGTGATGTCAGCACGATGCGGAAACCTTCACGGGCAAAACGCACTGCAGTAGCAATACCAATTCCCGGACCAGACCCAATACTCAGAAAGGTTTTCATAGTGATTTTCTCTCAATTATGTTGTTGAGTGTTTATATTAATAACTTGCGATAAAGATGATAATTGGTTTGAATTGCAAATTATTATTGCGGGGAATGCATGAATGATGTTTGAGGAATTTGATGACCTGACAGCCTTTGTTTGCGTTGCCGAGGCGGGCAGTTTTACAGGAGCGAGTGACCGGCTAGGTCGTGACGCTTCTGTCATATCGCGCCGCGTTAGCCATCTGGAAAAAAGCCTTGGGGTTCGCCTTCTGGTACGTACGACGCGCAGTGTGACGCTGACTGAGGCAGGGACTTATTTCCTGCTGCGCACCCGGACAGCCCTTGATGAACTGAGTGCTGCCAGGCGTGAGGTCGGTGACTTTGCTTCCACGCCACAAGGCATCCTTCGGGTATCGCTGCCGGTCACCTTTGGGCGGGAAGTGATTGCGCCTGTTATTCCCGCTTTCCTGAAAAGTTTTCCTGACATACGTCTTGATGCCCATTTTCTGGATCGGCGGGTCGATATTGTGGCGGAAGGGTTTGATGCGGTCATCCGCGTGGGGATTATCCGGGACAGTTCGCTGACCGGACGTCAGCTTGGAACGTTTCGCAGCCAGCTGGTCGCCTCACCGGCCTATCTGATAGAACAAGGTACGCCTTCTGAGCCGGAAGAACTTGAACGGCATGCTTGCCTGGGCTTTACCAGTCATCCGGACTGGCCGCATTGGATCCTGGAAAACGGGCAGGAACGTGTGCAAGTGACACCTTCCGGACCACTGACAACCAATACCAGCGAAGCGCTGATGATGGCGGTGCAGCAGGGGGCAGGAATAGCGCTTCTACCTGACTGGATGGTCAATTCGGCACTTAAAAGCGGGGCGCTTGAAAAAGTCCTGCCGGGGTGGCTCAGCGCCACTGAAGTCAGTGTTTATGTACTGATGCCTCCCGGCACGCTAGTTCCGGCTAAGACGCGGGTGTTTATTGATACCATCTGCAGTCAGCTCGCGTTATCAAGCGTCTGGCCCGTCCGGAAAATCTGAAATGCTACGGCAGCTCGCGGTTCGATACCTCAACCGGAAGACGCTGGCCATTCTTGCCCGCACGTATAATCGTATCCAGAAGATAATGCAGCCTGACGGCATCGTCGAAATCTGGCGCGGTACGCGTGCCATTACGCAGATCAGCAGCAAGTCGCTTGTAAATGCGTGCAACGTTTCCACTGATATGCTCAGCGGGCACCGTACTGTCGGCCGGGACCGGCATAGGGCTGTGTTTCTTTTCTTCTCCCCGGGCTCCCGTGAGTGTAAGTGGCATTATCTGAGTCATGCCATTCTCTCCTGTTACGCGCAGATCCCCTTCACTGCCATGGATATCCCACACCAACCCTTCGGTGCCTCTGGGTTCGCCGCCCCGGAAATGAATGGAAAAGGGAGCGCCGCTTTTCATCAGCCCAGTCACTATAATCTGATCGGCCGCATCCATGCTGACGTACTGCCCCGTTTCAGGCGCGAAAACCTGAGGGATCCGGGTTTCAAGGATTGAAGACAGACTGGCAATATCGCCATGAACGTCCTGAAAGGCAGCGAGGGTATGTGCAAAAGGAATCGTAAGCATGGTGGCTCCGTTTTCACGCTTCAGCAGATACCCGTCTGTCGCAATTGACTCAATAACGTCTCCCCAGATCCGACCCCATCCGGACACAGATACCGAGCGAAGCTCTCCAACGTAACCGCCTTTCACAAGACGAGTCAGTTCTTGTACTGCGGGGCTGACGCGGGCCTGAGTGCCGATAACAGCAAGTACCTTTTTCTCACGGGCAAGTTCAGCCAGAGTCTGTGCCTCCTGCAGATTTCTGCCCAGTGGCCATTCGCAATACACAGGCTTTCCTGCACTGAGTACCTCTTTAAGCACAGCGTAATGACCAGGCACTTTGACGGTTACTACTATAAGGTCAATATGTGGCGATGCGGCCATCTGTGACACACCGTCAAATGCCATAGGTATCCCGCAGGCAGCGGCGGCGGCACGCGAACTCTCCAGGTTAGAGTTTGCCACGCCCACAATTTCAAAGTCGTCTGAAAGGTGTTGCAGAGCCTTGATGTGAGCGACAGCGGCCCAGCTACGACCAGGCTGAAGCCCGACGATCCCTATTCTGATTTTGCGATTATTCATCTACGGGCTCCCGATATTTACAGTGAAGCGCCCGCCAGAGAGGCAGTGCTACCAAACATTTGGTCATGCCGCACTGCCCGGGCCAGCAGTTCATTGAGGCGGTGAGCAGAAACCGGTGCACCCGATGCGGTCATGAACCACTCCCGCTCGGTAATGGTGTCAAACCGCACAGGGATCTTCCCCATGTAAGGCAGAACATAGGCAGGCATCGTGGGTTCACTTCGCCAGCTTTCTGACAAAGTCCCCATGTCTACAGCGTCGTAGCCCAGCTTATCGATGAGTGCAATAACGTCAGCCTTTGCAGCCTCATCATTGCCAGCCACAGGCAGAGCACTCCGGTCGCCGGAGCCTGCAGGACGTGCACGATTGCCCAGGCGAACCCAGTCCATGTTATTAAGCGCGCGCACTACCCGGGATTTGTGAAGATGTTTCTGAACCAGTTCGCTGCTGGTAATTTCTGCGGTACAGATCTCAGTCATTTCACCGTCGCGTTCCGGATAATAATTCATGGTGTCCACCACGATTTTTCCGGCGAGCTCTTCTGCATCAAGTTTTTTATAAGCAGCAAAGGGTATCGCGGCGATGATGATATCTGTCTCAGCAACCAGCCCCGTCAGAGTCGCAGCCCGTGCCAGTGAGCCAAGTTCATCAACCAGCTCTCTGAGAGTCTCTGGTCCACGCGAATTGCTGATAATGACGTTGACGCCTGCTGCAACAGCAAGCCTGGCGACCTGACTGCCGATCATTCCGCTGCCAATAATGCCAATGGGTTTCATTGTTAATCCTCACGTTGAGTTATACGTGTTGATTGTATAACTTGCGCTCAGACAGATATTAGAGGTGATGGACAAATGACTATTGCATCCTGCGCATGAATTACTTTAGGCATTTTTTAGCAGGGCGAGCGTCTGCTTCACGCTCTCAGCAGACCTTCAGCGTCACGTGTTTGTCTGCTCAGTGCCAGCGGACGTGACTAATATCATGCTGAATTAATCTCATGAGAGCAGACAAGCCCACTTTTGTCCTCTTGGGGTAGCAGAGGGATTAGTGTGGACTTAGGCATGTATGAGTCATTCGCGCTGACCAGCCAGTTCATGACAAAGCGCACCGATCTGTTCCACTGCATTGAGCAAGGTGGGCGAGGGTTCATTCGCGCAATTCAACCGCAGGAAGTTCTGAAATTCTGCCCCCGGGGAAAACAGGAGGCCAGGACTGACACCAATGCCCAGCGCCAGCGCGCGACGATGTACCACCAATGCATTCAGCGGATGCGGAAGTTCTATCCACAACAAGAAACCGGCTGTCGGCACGGCAACACGAGTGCCCGGAGGGAAGCTTGCGTTGACCCGGGCGATAACGGCGTGTACTCCCTCCGTGACCCGGAGCTTCAGGCGCCGCAGATGACGTTCGTAGTCTCCACTTGCCAGTATATCGCTCGCGGCTGCTTCAAGCAGCGGTGCGCCTGCCCAATCCCCGGCCATGCGGGCCTGCAAAACCTGCGTGTGGTAGCGTCCTGCCGCAATCCAACCGATTCTCCAGCCCGGGGCAAGGGTTTTGGATAATGAACTGCAGTAAATCACACTCCCACTCTGGTCGAAGGCCTTGCAGGCCGGAGGACGCTGCCCCTCACCGGCCAGGTCACCATATACATCGTCCTCAATTAAAGGGATGCCTGCACGTTCAATCAGCGCAACAAGTTCCTGCTTGCGGGGGACGGGCATACTGGCACCGAGTGGGTTTTGCACCGTGGGCGAAGCCAGCACGGCTGCGGGACGGTGGCGCTGAATAGCTTCACCCAGAGGTGCCAGCAACAAGCCTTCAGCGGGATCTGTGGGGATTTGCAATGCCTTGAGGCCTAGGTCCTCCAGCAGCAGGAGCGTACCGAAGTAGGCGGGTTGCTCAATGGCCACCACATCACCTGGCTGACATACAGCCCGCAGAGCCAGACGCAGTGCCTGCGTTGCGCCAGCCGTAATGACGAGATCATCCGGACCAAAACGGGCACCCCACTGTGCAGCGCGTACGGCTATATTTCTGCGCAGGTCTGCCCTTCCCGGCGGCAGGCTGTAGCTCTGACCGTGTGCGTCCAGGCGACGGCTTGCAGTCTGCAACGCCCGCTGTAGCGTATCTGTTGGCAGCCATAGGGGATCGGGCAGCGCTGCGCCAAGCGGCACCAGACGGGCTTCTGCGCTGCTGAATAGTGAACGGGCTACTGCTGACATTGTCACGGGGACCGGGCCAGGTAAATGATGGGATGACTGCATGTTCTGAGGTGTGTTTATCTGGCAAACGAAGTAGCCAGAACGCGGACGCGCAACAATCAGGCCTTCGGCCTCAAGACAACGAAGTGCTTCCAGTGCCGTTGGGAGGCTAACTTGCTCGCGTTCGGCCAGTTTACGCGCGGAGATCATCCTGTCGCCGGCTCGCAATACACCTGATGCAAGGGTAAGGCGCAGCATTTCAGCAATCCGGCGGTAATGTGGGAACAACAGACGTGGGACGGACATTGCGAACTGTACAGTCTGATTTTCGATAAATCTGACTATACAGACAATAATGCGGCCCTTCTATAGTAGTGCCGAACCCGAGCAATCAAGGAGGCATTATGCATAGCGACAACTTTGACCTTTCTACTTATTTCCGTCGTATAAACTACACCGGGCATGCAGCCGCCGATACCGCCACGCTGCACGCGCTCATGCGTCATCAACTCTTTTCGGTGCCCTTCGAGAATCTGGATGTACAGGCTGGCAAAGTCGTCTCCCTGGTACCCGAAGACATTGCAGACAAGCTGCTACAACGAGGTCGTGGTGGATACTGCTATGAGGTCAATGGGCTATTTGCAATGGCGTTGGGCGCTTTAGGTATTACCTACCGTTTCGTTGCAGCTCGTCCGATGTTCTACCCGGCACGCCGACCGAAAACGCATATGGCATTAATTGCTGAAGTCGATGACCGCCTGTGGCTTTGCGATCTAGGGTTCGGCAGCTACGGTATTCGCGCACCGATCGCCATAGACATGCCAGATACCGACATCGAACAGGATTTCGACACTTTCCGACTTATCCGTGACGGTAATAACGAGTACCTGCTACAAGCGAAGGTGGAGGGCGAATGGGCCAATCAATACAGTTTTGATCTGTCACCCCAGGAGTGGATTGATTTCGTCCCGGCCAACTACCTCAACTCCACCCATCCTGATGCCATCTTTGTGCAGAAGTTACTGATCGTGCAGCACGTCCCCGAGGGTCGGCTGATTTTGCTAGGGAATGTGCTGAAGACGATCACCGCAGAGGGCGTAGAAAAGCAGCAACTGACGGAAGACGATATTGCCCATGTCCTGAAAAACCGCTTTGCTCTGCCTGCACCGCAATACATCGGGAAGACAGTGTAATCCTGAGCACAGCCTTCCCTCTATTTATCCTCATGAAATATACAGAGGGCTGGCTGGTATACCTGTCGCAGACAACTCATTCAACACAGGATGGTCTGGAGGTGTTTTTAATTCAGTTGCAACACTGATGCTAATAGACCCTTCATTGAGCAGGCAATTAATGTCTGCTCTTTGCTTGTAGCTGCCCTTTGGTACTCCTGTGCCAAAAGCGGAAGTTACCTCTCGGGGGCATTAAAGATTAGCCTTGGTTATTATGATAAATTCATTCAACTGTCAGGGTTCAATTAGGGTGAGAAAAATGCTCTTGGAAAAGCTGAAAGCACTTGAATGCAGTCTTCACGGTGTCCGGCGGAATGATCGGAAATGGCTTGAACAGATATTGCATCCCGAATTTCGGGAAATCACACGGTCAGGTGTAATAGTTGACCGCGCGGAGACGATAGCATCTTTGACTGGCGAATTAAGTCCAACGATCATTCTTAGCAGTGATTTCCGGCTGATCAGCATGGGAGAGTACTGCGCCATTCTGCACTACAAGACGTTTAATTCGGACGGCAGCCGAGCATCCCTACGTTCTTCTTGCTGGGTGTATTCTGACAAGGGGCAATGGGAGTTGGCTTTCCATCAGGGAACACCAGAGGCGGGTGCGGTATAATTTTGGCAATGACACGCTAAAAAACCATCAGCCCGGTGGGTATCTCTTACAGGCATGAAAAGCCAATGTCAGCTCCCCGCTCAAAGCTGAAACTCACCAAAGCCAACGTCGCTTGGGTTCTTGCCAGGCCCCCTGCCAAAGGTCAAAACGCTTGAGTTGTTCAAGTTTCTGTAGAACAACATCTTCACCCACGGATGAGAGAATTCGCTCTGGAATTGAAATGCCGAAAAGGTCTTCAGCGACCGGGAATATTTCACATTCTGATGTAAGTGACCCCAACGATTTTTCTATCTTCTTACGCTCTGCTTTTACAATTAACTGAAGTCCCATCAGCATTTAAACTCCACAATGGCTGCCTGCTCAAACGCTTGTCTGACCTGGGGCAGGACCTGGTCAGGGATTGATTGTCCTCTAATATCATAGACGACCCGGCAAGTTCGAATGTGCGATGGAAGCTGTGATAGTCCGTAAGATATTCTGGCAATATTGTACGCAATACTGAGTTTTATAGATTCCGGGGATGCCAGGCTGTGGCTGGCTACAAGTAGAAACTCTCCATGTTCATCATTAATAAACTCTGGGGTAAACATCACACCTCCCTTTTATTACCTTCGCCGATTTCTATCAATTGAATGCCTTTTCATCAAAAATTTATCATAGCAGGTATCCTGACCGAAAAACGATGTCCGCTTCTCACTGTGCCGGAGGCGGACATCACAAGCAGCACAGCGTATTAGTTGTCGATGGTGAGGAGGCGATGTCCGGATGGCGTGACAAAATATCTCTATTAGTGAATGCTCCGGTTAAGCGGGATACTTACGTATGCAAGCCAGATTTCTTATTCGACACGCTTCACCTCCGGATGACGCTCTGTTGCCGCCTCATGTAAAATGTCATCAAGCCAACCTGGAATTTCTGCCTCTGTCAGATCGTTCGGAATTGCGATGTCGTAAAGCCGGGAAAATTTTCGTTCTGTCAGGTCTGCGCGGAATACCAGCCAGCGCTCCCCCTCACGTTTGATACCAAGGTGTCGTCCAAAAACGTTGTAGATCAGCATTATTAATCTCCTGGCATTTTCATCAAAGTAAAGGTGACAAATTCACAGAGTTTTTTTATTTTAAGCTGATACTATTATTTTTCGCCCATTTTCTTAATCTGCCATTAGCATTGGCATAGGGAGATGATGTGTTAAATGAGATCATTCGCCCCATAGTCCATTTTGTGTACCATGGTTTAGCATACAAAGCGTCATCAGTGAGCCCATCAATAAGTTTCACTATTTCATCTTTTACTTCCTCGAGCTCAGTAATTAACGCGTTATAATCCAATTCGCTATAATCAGAGTAAAATTTTTGCGCCAGAAGCCCAAGTTGATTCCACTTAAAACCGGTTTCTGGAAAATTAACAGGCAATCCTTTCCCGTCGGAAGTGATCCACTTTACAACCAGAGTGTTCCACCCGAGCAGATAGGAAACCAGATCGCGAACACTCATTTCCGTGCCCTTGCAGTGTCCATCCATTGAGTTATCTAAGGTGAGTTCGGGGGGGATGGCATTAAGATAACTGATTAATTTATTGAAATTTTTATCGATTGCTAAAAGCAATTCAGATTTTGTTTGCGGCACATTCATACAGAGTTACCCCGCACTTCAGAAGAGATCCATAAAGACGCCATGTGGTGTTTAAATATCAATCAATTATGTACTTCCTGGCACGAAAGGGGAAGTCCCTGTAAACAGCTATCTCTTTGTTCAAGGCACATGAATCACTCGAGGTTTGAGGCTATCAGGGGCTGCGACAGCAGCCCTGTGCCAGAGGCGGAAATCAAGGTATTTTCGATACATTAAATACTAGGGAGTCGGTTAACTTGCTTTCAAGTATGTTAATGATCAAATCGAGTGGGAAGATTATTTCATCGGTATGTCTGAGCTCTTCTATTGTCCACCAGTAATGATCGCGAATAACATTTTTTTCGTTGCTACTCCACCTTGAGCGATCAATATCTGATTTATTTGTATTAATAATAAAGAAATGCTCTTCAGCAAGAACAGTCTCCCCACCTGGTAGCATCATTGTGAAGGTTCTGGATGCTATCTGCGGTCCTGCATCTGTTCTTATCAGCCCCGTTTCTTCAAGTAATTCGCGTAAAGCAGCCTGCTCGAAAGATTCATTGTGTTCAAGTCCTCCACCTGGAGTTGCCCAGTATTTCTTGCCGCTCAAAGCATCATCTTTATGGCAGAAGTTAAAGAGCAAGACGTGATTTTCAGGCGAAAGAACTATTAACCGAGATGATGGACGAGTTCGCACAAATCCCCCTTAAATAAAGTATTAACCCTGACTTTTGAATTTATATATAACCATAATTTTCAGCCTTCATGGCCTAATAGAGCGGTATTTTCTTGCTGCTATAACCGCATTCAAAGTCTGCTCTTCGCCCATAGCTGCCGGTGGTCTTTCTAGGGCTGCAGAGCGATTTTACTAAAGCTGATAATATATCAATGGGTTGGAAAAGGTGTGCTCGACTCTTTTTCAGAAGCGGACAGAGTAAATCAAAAGTTATCAGCCATAGGATTAAGTCTATGATGAAAAATAGTTTAGGATTTATGTTAAAAGGTAGTGAATGACTGACCATAAAATATACAGAGTGAATGCAATCTGTAGCACCTTAAATGGATATCTTATATAGCGCCATTCGTGGCGTTCTCTGGCGTTGGCTTTTGAGATTGAAGCTTCTAAATTTGGTTTTTTTTTCCTTCTTTTCCGCAGCTCAGCACAACCCCAAACTAAAAGAAGTACTACCACCACAATTTTAAGAAGTACTGAGCTGTCTATATTGAAATGTGTTTCCCAAGTCCAATTAGTATTGTTCATCCTTTCTGACCTTTTACATTTTAGCCTGATCTCAAAGAGTTATAACAAGTAATGACTTGCATATCCACTCAAACAAAATGGTTAATCAAAATTCTTAGCAATGATCATGTCCTTAACAAGTTGCATAGTGAAGTCAGATTCGTGTTGGGTAAATGACTTTCCTACCTTTTTGGGCACGATATCAGGCCCCCGCTCATAGCAGACCTTCAGCGTCACGTGTTTGTCTGCTGCGTGCCAACAGCGGACATTATTTACATCACGGTATTTTAATTGATGAGAGCAGATTCAACGGATATTTTAGAAAATTCATGTGGCCAGCATGAGTCTATTCAATAATGGAGATGCATATATGGATAAACACTTTTTTGTGTGTATTTTCGCGCTTGTCGCTTTTTCTTTGGGTGCTGCAGATGGTGGTGCGGGAGGTAAGGGGGCGTATGGTGGAAACGGTGGGTCTATGTCACAACCTGGTAAACCAGGTGCAGACGGAGGGAGGGGCTCTGACGGCGGCAGTTCAGATAATTCACCAGGTAGGGCAGGATGCCCAGGAGGAACGGATCCTGCTGAGAATGGCACTTTTTATCTCCCAGGAACAAAAGAACAATGCAATCCAGGTCCACAGGACTCAACGAAAAGTGCAAATTTGCTGTAATGCATCCTCGTCGTAACTGATTTTATAATTAATCCGACTGGCTGACAGACTCGGTCGAGGATCCTCATTGGAGATAAAAAATTTGGATATGGAACTCAGTATCCGAGAAGCAATACGTTCTGATCTTGCGATCATTAGTGATTTGGCTCGCGAGCTCAATATCATCCATCATAAAGCGCGCCCAGATATTTATGCTGATGTGACTTTGAATGAGGGAGCAGATGAACCCCATTGGATGGAATTTATTGAAACTGATGATCATGTTGCGTTTATAGCCCGGCATAACTCTCTTCCCATCGGGTTTATTACAGCGAACATATCAATACCAACAAGTCCACTTCTGAAGCCAGTCCCTGGTTGTAGGATTTGCTCAATATGTGTTCTTGAAACATACAGAGGGCAAGGAGTGGGTAAAGTATTGATGAACAGAGTGCGTGAATGGGCTTTGGCACGTAACGCGCAGGAACTCCGACTGGCTGTTTGGCATTTCAACAAGGCAGCAATCCGCTTGTATGAGGAGTTTGGTTTTGAAGTGCGTGCGCTTGAAATGGGCATGCCGATATCTTCTAAGGGGAAGGCCTGAGCGTCGGCTTCGCTCACAGTGGACAGTCCGTCTGCGTGGGGCTGCTATGTGACAGAAACGGGCAGAGCGCGAGTAAATACTCATCAACAAGATGATATTGGGGAACTAACTACCCCTGGTTATATTTGCCAAAATTTAAGATGTCCTATAATGATTTTTTCATAAAAATACGGCTTGTTCCTTCCGGTTGACAGTCAATACGCCCGAACTCTTCCCAGCCATACTTTTTATAAAAATCAGGAGCCTGAAAGCTTATTGTATAGAGAAACGCAGCAGAGCAGCCTCTTTTTCGCCCTTCATCTTCAAAGCGATGAAGGATGTCTGAACCTATCCCCATTTTTCGCAACCCGGGTGGAAGATAAAAAAGATCTATAAACAGGAGTCCCAGCGATGACCGCCCTTGCATTCCGCCAAGTACCTTACCCGTGCGGGTTGATCTGACCAATACAGACAGTGGCTTACGATCGTTTATACCCGTCATAAGATCGTTAAATTCATTGAGCCCTTCTTCAATTAGCAGCAATTGCGCTGCATCTGAATCTTCACCTACCTCAAGACTGATTTCTTCCGCTAAGCTGACCATTCCCTATGCCCTTTCAAAAGTGACAGACCCAATGCCTGAGTAGCCAGTGAGGTTAGCGCGGACAACCTGGATTTACCAGTTGCCCGCCTTTTCAGAATGCATAAACACCTGCCAGGTAATATGAGGTCTTAATGATTTTAACTACCACACCGCGACTCATTATTCGCGCATTCAAACAGAAAGACGCATCGGCACTTTTCGATTACCTGTCTTCACCCCGCACACCTTGTTTTCAGGACGAGAAACTCAATTCACTGGAAGATTGAGGTTGACAGGAGAGCCCGTGATACCAGCCAGTTCGCTGTATGCCTAAAAGAGACTGATGGCATCATCCAGCCTGTTTAATTCAATTCGACGCATTTCTCCCAGCCCATCTGGCCAGCGAACTCAGGCCAGAAAGCGATAAAAGATTCTCATCTTGTTGGATTTTCGCCAAACGAAAACGATCTTCGTGCTAACCCCTGCTGTTCAGCAAAATCGCAAGGCATCGACCGTTTTGTGATCTACATTGCAGTACATAATTAATGCTTTGTACTACAATTTTCATCAAGGTTAAGAACAATAATTGTGAATTGTGCGGTGATCTTGCGACGCATAGGCTCGATACAGGTAAAGTACCCGGCAACTTTTCCTTTTAGTCTTTTGTGGAGCATCTATGAGTAGCCAGGAGTTGAGCAAAACCGATCGCATTATTCTCGAGATAGGGCAGCAAATCGTCACTGGCAAATATGCCCCGGGGTCTGCGCTGCCAGCGGAAACGGAGTTGTGCGAAGAGTTCCAGACGTCACGGAACATCATTCGTGAAGTGCTTCGCTCGTTGATGTCGAAGCGGCTGGTGGAGATAAAGCGTTATCGCGGTGCTTTTGTGGCTTTACGCAACCAGTGGAATTATCTGGATACCGATGTTTTGCAGTGGTCGTTGGCGAATGATTATGACCCGCGGCTGATCCCGGCGATGAGCGAGGTGCGTAATCTGGTTGAACCGGTCATTGCCCGTTGGGCTGCGGAAAGGGCGACCTCCAGCGAATTAGCGGTTATTGAAAAAGCGCTTAACGATATGATCGCCGATCACCAAAATCGTGACGCCTTCAATGAGGCTGATATCCGTTTTCACGAAGCGGTACTGGCGTCGGTGCATAACCCGGTGCTGCAACAACTCAGTGTGGCGATAAGTTCCTTACAGCGTGCCGTATTTGAACGGACCTATATGGCCGATGAAGCCAACATGCCGCGCACATTGAAGGAGCATCAGGATCTGTACGATGCGATACGGCATCAGAACGCAGATGCAGCAGAACAGGCGGCACTGACAATGATCGCCAGCTCGACCAAAAGGCTGAAGGATATTACATGAGAGAAAGTTATATCGCCATTGACTGGGGCTCGACCAACTTGCGCGCCTGGCTCTACCTGAACGGTGAATGTACCGATCACCTGGAGTCAGAAGCGGGGGTTACCCGGCTCAATGGCCGTACTCCTGAACAGGTTTTCCGCGACACACTTTTACCCTGGCAAGCTCATCAGGTACCGGTTCTGATGGCGGGAATGGTTGGCAGCAATGCAGGATGGATGACGGTACCGTATCTGCCTTGCCCGACGCGGCTGACTGATTTCTCCAGACAGTTAACGCGGGTGGAGCAGGCGACACCGTTCAACGCGTGGATTATTCCCGGTCTGAGTGTGGTCAGCGAGGGGAATTGCAATGTCATTCGCGGTGAAGAAACACAGTTAATCGGTGCTTATACAGAATGTCCGGCTTCGCTTTATCTGATGCCGGGAACGCACAGTAAATGGGTACAGATGGACGGTAGCGAGATTGTTGATTTCCGTACCGTCATGACCGGCGAACTCCACCATTTGCTGATGCACCATTCGCTGATTGGTATCGGGCTGACTGAGCAACAGGCAAATCCGGCGGTATTCCAGCAGGGGCTGGAGAGTGGTTTCAAAGAAACCAACATTATTCGCAGTCTTTTTGAGACCCGCGCGGCGCATGTGTTAGGGCAATTAGATAAAAGCGCCGTCAGTGAATGGCTGTCGGGGTTGTTGATCGGCAATGAAGTGTCGCAAATGCAGCGGCAATACGGCATCACTGGCGATCAGCCCATTACCTTAATTGGGAGTCCCAAACTGACCGCACGTTACCAGCAGGCATTGAAGTTTGCCGGACTGACCTGGCAAACGCTGGAAGGCGATCGCGCTTTCCAGGCAGGTATAAGGAGTATTATCAATGAGTTGGAATACTGAACTTCCGTTAATCGCCATTCTGCGCGGTATCACGCCACAAGACGTTCAGGCGCATGTGACAGCATTGCTGGAGGCAGGCTTTGATGCCGTGGAGATCCCACTCAACTCGCCTGACTGGCAGCGCAGCATCAGTGAAACGGTGAAAGAGTTCGGGCATCGGGCGCTGATTGGTGCCGGGACGGTTTTACAACCTGCGCAAGTTGATGAACTGAATACGATGGGCAGCCGTCTGGTGGTCACCCCTAATATTCAGCCGGAAGTGATTCGCCGGGCTGTGGGGTATGGCATGACCGTCTGCTCTGGTTGCGCGACCGCGACGGAAGCCTTCAATGCACTGGATGCGGGCGCTCAGGCGCTGAAAATCTTCCCTTCCAACGCCTTTGGACCGGATTACATCAAAGCGTTGAAAGCGGTGCTACCGCCAGAAATTCCGGTCTTTGCCGTGGGGGGTATCACTCCTGAAAATTTACATCTCTATCTTAATGCCGGTTGTATCGGTGCAGGGCTGGGAAGTGATCTCTACCGTGCCGGACAGTCTGTTGAACGTACGGCACAACAAGCCAACGCCTTTGTTAAAGCTTATAAGGAATCAACCCGATGAAAGTGACTAAACTAACCACCTACCGGCTGCCGCCGCGCTGGATGTTCCTGAAAATAGAAACTGATGAAGGCATTGTCGGTTGGGGAGAGCCGGTTGTTGAAGGCCGTGCCCGCAGTGTGGAGGCTGCTGTGCATGAGCTGTCTGAATATGTGATCGGACAGGATCCGGCGCGCATCAATGACATTTGGCAGACCCTCTATCGCGGTGGATTTTATCGCGGTGGTCCGATTCTGATGAGCGCGATTTCCGGCATCGATCAGGCACTGTGGGACATTAAGGGCAAAGCCCTGGGCGTTCCTGTTTATCAACTGCTCGGTGGTCTGGTTCGCGATAAGATTAAAGCCTACAGTTGGGTTGGCGGCGACCGCCCGGCAGATGTGATTGAAGGCATTAAAAAGTTGAAAGGCATTGGTTTTGATACCTTTAAACTCAATGGCTGCGAAGAAATGGGCATGATAGACAATTCACGTAAAGTTGACGATGCCGTCGCCGTCGTGGCGCAAATTCGTGAAGCATTCGGTAACAGCATTGAGTTCGGACTCGACTTTCATGGCCGCGTCAATGCACCTATGGCGAAGATTCTGATCAAAGAGCTCGAACCTTACCGTCCGCTATTTATTGAAGAACCGGTACTGGCCGAACAGGCAGAATACTATCCTCGTCTGGCTGCTCAGACACATATTCCCATTGCTGCCGGTGAACGCATGTTCTCGCGCTTTGAGTTCAAACGTGTATTGGCCGACGGTGGTTTAGCCATTATCCAGCCGGATTTGTCGCACGCAGGTGGGATCACGGAATGCTTCAAAATTGCGGCGATGGCAGAGTCTTACGATATTTCGCTGGCACCGCATTGTCCGTTGGGGCCGATCGCACTGGCTTCTTGCCTGCATCTGGATTTTGTGGCGCGTAATGCGGTATTCCAGGAGCAGAGTATGGGTATCCATTATAATAAGGGTGCCGAATTATTGGATTATGTCATTAATAAAGAAGACTTTACCATGACGGATGGTTATTTCTATCCGCTGAATAAACCCGGACTGGGCGTTGAAATTAATGAGGAGTTGGTGATTGATCGCAGTAAGAATGCCCCTGACTGGCGCAATCCAATTTGGCGTTATGAAGATGGCGCTGTCGCCGAATGGTAACCTGCTCTATATATTTCAAATAACAGAAGTATCAGGTAAAACTATATCAATAAAGCAATTAATAATAATATCGATATATCCGTATTTGTTTTTCAATCCACATTACGTGGAATGGCCATCTTATGCCCTGACACCAGAGCAGACTCATTAAGGTGATAATAATGAACATCGATCTGTGCTCTACAACACTAAAAAAATTAAACGCAAAAATAATACCTTTCATTATTATTTGCTACTTTGTTGCCAATCTGGATAAAACCAATATATCCGTTGCGGCACTGCAAATGAATGCCGATTTGGGCCTGTCTGCCAGTATGTATGGCCTGGGTGTCGGTATGTTCTATATCTCCTACATTATTTTTGAAATACCCAGTAACGTCATTATGACGCGGGTTGGTGCACGTATCTGGATTGCGCGCATCATGATTACCTGGGGGGTTGTCAGCGCCGGGATGTCACTGGTCCATACGCCGACACAACTGTACGTGATGCGCTTTTTGCTGGGTATGGCAGAAGCCGGATTTACACCGGGGATTATCTACTATATCTCCTGCTGGTTTCCCAAGAGCAACCGCGCCCGTGCCATGTCGTTCTTCTATATGGGATCGGTGCTGGCGTCAGTGATTGGATTACCGATTTCCGGCAGTATTCTCAATATGCACGGCATTGCCGATATCGCGGGCTGGCGCTGGCTGTTTGCGATGGAAGGCATCCCGGCCATCATTCTCGGCTGTCTGGTACTGTTACGTCTGCCGGATACGCCAAATCATGCCACCTGGTTGAGTGCGGACGAGAAAAAATGGCTGAACACCCGGTTACAACAAGAGAATGGTGACGTAGAAGTAGGGAAACATCATTCATGGGCCAGTGCGCTCAGGAATAAAGTGGTATTGATGTTGAGTCTGGTGTGGTTCCTGCAAGCATTTTGCTCAATTGGTATTACACTCTTCCTGCCGCTCATTATTAAAAGTGTGGCTACAGAACAGAGTAATTTCGTTATTAGCGTTTTGTCGGCCATTCCTTTTGCCTTTGCCGCGATATTTATGTACGTGAATGGACGTCATTCGGATCTCACCAAAGAGCGTTCGCTACATCTGGGGGTGCCGTTAATTATTTCCGGCTTACTGCTGGCTGCCTCGATATATACCAGTAACCTCTTTATTGCCTATATTATGCTGGTATTGACCGTCGGCTTTAACTTCGCGCTGACCCCGATATTCTGGGCGGTAACGACCGAAAAATTAGCAGGTGTTGCTGCGGCGGCGTCTATCGCCTTCATTAATGCCATTGCCAACTTTGCCGGTCTGGGATTGCCGCCATTGCTGGGAAAAATAAAGGACGTCACCGGCAGTTTCCATTATGGCTTATTGATCATTGCTACGGCACTGGTTATCGGCGGCATCGTGGGTATTTATGTCGGCCGTCCGGCTAAAGTAATAGCGACAAAATCGTCAGCCTCATCATTATCGCAACACTAAGGTCTTGTTATGAAGAATATCGCGGTTAAACAGAAAATATTGAAGCAGGCATCGCTGCCAGATCAGTTGAATGCACAACTGAACGCGCTATACGATGTGTATGAATACAACGACATGGCCGCCGGGGAGTTTGACCGGTTAGCCGCCGAGTTTCGTGTAGTACTCACTAACGGCGAAGCCGTGGTCAGTCGCGAATTTATGGGACGGCTACCTAACCTTGAACTCATCAGCGACTTTGGTGTTGGCTATGACGGTATTGATGTTGCCGCAGCAAGAGAACGTGAGATCGCTGTGACCCATACTCCCGGCGTACTGACGGATGACGTCGCCGACCTGGCCATGGGGTTGATACTGGCAACGTCACGCCAGATCCCCGCAGCACAACGCTTTATCGAACAGGGAGCATGGCAGAAGGGCGGTTATCCCTGGACCCGTAAAGTCTCAGGGGCGCGGTTAGGCATTATTGGCATGGGGCGTATTGGGCGTGCTATCGCCAAACGCGCTGCGGCATTTAATATGTCGATCGCCTATACGGATCGCGCTGCACTTGCCGACACGGATTACACCTTCCATGCAACATTACTATCGCTGGCCGGGGCGAGTGATTTTCTGGTGGTCTGTACCAACGGTGGTGCCGAAACCCGCGGCCTCGTTAACCGCAATGTATTGAATGCTCTGGGCGCGGAAGGCATTCTGATCAATATTTCCCGTGGTTCGGTAGTCGATGAGCGGGCGCTGATTGAAGCCATCGAAGAGGGGACACTCGGGGGAGCCGGTCTTGATGTTTTCACCGACGAACCGCACGTCCCGCACGCATTGTTACACCGGGCAAATGTGGTGGTCACGCCGCATATGGCCAGTGCTACCTGGGCGACGCGCAAAGAGATGTCGCGTCTGGTGCTGGAAAATGTCAACGCCTATTTTGCTGGCGAGCCGTTGGTGACACCTGTTCCGCAGTAAGCGAGTGAAAACGTATTCTGCATGTAAATCAAAGCGCGGCGTTACGTCGCGCTTATTTATTGCCAGCGTTAAACCCCCATCCGGGAGGGGATAATTGTCCCGGAGCGGAGGGAAGACTGGAAATGCCTGAGGTATTCAATGGCAGAGGCCTTGCCGTAAAGATATAGACAATGTCTATATCGCTTGCGAATAAATCGATTTCACTTTGTTGAACGTCAGACTTATGCTGCTGCGGAAACATTAAGGGCTATCAGGAGAGAATATGGAAACCCAACAACTGGCAGCGTTAGTTGTTCACTCAATTGGCGGCGCGGATAACCTCACTAAAATGACCTACTGTGCCAGTAGGATCCGGATGCAGGTTCGCGATGCTTCCCGGCTCGACAGGCAGGCATTAGAAGCACCGGAGGCCATTCGGGCTGTACTTGAAGTAGAAACACCACAATGCGACACGGAGTATCACCTGGTGGTCGGACCGGGCAATACCCGGTCGCTGTATCAGGCGCTGACGGCGTTAACTCAAAAATAGTCAGACCAGCAGGTGGCTGACCCGCGCCAGATGCTCTTGCATCAATGCCTGCATCTGCACCACGTGCGCCGCATCCATCTTCTCCCGCATCATATAAAAGCCCACGTTATAGCGCGGGCTTTGTTGCGTGGTTTGCAGCGGTATAATGCCGTAAGGCGCAAAGTAGTCCGCCATGCACGTCGGATAACTCAGCATGATGGCGTCGGAATCATTGACCATGTCTATCGCCGCCATCATCGAGTTAGTTGACCAGATCACCCTATCTTCAAGATGCATCTGGTTGCGCGCCAGCCTTTTGGGTTGCATATCTTCGACCATGTGTTGAAAACGCCCTTCATCCGGCGTCAGTTCAACGCAAGGATAGTCTTGCAGCTGGAAGGGGTCGATGACGTTGTTGCCTAACGGATGCCCGCGTCGGACAAACAGGCTGTCGGTGACGCTGAACAGCGGCACAAAGGTGATGCCTGCCCTGGAATTCAGCCCCTGAATCTCATGCCCGATAAAGAGATCGATATCACCGCCAAGCAGTAAGTCCATCAGTCGCAGGTGATTTCCCTGATCAATATGGATATTTACCGTGGGATGCAGCGTGCGGTAAGTGTTGAAACTGTCGCGTACAAACATGTGCCACCAGGCATGCCCGGTGCCCATCCGCAGACTCTGCACCTGACGCGCTTTGATAAGCGCCAGTTTACTCAGCGTATTTTCATAAATACGCTGCATCATCTGCGCCTGCTCCAGCAAAAGATCGCCGTACTCGGTCGTTTTCACGCCCGTTGAGGTGCGCACAAGCAGCTGCACGCCCAGATTCTCCTCCAGCTTCTTCATATTATGCGTAAGTGTCGGCTGACTAAGGCAAAGTTTGTTTGCTGCATGACTCACATTTTTGAACATCGCCACTTCGATAAACTGCCGCAGAATTTTATCCAAGATCACACATTCCTCTAGTGGTATAGATAATTTTTATACCTTAGCAGTGAAAATCAATTTCCACCAATGTCTCCGCTTCGCTATTTTCCTCCTATGACGGTATTCCCGCCACGACCTGAGAGTAAGCCATGAGACGAGTAATCCCGGGACTGGTTGCAGCCACGCTGACCCTGACATCGAGTCTGGTTCATGCCGACACCCTGCGTATGGAATGTCCGCCTGGCAAGGAAAGTCGTCAGTTCTGTAACGACATTAAACAGCAGTTTGAAGCGCAGACCGGTCACACGCTGGAATTTATCGATCTTCCACCGGCCTCGAATGAAAAATTGTCGTTGTTTCAACAGATATTTGCCGCCAAAGATTCGGGCGCGATCGATCTCTTCCAGGCCGACACCGTCTGGATCGGTGTGCTGGATAAACATCTGCTGGATTTAACAGATAGCGTCAGTGATATCCGCAATGATTTTTTCCCGAACGCGTTCCAAAACGACATCGTTAACGGTCGTGTCAAAGCCATTCCCGCTTACATGGATGCAGGCGCGCTGTTTTATCGCAAAGATTTATTGGCGAAATACGGCCAAAAGCCGCCTGTGACCTGGCGCGAGCTGACGCGTATTGCCACGCTGGTTCAACAAGGTGAGCGTGAAGCGGGACATCAAAACTTCTGGGGGCTGGTGTTTCAGGGCAAAGCCTATGAGGGGCTGACCTGCAATGCGCTGGAGTGGGTGGAGTCGCAGAAGGGCGGCAGTTTTATTGATACTAACGGCAATATCACCATCAACAATCAACGCGCCGCACAGGCGCTGGATATGGCCGCGGCATGGATCGGGAAAATCGTTCCACCGGGAGCATTAGGTTACATGGAAGAGGAGTCCCGTCCGGTCTTCCAGAACGGTGATGCCCTGTTTATGCGCAACTGGCCTTATGCCTACACGCTGGCGCAAGACCGCAGCAGCCCGATCCGTGGCAAAGTCGGCGTCATTCCGTTACCCCGGAGCGAGGACGGCACCTCTGTTAGCACCATGGGCGGCTGGCACTGGGCGATCAGCGCTTACACCAAAAATCCGAAAGCCGCGCTGGCGCTGTTAAAAATTGTCAGCAGTGCCGAATCACAGAAGAAAGGGCTGACGCTGATGGGCAGGGCACCGTCGCGCACCGCGCTGTATGACGATCCTGACGTCCTGGCGCAGGCACCCTATCTCGCCGAGTTTAAAGAGATCTTCCTGCTGGCCAGGCCTCGCCCTGCATCGCAGACCAAACGCCAGTACGCGCAGGTATCCAAAGCGATTTATAACGCAACTTACAACGTGCTGCGTGGCGACAGCGACGGGGCGACCGCAGTGGCAGAGTTGCAGCAGCGGCTGGAGAGAATTAAAGCCAGAGGATGGCGCTGAGTTCAGCGTCCCCATTAACGGTCCGGAGTTTGACGCATGAAGCCAGAAACACCCTCACTATCACTTCCTGACGATAACGTTGGCAGCCGCGCGGTGAAGCGCAGCAAGCCCGGTTATCAGCTACGCCGCAGCCGTATCGCCTGGCTGCTGGTGGCGCCATCTCTTCTGTTACTGGCCGCCGTTGCAGGCTGGCCGCTGTTCCGCACACTGTTTTACAGCTTCACCGATGCCATGCTGGATTCGCCCGATGATTACCGTTTTGTCGGCTTCACCAACTACATTGACCTGGCCGACGGTGCCCATTATTACGGCGTCCTGGCCGATCCGCTGTGGTGGAAGGCCGTTGGTAACACGCTGCGTTTCAGTGTGATGTCGGTGTCGCTTGAACTGGTGTTCGGCATGCTGCTTGCCCTGCTGATGAACCAGAAGTTTCGCGGTCAGGGGCTGGTGCGAACCGCCATTCTGGTGCCGTGGGCGATCCCGACGATTGTGTCCGCCAGAATGTGGAGCTGGATGTTCCATGACCAGTATGGGGTGGTGAACAATCTGTTGCTCAGGCTTGGGGTTATTCACTCCCCGCTGGCGTGGGTAGCAGACCCGGGGTTATCCATGTGGGCGGTGGTCATCGTCGATGTCTGGAAAACCACACCGTTTATGGCGCTGATGCTGCTGGCCGCATTGCAGCTGATCCCGCGCGATCTGTATGAAGCGGCGCGGATTGACGGGGCCAATACCTGGCAGCGTTTTCGTCGAATCACACTGCCGTTGATTATGCCGGCAATGATCGTCGCGCTGATTTTCCGCGTCATGGATGCGCTACGGGTGTTTGATCTGATTTATATCCTGACCTCCAACAGTGAAGCCACTGTGTCGGTGTCGGGTTATGCACGAGATTTGCTGGTGAGTTATCAGGAAATGGGATCCGGTTCCGCCGCGTCGGTACTGGTATTCATGATGGTGGCAGGGATTGCAGCCTGCTTCCTGATGCTGGGTCGCCGCCGCAATGGAGAGGAATAATCATGAAACTGAATCGTCAGCAGCAAAAACTCGCACAGCGTTCACTGATTTTTGCAGGATCTGCATTTGCCTGTTTGATCTGTCTGTTCCCGTTCTACTACGCGATTATCACCTCGCTACGTTCGGGGGCAAATCTGTTCACCGTGATCTGGTTGCCCGATGAAATGAACTGGGGGAATTACGTGACCGCGCTGATGGATAACGGCATTGCCCGCAGCCTCTTTAACTCGGCGGTGGTGGCAACGCTCACTGTTGGTCTGTGTCTGCTGGTGTCAATCACGGCTGCTTTTGCGCTGTCGCGCATTCGTTTTACAGGGCGAAAGTATCTGCTGTTTACCATTCTCTGTGTGTCCATGTTCCCGCAGGTGGCTGTGCTGTCAGGTATGTTTGAGCTGGTGCGGTTTATGGGGTTGTATGACTCGCTTGGCGCGCTGGTCCTGTCCTACACCACCTTTTCATTACCCTTCACTATCTGGGTGCTGACCACCTTTATGAAGGCGATTCCCGTCGAGCTGGAAGAGGCGGCAATCGTCGATGGTGCCAGCACCTGGACCATTATCAGCCGTATCTTTGTGCCCATCATGGGGCCGTCGCTGGTGACGACCGGACTGCTGGCGTTCATCGGCGCCTGGAATGAATTTATGTTTGCTCTGACGTTTGTGATTTCCGGCGACAAGCGAACCGTTCCCGTGGCGATCAGTATGTTGCAAGGATCTTCCCAATTCGAACTTCCATGGGGCGCCATCATGGCTTCCTCAGTCATCGTCACGCTTCCCATTGTGGTGCTGGTGCTTATTTTCCAGCGACGCATTGTCAGTGGATTAACCAACGGCGCAGTCAAAGGCTGATGCCTCAATCAGTATCGTCAGGAGACCCGAATAATATGGCTACAAAAATTGTTTTAGTGGGCGCAGGCAGTGCGCAGTTTGGTTACGGTACGCTGGGTGACATTTTCCAGAGCACCGCGCTGTACGGCAGTGAAATCGTACTCCATGACATCAATCCTGCCTCGCTGGCGGTAACGGAAAAGACGGCCCGTGATTTCCTGGCAAAAGAAGATCTCCCCTTTATCGTCAGTGCGACCACTGACCGTGCCACGGCGTTGCGCGGTGCCGGGTTTGTGATTATCTCGATTGAGGTGGGCGATCGTTTTGCCCTGTGGGATCTTGACTGGCAGATCCCGCAGCAGTATGGCATTCAGCAGGTCTACGGAGAAAACGGCGGCCCGGGGGGATTGTTCCATGCGCTGCGTATTATCCCGCCTATTTTGGACATCTGCGCCGACGTGGCCAACATTTGCCCTGACGCCTGGATATTTAATTATTCCAATCCGATGAGCCGCATCTGTACCACCGTGCATCGTGCTTTCCCTGAGCTGAATTTTGTCGGCATGTGTCACGAAATAGCGTCCCTTGAGCGCTATCTGCCTGAAATACTGGGAACCTCCTTCGATAATCTGAATCTGCGTTCGGGTGGCCTCAACCACTTCAGCGTGCTGTTAGAAGCCCGGTATAAAGACAGTGGTAAAGACGCGTATGCCGACGTCAGGGCCAAAGCCCCGGACTATTTCGCAACTTTGCCGGGTTACAGCGACATCCTGGCGTATACCCGCTCCCACGGTAAGTGGGTGGAAACTGAAGGCAGCACCGAACGTCATGCGCTCGGCGGCAAAGACAGCTCGTATCCCTGGGCAGACCGTACGTTATTCAAAGAGATCCTTGAGAAGTTTCATCACCTGCCTATCACCGGCGACAGCCATTTTGGCGAATACATCAGCTGGGCGGGCGAGGTCAGCGATCATCGCGGCATTCTCGACTTTTATACTTTCTATCGTAACTACCTCGGTGAGGTGCAGCCGAAGATTGAGCTTAAGTTGAAGGAGCGCGTGGTGCCCGTCATCGAAGGGATTCTGACCGACTCAGGTTATGAGGAGGCCGCCGTCAACATTCCGAACCGCGGATTTATCAAACAACTGCCAGCGTTTATCGCCGTGGAAGTGCCTGCGATTATTGACCGGAAAGGTGTACATGGGATCCAGATCGATGTCCCGGCCGGTATCGGCGGGTTACTCAGTAATCAGGTTGCCATCCACGACCTGACGGCGGAGGCCATCCTTGAAGGGTCCCGCGATCTGGTGATTCAGGCACTGCTGGTTGACCCGGTGAACAACAAATGCCGTGCTATTCCAGAACTGGTGGATGTGATGATTTCTCGTCAGAGCCCATGGCTTAACTATCTGAAATAAAGACAGACTCTATTGATGCCGGGAGCTTCCGGCATAACAACATCATGGATTCGGAGGGGAATATGGCGCAACTGACCTTGGACAAGATTCAAAAACGCTATGGTGCAAAGACAGAGGTCATCAAATCGCTGGATCTGCACATTAAAAGCGGAGAGTTTGTGGTGATCGTCGGGCCTTCCGGCTGCGGCAAGTCAACACTACTGCGGATGATTGCCGGGCTTGAGGAGATAAGTGGCGGGGGCATGTATATCGACGGGAACTATGTGAACGATGACACGCCAGCAGAACGCGGCATTGGCATGGTATTTCAGTCATATGCCCTCTATCCGCACATGAGCGTCTATCAGAATATGGCGTTTGGGCTGGAGCTTGCGCGCCATCCGGCATCCGAAATCGACCAGCGCGTGCGTGAGTGCGCACGTATTTTACAGCTCGAACCCCTGCTGGCGCGACGGCCAAAAGACTTGTCCGGCGGCCAGCGCCAGCGTGTAGCGATTGGCCGTGCCATCGTGCGTGAACCCCGCCTGTTCCTGTTCGACGAACCGCTTTCAAACCTTGACGCTTCCCTGCGCGTGCAGATGCGCATGGAGGTGTCGGCCCTGCACAAACGTCTGGGCGTCACCATTATTTATGTCACCCACGATCAGGTCGAGGCGATGACGCTTGCCGACCGTATTGTGGTGCTCAATCAGGGCAACATCGAGCAAGTGGGCACGCCGCTGGAGCTGTACGACCAACCTGCCAATGAGTTTGTGGCGCAGTTTATCGGTTCGCCGAAGATGAATCTGCTTCCTGCCACGCTGCGCCAGGCGGGTGAACAACAAAGCGTGGTCGAGCTGGATAACGGCAAGGCGCTGGTTCTGCCTGTTGCCACGCCGGCAGCGGCACAGGGCCGCAGCGTGAACTTGGGTATTCGCCCGGAACATATTCGCAGCGGCAATCGGGAAGAGTGTGAATATCAGGGAGAGGTGATGTTTGTTGAGCAGATGGGCAACGAAACCTTGTTGTATCTGGATAACGGCAATGCCAGTGAACCCTGGGTGGTCCGTCACGCAGAACGTTCAGCCATTCAGGTTGGCGAGATCGTTGGCGTGCGGCTGCCGGTGGAGCGCTGTTACCTGTTCGACAGTCACGGTCGGGCGTTCCATCGCCATCTGACCATGAATCATTAATTCGTTTAGGGAAGAGAAAGTCATGAGTGATATGCACAGCGCACAGCAGTGGAAGGATGCCGTGGTTTATCAGGTCTATCCGCGCAGCTTTATGGACAGTAACGGTGACGGTATCGGTGATCTCAACGGCATCATCAGTAAACTCGACTATTTGCAGCAGCTCGGCATCAACATGCTGTGGCTGTCGCCGGTTTATCGTTCGCCGATGGACGATAACGGCTATGACATCTCCGATTACGAGAATATTGCCGATATTTTTGGCTCGATGGCTGAAATGGAGCATCTGATCGCGGAAGCAAAAGCACGGGATATCGGCATTCTTATGGATCTGGTTGTCAATCACACCTCCGATGAGCATCCGTGGTTTATTGATGCGCTGACATCAAAAAACAGTGCTTACCGTGATTTCTACATCTGGCGCAAACCGGCGGCCGACGGCGGACCGCCCAATGATCAACGTTCCCATTTTGGCGGCAGCGCCTGGACACTGGATAAGGCCAGTGGGGAATATTATCTGCACCAGTTTTCAACGCGCCAGCCGGATCTCAACTGGGAAAATCCCGACGTACGTGCCGCCATCCACGCGATGATGAACCGCTGGCTGGCGCGTGGTATCGGCGGGTTCAGAATGGACGTTATTGACCTGATCGGCAAAGACGTCGATCAACAGATCATGGCAAACGGTAAAAATCTGCATCTTTATCTTCATCAGATGAACCGCGCCACCTTTGGCCCGTACGGCAGCATAACCGTTGGTGAGACGTGGAGTGCAACGCCGGAAGATGCACTGCTTTACAGCGCCGAAGCGCGGCAGGAACTGACGATGGTCTTTCAGTTTGAGCACATCAGGCTTTTCTGGGATGAACATCATGGAAAATGGCGCAACAAGCCCTTTGATCTGCTGCGTTTCAAGGCTGTTATCGACAAATGGCAGACCGCATTAGCACACCGCGGCTGGAACTCGCTGTTTTGGAGTAATCACGATTTGCCACGCGCCGTTTCCAAATTTGGCGATGACGGTCAGTATCGCGTCGAGTCGGCAAAAATGCTGGCCACAGCGCTCCATTGCCTTAAAGGCACGCCTTACATTTATCAGGGCGAAGAGATTGGCATGACCAACGTGCGTTTTCCGCGTATTGACGACTATCGGGATATTGAAAGTCTGAATTTGTATCAGGAACGGGTGGCCGAAGGCGTCAGTCACGAAGAGATGATGAGGGGGATCCACGCCAACGGTCGCGATAACGCCCGAACGCCGATGCAGTGGGACAGCAGTCAGCATGCTGGTTTTACAACATCACTGCCCTGGATTGACGTGAATCCCAATTATAAACAGATAAACGTGGCGGCGGCGCTTGACGATCCCAACTCTGTTTTTTACCACTACCAGAAACTTGTGGCGCTGCGTAAGCAACAACCGCTGCTGGTTCACGGCGACTTCAGGCAGATTTTCAACAGCCATCCGCAGGTTTTTGCCTGGTTACGCACGTCGGGCGACCAGACGCTGGTGGTGATCAATAATTTCACCCGTGAACCTCTGACGCTTGACGTGCCGGACAACCTGCAGTCGTTACAGGGCCATTGCCTGATCAGTAACTATGCGCCACGTGAGCAACTGGATGCGCGTTTACAACTGCAACCCTATGAATCTTTTGCTTTATTAATCGGGAGCCTCTGATGGCAAACTGGTGGAAAGAGGCCGTGGCGTATCAGATCTATCCACGCAGCTTCAAAGACAGCAACCGCGACGGTATTGGCGATATTAACGGCATAACTGAAAAACTCGATTATCTTAAGGATCTGGGGATCGATCTGATCTGGATCTGTCCGATATATCAGTCACCCAACGACGACAACGGCTACGACATCAGCGATTACCAGCAAATCATGGCAGAATTTGGCACGATGGCCGATTTTGACCACCTGCTGAAGCAGGTTCATCTGCGCGGGATGCGGTTGATTATTGATTTGGTCGTTAATCATACTTCTGATGAACATCCGTGGTTTGTGGAGTCGGGTTCCTCCCTCGATAATCCGAAACGCGACTGGTACATCTGGCGCGACGGTAAACAGGGTGGCGAGCCGAATAACTGGGAGAGCATTTTTAACGGATCCGCCTGGAAATATAGCGTGGCCACCGGGCAGTACTTTTTACATCTGTTTTCTGAAAGGCAGCCGGATCTCAACTGGGAGAACCCCGGGGTGCGCTCGGCCATTTACACCATGATGCGCTGGTGGCTTGATAAAGGCGTGGACGGCTTCCGAATTGATGCTATCTGCCATATGAAAAAAGAGCCAGCATTCAGCGACATGCCTAATCCGCAGGGACTCCCTTATGTGCCGTCGTTCGAACGCCATCTGAATTATGACGGATTGCTCGATTACGTCGATGACATGTGTGAACAGGTACTCAGCCGCTACGACATTGTTACCGTCGGTGAGATGAACGGCGTCACCGCTGAACAGGGCGAGGAGTGGGTTGGTGAGCAGCGCGGCAGACTGAACATGATCTTTCAGTTTGAGCACGTAAAGCTGTGGCAGGACGGTCAACACACTAAACCGCTGTCTGGCCTCGATCTGATGGGCTTAAAAGATATTTTCACGCGCTGGCAGACGCTGCTGGAAAATAAAGGCTGGAATGCGTTATACGTCGAGAACCATGATCTTCCCCGCGTGGTGTCAGGATGGGGCGACGCGGAAAACTATCATCGTGAGAGTGCGACTGCCATTGCGGCTATGTACTTCCTGATGAAAGGAACGCCGTTTATCTATCAGGGACAAGAGCTCGGCATGACCAATACGCATTTCGCCAGCCTGGATGATTTTGACGATGTTGCCGCAAGAAAACGTGCGAATGAAATGCGCAGACAGGGCATGGAGGAGTCAGACATTCTGGCAATTCTTAGCCGTACCGGGCGCGATAACTCACGTACACCGATGCAGTGGGATCATAGCATTCATGGCGGTTTCAGCTCCGTGACGCCCTGGTTTCCTGCAAACAGCAATTACCGCGAAATCAACGTCGCGCAGCAGCGCGAAGATAAGCATTCCGTTCTGAATTTTTATCGTGCGCTGATCCGCCTGCGGCGGCAGATGCCAGCGCTGATTGAGGGGAACTATCAACTCCTGTTGCCTTCCCATCCCCATATTTACGCCTATCTGCGTACGCTGGAGAATCAGCAGATCCTGGTGATCGGTAATTTCAGCGCCTGTCCACAAGAAGTTGATTCACAACAGTTGGCGCTGGAAGATGCGCAATTGCTACTGGGTAACTATCAGGAGGAGGGAGCGCTGCACATTTTACGGCCCTATGAGACACGGATTTATCAACGTTAAGCTCTGTCTGCGGGAATATTCTGCGCATAAATAGCCAGAATGCAGGGTTTACCTCCGGTAAGCCCTGGTTCCGTATCAACCCGAATCGAACTCACCTGACCCCAAATCTGACCACCAAATTTCCCGGCGCGGAGGGGAAACTGAAAATGCATCAGGACTATTTTCACACTCACTGATTGCATCAACGCCATACAGGCAGGGGCTCCGGCGTATAAAAAGCAAAAGGCCCGCTTAAGTTTCCTTAAGCGGGCCTTTCTAATATGGCTCCTCTGACTGGACTCGAACCAGTGACATACGGATTAACAGTCCGCCGTTCTACCGACTGAACTACAGAGGAATCGTTGGAACGGGGCGAATAATAGCGACTGCCTGTGGGCATGTCAAAGGGTTAACGAAAAAAGTTGTCTGACTGCTTTCTTAATATTCAACTTGTTGACTATTAAGGCAAAGTGATTAAAACCTCTGCCATTTTTCTGTACGTCACGCCTTTTCACGTCTGTATTGCACTAAAAGCATTCACAAGTTGCCTGATTGTTGTGCAGGGGTTATCGGTAAGTTTTATTCTGGCCGTTATTCTGCAAGTTTTTTGCCAGCCACCGGCCATAAAATCGTCATAAATTCAGATCTGCTGCACAAATTTCACTCATATTTCGAAACTGGCACACCCCGTGCATTGTTATTTCACTAACAACGGCTAGCTTTTTGACAATGAAACAACAGGGGATTAACTGATGCAGCCAGCGCAGGATGTGATTGAACAAATCGAAGCCTCGTTTGCCGGGCAGACACCCACGGGCAAACGCATTGCCAGCTATCTGCTGGCAAATCTTGCACAGATCCCGTTTGAAACGGCGGACAGCATTGCGCGCAGCGCGGCGACCAGTGGCATTTCTGTCGGGCGATATCTGCGCAGCCTCGGCTATCGCAATCTCGATCACTTCAAGCAAACGCTGCGCCTGCAAAGCGGCACGTCATATCAGCCGTGGGTGGTTACCGACCGTCTGGGCGCTTATCGCGAACGCAGCAAACAGCCGCAGCAGGAAAAGTTGCAACAGTCGCTGACGCTCGAACTCGAAGCCATTAATCACGTGTATCAGTTGGCGCAAACTGACAGTTTTGCACAGGTCAGCCGCCGTCTGGCCGATGCGGAGGCGGTGTTTATTCTCGGTATCCAGTCGGTACGCGGCATTGCCAACAACTTCTCCAGTTATCTCGAGTACTTACGGCCAAAAGTCTATTTCGCCGACGGGCTTTCCGGCACCTATGTCGAATCCCTGAATTCGGAATTCGCGCAGCCTTATCTGGTGGTGACCGACACCCGTGCCTATTCGAAGATGGCGCAAACTTATTGCGAAGCTGCCTGTGAACGCGGCCTGAACGTGGCACTGATCACCGACATTTACTGTCCGTGGGCGCGCGATTATCCGGTGGATTTATTGCAGGTGAAAACCGACACCGGCCAGTTCTGGGACTCGATGGCGCCGCTAAGCTGCCTGTTCAATCTGTTGTGCTCGGCGGTGCTCGAACTGCGCGGTCACGATGTAGAACAGCGCCTGGCGAATAACCGCATTCTGCAAAAACAGCTCGGACAATTTGAATCCTGAATTTCTAAACCAGCGGACAGATTTATTGATGAATACGAAAACACCTGATGTTGCCCTGATCGATCTGGCTGAAATTCTGCCCGATGCGGTGATCGACCTGAAATATGCCACCGCCGATAACCTGACCGGTCAGCCGATTTATCGCGAATCCCTCTGCCTGCTGCATCCCGATGCCGCGTCGGCGTTGGTTCGTTGTAACGAAGTCGCGAAACTGGCCGGATTCACGTTGAAAATCTATGACGCTTACCGGCCGCAGGCGGCGCAGGCCTGTTTGTGGGCGGCATTTCCGAATCCGGATTATGTGGTGGATATCAGACTCGGTTCGCACCACAGCCGCGGTGTGGCGGTGGATCTGACCTTGCTGGATGAACAGGGTGAGGTGGTGGACATGGGCGCGGGCTTCGATGAAATGACCGAAGTATCGCATCCGTTTTACCCCGATTTACCGCCACATATTCAGCGTAACCGCTTGCTGCTCAACGCTGTGATGGCGGCGGGTGGCTTTAAGGGTATCACCAGCGAGTGGTGGCACTTTGAATTACCGGATGCCAAAACGTATCCGTTGTTGGAAGAGCGGTTCGGCTGCTATCCGCCGGTTAATGCCGCGTAATTATTGCACGTCTCTTATCACTTTTTGACAGAGCCAGGAGTTCTCAGATGAGCAACACAGCAATCAACACGTTCCGCAAAAATACGAAAACACAGGTCGCCGGTGCCATTTTTCTCGCCTTGTCAGGCTTAAGTTTTGCCACGCAGGCCGCCGTGCCGAAAGACATGCTGGTGATTGGTAAAGCAGCCGATCCGCAAACGTTGGATCCTGCGGTGACTATCGACAACAACGACTGGACGGTCACGTATCCGGCGTATCAGCGTCTGGTGCAGTATAAAACCGAAGATGGCAAAGGCTCGACGCAGGTTGAAGGGGATCTGGCGGCAAGCTGGACGGCATCACCGGATCAACTGGTCTGGACCTTCAAACTCAAGCCGGGCGCTAAATTTGATGACGGTTCCGACGTCAATGCCGATGCGGTGAAATGGTCGTTCGAACGTCTGATGAAAATCGGTCAGGGGCCGTCGGAAGCCTTCCCGAAAGACATGACGGTGACCGTTGTCGATCCGATGACGGTGACCTTTACGCTCAAAACGCCGTTCGCGCCATTCCTGTACACGCTGGCGAATGACGGCGCGGGTATCGTCAATCCGGCGATTGCCAAAGCCAATCCGGCCGATGAAGGTAAGGCGTGGCTGGCGGGACATACTGCCGGTTCCGGCCCGTATAAACTCGATCGCTGGCAAAAAGGTCAGCAACTGGTGCTGGTGCCCAATCCGCATTACAGCGGCACAAAACCAGCCTTTAAACGTGTGACCGTGAAAATTATCGGTGAAAGCGCCACCCGCCGCCTGCAACTGTCGCGCGGGGATCTGGACATTGCCGATTCCCTGCCGATGGACCAGCTGGCTGCCCTGAAAAAAGAAAATAAAGTCGCCGTGGAAGAATTCCCGTCGTTGCGCGTGACCTATCTGTATCTCAATAACGGCAAAACGCCGCTGAATCAGGTGGATTTACGCCGCGCAATTTCTTCTGCCGTGGATTATCAGGGCATGGTGAAAGGCATTCTCGGCGGCAACGCCAAACAAATGCGCGGGCCAATTCCTGATGGCATGTGGGGTTTCGACCCGACGGCGAAGCAATACACCTTAGATCTGACGCAGGCCAAAGCTGACCTGGAGAAAGTCAAAGACAAGCCGCAGACGCTGGACTTCCTGTATTCCGATAACGATCCGAACTGGGAATCCATCGCGCTTTCCGTGCAGGCCAGCCTCGGCCAGGCCGGGATTAACGTGAAGCTGGAAAAACTGGCTAACGCCACCATGCGTGACCGCATCGGGCAAGGTGATTACGACATCTCAATCGGTAACTGGAGCCCGGATTTCGCCGACCCGTACATGTTTATGAACTACTGGTTTGAGTCCGACAAAAAAGGCCTGCCCGGTAACCGTTCCTTCTACTCAAATCCTGACGTGGATGCGTTGCTGAAAAAAGCCGTGTCAGTGACCGATCAGAAACAGCGCACCGACTATTACCAGCAGGCGCAGAAAATCGTTATCGACGAAGCGGCATACGTGTATTTGTTCCAGAAAAACTATCAGGTGGCGATGAATAAAGACGTTAAAGGCTTTGTTTTCAACCCGATGCTTGAGCAAGTCTTCAATGTTGGTCAGATGCATAAGCAATAACCGCAATATCATTCACGAAAACCCCTTTCACGACCTGGAAGGGGTTTTACGGGGAAAAACTATGACTTTTTGGACTCTGATTCGCCAGCGCTGCTGGGGTCTGATACTGGTGATGGCGGGCGTGTGCGTCATTACTTTTATCATCTCGCATATGATCCCGGGAGATCCGGCGCGGCTGCTGGCGGGCGATCGTGCAAGCAATGAAATGGTCGAACATATTCGTGAGCAACTGGGACTGAATCAGCCGCTTTACGTGCAGTTTTTCCGTTACGTCAGCGATTTGTTGCACGGCGATTTGGGCACGTCGATCCGTACTGGTCGTCCGGTACTCGAAGACCTGAAAGCGTTCTTCCCGGCGACCCTGGAACTGGCGGTCAGCGCACTGTTTCTGGCGATTGTGCTCGGCATTCCGCTGGGCGTGTTGTCGGCGGTGTACCGCAATAAATTTCCGGATCATCTGGTGCGTTTGCTTTCCGTGCTGGGGATTTCCACGCCTGCGTTCTGGCTGGGACTGGGCGTCATCATCCTGTTCTACGGGCATCTGAACCTGCTGCCGGGCGGCGGAAGGCTGGATGACTGGATGGATCCGCCCGCCAATATCACCGGCTTTTATGTGCTCGATTCCCTGCTGACCGGTAACCGGGACGCCTTCTGGAACAGCCTGCAACATCTGGCGATGCCTGCGCTGACGCTGGCGTTTGTACACATGGGTATCGTGGCGCGGCAAATTCGCTCGGCGATGCTTGAGCAACTGAGTGAAGACTACATTCGGACGGCGCGGGCTAACGGGTTGTCACGCTGGCGGGTGGTTCTGAGCCATGCCTTGCCGAACGCGCTGATCCCGTCGGTCACCGTGCTCGGGCTGGCGATGGGCGATTTGTTGTATGGCGCGGTGCTGACCGAAACGGTGTTCGCCTGGCCGGGTATGGGCGCGTACGTGGTGAATTCGATTCAGGCGCTGGATTTCCCGGCGGTGATGGGTTTTGCAGTGGTGGTGTCGTTTGCCTACGTCATCGTCAATTTATGCGTCGATTTACTGTATGTGTGGATCGATCCGCGCATCGGCCGTGAGGGGTGAGCCAATGTCTGTGATTGAACCGGGCGTCAATAATCATCGGGCTGACATCGTGGCGCCAGATGTCAAACCGCGCTTTGCCAACTGGCGGCGCACATTCTATTTGCTGAGCCGCAGTCCGCTGACGATGTTAGGGCTGGCGATCATGCTGATTGTGCTTTTCATCATGATCTTTTCGCCGTGGCTGGTGCCGCACGATCCTAACGCCATCAGCCTGACCGACCGCTTGCAGGCACCTTCCGCGCTGCACTGGTTTGGGACTGATGAAGTCGGGCGGGATCTGTTCAGTCGTGTGCTGATAGGTAGCCAGCAATCCGTAGCCGCCGGGCTGGCGGTGGTGATCATCGCGGGCACGACAGGCTCGTTGCTTGGCTGTTTTTCCGGCGTGTTCGGCGGTGTGGTGGATGCGCTGATTATGCGCTGCATGGACATCATGCTGTCGGTGCCGTCGCTGGTATTAACCATGGCGCTGGCCGCCGCGCTCGGGCCGAGCCTGTTTAACGCCATGCTGGCGATTGCGGTGGTGCGCATTCCGTTTTATGTGCGGCTGGCGCGCGGTCAGACGCTGATGCTGCGTCATCAGGCTTATATGCAGGCTACGCGGACGTTCGGCGCGTCACGCTGGCATCTCATTACCTGGCACGTGCTGCGCAATGTGATGCCGCCGCTGGTGGTGCAGGCTTCTCTGGATATCGGTACCTCGATTCTGATGGCGGCAACGTTAGGGTTCATCGGCCTGGGCGCGCAACAACCGACCGCAGAGTGGGGCGCGATGGTCTCCAACGGACGCAATTATATTCTCGATCAATGGTGGTATTCAGCCTTTCCAGGTGTGGCAATTCTGATTACCGCCACCGGTTTTAACCTGTTCGGCGACGGTCTGCGCGACCTGCTGGATCCGAAAAGCAGAGGGCGCTGAGATGACTGAACAATCCCAGGCGCCGGTACTGGAAATCGACAATCTGCAACTGGTCTTTCCGGTTTACGGCGGAGAAGTGAAAGCGCTGAATCAGGTGTCGCTTTCAGTGAACGCTGGCGAAATCGTCGGCGTGGTCGGTGAATCCGGCTCAGGCAAATCGGTCACGGCGATGATGGCGATGCGCCTGCTGCCACCTGACGGTTTTACCGTGACCGGCGGTGCGTTACGCATGCTCGGCACCGACGTGATTCACGCCAGTGAGGAGCAGATGCGTACATTGCGCGGCGCGCGCGTGGCGATGATTTTCCAGGAGCCGATGAACGCCCTGAATCCGACGCGTAAAATTGGCCGTCAGATGTGCGAAGTCATTTGTCTGCACCAAAAACTCAGCAAGGCGCAGGCGTGGCAAAAAGCCATCGGCCTGCTGCAGGACATGCAGATTGCTGATGCTGAACAGGTGATGTCACGTTATCCGTTCGAACTCTCCGGCGGTATGCGTCAGCGTGTACTGATCGCCATGGCATTTTCCTGCGAGCCGGAGCTGATTATCGCCGATGAACCGACCACGGCGCTGGATGTTACGGTGCAGCGTCAGGTTTTGCGTTTGCTCCAGCGCAAAGCCCGTGCCAGCGGAACCGCCGTGTTATTTATCACTCACGATATGGCGGTGGTGTCCCAGCTTTGCGACCGGGTTTATGTGATGTATGCCGGACATGTGATTGAAAGCGGCAACACGGCGGATGTAATTGAATCGCCATCGCATCCCTATTCCATCGGATTATTACAGGCGGCACCGGAAAACGGCGAGCCGCGCAGTTTGCTGAAAGCCATTCCCGGCACGGTACCGAATCTGGCCAAACTGCCGCAGGGCTGTGCGTTTCGTGGCCGCTGCAATCATGCCGATGACCGCTGCATTGCGACACCGGCGCTGGCCTCGTTGCCGCATTTTCCGCAGCAATCTGTTGCCTGCTGGCATCCGCAGCGTCATGCCGGCGAAATCCACATTCAACGCATTGAGGAGCATTCCTGATGATGGCTGAAGCACTGGTAGAGTTGCAGGATGTGCGCGTGCGGTTCCCGGCCAGTTATAACTGGCGCGGTAAACCCACCAGTTATGTGCACGCGCTGAACGGGCTGGATCTCAATATTATCCGCGGCGAAACGTTAGGCATTGTCGGTGAATCCGGTTGCGGGAAAAGCACGCTGGCGCAGTTGCTGATGGGGCTGCAAAAGCCGAGCAGCGGCGAAGTGCACCGTGCACGCCATGACAATTCCTGGTTCGGCTCCGGTATGCAAATGGTGTTTCAGGACCCGCAATCGTCGCTGGATCCGCGCCTGCCGGTCTGGCGGATCATCACCGAACCGGTGTTCGTGCAAAAACACAACAGCAGCCGCGAGCGTCGTGAACTGGCTGCGACGCTGGCAGAGCAGGTGGGGATCCGCAGGGAATACCTCGACCGTCTGCCGCATGAGTTTTCCGGCGGTCAGCGTCAGCGTATTTCTATCGCCCGCGCGCTGTCTTCAGAGCCAGACATCATCGTGCTGGATGAACCGACCTCGGCGCTGGATATTTCAGTGCAGGCGCAAATCCTCAATTTGCTGGTGGAACTGCAACGCCAGCGTAATCTGACTTATGTGCTGATTTCTCACAATGTGTCGGTTGTTCGCCACATGAGTGACCGCGTGGCGGTGATGTATCTCGGGCAAATTGTGGAGCTGGGTACTGCGGAAAAAGTATTGTCCGAACCGCAACATCCTTACACCCGTCTGCTGCTGGATTCGGTTCCCCGCGCCGGTCGTCAGCTTGATGAAGGGATAGTCGATAAGAAAGGTGAATTACCCAGCAACCGTAACCTGCCGATGGGATGTTACTTCCGCGAACGTTGTCCGCTGGCCGGGGATGGTTGTCAGATGCCGCAGGATCTTGTGCATGGGGTGGGCGGCGTGGTGGCGAGGTGTCATCGGGTTATGCCGGAGCGGGTGTAGTTTTTAGCTCCTCCCCCTGCGAAGGGAAGGAAGCACGCCAGTTAAATCTGACCAGAGTTTGGTTTTAGCTCCTCCCCCTGCGAAGGGAAGGAAGCACGCCGGTTAAATCTGACCAGAGTTTGGTTTTAGCTCCTCCCCCTGCGAAGGGGGAGGCGGGGAGGGGGTATTAATGGCGAAACGATTGTTGAAGTATCCGCCGGGTAAAAACGTGCCAAAGCAAACTTCAACGCTATGATTTCTCTGTAATACCCCACCCCAACCCTCCCCTTCGCAGGGGAGGGAGTTGACCGGTTTTCTCCTCCGGTCAGGTGAGAAAGGGACAACTTATTTTCGTAAAAGATCTACTGTCCTCCCCCAGTCAAACGGCTCCAGATCCGTATATCTGACCCCCTTCGCGGCCAGCGCATCCACCAGCCCCTGCTGGGCAAGTACGGTTCCCCGGCTCAGGTTGGGCGCGACGCTGACGTCTTCCAGTGTTTTCACCACTTCACGCATTTCCTCGGCGCGGCGCTTGCCGTGTTCAGCGATGCGGCTGATAAGATAATGCGGAAACGGTCCGTCCCAGCCCAGTGAGGGGAAACTGGCGTGCAACGAGGCCAGCACTTCTTTCTCGACGCCGTATTGCCGCGCAGCACTCAGGCATTCGGCAGTCAGCGCTTCCAGGCCTTTGATCATCACACTGCGGCACATCTTGATCGCCGAGGCCTCGCCGACGCTGGTGCTGTGAACTTTGCTGTTAAATCCGTTTTCATTCAGCCATTCGCTGATGGCGTAAACATGCGTGCCTCCCAGCAACAGCGGCGTTTTCAGGCGGGCAGGCGGGTAAGGCGCCATCACCGCGACGTCGATATAACGGCCACCCGCCTGCTCAATCAGCGCCATCGCTTCGCGTTTGGTGTGCGGCGAAACTGAATTCAGATCGAGAAAGAACTGACCGGGTGCGAGATGCCGGGCGAAGGCACCGGCCACATTCAACGCTTCGGCGGCGGTCACAGCGGAGAAAATGATCTGACTGCCTTTCACGGCGTCTTCCAGTGACGGCGCAAAATGCACTCCGGCGTCACGGGCGCGCTGCCTGATAACCGCTGAATCTGTCAGCTTATCAAACGCCACGATATCCGGTGCCGGATTTTGCTTTTTCAGATCCGTTGCCAGAATGGTGCCCACTTCGCCGAGGCCGATGAGGGTAATGCGGGTGACGTTATTCATGATGAGATCCCTGTTGATCGTCCTGATGACCGTCCCAGACGCTGGCGGGGATGGCGACACGGCCTTCAAAAATCAGCCTTGCGGTACGTAACAGGGCACAGCCAGCCAGCCGTTCTGCCCCTGTTTTTGTCGGATCGAGTTGTAATTCCACGCTGAATTCGCCGGCCGGATGTTCCACGCTGATTAACGGCGTGTTGCCGGACGGCCTATGTGCCAGCCCTTCGGTGATGCTGCCGGGGATCAGGCAGGCGCTGGCGACGCTGACCGCGCCGAGTACGCCAATCGAGGCGTGACAGCGATGCGGAATAAACGTCCGGCTGGAGATGGCACCACCGTTTCGCGGTTCGGCAATCAATGTCATTTTTGGCACGGTGCGCTGCGTGACATCGCCGAGTTTCATTTTCGGGCCCGCCTGTAAGCGGATGGATTCGAGGCGTTTTTTCAGCTCCGTGTCTGCATCCAGCTGTTCACGGCTTTCATAACCACTGCGCCCGAAATCGGCGGCGCGCAGCAGAATAACGGGCATGCCATTGTCGATGCAGGTGACGTCGATACCGTCGAACGTGTCGCGGGCGTTACCGGTTGGCAGCAACGCGCCGCAACTGGAACCGGCGATATTGGCAAATTCCACGCTGATTTTCGCCGCGGTGCCGGGTACGCCGTCGATGCGCAACTCCCCCTGATAGCACACCTGACCCTCTTTTACCGGCACATGCGCGGTCGCAATCTGGCCGGTGTTTTCCATGAAGATCCGCACCGGGGTAATCCCTTCAACCGCGCTCAGCAGTTGCCTTTCAATGGCGAACGGGCCAACGGCAGCCAGGATATTGCCGCAGTTTTGTCCGTAATCCACCACGGCTTTATCGACATTAACCTGCGCAAAAAGATAATCGACGTCGGCGTCAGGGCGTGCCGAAGGGCGGATAATCGCCACTTTGCTGGTCAGCGGATCGGCGCCGCCAAGGCCATCAATCTGGCGCGGATCGGGGGAACCCATCACCGCCAGCAGCACATTGTTGCGTAAGGCCTGCTCGTGCGGTAAATCGTCCGCCAGAAAAAATGCGCCTTTTGACGTCCCGCCGCGCATCAGCAGGCAGGGGATTCGGGTCTGCGGCATATCGGCTCCTCAGCGCCTTGCGGCATTTTCCAGTTCTTCCAGCGAATCGAAATACTTCAGGCCTTTTTCTGCCAGACGCGGGCGCATATTGTAGATATCCAATCCGAGTTCACCGTCAGCCATTCTTGCGCGTTTACTTTCTTCCAGGGCTTCCCGCTCACGGCTGGCCTGTGCCACTTGCGCGACCTCTTCGCGGGGGATGACCACAACGCCGTCATCATCGGCCACAATGGCATCGCCCGGATTCACTAACTGTCCGGCGCAGACAACCGGCACGTTCACGGAGCCGAGCGTTTCTTTGATCGTACCCTGCGCGTGAACGGCCCGTGACCAGACGCGGAAACCCATATCGCGCAGCGTTTTGGTATCACGCACGCCGAGATCGGCAACCAGCCCGACCACACCGCGCGCTTTCAGTGACGTTGCCAGCAAATCGCCGAAGAAGCCGTCGGAACAGGGTGAAGTTGGCGCAACCACCAGAATATCGCCCGGCTGACACTGTTCCACTGCCACATGGAACATCCAGTTATCGCCCGGTGCGGTGAGCACGGTGACGGCGCTGCCGGAAATCGCACAATCCTGCTGTATCGGACGGATGCCCGCATCCAGCAAGCCTTTGCGACCCTGCGCTTCATGTACCGTCGCCACGCCAAAAGCCGCCAGTGCCGACACATCTGCTTTATTTGCCCGTGGAATATGGCGAACCACGACGCCTTTTTTGCCGACCAGACTCATGCTAAATCCTCTGTCACTCGCGGGAAGAGGCTCTGATAGCCTTCGCCGTAAACGATGTTTTTGGCGCTGGTGATCCCGACGTTACGTTTGGCCTGCACGCCGCGCTGTTGGGCGACGCGGGTATAGTATTCCCACAGATGTTCCTGACCGGCCATGCATTGAATTGCCTGATATTTCTTGTCCCAGACATCAGTGATATCGAGCAGAACATCGGGTTTCCAGTCGCACTGTTCCGGCTGATGTGGTTCAAAACAGTAAACCGGTGGCGCGCCGACGATGGTTTCGCCCGGCTTATAGCCTTCTGCCTGCGCGATAATCCGTGCTTCCTGTGCCAGATGCGTCGCCATCGGGTGATCGTAGTTGTACGGGTCTTTCAGCGAATGGGTCAGCACAAAATGCGGCTGTATGCGGCGGTAAACATCGGCCAGACGGAACAACGATTCCTTGTCGGCGCGCAGCGGATAATCGCCCATATCGAAAAACTCGACACTGGCCCCGAGGATTTCGGCGGCGGCCATGGCTTCTTCGCGGCGTGATGCTTTCACGATTTCTTCGGTCATATTGCCCTTGCGCCACAGTTTGGCAGACTCACCGCGTTCACCAAACGACAGGCAAACGATGTGCACGGCGTAACCGGCCTGAGTATGTCTGGCGATGGCACCGCCCGCACGCCAGACGAAATCGGCAGAGTGGGCACTGACGACTAATGCACTTTTAGTGTTCTCTTTTTTTGGCTGAGTCATGGAGATGTCCTTGGTTTTTGTTCTCAAAAAGTCTGAGTTCCATGCTGTCAGTCTGAGTCTGCGACGGGTAATTCATTTGATTGCAGGGGGTATGCGTTTTATTTATATTGCAGGGAAAGGTCACGCAAAAAAAGCTGAAAGGAGAAGGGGATGGCAGAGTCTGAGATGCTGAGTAACCTGATGCAAATCAGAGCATTTTGTCAGGTGGTCGACCAGGGAAGTGTATCCCGCGCGGCTGATGAACTGTACCGCACACAATCTGCGGTAACACGGGCGATACGGGATCTGGAACAGTCACTCGATGTTCCGCTGTTTGAACGTCATGCCAACGGCATGCTACTGACGGATTTTGGTAAATGCGTGCTGCCGCGTGCGCGACGGGCGATTGCCGAATTGCGGCAGATCCCCTCGCAGCTGGCGAAATTACAGGGCAAAAGCGGGCAAAGGCGCGGGGATACCGAACCGCTGTATCTGTTTAACGTCCGGCGTCTGCAAATTTTTATCTCTCTGTGTAAAACCCGGCATATGCAGACGGTGGCCACGCTGCTCGGCCTCAGCCAGCCCGCGGTCAGTGCTGCGCTGAAAGTACTGGAAAACGGTGCCGGTGTTGCGCTGCTGGAACGCACACCGCACGGCATGATGCCTTCACTTGCGGGGCAGGATATCGTGCCGAACCTGCGTCGTGCGCTTAATGAATTGCGTCATATTCCCGCCGACATTGCCGCCCGTCGCGGTGTGCTGGAAGGCACTGTGCAGGTTGGCGCTTTGCCACTCGGGCGCACGCGCTTACTGCCGCAGGCGATTATCGGCCTGACGCAGCGCTACAGCGGCGTGAAAGTGGTGACCAACGAAAGTGCCTTCAGCGCACTGGCGTCCGAGCTGCGGTCCGGCGAAGTGGACTTTATTTTTGGCGCGCTGAGATCCCGTGATTATGCGGCTGATATGGCAACAGAAACATTGTTTACCGAAAGCATGGTGATTCTGGCGAGAAAAGGACATCCGTTGCTGGCAGAAAATGTCACGCAGGAAACTCTGCGCGAGGCGCGCTGGGTGTTGCCGCGTGCTGAAACCCCGGCAAGACACCTGCTGGATAACAGTTTTGCCGCCATGGGGATGCCGCCGCCGGATCCGGTGGTGGAAAGTGGTGATCTGGGGATTGTGCGAGGGCTGCTGCTCGGTTCCGACATGCTGGCAGCCGTGTCAGCGCGCCAGCTTGAGCATGAGCTTGAATCCGGCGAACTGGCCAAACTGCCGCTGGATCTGGCCGATACGCACCGCGCCATCGGCCTGACGTTCCGCGCCGGAAGTCTGCTTTCACCTGCCGCAGAGGCGCTGGTGATGGAGATCAGAAAAGTGTGTGGCAACCCCATTTTCATATGAGAATTTTGATTACGGGTAATTATCGTGTGTGAAATATGAACGATGTTGTTATGTGCTTTGGTTTTGGGGTAATTATTATCCTTAATACAAACAGGATGAATTCCGGTTCGTTGTATAAACAAAATACCTGTATCAGATCGCCCTCGTTTTACAGGCCCTGTCAGTATTGGGAATTCTCTAATTTTTAAGACAAGGTTACGTTTGTGTCTGTTTTGTACATGAATGGCCTGTCATTTTAAGGTAAGATGGCCGCCCTTGTGAAGGGAATGCCTGTTTTTTGATAAACCTTGTATAAATATGTGTTGAGAAATAAAGGTTGAATATTGCTCTCGCGGTTTGAGGGCTGTGAAGAGACTGGACTATGATAACTAAAGAAAAAGAAGTTATTAATAAAAAGAAAATAGTGCTTGTGACAGATTTACTTATCGGGCGTGGCGGCATGGAAAACGTGACCAGCCAGGTAATATCAGCACTCAAAAAGAGTGAAGAGTTTGAGGCGGGTTTTTTTGTCATCAATAGTGGTGAAAAGACGTACTCAAAATCCTGGCTCGATAATGCCGTGCTATTTGAAAGTGTCTGCACACTACGAAATAAAAAAGTAAAAAACTTCATACATACTCTGCGGCTTCTCTTTTTTATCAGAAAATATAAACCAGAACATGTCATTACACTTAATACAATACCCAGCTTAATGGCACGTCGTGCAATTACCTTTTCTGCGCATAAGACTTTTTTATCGACATGGATGCATCTTCCACCCCGGGAGCGGTATCGCCCGCATTATCTGTTATCAGCAGAACATCATTTTGCGATCAGCGATGAAATAAAAAATCAACTGACAGAGTTGGGTGTCGACAAAAATAACGTCGATGTGGTTTTTAACCCCGTGAAAAAAACGGATACGGTTATTTTAAGACCTGAGTCGCTCAGAATCCTCTACATCGGCAGAATACATTTTGAAAGACAAAAGCAGTTAAAAGATCTCTTTGATGCGCTTGCCCGGGTCAGTGTCCGCTGGTCATTAGATATCGTGGGAGATGGTGAAGATTTGGCCATATGTCAATCTTATACGCAACAGTCGGGGATTTCTGATCAGATTACCTGGCATGGATGGCAAAGTGAACCCTGGGAATATGTCGAAAATAATATCAAAGAAGTCACTTGCCTGGTCATGACGTCTAATTTCGAAGGCTTCCCGCTTGTGCTGCTGGAAGCGATATCCCGGGGAATATATTGCGTCTCCTCTGATTGTATCAGCGGTCCGTCAGAAATAATTGAAAACAATATTAATGGGCAACTTTATCCGCAAAATGACATTATTACGCTTTCTCAAATCATTAATAAAATAGGCCGTGATCGGGTATTGCCAGAGCAGGCCGTGATAAAGGAAAGTATCGGGAAGTTTTACGAAGATGCGTATATGAATAATTTTAAGAATATTCTTAATAAGATTGCTGAGGGAAAAGATGAATAGCAAATCTGCTACAGCTCCTTTGAAAATAATTGTTAATGCATCAGTTATTGCTCTTTGCATTTCACTTTCATTGAGCATGTTTATTACCGGATGGCCACAAAAAATATTTTATGTTGTTTCTTACGTCAGTTTTTTTACCACTTTATATGCTATTTACAAAAAGGATATCTCATTTAAGAATGAACATTTTTATCTGGTGATGTTCTTTTCATTGTTTTTTTTAGCCGCAGTCCGTTTTGTCTGGGCAATGATGCTAAAGCATAATGGCATAGATCCCTCGCCGACGAGCGCAGGCATCATTAACAATTATTTAGTAGGGAGCAAAAGGATCCTGCTGGGTGCTTTTGTCATCTTATGCCTTTCTGTGTATGGTTCGCTGACAACTCAAAAAACTATATTCTTAAGTAAAGTAATAATCGTGGTGGGGTTGATTGTTACGCTGGGCTTCGGGTTACATGAACATTTTTATACCGTGAATGACCGGATAAAACTGACGACTGATGCATCGTCAATGTCCTCTTATATGATTATTTTCATATACGCGGCTTATCTGGGGTTAAGCCGGTTAGAAAATCATCGTTATTCAAAGTGTCTGGATTTAGGGGCTTTTATACTGACCTTTATCCTCCTGTATTTATGTGGGACAAGAATTACCATTCTCGCTCTCATATTCGTTAAGCTTACCTTTATATTTTTAGAGTATAAAATAGACTTAAGAAAAAATTGGCAGATGGCGGGGTTGGTCGTGCTCGCTATTGTGACGATTTTAGGCATCACCGGGCATCGCTGGGCCCAGGGTATTAATGATATCCAGAAATATGATGTACAAAGTTCAACATCACTGGGGGCCAGGGTGGCAATCTGGGAAAGTGGTATATACCTGTTACATCACCATATTGGTTTTACTACGCCTGATGAGAGAACCACGTTGGCCAGAGCGTTTATCAAAACGCATCATCCGGAAAACACGGAAGGCTATACCAATGTTCAATATAATATGCACAACGAATTTCTTGAGGTCACTACACTTCAGGGATTATTAGGAACGTTTTCCTTATTGCTGCCTTATCTGGTTTTAATCTATGGGTGGGTGAGGAAAGTTAATATTAAAGGCATGGTGCTTCCATTTATTGCTTTATTCGTTACCGGACTGACGGATTCAGTGATTCTTTATGATCAGACAGCAACATTGTTTGTCATATCGCTGGCGGTCTGCTGTATTGGTACGCGAAAATCTGCTGAATAACATGCCTGAAATACAAGGATTCACACTCTGAATCCTTATATTATTTAAGTTTTACTTTCCAAAAATCTGCTTTATTTATTCAGATTCACCACAGCCTGTCTGATCGCATATTCATAGCCCTGAATACCGAAACCGCAGATTACACCGACGGCGATGTCGGAAAGGAATGAATGGTGGCGGAAGGCGTCGCGTTTATGCACGTTGGTGATGTGCACTTCGTACAGCGGCAGGCTGACGGCGGTCACGGCGTCACGGATGGCGACGGACGTGTGCGTCCACGCAGCGGCGTTGAGCACAATCGCGTCCACTTTGCCACGGCATGCCTGAATGCGGTCAATCAGATCGCCTTCGTGATTGGTCTGAAAGAATTCGATTTTTGCGCCGCAGTTTTCGCCAGTCTGATGACAAAGCTTTTCGATGGTCGCCAGCGTGTCGTGACCGTAGGTTTCCGGTTCACGGGTGCCCAGTAAATTGAGATTCGGGCCGTTGAATACGGCAATGTTGTAGTTCATCAGTGTCTGCCTTTTTTCAGTAATCCGTAAATCCAAACAAATCTTTCGGGGTCTGCCACAAAATCTGCTGGCGGATTTTTTCGTCAGGGAATAATTGTCCGACCAGCATCAGTAACGTGCCGAGATCCATCCGGTGCTCCGCCCGCAGAAACGGCCAGTCGGAACCCCACATGCAATGCTCGGCGCCGAAGGCATCCAGCAGGGCGTGCTGGTAGGCGTGCCCGTCCTGATACGGGAAAGGCTGACGGCTGAATTTCGCTAAGCCCGACAGTTTTACCCAGGTTCTTTGCTGGTCAGCGAGACTGAGCAGTGCCTGAAAAGCCGGTTGTTGCAGGCCTTGCGTGACGTCAGGGCGTCCGGAGTGATCAATCAGCAGCCGCGTTTTGCTGCGGTTGATCAGCGGCAACAATGCCAGAAGCTGATCGTTTTGCACCTGAATGGCGGCGAACATATCCAGTTCGGCAAGACGCCCCATCAGGCCGTCGAGATGCAAAAACGACTCCGTGCCGAGCATCGCGACGTTCATGGCAATGCCGACCACACCGGCATTTTTCAGGTTTGCAAGCTGCTCAATGCCGATGTCAAACGGCACCACGGCAATGCCTTTGAAGCGCCCGCTGCCTTTTGCCAGCGCATCCAGCAGACACGCACTGTCGGTGTTATATCCCGAGGTCGGGCCGACAATCAGCGAGTGGCGGATGTTGTACGCCTGCATCACGGCACGGTAATACTCGGTGGTGCCAATCTCGTGACCTTCCGGACGATACGGCGTGTCCGGAAGGTACGGAAAGCGCGCCGGATCAAACACGTGGTGATGGGTGTCGATCTTGGGTTGCTCAAAAATTGTCATGCTTTCGCTTTACCTGCTACTGAATAGAGAACTTGCTGATTGCGGGTTTTCTGGAATTCTTCCAGCGTTTCGCCCCGCATCGCGGAATAAATATGTAAGTTGGAGACACCGACTACTGCGCCCAGTTTTTCCAGCAGGAAGAAGCTGACGCCGTAATGGATCATGCCGCGCCAGTCGAGTTCGCGCAGCAGCTTTTGTTCCTCCTCCGTCAGTTTGTTTTCAGCAAACATAGCCTTCTGATCGGTAAGGAAACGCTCGCGCCATGCAGGCTGGATCAGACGGTGCAGGAAACGGTTGATGCGCAACGCTTTCAGACTGCGTGCCTGGGTGAACGGATAGGTGCCCGGCAGCTTTTCAACGCCCGCCATTTGTTGCGCGATTTTGTCACGCTGGCGCTGTTGCACATCATACGGCGCTTCACGCGACTGATTTTCGAGGATCAGCGTGGCGATACCGGTCATCGACGGCAGGTAATAAGCCTGATGCAGTTTCTTCACATTGGCTGACAGCGCACCGCGCATCACCAGCCACATGATCACTTCCGCACCTTCCATGCCGCCCAGCGTGGCGAATTCGGCCAGCGTCATTTCGGTCAGACGTTCCGGGTCGTTGACGATCATATCGACAAACTGCTCATCCCAGTCCGGGTTGTTAAACCCGCAGCGTTCGCCGTGAACCTGATGCGACACGCCGCCGGTGGCGACAATCGCCACGTTTAAATCTTCCGGGAAACTTTCAATCGCACGGCGCAGCGCCTGACCGAGTTTGTAGCAGCGGCGGGCGGTGGGAATAGGGAACTGTAGTACGCCGATTTGCAGCGGAACGATTTGTGTCGGCCAGCCGCCTTCATGCGGGAGAAGGGCAGAAAGCGGCGAGAACAAACCGTGATCCAACGGCTTATCCTGAAAGAAAGACATATCGAATTCATCCGCCATCAGGCTGGCACCGATATGCTGCGACAGCGCCGCATGGCCTTTGACCGCAGGCAGATCACGCGGGCCGCCGCCTTCATCGGCCACTTCATATTGCTCGTCGATACCTAACGTAAAGGCGGAATAGTGATCGAAGAAGAACGAGGTCACGTGGTCGTTGAAAATGTAGACCAGCACGTCCGGTTTTTTCTCATCCAGCCATTTTTGCATCGGCGCAAAACTCTCGAAAATCGGCGCCCAGGCGCTTTCATCCTGCTTGTTATGGTCAACCGCAAAACCGATGGTCGGGGTATGTGAAACTGCTAAACCGCCTATGATTTTCGCCATCTTAAATCCTCAATACTTTTTGTAGGGTAACTGCGACACGCACGTCGCGCCGCATTATTTATGGTGATGAATATGTTTCTAATTATCAGGTGGCTAATCCGGAGACTAGCGGATATTCATGGTGCGCGACAACTCCGGGATGTCAGTAATATCAACACCTTTGATCATCTCGGCCGGGTGCGCCGCGCGGTGTAAAAGAATGCTCAGCCCTGCCAGCAACGCAGGCAGCGCCAGAATAATAAAGATCATGTTTTGGCCGGAGAAAACGCCCAGCAGAACGCCGCCCATCGATGAGCTGATAATCGCGCCGCTGCGGCCGATACCGTGCATCCAGCAGACGCCGGTGGCACGCATTTCGGTCGGATAGAAGGCTGGCGAAAACGCCTGCAAACCGGTCTGTGCGCCGTTGATACAGACACCGCTGATGAACACCAGCAGGGCGAGAATATCCGGGCCAAAGTTGCCAATACCTTGCGACAGCAGGCTGACCACGCCCATCATGTAGAAACCCGCAATCACCCGTTTTGCGGTGAATCTGTCCATCAGCCCGCCGACCATCAGGCCACCGAAGGTTCCGCCTAACTGGAACAAACCGGCGACGATAGCCGCGCGTTCCAGCGAGAAACCGCCGTTACGCATAATGGTTGGCAACCAGCCGTTGAGCAGATAAATCACGAACAGGCCCATGAAGTAAGTGACCCACAACACCATCGTGCCTTTGGCGTAGCCGTTGGTGAAAAGCTGGAATACTTTGGCTTTTTTCTGAATAACCGGCGCCTTGAGCACAAATTTGGTTCCTTCGCTGAAAACACCCCCGGCGCGGGTCAGCACTTTGGCAATTTTTTCTTTCGCGACGTTACGCACCACCATGTACATGGCGGATTCCGGCAGGATCCACAGCAGTAACGGCAGCATCAGCAGCGGCAAAATCCCACCGGCAAAAATCACCGCTTTCCAGCCAAAGTGCGGCAACAGACCGGCCGCGACAAATCCCCCCGCGCCGGAACCGACGTTAAAGCCGCTGTACATCACGGTGATCATCAGGCTGCGGCGGCGTTCGGGCATGTATTCCGACACCAGCGTCACGGTATTAGGCATGACCGCGCCTAAGCCGAGACCGGTGAGAAAACGCAGGATTGCCATTTCCATCGGCGTGCGGGCAAAGGTACTCAGCAGACTGAACAGGGCGAAACACAGAATCGACCACATCAGCACCCGCTTGCGGCCGAAGCGATCCGCGTTCGGTCCGGCAATCAGCGCGCCGATCGCCACGCCAAACATGGCGGCACCCAGGATCGGCCCCATTTCCGCGCGGCTGATGCCCCAGTCTTCGATCAGCGCCGGGGCGATAAAGCCCATTACCGCGGCGTCATAACCGTCGAACATGATGATGATGAAACACAGTGACAAAACCACCCATTGATATTTCGATATCGGGCGTTCATCTATCCACGTTTTCACATCCACGATGGTGTTGTTGCTCATAGGGTACGCTCTCTGTTTTTTTTATTAATATGTGATCGGATTAAAACTTTGAACAAAATTTCACTGACCGGTTAAGCACGGAGAACGGCCGTGAGAGGTTTTTATAAGTATTATTTTATTTATTAAACAGTAAGTTGGTTATTCATTGTTGTGTTTCCTGATAACCAACTTAGGGGCATGCAAAGCATGCTGTCTGCCATAAAATCATTATGCAGGTATGAGTTTTGTTTATAGGGGGCGTGCGGAAAGAGCGGCAGACAGGCTGCCGTCAGGAGAGTTTCATGCAAGGGAGGTGAGCCGGGAACGTTCAGCAGGCCAGAATGCTATGCCGGCATATCCCGGAAGCAGTCGTTATCAAGGGTAATTATGGCAATTTTCTGCACCGGGCCACGCATGTTGACCTGAAAGTCGCCGCTGAAACTGATGGCGAGTTTTCCGCCCGGCATATGTACCGTGACATGGTCATCCACCAGCCCGAGTTTGCGCATCGCGCTGGCTGCCGCGCAACTGCTGCTGCCGGAAGCCAGCGTATAACCCGCGCCGCGCTCCCAGATGCCGATGCTGATATTTTTGCGATCAAGGACTTGCGCGAACTGCACGTTGGTACGTTTCGGGAAAATCGCCAGCGTTTCAATCTCTGAGCCGAGTTGCTTTACTAAATCCAGATCCAGTTTGTCCACCCGGATTACGCAGTGCGGATTGCCCATGGATACCAGCGTCGCACTGAGATTATGCCCGCCCGCGACGATGGGTAGCGCGAGAGCTTCATCGCCTTCTACACTGGCGGGTAACGCGGCTGGCGAGAATTTTGCCTGCCCCATATCCACAATCACCTGATGGGCGCCGTCGGTGACTTCGCAACGTACTTGCCCGCCCGGTGTATTCACCAGAAACGGCTCATGCGCGACGCGGCCAATATCAAACAGATAACGGGCGTAAATACGCAGACCGTTGCCGCTTTTCTCAGCTTCTGAACCGTCGGGATTGATAATACGCAGGGAGGGGATATCCGCATCGTCATTGTCGATCAGCAAACCGTCGGAACCGATGCCGTAATGACGATCGCAGATGCGCCGGATTTGCTGGTTACTGAGCAGGGCGGCGACGCGGTGATGGCAGACCAGATAATCGTTACCCAGTCCGTGATAGCGGTGAAAAATCATAATGGTATTTCCTGCATTTTTATAATTGATATGAGTAGCTTTAACAGGAAACATATACCAAATAGAGCGTTTAAGGTGAGTCCGGTGCGAGTTTCGGTTTCTCAATAACGATTATCACACGGCCTTTCGCGCCGAAACCGACCAGAGGGGAAAGGCTTTTCCCCTCTGAACTCCCCTCGCTTTTTCAAACACGTGATCTGCGCGCTGGCTATGTTTCAGGTATCACTGTGACAGGCTGGAAATCTTGTCGCTGCGCGATGCCTTCACTCGGTCCTGAAGCCATAGGTCTTCAGGCCGCTCCGTTCAGCAAGATTTCTGAATCGCCCGCCAGCTATTTAAAAACAACTTTAGTGAAGTTGCGAAGTAAAAGCCTGAGGCCGGTTCCAAAATAACGCCGGAGGGAGAGGTGGAAAACCGCGCGTCTTTTTGCGCGGGTTGAAACCCGAACGGAGGATACCGCGCAGCGGCGGGATTTTGCGGCAATCACCATGCTCGCTGAAACATAGCCTCCAGCGAAGCGCGCAGTAAAAAGAGCCCGGGATTCTCAAGGGTGGTGGCGATAAGCCACCCTTGAGGCCGGTGTGGGTGGCAACCCACGACCTTGATTTTGAATCTAAAAGAGGTCGGAAGGACTCATCCTTCCATCCTCCCCAGTACCGATGCCCCCACTAATCCGCCGTCGGTCAAAAATTTCCCCGGTATCAGCAACGGTTCTGCATAAGTGTGCAGCACAGCGCCGCGTACTTTCACATCCAGCGCCGCGATAAGTTCTTTTGCCGAGGCCAGCCCGCCGCCCGCGACAATACGGGAAGGGCCGAGGATGTTGACCAGCAGCGCCAGCGGTTCGGCGACCAGTTCCAGCCAGGCATTCACGGTCAGCGAACAGTCGGGATGCCCGTTCAGCCAGCCGGTGACAATCTCCAGACTGGTATTTTGCTGGCTATGAAAATGCTGATGCAAACGTTCCATGCCACGCGCACCGCCGAGCATATCGAGGCAGCCAGTCTGGCCGCAGCCACATTTCAGGCGCGGAACGGCGTATTTTTTGTTGTCAATCGTCAGTTCCGTGCGGGTAATCGCACCGTGTCCCCATTCGCCGGTGACGCCGCCGTGACCGCGGACGAGCTGGCCGTTGATCACCAGTCCTCCGCCGACGCCGGTACCTAAAATAATCGCCGCCACGACGGACTGATGTTGCGCATTACCGGCATGGGCTTCAGCGAGGGCAAAACAATCAGCATCGTTGGCGGCGGTGACCGGGCGGTCCAGCGCAGCACTGAGATCTTGCGCCAGAGAATGTCCGGTGAACGCGGGAATGTTGGTGGCCAGCATTTCGCCGGTTTGGGGGGAGACCAGCCCGGCGGTGGAAATCGCCAGTGGTGTGCCAGCCGGTAAATCAGCACCATACGTGTCGATCAGATTTTGCATGGCGTTAACGAAATCATTCCATGAGGCAACGGGTGTCGGCACTTTGCCGCATTCTTCCACTTCGCCGGAATAACGTGAAACACCAAATTTAATAAATGAACCGCCGATATCGGCGCAAAAAACTGCAGAATTCATGAGCGTGTGTCCAGTAAATCTCGCAGTCCGTCGCCCAGTACGTTAAAACCAAGCACGGTCAGCATAATGGCCAGACCGGGGAACAGCGAAAGGTAAATATTAATGCCGAGGAAGTTCCGGCCATCGCTCATCATGGTACCCCATTCCGGCATCGGCGGCTGCACGCCAAGCCCCAGAAATGACAGGCTGGCGGCGGCGAGAATCACTGTGCCGGCAGTCAGCGTCGATTGCACGATAATCGGCCCGATGGCATTGCGCAAAATGTAATGCACGATAATACGGTAATTTGATAAACCCAGCGCCTGCGCGGCTTCCACGTATTCCATCTGCTTTAAACCGAGCGTCAGGTTACGGCTGAGGCGTGCATATACCGGAATGGCAAACAATGAAATCGCGATCAGCAAGTTCACCAGCCCGCCGCCGAGAATACTGACCACCAGAATGGCCAGCACGATGCCCGGAAAAGCAAACAGCATGTCCATAAACCACATGATGATCATGTCGGTATAACGGCCCGCTATGCCGGCGATAATCCCCAGCGGAATGCCGATAATCATCGCCAGCCCGACGCTCAGTACCACTTCGATAATCGAAATCCGCGCACCATAAATCACTCTGGCGAAGATATCGCGGCCATAATCATCCGTACCGAACCAGTGACTTGCATTCGGAGAAAGCAGGGTATCAATCAGGTCTTGTGCGTAAGGATCGTGACGGGTGATCAATGGCGCGAACAAGCCCACCAGCACGATCAGGCTGACAATAAATCCCCCGAAAGTCACGGCCGGATGACGCCATAACCAGCGGAACAACCGCAACGTGCGCGGTTTGCGACGGGGTAATTGCGTGATAATGGCAGACATTAATCGAACCTTATTTTTGGATTCAGGAAAGCAATCAGTAATTCACCGAGCAGGTTCATTACCACCACGCCGCAGACGGCGACCAGCGCCACGCCCTGAATGACCGGATAATCGCGATAACGCACGGAATCCACCAGCAGGCGACCAATGCCCGGCCAGTTAAAGACGGATTCGGTGACGACTGCTCCGCCAATCAGGCTGCCGAAATTGAGCGCCACAATAGTGACAATCGGGATCAGCGCATTGCGAAACGCATGGCTGCAATACACGGTAGTGGCGGACAAACCTTTGGCGCGCGCGGTGCGGATATAATCTTCCGACAAGACATCCAGCATGCTGGAACGCGTCATGCGCGCCATCACCGCCATGGGTAAAACCGCCAGCGTCACGGAAGGCAGAATGTAGCTTTTCCATGATGTCGCGCCGAGCAGCGGCAGCCAGCCGAGATTGACCGAAAAAGTATTCATTGCCATCAGCCCCAGCCAGAAGTTGGCGATGGACGCGCCGGCAATCGCCAGCAACATCACGCCAAAATCCGGCCAGCGGTTGCGGTAAACCGCGCCTATCATGCCCGCCGGAACGCCAACCGCCACCGCCAGAAAGTACGCCAGCACCGCCAGCATCAGGGTATACGGCATTCGTTCCCCGATTTCCTGCGTGACCGGCTGCTGCGACTGTAGCGAGATGCCGAGATTGCCCTGCAACACATCACCGGCAAAATGCAGATATTGCGTCACCAGCGGCTGATCCAGCCCGAGACGAACGCGCATGGCATCGACCGCTTCCTGTGTCGCTTCAGGCCCGGCCATCAGACGCGCCGGATCGCCCGGCAGCGCGCGGATGGACACAAAAATCAGCATCGACACCCCGATCAGGATGACCGGGAAGGCGATGAGCTTTTTGGCAAGATAGGCTTTCATGGCTATTTTCCACTGTAGATACTGCGGTTATTTTTTCTGTGCATCTTTCACCACAATTTGTCCACCCGGGATCATCGTGACGCCTGAAATATTCGTGCCGGTAGCGTACAAATCATTCTGGTAATACAACAGCACCTGCGGTGCCTGCTGGTTAATTTCTTTCTGGGCGTCAACGTAAATCGCGTTGCGGGTGTTTTCATCCAGCGTTGAGGCGGCTTTGTCTAGCATGTCGTCCAGTTTCGGGTCACTGAAGAAGCCCAGATTCGCGCCGCCGGGTGCGAAGCTTTTGCTGTAGTACAGCGGACGGAGTTGCAGATCTGCGCCGTTGGCGCCGGAAGACCAGGAAGCCAGCACCGCACCGGTGTTATCGGCTTTTTTACCGGCCTGATCGGCAAACGCGGCTTTAGTCCACACGCCGCTTTCCATGATCCGCACGTCAAGTTTCACGCCGATTTTCGCCCACATGCTTTGCAGCACCTGACCGATACGGGCGTCCTGACCCTGTACGGCAATCGACATCGTGAAACCGTCAGCCACACCGGCTTCTTTGAGCAGGGCTTTGGCTTTTGCCAGATCCAGCGGATACGGGTTCAGTGTTTTGTCATAACCGGCGGTCACCGGTGCCAGCGGGGAATTCGCCGGTTGTGCGAAACCGGACATGATGGCGCGCACCAGTCCGTCGCGGTCGGTGGCATAGTTCAGTGCCTGACGGACGCGGACGTCACTCAGGGGTTTAAGGTCGGTATTCAGCGCAACCCAGAACACGGCGGCACCCGGGCTTTCATGCAAACTGAATTTAGGATTATTTTTCAGTACGCGGGCAAATTGCGGCGGCACAGGGTTGATGACGTCGGTTTCACCCGCCTGCAACGCCATGTTCATGACCGAAGGTTCAGCGCTCCAGGTCCATTTAATGTCGTCCGGCCCGGCGGCTTTATCACCCCAGTAGCCCGGATATTTTTCTTCCAGCACGAATTCGCCGGTTTTGTACTGCACCATTTTGTACGGGCCGGTGCCGACCGCTTTGCTGTCGAGCGTACCGGTTTTATCCGCTGCAGGGCTGACCATCAGACAGGCGCCGGTAGTCAGTAAATTCAGGAAGGCCGGATAGGGTTTTTTCAGTTTGAACACGACGGTGGAATCGTCGGTTTTGGTGACGCTGTCAAGGAAAGTACGCAGACGTCCGCTGGCGGCCAGCCCGCGTTTGGTATCGAGATGGCGGGCAAAGTTGGCGACCACCGCATCGGCGTTAAACGGTGTACCGTCGTGGAAAGTGACGCCGCTGCGCAGTTTGAAGGTCCACACCAGCCCGCTTTCATCGCTGCTCCACGAGGTCGCCAGCGCCGCTTCCGGTTTGAGTTGCGGCGACATGCGCAGCAGACCTTCATACATTGGATCCAGTACCGTGCCGGTAAAGGTCGCGGTCTGGTTGCCCGGATCCATACTGCGCGGCGCTTCGTTTTGCATCACGTTCAGCGTGGCGGCAAACACCGGCAGCGAAAACGCGGCGAGAAGGGCGCTGCTCAGCAGCGTTAACGGTAAGGGACGCCGGATATAACGGGTAATCTTCATGTTCTGCCCTCTGCGTGAAAAATCGGATTAAGTGGCTCTGGCTCAGTCTGCCGGTTGAGTAAAACGCCGGTTTTAATGACAGTTTGTTTTAACAAAGAGATTTAACAAATAGTTCATATGAAATACTTATATCGGAACATTTAGTTTAATTTGTGAACTAATTGGCATTGATATATCCATTTCTACCGTTTAATGTCAATGCAGATGAGCGAAAACTGAGAGCGCCAAAACGAATATGCTAACAACTTTGCAACGTCAGATTTTGGGCGCAGTGAATGCCGCAGGCGGTTTAAGCCGTACCGAACTGGCGCAGTCCTCAGGAATGAGTAAAGCGGCTATCGGCGGCGTGGTACGCGAGATGATCGAGGCCGGTTTTCTGCATGAGGCAGAAACGGTGCCGGGCAGCGGACAGGGGAGACCGTCGGTACGTCTGGTCGTGCATCCTGACGGCGCGTGGTTTGCCGGTGTTTCTTTGCTGCAAAATCCGGCGCAAATGGCCCTGATCAATCTGCATGGCGAAATACTTTCGCGGGTCTCTTTTGCTGCTGATGCGGATCCGCAACAACTGGCAGCCAATATCGCCAGCGCCTTACCGGCGTTACTCGAGCCTCATCCCGAGGCGGCAAAAAAGCTGGTCGGGCTGGGCGTGACGCTATCGGGCCTCATTGATGAACATCAGTCGACCTGCGTGCAGTCGGCGTTGCTGGGCTGGCGGGATGTGCCGCTGGCCAGGCTGATTTCGCAGGCGACAGGCATGGACGTGGCTATTGAAAATGACGCCAAAGCGCTGGCGGTGAGCGAGAAAAGTTTTGGTCAGGCGCGTGATCTGAGCAGCTTTACGCTGGTCAGCCACGGGGCGGGGATTGGCAGCGCGCATTTCATCGCCGGGCAATTGCATCGTGGTTTACACGGCGGTGCAGGGGAGATCGCGCACTGCACGCTGGAGCTGAACGGTTCCCCATGCCGCTGCGGCAAGCGCGGTTGTCTCGACACGCTGGCCTCCCTCAATGCTATTGCGGAAATGGCCAAAGCTGAAGGGCTGGATGCTTCCACGATCGGCGGGCTGGAACAACTGGCGATGCAGGGCCAGACGGCGGCAATCCGTATTTTGCACCGTGCCGGTTCTGCGCTGGGCCTGGCGATATCGCATCTGATTCAAATCAATGACCCGGACCTGATCCTGATTGCCCATCAGGATGCCGATTTTTCCGGGCTGTTCGGCACGGTTGTACATCAGTCTGTTGAAGCCAATGTGTTGCCGGGCAACGCCGGTAAAACACCGGTTCGTACTTTTACCCTAAACGACGACACCTGGGCGCGCGCGGCGGCGAGTATAGCCGCACATCGCTTTCTGGTCGGTCTGAAGCCTGTCTGAGGAATGAGCAACATGCGTATAGCGGTCAGCGGTATCCATATTGAATGCAGCACTTACAATCCGGTGCTTAACGAGGAAAAGGATTTCACCGTCGTGCGTGATGCGCAGTTACTGGCATCACCGCGCTTTCGTTTTTTGCAGGACTATCCTGCGACGTTTTTACCGACAATTCACGCCCGTGCTATTGCCGGTGGTCCGGTAGCGCGTGCGACGTACGATAAATTCAAAGCGGAAATGCTGGCGGGTCTGGAGGCGCGAAAACCGTTCGACGGTTTGTATCTGGCGATGCACGGCGCGATGTATGTTGAAGGGCTGGAGGATGCCGAAGGTGACTGGATTGCCGCGGCGCGTAAAGCCGTCGGGCCGGATTGCCCGATCAGCGTCAGTTATGATCTGCACGGCAACGTGTCACAACGCATTATTGACGCCATTGATATGTTTTCGACCTACCGCACTGCGCCGCATATTGATGTGGAAGAAACCATGCGCCGTTCTGTCGCCATGCTGGTAAAGCATCTGCAAACCGGCGTAAAACCGACGCTGCTGTGGGTGCCGGTGCCGGTGGTGTTACCCGGCGAGCGCACCAGTACGGAAGATGAACCGGCGAAAAGTTTGTACACCCGTTTGCCGGAAATGGATGAAGTTGACGGCGTATGGGACAGCTCACTGATGGTGGGTTATGTGTGGGCGGATGAGCCGCGTGCGACGGCGGCGGTGATCATGACCGGCACCGACCGTACTGTGCTGGAACAGCAGGCCACTCAACTGGCACAGGCTTACTGGGACGCACGGGAAGACTTTGTGTTTGGCTGCGAAACCGACACCGTTGAGGCCTGTGTGAAAAAAGCGATTGCCAGTGAAACGCGGCCGGTGGTGCTGGCGGATTCTGGCGATAATCCGACAGGTGGCGGTGTCGGTGACCGCGCGGATGTGTTGCAGGAACTGATCAAACAGTATGCGCAAAATACCATTGTGGCCGGGATTGCCGATGCGCCGGCAACCGATGCCGCATTCAATGCCGGTGTCGGGTCAATACTGACGCTGACACTTGGCGCGTCGCTCGATCATTCCAGCCCGCAGGTGAAAGGTGAATTTGAAGTCGTCTTCCTGCTTGACGCACTGACACCGGCTGACCGTCAGGCCGTGCTGCGCATTGGCGGGATTGATGTGGTGGTGTCGGCGCGCCGCCGCCCGTATCACAACATCAGCGACTTTACCGTGCTGGAACTGGATCCACATACCGCAGACATTGTTGTCGTGAAATCCGGCTATCTGTCACCGGAACTGGCACCGATTGCCAGCCCGAACCTGATGGCGCTGTCGAATGGCGTGGTCGATCAGTTTGTCGAACGCCTGCCACGCCATCGCAAACCGCGTAAAACGTTCCCGTTTGACCGTGACTTCAGCTACGTGCCGCAGGTGCAGCTTTCCTCCAGGAGCAAATGAAATGACCCCGACCACCGGACAACCGGAAAACCGTCAGCCCGTGCTGAGCGTGAAACATCTCACTACCTCGTTTCGCGGCGAAGACGACTGGCTGCCGGTGGTACGCGATTTGTCGTTTGATGTCTATCCCGGCGAAACGCTGGCGATCGTCGGCGAATCCGGTTCGGGAAAAAGCGTGACGTCGTTGTCGGTGATGCGCTTGCTGAAAGCACAAAGCAGCCGGATTGAGGGTGAAGTCTGGCTGAATCAGCGCAGTTTGCTGGCGCTTTCGGATAAGCAGATGCGTGATATTCGCGGCAACGACATGGCGATGATTTTCCAGGAGCCAATGACGTCGCTCAATCCTACATTCAGTATCGGCAGGCAAATCGCCGAAAGTCTCAAACGGCACCGGGGCATGTCATCTTCCGAAGCGCGGGCAGAAACTCTGCGGTTGCTGGAAAAAGTCCGTATTCCCAATGCAACCAAAAGGTTTGATGAATATCCCCATCAGTTTTCCGGCGGCATGCGTCAGCGCGTGATGATTGCCATGGCACTGGCGCTGAAACCTAAATTGCTGATTGCCGACGAACCCACGACCGCGCTGGATGTGACCATTCAGGGACAGATTCTGGATTTGATCAAGACGTTGCAGGAAGAAGAAGGGATGGCGGTGTTGTTTATCACGCACGATATGGGCGTGGTGGCGGAAATCGCTGACCGCACGCTGGTGATGTATCGTGGTGAAGCGGTGGAAAGCGGGGCGACGGAGGATATTTTCCATCGCCCGCAACATCCTTATACCCGTGCTTTGCTGGCCGCCGTGCCGAAACTCGGGTCGATGCAGGGGCGTGACTGGCCGTTACGTTTTCCGCAAATCAATCTGCAAACCGGTGAGGCAAGCGTGCCGGGGGAAGTGGCAGGAACGGTCGCTTCGGGGCTGACGCCATTGCTCTCGGTGAAAAATCTCAGCGCACGTTTCCCGGTGTATGGCGGCATATTCAGCCGTCAGGTTGGAGCGGTACATGCGGTAGAAAACATCAGCTTTGATTTATTCCAGGGTGAAACGCTGTCGCTGGTGGGGGAATCCGGTTGCGGAAAATCCACTACCGGCCGCGCGGTAACGCGGCTGCTGAAACCACACAGCGGCGCGATTGATTTCGACGGTTTTGATGTGATGAATCTGGGCAAACGCGATATTTTACAGATGCGGCAGCGGATTCAGATGATATTCCAGGATCCGTTTGCCAGCCTGAATCCGCGTATGCGTATTGGTGACGCGCTGATTGAACCGATGCTGCAACATAAACTGCATAACCGCAGCGATGCAAAAGAGAAAGCCGCGTCGTTACTGCAAAAGGTCGGATTGTCGCCGGACATGCTGCGCCGCTTTCCGCACGAGTTTTCCGGTGGTCAGCGCCAGCGGATTTGTATTGCACGCGCGCTGACGCTCGATCCGAAAGTGATTGTCGCGGATGAATCGGTATCCGCGCTGGATGTGTCGGTGAAAGCGCAGGTGGTGAATTTGCTGCTCGATTTGCAGGAAAGCATGAATCTGTCGTACCTGTTTATTTCGCATGATATGGCGGTGGTCGAGCGGGTGAGTCATCGCGTGGCGGTGATGTATCTCGGGGAGATTGTGGAGATTGGCCCGCGTGCGGCGATATTCGATAATCCCCAGCATGCCTATACGCGAAAACTGATGGCGTCAGTGCCGGTGCCGGATCCGTCGCGCAGAATGCTTAAGCGGCAAATGCAGGTCGATGAGCTGAAAAGCCCGGTGCGCGATAACGGCTATATTCCGCCGCAAAGGCAATATCAGGAAGTCTCAGCAGGGCATTTTGTTCAGGTTTGATAGTTAACTGTAAAGGGACTTTGTACAGAAGGGACTGAGTGGACAACTCGGGAAGATGGTGGTGGGGGAAGGATTACTCGGCCACTGGCCTCGCCCTGCGGGTCGTTGCTGCGCAACGCTGTCTCGCTTCGCTCGGCTCGAACCTTCGTGTCGAAGATTCTTCATCCTTCCCGATTTGAGTTTTTATTTAGTTTGGGATTTTTCGGAAGGTGCGGTTGCACATAGAAGATGGTGGTGGGGGAAGGATTCGAACCTTCGAAGTCGATGACGGCAGATTTACAGTCTGCTCCCTTTGGCCGCTCGGGAACCCCACCACAACTTTTGTGGCATTTACTACATACTTCTTGGCCAAAACCATCATGTGCTACATGGATGATTTTTGTCGCTGCAGCGGTTAGCTGCGAACGGGGCGCATAATACCAAATGATTCGAAGGTGTAAAGCGCTGAAAGCGATAATAAAGTTCGTTTGCGGATTTTTTGCGCTTAACGGTGCTTCTCTGAGCGAAAAGCACCGTCAGAAGGCGGATTACAGAATGACAGTGCGGTTGCCGTAAACAAAGACACGCTGCGCCAGCACGCGATATAAGGCACGGCTGAGCACGTTTTTCTCAACGTCGCGACCGGCGCGCATCATATCTTCCGCCGTATAAGTATGATCGACGTTAATCACGTCCTGCATGATGATCGGACCTTCATCCAGGTTGTCATTCACGTAGTGCGCGGTGGCACCAATCAGTTTCACGCCGCGCTCATACGCCTGATGATACGGGCGGGCGCCAATAAATGCCGGCAGGAATGAGTGGTGAATGTTGATCACCTGATGCGGATAATGCTGCACAAAGCCCGGCGTCAGTACGCGCATGTATTTAGCCAGCACCACATAATCAGGCTGATACTGGTCGATTTGCGCAATCATTGCGCTGTCGTGCTGTTCGCGGGTCAGGCCGTCATGACTGACCAGATGGAACGGAATATCAAAACGTTCGACCAGCGTTTGCAGCGTGTCGTGATTACCGATCACCGCAGCGATTTCAACATCCAGACCGCCGTAAGCCGCTTTCATCAGCAGATCGCCCAGACAATGGGCTTCTTTGGTGACCAGGATAACAATGCGGCGGCGTCCGGTGCTGTTGAGTTCGCGCACGGAACCCGCAGGCAGCGCGCTGTCAAGATCGGCCAGCAGCGTGGTGTCGTTGAAAATCCCTTCCAGCTCGGTACGCATAAAGAAGCGTCCGGTGCGGTGATCGACGAATTCGTTGTTTTGCACGATATTAAGTTCGTGCTTGTAGCAAATATTGGTAATTTTGGCGATCAGACCTTTTGCGTCAGGGCAAATGGTGCGTAGTACCTTGGTTTGTACGTTCTGTTGCGGCATGAGGTTGTGGATCCTGTCCAAGACTTAAAATAGTACGGTTGAATTATTTACCGCAGCACTTCTTATATTTTTTACCCGATCCGCACGGGCAGGCGTCATTGCGTCCTGTCTGCGGTTTAATTCCGTCGATATAGTACCAGCGTTCGTTCAAACGAAGAAATCGCGAACGCTCATGGATCAGATGAATATGTTCGTCGCCGGTTTCGGTAAATCGTGCAGCAAACTCAACGAAACCTTCATCAGCATTGCGTCCCTCTGACTGCGCGATCACCTGTAAACCTTGCCAGTGCGTACTGGTAAAGCCTTCCTGTAAACTCTCACGCCAGCGCCCGGGTTGACAATCCGGATGCCAGGTGGCGATCAGATAACTCGCATTTTTCAGGACGTAGGCGGTGTAGCGCGAGCGCATCAGCGCAGACGGTGTCGGCGCCACTTTACACTCAGCGATGTATGGCTGGCAGCACTCTTCGAAAGAAAGGTTGCTGCAGCATGGGCAAAGTTCTGACACGGAAACTCCTGAATTGCAGGGCTTATAAATTTAACAACGCAGGTTGCGCTATTGAATGCACCAAACCGATATGTTACCTAACAAACTCGCCGGGTGACAACGCGCTTGCCCGTTGATTCTAATGCTATGCGCAATATAAGGTCATCAGATGAGCAGAAAAGTCACCATTGGTCTTGCCCTTGGCTCGGGAGCCGCGAAAGGGTGGGCACACATTGGCGTGATTAATGCCCTGAAGGAAATGGATATCGACGTCGATGTCGTCGCCGGTTGTTCGGTTGGCGCACTGGTCGGCGCGGCCTACGCCAGTAACAGATTGCCTGCAATAGAAAGCTGGGTTCGCTCGTTCAGTTACTGGGATGTGCTGCGACTGATGGACTTTTCGTGGAAGCGCGGAGGATTGCTGCGTGGAGAGCGTGTGTTCAATGCCGTGGGGCAGTTGATCCGCATTGATGAGTTTGAAAAGTGCTCGAAGAAGTTTGGCGCAGTCGCCACCAATCTGAGTACCGGTCGCGAATTGTGGCTGACAAAAGGGGACTTGCATGAGGCTATCCGCGCCTCGTGCAGTATGCCCGGCCTGCTGGCCCCGGTCTGGCACAATGGTTACTGGCTGGTTGATGGGGCGGTGGTGAATCCGGTGCCCATTTCGCTGACTCGCGCACTTGGCGCTGATATCGTTATCGCCGTTGATCTCCAGCACGACGCGCATCTGATGCAGCAGGATTTGCTGACGGTACAACCGACCGGCGAAGCACTGGATACTGAGAAAGAAGTGAGCTGGCGTGACAGAATACGTCAGCGTTTAACCCGTCCAAATGCCAGAAAACCCAACGTCAGCCCCTCGGCGATGGAAATTATGTCAACGTCCATTCAGGTGCTGGAAAACCGCCTCAAACGTAATCGCATGGCAGGCGACCCGCCGGATGTGTTGATCCAGCCTTATTGCCCGCAAATTTCGACGCTGGACTTCCATCGGGCAGAAGAAGCGATCGAGGCAGGCCGTCTTGCCGTTGAAAAACAGAGAGAGCAATTGCTACCCCTGATTAAAAATAGACAGTTCTGAATGGCTTAAAATGTGTTTGGCCTAATCTGACAATTCTGCCAAGCAAAAACAGGCTTTATGAGCCACTATTAGAATAAGAAATTCTGGGGGACCCTGATGGACAAGCCACTTACAAGCAAGCATATTCTCATCGTTGAAGACGAAGCCGTCTTCCGATCCATACTTGCTGGCTATGTAAGTTCCCTCGGTGCGACATTTACGGAAGCCGAAAATGGCCTTGAGGCTTTGTCGCTGGTCGAAGACTACCCGCCTGACCTGATTCTCTGCGATTTGGCGATGCCTGAGATGGGCGGGATGGAGTTCGTCGAAAACCTGCGATTACAGGGAAATAAAATCCCTGTTCTGGTGATTTCCGCCACGGATAAAATGACCGACGTTGCATCAATGCTGCGACTCGGCGTGGAAGATGTTCTTCTCAAACCGATCAGTGATCTCAACCGGTTACGTGAGGCACTGCTTTCGTCTTTATACCCGAAGCTTTTTTCATCACAGGCGATGGAGGAAAGTTCGCTGGTTCAGGACTGGGAAGCGCTGTGCCGTAATCCTAATGAAGCACAGCGTTTGTTGCAGGAATTACAGCCACCGGTTCAGCAGAGGCTGGCGCATTGCCGCATCAACTACCGGCAACTGACATCAGCGGAAAGTCCGGGACTGGTGCTGGATATCGCCGCGCTTTCCTCCAAAGATCTCGGTTTCTATTGTCTGGATGTGACCCGTGCCAACGAAAATGGCGTACTGGCGGCGTTATTGTTGCGTGCTATTTTTAACAGCTTATTACGTGAGCACTTAAGTAATCAGCATCAGCGGTTGCCACAAATGTCGACGCTGCTTAAACAGGTCAACCATTTATTCAAGCAGGCAAATCTCGAAGGACAATTCCCGTTGCTGCTTGGTTATTATCATGCCGAGTATAAGAATCTCATTCTGGTTTCTGCGGGATTACATGCCAACGTGAATACCGGCACCAATATGATTCAGCTCAGCAATGGTGTGCCGCTCGGCACCACTGGGGCAACATACTCCAATCAAATCAGTCAGAAATGTGATGCCTGGCAATGTCAGGTCTGGGGGGCGGGTGGTCGTCTGAGATTAATGCTGTCTGTTGATTGAGCAAATTTATTACTATTGATAATAATTTATTAATAATCCTGAGCATTTTTCCCACACGTCTTTTTGTCTTCCCACTTTATTTCAATCTTCTAAGATGTATCTCAATGCAAAATATGCCTTTGCAGGCGCACTTGCGGCTGAAACTGGTATAATCCGTTCCGGTAAATTTGGCTGTCTATTTTACATTGTTTAAAATAACAAATAGGAATTCGCTGATGAAAGTAACAGTTTTTGGTATCGGTTACGTCGGACTTGTTCAGGCGGCGGTTCTTGCTGAAGTTGGGCATGAAGTTTTGTGTATCGATGTAGATGCAAAGAAAGTAGAAAACCTGAAAAACGGGCAGATCCCAATTTTTGAACCGGGCCTGACACCGCTGGTTCAGAGCAACTATGAAGCAGGGCGCTTGCTTTTCAGCACCAATGCGGCTGACGGTGTAGCGCATGCAACGGTACAATTTATCGCGGTGGGTACGCCACCGGATGAAGACGGTTCCGCTGATCTGAAATATGTGACTGCCGTGGCGCGTACGATTGCTGAGTACATGACCGAACCTAAAGTTGTCATTGATAAATCCACCGTTCCGGTCGGTACTGCGGACAAGGTCCGTGCAGTAATGACCGAGAAACTCAAAGAACGTGGTGCAGATATCAACTTTGATGTGGTATCAAACCCTGAATTCCTCAAAGAAGGTGCAGCAGTCGCAGACTGTATGCGACCTGAACGTATCGTCATCGGTACTGATAACCCGGATGCTATTGATCCGATCCGTGAACTTTACGAACCTTTCAATCGTAATCACGATCGTATGATCCTGATGGATATCCGCAGTGCAGAGCTGACCAAATATGCCGCTAACTGTATGCTGGCGACCAAAATCAGTTTCATGAATGAAATGTCTAATCTGGCAGAAATGCTCGGTGCGGATATCGAGAAAGTCCGCCAGGGTATCGGTTCTGATTCACGCATTGGCTACCACTTTATCTACCCTGGCTGCGGCTACGGCGGTTCGTGTTTCCCTAAAGACGTCCAGGCGTTGATCCGTACTGCTGAGCATATTGGCTATCAGCCTAAATTGTTGCAGGCGGTAGAACAGGTCAATTACCAGCAAAAATATAAATTGCCTGCTTTCATTCAGCGCCATTTTGGCGATGACCTGAAAGGGAAAACCTTTGCACTGTGGGGGCTGTCATTTAAGCCTAATACCGATGATATGCGTGAAGCATCGAGTCGCGTATTAATGGAACAACTCTGGGCTGCAGGCGCGAAAATCAAAGCCTATGATCCTGAAGCGATGAATGAAACGCAGCGGATCTACGGTCACCGTGATGATCTGGAATTGATGGGCACCAAGGAAGCGGCATTGCACAATGCTGATGCGTTGATTATTTGTACGGAGTGGCAGAATTTCCGTGCCCCTGATTTTGATGTGATCAAAAAAGCATTAAAAGAGCCGGTTATCTTTGATGGTCGTAATTTATTCGATCCTGAACGTTTGGAGAAACGCGGATTTACTTACTACGGCATAGGTCGTGGCGCATCAATCAATCCGGTTCTGTAAGGAGTTTTCATGAAATATCTGGTCACTGGCGCAGCGGGCTTTATTGGGTTCTATGTGTCACAACGTTTGTTGGCTGCAGGTCATTCCGTTATCGGCATTGATAATCTGAATGACTACTATGACGTCAATCTGAAACTTGCCCGCCTTGCTCAGCTGGAAAATAAAGTCGGCTTTGAATTTATTAAGCTGGATTTAGCTGATCGTGAGGGTATGGCCGCATTGTTTGCGGAACAGCGTTTTGAACGGGTTATCCATTTAGCCGCGCAGGCGGGTGTCCGATATTCAATCGAAAATCCTCTGGCTTATGCGGATGCCAACCTCATAGGATTTGTTAATGTTCTGGAAGGTTGTCGTCATAATAAAGTCGGACATTTGCTTTATGCCTCTTCCAGTTCAGTTTATGGCCTGAACAAAAAACAGCCTTTTTCAACGGATGATTCTGTGGATCATCCTGTTTCGCTGTATGCCGCAACGAAAAAGGCTAATGAATTAATGGCTCACACTTATTCACATCTTTATAAGATCCCCACGACCGGATTACGTTTCTTCACCGTATATGGCCCGTGGGGACGCCCGGACATGGCATTGTTTAAGTTCACCAAAGCAATACTTGCCGGGCAGAATATCGATGTTTATAACCATGGCGAAATGCGTCGTGATTTTACTTATATCGATGATATCGCCGAAGCCATTGTTCGGTTACAGGATGTTATTCCACAATCTGATCCGGACTGGACTGTAGAAGATGGCTCTCCTGCCAGCAGTTCTGCACCTTATAGTGTTTATAATATTGGCAACAGCAACCCCGTGAAACTGATGACGTATATCAGTGCGCTGGAGAAGGCGTTGGGAATGGTTGCGGGTAAGAATATGCTGCCAATGCAGCCAGGCGATGTACACGAGACCAGCGCAGACACATCACCGCTGGCTAAGGCGATTGACTTCAAGCCTGAGACACCTGTAGAGCAAGGCGTACAGCGCTTTGTGGACTGGTATCGCGACTTTTATCAGGTTTGATTTTGTATTTCTTGCTAAAGGCTGCTGACGCAGCCTTTTTTTATGGAATCAGTTAAATCTTATAGATGTTTATTGAACAGGTTGTATCAATCTGTTTTATCAGTTTTGTATTTGCGGTACGCCTGTTACAGCGTAATAAAAATAAAAAGCCCATCAAAGTGATGGGCTTTCTAGCATTAACAGTAACGTTAATCAGGGCAATTACAGCAGGAAATCGTCCAGTGATTTACCTTGCTCTTCGATTGCTTTCTTGATTACAGCTGGAGTACGACCCTGACCAGTCCAGGTTTTGTTTTCGCCGTTCTCATCAACGTATTTGTATTTAGCCGGGCGTGCTGCACGTTTTGCTTTACCGGTCGCTTTAGTCGCAGCCATTGTCTGCAGCAATTCATTAGGATCAATACCGTCCGCAATCAGCATTTCGCGGTATTGTTGCAGTTTACGGGTGCGCTCTTCAATCTCAGCAGCTGCCTGAGAATCTTCTTCGCGACGCTCGTTCACAACAACTTCTAATTTTTCCAGCATCTCTTCCAGAGTTTCCAGAGTGCATTCTCTTGCTTGCGCACGCAGAGTACGGATGTTGTTCAGAATCTTTAATGCTTCGCTCATTATACTAGTCTCAAATTATATTGGTGGGGGGCGTTTGGCTAATAATAGAATGCTCTTCTGTATTCTGCAATAGCGAATTTGTTTGCTTGACCTTAATTTACGCATTTAAAGCAAATAATGTTTATCCGCAGAGAAATATAGCCAGGTCGCTTAGCGCTATTAATCTGGGGATGATAACCCTAATTTCAATCCTCTGTTGAGGATTGTTGATGCTTTGTGTAAGTGTTTTTTTAAGTCAGCGAGAGTTCACAAAATTAAAGGATCCGTGAAGTCATGTAATGTAAGGATATGGAAAGGCTTGAGAGATGAAGCACAAGATCAGAAAAATGATTCTTTGCCGGTAGCATTTCAATTGTCTTTTTTAATGTATAGACAAACTCTTACTCTGCAATGCAGACATATAAACTGCGCTTTCATTGCGGGTATTCTGCCGTGTCAGCAGGCCATAATTATCTCATGTCGTATAATTTTTATTGTAAGCCTCTGTGATTTCTTTACCGGGAATGAATGCCCGCCCGTGCCAGATGTCAGTGCCACTCTCCGGTTGTTATAGTCTGCCAGGCATGTGATACAATACATGCCGAAAATTTATGCCATCCATTACTTTATGGGATCACTTCTTTATGGCTCAGCTTTATTTCTATTACTCGGCGATGAATGCCGGTAAGTCCACCTCGTTGCTGCAATCTTCATATAATTATCAAGAACGTGGTATGCGCACGCTGGTGTTAACAGCAGAACTCGATAACCGGTATGGTCAGGGTAAAGTCAGTTCGCGAATCGGCTTGTCGTCTCCTGCAGAGCTTTACAACACAGAGACAGAACTCTTCAATCTGGTGGCTCAGGAGAACCGCACACAGCGTTTGAGTTGCGTTCTGATTGATGAGTGCCAGTTTCTCACCAAAGCTCAGGTATCGCAGCTGACGGACGTTGTGGACGATCTGGATGTGCCTGTACTTTGCTATGGTCTGAGAACGGATTTTCGCGGAGAACTTTTTGAGGGCAGTGAATATCTGCTGGCCTGGGCGGATAAACTGGTTGAGCTTAAAACCATCTGCCATTGTGGTCGCAAAGCCAACCGCAACCTGAGACTGGATGAGAACGGTAACGCCTTACATGATGGCGCACAGGTCGTTATTGGCGGTGATGAAAGTTATGTTTCGGTCTGCCGTAAGCATTACAAAGAAGCGATGGCTGCGTTTGATGGCAGGGATGAAAGTAAGACTCTCTAAGTCATGAGCGCTGACTAAGTTCGATGAGCCAGAGTTGAATGATAAATCGCGAATTCGGACCATAAAAAAACCCGCCTTTCAGCGGGTTTTTTACTATCAGTATCTCAGCAGATTATTTTTTGCTGGTTTTCTTTTCAGCTTTTGGCGCAGGAGCAGCAACTTCTTCTGCTACGTCTTCACTGTATTCACGGCCGTAGTAAGTATCCATCAGAATCTGTTTCAATTCGGCGATCAGCGGGTAACGTGGGTTAGCACCGGTACACTGGTCATCAAACGCATCTTCAGACAGTTTGTCTACTTTAGCCAGGAAGTCAGCTTCCTGAACACCAGCTTCACGAATAGAGGTTGGGATACCCAGTTCCGCTTTGATTTCATCTAACCAGGTCAGCAGTTTCTGGATTTTCTGTGCAGTACGGTCACCAGGAGCGCCCAGACCTAAATGGTCTGCAATTTCTGCGTAACGACGACGCGCTTGCGGACGGTCATACTGACTGAAAGCCGTCTGTTTCGTTGGGTTGTCGTTGGCGTTATAACGGATAACGTTTGAAATCAGCATGGCGTTAGCCAGACCGTGCGGAATGTGGAACTCTGAACCCAGTTTGTGGGCCATTGAGTGACAAACCCCAAGGAAGGCGTTAGCAAACGCGATACCCGCGATAGTCGCCGCATTGTGAACACGTTCACGGGCAACCGGGTTTTTAGCGCCATCTTTGTAGCTGGCTGGCAGGTTTTCTTTCAGCAGTTTCAGTGCCTGCAGAGCCTGACCGTCGGAGTATTCGTTCGCCAGTACAGAAACATAAGCTTCCAGTGCGTGAGTGACGGCATCCAGACCACCGAAGGCACACAGTGATTTCGGCATGTTCATGACAAGATTGGCGTCAACGATAGCCATGTCAGGTGTCAGAGCATAGTCAGCCAGTGGGTATTTCTGGCCAGTCGCATCGTCAGTAACAACGGCAAATGGTGTAACTTCTGAACCAGTACCGGAAGTGGTCGTGACGGCGATCATTTTCGCTTTTACGCCCATTTTCGGGAATTTGTAGATACGTTTACGTATATCCATAAAACGCAGCGCCAAATCTTCGAACTGAGTATTCGGGTGTTCATACAGAACCCACATAATCTTCGCAGCATCCATTGGTGAACCACCACCCAGCGCGATGATAACGTCTGGTTTGAAGGAGTTCATCTGCTCAGCACCTTTACGAACAATGCTCAGCGTCGGGTCAGCTTCAACTTCGAAGAATACTTCAGTTTCAATACCATGACCTTTCAGAACGCTGGTGATCTGATCGGCATAGCCGTTATTGAACAGGAAGCGGTCAGTTACGATGAAGGCGCGTTTTGCTCCATCAGTCGCCACTTCTTCCAGTGCGATTGGCAGTGAGCCACGACGGAAGTAGATAGATTTAGGAAGTTTATGCCACAACATGTTTTCTGCTCGCTTCGCTACAGTTTTCTTGTTGATCAAGTGTTTAGGACCGACGTTTTCAGAGATGGAGTTACCACCCCAGGAACCGCAACCCAGCGTCAGAGACGGAGCAAGTTTGAAGTTGTACAGGTCACCGATACCACCCTGTGAAGCCGGGGTGTTGATCAGAATACGTGCGGTTTTCATTTTGTTGCCAAAATAATTCACACGTTCTGGTTGGTTGTCCTGGTCTGTATACAGGCAAGAGGTATGGCCGATACCGCCCATTTCTACCAGTTTCTCTGCTTTAGCGACGGCGTCTTCGAAATTCTTAGCGCGGTACATAGCGAGGGTAGGGGACAGTTTTTCATGCGCAAATGGTTCAGATTCGTCAACAATGGTGACTTCACCGATGAGCACTTTAGTATTCGCAGGCACTTTAATGCCAGCCATTTCAGCAATTTTCACTGCTGGCTGACCTACGATAGCGGCGTTGAGGCCGCCATTTTTCAGAATGATATCTGAAACGGCTTTGAGTTCTTTACCCTGCAGCATGTAGCCGCCGTGAGAAGCGAAACGTTCACGGACTGCATTATAAGCTGAATCAACCACGATGATGGACTGCTCAGAGGCACAGATGACACCGTTATCGAAGGTTTTAGACATCAGGACGGAAGCAACAACACGTTTGATATCTGCGGTTTCATCAACAACGACTGGTGTATTACCTGCACCCACGCCGATTGCTGGTTTACCGGAGCTATAAGCTGCTTTAACCATGCCCGGACCACCTGTTGCCAGAATCAGGTTCAGATCCGGGTGGTGCATCAGTTGGTTGGAAAGCTCTACGCTTGGTTCATCAATCCAGCCAATGATATCTTTTGGCGCACCCGCAGCGATGGCGGCTTGCAGGACGATATCCGCAGCTTTGTTCGTTGCATTTTTAGCACGTGGGTGTGGGGAGAAGATGATGCCGTTACGGGTTTTCAGGCTGATAAGCGCCTTGAAAATTGCAGTAGAAGTTGGGTTGGTAGTCGGAACGATACCGCAAATCAGACCAATTGGCTCGGCGATAGTGATGGTACCGAAGGTGTCATCCTGGCCCAGGATGCCACAGGTTTTTTCATCTTTGTAAGCATTGTAAATGTATTCAGAAGCGAAGTGGTTTTTGATCACTTTGTCTTCAACAATACCCATTCCGGATTCTTCAACAGCCAGTTTTGCCAGCAGAATTCGAGAATCGGCAGCAGCCAGGGCGGCGGCAGCGAAAATCTTATCGACTTGCTCTTGACTGAAGTTGGCATATTCGCGCTGTGCCTTCTTGACCCGAGCAACGAGTGCGTTTAGTTCAGCGACATTTGTTACAGCCATAATGCTCTCCTGATAAAGTTAAACTCTTTTAGTAAATAATCCGCCAAAGACTAGTATAGACCTGCTATCAGTCACCGTGAGAAACTAATTAAATCTAAGATTCTCAATGTGTTGTCTTTGTCTCTTTATTTGCTCAAAGAGCTTTCAGTTGTGAAGCACCGGGTAAAGCAGATGACGTTAAATAAATCACCTTCATCACTGGACGTTTTATCTTTCATGTAACGCTGAGTGACTATGTACTGAGATTACCTATTTGTAGGCAGGGTCAATTTGATCTGGATCACTAAATACTGATGCTGACACCTTTCAGCAACTTGATATTGAGAATGGTTATCAAATTCTCACTTGGATAATACAGTTTTGTATCTAAAGTTATCAATAAAAAATCTGTTTTTTAACAAAAGTTGTATTCACTGCCTTTGTTCAGAAATCTGGTGATAAAAACTATGAAACGACGTGGCGCCTTTACGGGGATTCCAGTACATTAGCGCCCATCAAAACCTTCATCTACTGGCATAGTTATGCGGAGTTCTGCGTGAGCCAATCTTTATTAGATTTTTCAGGGTATATCAAGTTTTTCGTCGGTCTGTTTGCGCTGGTCAACCCTGTGGGGATCTTGCCAGTCTTCATCAGCATGACAAGCTATCAGGCGGCAGCGGGGCGTAATAAAACCAATATGACGGCAAACCTGTCGGTTGCCATTATATTGTCGACTGCACTTTTCCTGGGCGATGCCATTTTGCATCTGTTTGGTATATCGATTGATTCATTCCGAATTGCGGGTGGGATCTTGGTGGTCACCATTGCGATGTCGATGATCAGCGGGAAACTGGGCGAGGACAAACAGAACAAGCAGGAAAAATCAGAAACAGCGATACGTGAAAATGTCGGGGTGGTTCCGCTTGCGCTACCTCTGATGGCCGGACCGGGCGCAATCAGTTCAACGATTGTATGGAGTTCACGCTATCACAGCTGGCCGAATCTGCTGGGACTGACACTTGCGATTATCTTCTTTGCATTTTGTTGCTGGTTACTGTTCAGAGCGGCACCATTGCTGGTGCGATTACTGGGGCAAACCGGGATTAACGTGATTACGCGTATCATGGGGCTTTTGCTGATGTCTCTGGGTATCGAATTTATTGTGACAGGGATTAAAGCTATTTTCCCTGGCCTGCTCTAACCTGCTGGTCACTGAATTATCACGGAAACACGGGTGGGTTTTCGTGATAATTATTACCTTTCCTTATAATGCGATGCATTAATATAGTGCAGCTAATGACTTAATTAAGCGCGTTTGCACCTAAATGTGGCGTAAAGCCACGTCTCATTCTTCTTTTCGAACCAAGTCTTCATTTCTTCTAATAAACTTAGCGAATTTTTAGCTAAATACGCATCTTTACTGCCCGTTTTGACGCTAATTTATCCACATCATTCTGTAAGGCTTGTGCATGCTGTATCGAGATGTTATTAGTGTTAACACCGCAGTTAACAGGTGTTTATCCTTGAAAACATCTTAATGTTAACGGATTGTGTCAGGCGAGTTCTTATGCAATCAGTGACGTTAATTTTGCGCTAAAAATTATCGTAAAAATGCCAATAAACAATGAGTTAACCAAGATTTCCAAATGTTTCCTTGTGGATGACTCATCGAGCTTGTAACCAGTAAAAGAGAATTGCGTAACAAATTTGCAAAATTTATTGGCGCCTGTATCAGGCTTCTGATAATTTTCAAATCGCCTTCAAAAATGGAATTTTGTTAAGCGGGATGCTCTGAGTGAGAACGAATCTTGCTAGAGACAGAAAGATTGAAGCCATTTTATTTGTTTTTGGAGAGTATCGTGTCGCAATGCGTACCACAAAATTATCCTCAGCCGCTTTCTGCGAAAAGAAAGCCGGGCATTGTGCTGGCGACATTACACAGTCTTTTGTTGAGTCTGCCGGTTCTGCAAAACAAACCTTCATCTCTTCTTCTCATTAATTGAATTCAGGCGCTTAACTGCGAAGGGCTTTCTATCGCCGTGAGGCGAATAAGAAAATAATATTGTTAAGGTCAGGAATAACAGTATGTGATTACCTGGTGTGACGCAGAACCTTGTTTTGTTGTGCACGGGGTAAATCAAATGGGGTGGGATCATCCTTAACGATCCCGGAAACAACATGGCGAACAACAGCCTGACGTTTCCAACGTTATTGAGTAATACATGCAGTAATAGGGGACAGCCATCTGCGGGTGGTAACTACATGGGGGCCTTTCTTGAGCAATTCGTTCCTGCTTTTGAAACCCATTGACCCAGCAAGGGTTTATCTTGCACCCAGGCGTGCAAGTTCATAATAAAAACTGGAGTTGAATAAAAATGACCAACATCACAAAAAAAAATCTGCTCGCTGCCTGCATTCTGGCTGCAGTAGGATCTGTTTCAATCAATAATGCATTCGCAGCCAACGTGCCAGCAGGCGTGACTCTGGCCGCCAAACAAGAGCTGGTGCGCAACAACGGTTCTGAAGTTCAGTCTCTCGACCCGCATAAAGTCGAAGGCGTGCCGGAATCTAACGTTATCCGTGATTTGCTGGAAGGCCTGGTAAATACCGATAGCAAAGACGGCAGCGTCATTCCTGGTGTAGCCACCAGTTGGGAAAACAAAGATTTTAAAGTCTGGACCTTCCACCTGCGCCCGGAGGCTAAATGGTCTAACGGCGACCCTGTAACAGCCGAAGATTTTGTCTATAGCTGGCAGCGTCTGGCGGATCCGAAAACTGCATCTCCGTATGAAAGCTATCTGCAATACGGTCATATCGAAAACATTGACGACATCATCAGCGGTAAGAAAAGCCCTGATACTCTGGGTGTGAAAGCGCTTGACGACCATACCCTGCAAGTCACTCTGACCGAACCTGTTCCCTATTTCGTCAAAATGCTGTCTCACACCGCGATGAAGCCGGTAAACAAAAGTGTTGTTGAGAAATTTGGCGACAAATGGACTCAGCCAGAAAACTACGTGAGCAACGGTGCATACAAACTGAAAACCTGGACCGTTAACGAACGCATTGTTCTGGAGCGTAGCCCGACTTACTGGGATAACGCAAAAACCGTTATTAATCAGGTCACTTACCTGCCAATCTCCTCTGAAGTGACTGACGTTAACCGCTACCGTAGCGGCGAAATCGACATGACTTATAACAACATGCCGATCGAACTGTTCCAGAAACTGAAAAAAGAAATCCCGACCGAAGTCCACGTTGACCCGTACCTGTGCACTTATTACTACGAAATCAATAACCAGAAAGCACCATTCACTGATTCACGCGTTCGTGAAGCGCTGAAACTGGGCCTGGATCGCGACATCATCGTGAACAAAGTAAAAGCGCAGGGCGATTTGCCAGCTTATGGCTATACCCCTCCTTACACTGATGGTGCAAAACTGACGCCTCCGGCCTGGTTCAAAGAGACTCAGGAACAGCGTAACGAGCAGGCTAAAAAACTGCTGGCGGAAGCGGGTTATACCCCAGCTAAACCACTGACTTTCGACCTGCTGTACAACACGTCTGATCTGCACAAAAAACTGGCTATCGCCGCTGCCGCTATCTGGAAGAAAAATCTGGGTGTTGACGTGAAACTCGTTAACCAGGAGTGGAAAACCTTCCTGGACAGCCGTCATCAGGGCAACTTCGATATCGCCCGTGCTGGCTGGTGCTCCGATTACAACGAACCTTCTTCCTTCCTGAACACCATGCTGTCTGACAGCAGCAACAACACGGCTCACTATAAGAGCCCTGCGTTTGATAAAGACATCGCGGACACGCTGACCGCGAAAACTGACGAAGAACGCGCAGCGCTGTATCAGAAAGCTGAAACCCAGCTCGATAAAGATTCTGCGATTGTGCCTGTCTATTACTACGTGAACGCGCGTCTGGTGAAACCATACGTTGGTGGTTACACCGGTAAAGATCCACAGGACAACGTCTACGTTAAAGACTTATACATCATCAAACACTAATTAATCAGTGTCAGAGCAAGGCATCCCCGAGCTGCCTTGCTCCTTCTTTATTGATGAAGGTAATGTTTTTAGTGCCGGTTTTCGGTGCTGAAGCAAAGAGCCACCACGGCGGCCATCACCCGATAGTCGCCGTGACCAAGCCAAAACTATCAAGCTGTAGTGACAGGCTTAGAAACAGGTACGGGCAATGTTAAAGTTTATTTTACGCCGCTGTCTGGAAGCGATTCCGACGCTATTCATTCTGATCACCATTTCGTTTTTTATGATGCGTCTTGCACCTGGCAGCCCTTTTACGGGTGAGCGTAATCTTCCGCCAGAAGTGATGGCGAACATTGAGGCGAAATATCACCTCAATGACCCAATGTATAAGCAATATTTCCATTATTTAGAACAACTGGCGAAAGGCGATTTTGGCCCGTCGTTCAAATATAAGGACTACACCGTTAATGATCTGGTTGCGGCTTCTTTCCCGGTTTCAGCGAAACTGGGTCTGGCGGCATTTATCATGGCGATTGTGTTTGGAGTCAGTGCGGGCGTTATCGCAGCACTCAACCAGAACACGAAATGGGATTACACGGTGATGGGCGTTGCGATGACGGGGGTGGTCATACCCAGTTTCGTGGTTGCGCCGTTACTGGTGCTGATATTTGCCATCACGCTTAAATGGTTGCCTGGCGGCGGCTGGAATGGCGGTGGTGCCAAATATATGATCCTGCCGATGGTGGCACTGTCACTGGCTTATATCGCCAGTATTGCGCGTATCACCCGCGGTTCAATGATCGAAATTCTGCATTCCAACTTCATCCGTACAGCTCGCGCCAAAGGGTTGCCGCTGCGTCGCATCATTTTGCGCCACGCGCTTAAACCTGCACTGCTGCCGGTATTGTCATACATGGGACCGGCCTTCGTTGGGATCATCACCGGTTCGATGGTCATCGAGAGCATTTTCGGATTGCCGGGCATTGGCCAGCTGTTTGTTAACGGTGCATTAAACCGTGACTACTCACTGGTCTTGAGCCTGACCATTTTAGTGGGCGCATTGACCATATTATTCAATGCGATCGTCGACGTGCTTTATGCCGTCATCGACCCGAAAATCCGTTATTAATGCCGGAGTACGTCAATGATGTTAAGTAAGAAAAATAGCGACGTCGTGGAAAACTTCAGCGAAAAACTCGAAGTTGAAGGCCGCAGTCTGTGGCAGGATGCACGACGTCGTTTTATGCACAACCGTGCGGCGGTCACCAGCCTGATCGTGCTGGCATTTATCGCGCTATTCGTGGCGTTTGCGCCGATGTTATCCCAGTTTTCCTACGATGATACCGACTGGAATATGATGTCAGCGGCACCTGATTTTGCTTCTCACCACTATTTCGGCACTGACTCTTCAGGCCGTGATTTGCTGGTACGTGTGGCGATCGGCGGACGTATTTCCCTGATGGTCGGTGTAGCGGCAGCGTTAGTGGCCGTTATTCTCGGTACGCTTTACGGGTCGTTGTCCGGTTATCTGGGCGGTAAAATTGACTCCGCAATGATGCGTCTGCTGGAAATTCTCAACTCCTTCCCGTTCATGTTCTTCGTTATTCTGCTGGTGACCTTCTTCGGGCAAAACATCCTGCTGATATTCGTGGCGATCGGGATGGTGTCCTGGCTGGACATGGCGCGTATCGTGCGTGGACAGACTCTCAGCCTCAAGCGTAAAGAATTCATCGAAGCGGCGCTGGTGAGTGGTGTGAGCACGCGCAATATTGTCCTGCGTCACATTGTTCCCAATGTGCTGGGCGTTGTCGTGGTCTACGCATCGCTGCTGGTGCCGAGCATGATTTTGTTTGAATCCTTCCTGAGCTTCCTGGGATTGGGTACACAGGAACCACTGAGCAGTTGGGGCGCGTTGTTAAGCGATGGCGCCAACTCGATGGAAGTTTCACCTTGGTTACTGCTGTTCCCGGCAGGCTTCCTGGTTGTAACTCTGTTTTGTTTCAATTTTATCGGCGATGGCTTGCGTGATGCCCTCGACCCGAAAGATCGTTAAGGAGTGCAATCATGAGCACCATTGAACATTCCACATTTGCAGCCCCCGCCGCGGTTGACGGCAAAGTCCCGCCAATCTTACTTGATGTTCAGGATCTGCGCGTCACGTTCGAGACTCCGGACGGTGACGTTACCGCAGTGAACGATCTGAATTTCGATCTGCGTGCTGGCGAAACGCTGGGCATTGTGGGCGAATCCGGTTCTGGTAAATCACAGACCGCCTTTGCCCTGATGGGGTTACTGGCCAGTAATGGCCGCATCGGCGGTTCGGCGAAATTTAATGGCCGCGAAATCCTCAATCTGCCACAACAACAGCTCAATAAGCTGCGCGCAGAACAGATTTCGATGATCTTCCAGGATCCGATGACCTCTCTCAACCCGTACATGCGCGTTGGTGAACAGTTGATGGAAGTCCTGATCCTGCATAAAAAAATGAGTAAGCGCGAAGCGTTTGAAGAATCCGTACGCATGCTGGACGCGGTGAAAATGCCGGAAGCCCGCAAGCGTATGAAAATGTTCCCACATGAATTCTCCGGTGGTATGCGCCAGCGTGTGATGATTGCAATGGCGTTGTTGTGCCGCCCTAAATTGCTGATTGCCGATGAGCCGACCACGGCGCTGGACGTGACCGTTCAGGCGCAAATCATGACATTACTGAATGAACTGAAATCAGAGTTCAACACAGCAATCATTATGATTACGCATGACCTTGGCGTGGTGGCCGGTATCTGCGACAAAGTGCTGGTGATGTACGCCGGGCGAACCATGGAATATGGCCGTGCACGCGATGTGTTTTATGAACCTTGTCATCCTTATTCCATCGGCCTGCTCAATGCGGTTCCTCGTCTTGATGCCGAAGGTGGCGCGATGATGACTATTCCGGGCAACCCGCCAAACTTGCTGCGCCTGCCAAAAGGTTGTCCGTTCCAGCCGCGCTGTCCGCATGCGATGGATATCTGCTCCTCGGCACCGCCGCTGGAGCGTTTCGGGGATGGCCGTTTGCGTGCATGCTATAAGCCGCTGGAGGAGCTGGTATGACAGACAACACAATCATGAACAGTGCGGCAATGAACACCCACGCGCCAGAGAAAAAAGTTCTGCTCGAAGTGGCTGATCTGAAAGTCCATTTCGACATCAAAGACGGTAAACAATGGTTCTGGCAGCCCTCGAAAACCCTGAAAGCCGTCGACGGCGTGACCCTGCGTCTTTATGAAGGGGAAACGCTGGGCGTAGTGGGGGAATCCGGTTGTGGTAAATCGACCTTTGCCCGTGCGCTGATCGGGTTGGTGAAAGCCACTGACGGTCGTGTCGCATGGCTGGGCAAAGATCTGCTGAATATGTCGGACAGCGAGTGGCGCCACACGCGCAGTGATATCCAGATGATTTTCCAGGATCCGCTGGCGTCCCTGAACCCGCGTATGACCATCGGTGAAATCATTGCCGAGCCGCTGAAAACCTATAATCCGAAGATGCCTCGTCTTGAGGTGAAGGAAAAAGTGAAGGCAATGATGTTAAAGGTCGGGCTGCTGCCTAACCTGATTAACCGTTACCCGCACGAATTCTCCGGTGGTCAGTGTCAGCGTATTGGCATCGCGCGCGCACTCATCCTGGAACCGAAACTGATTATCTGTGATGAGCCAGTCTCTGCACTGGATGTGTCCATCCAGGCGCAGGTGGTTAACCTGCTTCAGCAGTTGCAGCGTGAAATGGGCTTGTCGCTGATTTTCATCGCGCACGATCTGGCGGTGGTAAAGCACATCTCTGACCGTGTTCTGGTGATGTATCTTGGTCATGCCGTCGAGCTGGGGACTTATGATGAGGTGTACAACAATCCTCAGCATCCGTATACCCGTGCCCTGATGTCTGCGGTGCCGGTTCCTGATCCGGACAAAGAGCGCAACAAAGTCATTCAGTTGCTGGAAGGGGAGTTACCTTCGCCAATTAATCCGCCGTCAGGTTGCGTGTTCCGTACCCGCTGCCCGATCGCCGGACCAGAATGTGCGATAACCCGTCCGTTGCTGGAAGGCAGCTTCCGCCACGCGGTATCTTGTCTGAAAGTCGATCCGCTCTGATAAATATTCTCAGACGGAAAGCATAAAAAAACCTGCCAATGGCAGGTTTTTTTCGTCTTCGTCTTCGTCTTCGTCTTCGTTTTCTTTACGTATCGTTCTGCTAAGTCATTCAGATTGGATCAAGGCGGCAATTGAATGAAAGCAGCCAACACAGAGCCAGTCTGAAGGACGACGGAGAAGATTATTCTTTCCAGAGGATATGGCAGAGCTTGTGATCTTTCTCGCGACACAGCAGAACACGGGCGAAAATATCATTGATAGGCTGGTCTTCAGCGTCAGCCAGGCCAATCACCACTTCAGCAAAGAAGTCCGGATTTAAGTCGAAATCCACGTGCTCAACCCAGTCTTCAGCCGGGTCATATAATTCAGCGCCGCCACGTTCTTCAAATTGCAGATTGAAGATCAGGATGTCTGCCGGATCAAGGTTATCTCCGGCCAGTTCCAGAAAGATGTCGTAGGCTTGTTCAAGCGTTTCGTCTTCGGTCAGGCGATTATTCAGGTCCATATCATTCTCGTTTACAGATGAGTGTATTCAGGCTGGTTCAGGCCGGTACTGTGTGTATTACATCATGCCCGACGTGGCTTTTACAGCAGCGGACTGAAAAAGTAGAACAATCGTTCGACGATACGGTGCCAGAAAGGACGTTTAAGCCAGGCTTCCACATCCAGCAAATGCGAGCGGGCAATATAATCTTCCTGCACGCGGCCCAAATCATCGCCAAATCCGGCGTCATCAATGACCAGTGTTATCTCAAAATTGAGCCACAGACTGCGCATATCCAGATTCACCGTGCCGACCAGACTGAGCTGGCCGTCGACCAGAATACTTTTGGTATGCAGCAGGCCGTCTTCGAACTGGTAAATTTTGACACCGGCTTCCAGCAATTCGCCAAAGAACGCCTTACTTGCCCAGTTCACCATCATCGAATCGTTCTTCATCGGTAGAATGATACTGACATCCACTCCGCGCTGCGCCGCTGTACAAATGGCATGCAGCAGATCGTCGCTTGGCACAAGATACGGTGTCGTCATCACCAGTTGTTCGCGTGCAGAATAGGTCGCAGTCAGCAGAGCCTGATGAATCATATCTTCAGGGAAGCCTGGGCCGGAAGCGATCACCTGAATGGTATGGCCGCTTTCCTGCTCGAACGGCATCTGGTTGAGATCCGGTTCCGGCGGTAAAATCCGTTTGCCGGTTTCAATCTCCCAGTCGCAGGAATACACGATACCCATTGTGGTGGCGACAGGGCCTTCCATGCGCGCCATCAAGTCCACCCACTGACCGACGCCGGCATCCTGTTTGAAGAAACGCGGATCGACCATATTCATGCTGCCGGTATAGGCGACATAGTTGTCGATCAGTACGACTTTACGGTGCTGACGCAGATCCATCCGGCGCAGGAACACACGGAACAGATTCACCTGCAACGCTTCAACGACTTCGATACCCGCGTTGCGCATCATGGCCGGGTAAGGGCTGCGGAAAAAGGCTACGCTGCCAGCGGAATCCAGCATCAGACGGCAATGAATGCCACGGCGAGAGGCCGCCATCAGGGATTCTGCGACCTGGTCAACCAGACCGCCCGGTTGCCAGATATAAAACACCATTTCGATGTTACTGCGTGCCAGTCCGATATCACGCATCATCGCGTGCAGCACGTCATCGCTGGTGGTCAGCAGTTGCAGCTGATTGCCTTTTACACCGGCAATGCCCTGACGGCGCTCGCAAAGCTGGAAAAGTGAGGCGGCAATTTCACTGTTCTCAGTGGCAAAAATACGCTTACAGTCTTTGAGATCATTGAGCCAGCGGGCGGTGGAGGGCCACATGGCTTTTGCCCGTTCCGCACGGCGTTTGCCTAAGTGCAGTTCCCCAAACGACAGATAGGCAATAATACCGACCAGCGGAATGATGTAGATGATCAGCAGCCATGCCATTGCGGACGGAACTGCCCGGCGCTTCATCAGAATGCGCAGGGTGACACCGGCAATCAGTAACCAGTAACCGAAAACCAGAAGACCGCTGATTACCGTATAAAATGTTGTCATAAAGGCGAAAAGTCCTGTTCGCAAGCCATCGGCATGAGTGTACGTGAAAGGGGAAACCTTTTAACTAACTTTATCCTGCTAATCAATCAGCTACCTCTGTAATCTGTATCCGATTAATAAAAGAGTCATCGCCCTGACATCAAGGTTAGCTGATAACGTGGAGGAAGGGGGAAAACAAGACTTGGATCACAACGTCATCGGCCTATAATGTCCCGCAGTTTTTCCGCTCAAGACACTTTCTGTAAAAGAAGCGCTTTCGTTAAAGAACCAGCCACGGGCATTACGGGACACAAGTGAATGAAACACAGTAGAAATGAAGTCGGCCGGTGGCGGATGTTACGCCAGACCCAGCGCCGGAGAAGCCGCTGGCTGGAAGGGCAGTCAAGACGCTACCGCCATATTTACCGTATTCGTCAAATCCATCATCAGCAGCACCAGCGCCTTTCATTGTATGCCGTGAACTATGAATGGAATTCCTGATTAACGGGATTTAGGCTGAAAAAGCGCGCCACATTTTTTGCAGACCAGCGTGGCGTTTTTGCGCACTTTCGAGCTCATCTGTTCTGAAACATAACCGCATTCCGGGCAGGTGACCTTCGTGGTCGTGCTGGTTAGAAACTTCAGTCCGTCGAAGAATGACATAATGCTTACCTCATGGGTAGGGGTAAGCATTCTAACACAGAAGAGATGAATGCAATGTGACGGCATTCGGGGAATCACGCCATGAGGTGTGATGTCATGGCGCGTGAGGGGTGAAATCAGTCGAAAAGCTCTGAAAGGAAGCTCTTCTTTTTATAGGGCTTTTGGGACGAGTAATGGCCGCGGTTGTCATAATTGCCTTGCGGCCGGTGATCGTCTCGACGGTCACGTTCCTCATAGCGTGCAGTTGCAGGGCGTTCTGCGGCCTGTAATGTGGCAGATTTCTCGATGATTTTATCCAGCTCACCGCGATCCAGCCATACTCCGCGACAGTCAGGACAATAATCGATTTCAATGCCCTGACGTTCGGACATCACTAACTGACTTTCTTTGCATACCGGACATTGCATATCAGGTTCTCCGCTCGACTGTTAAAGAAAAAAGACGCAGGTAACTGTTTGAGTAACCGAATATTTAGACAATCAACTGACGTAAGCAAAAGTAAAGTTGATTAAAGAGAAGGCGGGAAGGCACAGGGAACAGCGGGCAGCCCGAAAAACTGCCCATAAAACATCAGAATACGCGTTTGAACGGTTTGACAGTCACGGCTTTATACACGCCAGCTTTAACGTACGGATCGGCATCTGCCCATACTCTGGCATCTTCCAGTGTTTCGAATTCGACAATCAGCACGGATCCGGTCATGCCAGCGGCGCCCGGATCTTCGCTGTCAATGGACGGGGTTGGACCTGCAATCAGTACGCGGCCTTGTTCATGCAATTTTTTCAGGCGTTCGATGTGAGCAGGGCGGGCAGCAGCGCGTTTCTCCAGCGAGTCGGAAACATCTTCAGAATAAATAACGTAAAGCATGAGTCACCTTTAATGGGGTTTTAGTGAGCGTTTTTTGGCAGCCAGAGGCTGCCTGACTATTTTACAGAATTAACATAGCTAAACCTGAAGTCCGGGGAAAGCGCTTTGCGTAGGATCAAAACAAGGGTTATTTGAGAATAGTTGTCATCTCGGTGTTGAATATGATTGCTATTTACATTTAAACTTGCGGCTTCACGGGGAAAATGAATCATTATGCCGCTAAAAAAGTTTAGATTTATCCGCAAGGTGACGGTGCCGGTTTTGCTTGCTGTTAGTTTACATGTCGCAGTCATTGCGGGCGTGTTGTATATGACGGTGGGCGAGTCAATCAAATTGCCAAGTCAGGATCAGAAGGTGATGAGTGTAACGATGGTCAATCCGGCCGACTTTGCACCCCCTCCGCCGCCGCCACAACCTGAACCGACACCGCCAGCACCTGAGCCGGAACCGGAAGTCGTGCCGGAGCCACCGCCGCCGCCTGAAGCCGTTGTGATTCCGGAGCCTCCAAAACCTAAGCCAAAACCGGTGAAAAAGCCGGTCGTTAAACCGAAGGTGAAACCCGTTGAACGTCCCGTCGAAAAACCGACGCAAACGGTACAAACTGCCCCCGTAACCAGCAACCAGCCGGTCACTAAACCTGTGAGTCAGCCTCCGGCGTCTACCAATGCGCAGAGCAATACCGGTCCGCGGCCGCTGCAGCGTGGCGAACCTGCTTATCCGGCGCGAGCACTGGCCTTACGTATCGAAGGGCGGGTTCGTGTACAGTTTGATGTGGACAGCGATGGTCGTGTGCAAAACGTACGTGTTCTGTCAGCTGAGCCGCGCAATATGTTTGAGCGGGAAGTGAAACAGGCGATGAGCAAATGGCGCTATGAACCGAAGGCTGCCAGCAATCTCGTGGTGAACCTGGTGTTCAGGATTAAAGGCGGTTCTGCTGTCGAATAAGCCAGGACAGGTCATCACCAGTGATTTCAACGCAAAAAAAGGTCGCCATGAAGGCGACCTTTTTACTTCCAGTCTTTTACTTCCCATCATACAGAACCGATTTAGTCCTGAGAGACACCGTCGGAATCGACGCTGAAATTACTGCGACCATCAGGCAGCTGGCGCGATTTCCCTTCATCATCTACAGCAACATACGTAAACACCGCTTCAGTGGCCCTGTAACGCTGTCCGATGGGCTCAGAAGAGACTTTCTTCACCCACACTTCCACGTTGATGGTGATCGAGCTATTACCGGTACGAATACAGCGTGCGTAGCAGCACACCACATCCCCGACAGCCACGGGTTTAAGAAACGTCATGCCGTCAACGCGTACGGTCACTACGCGACCTTTGGCGATTTCTTTCGCCTGAATCGCCCCGCCCATATCCATCTGCGACATCAGCCATCCGCCAAAGATGTCGCCATTCGCATTGGTGTCAGCTGGCATCGCCAGCGTACGCAACACCATTTCACCATTGGGTAAGCTATGTTTTTCGTTCATACGATAGGCTTCACACAGTTCAACAATTTGAAAAAGTAAGGCCTTTCAAAGAAAGGCCCGTGCAGAAGGATGCTTATTTTTTTTCGTCATCCGGCATATGCCGGTAAATATAGACGCCACTCAACAGGGTGAATACCAGCGTCAGTGCGGTCAGGCCAAATACCTTGAAGTTAACCCAGATATTCTGCGGTAACCAAAAGGCCACATAGATATTGGCCAGTCCGCACAGCAGGAAAAAGATGGCCCAGCTGACGTTCAGTTTATTCCATACGTGATCCGGCAATGTCAGCTCTTTACCCAACATACGCTGGATTAACGGCTTTTTCAGAACCAGCTGGCTGATCAGTAATGCACCGGAGAACAGCATATAAATAACTGTCACTTTCCATTTAATGAATTCGTCATTATGGAAAACCAGTGTCAGGGTGCCGAAAACAGCGACCATCGCGAAGGTGATTAACGTCATCTTCTCGATTTTGCGATACAGAATCCAGGTAATCACTAACGCTAACGCGGTGGCCGCAATTAACGCGCCTGATGCGACAAAAATATCGTAAAGCTTATAAACCACAAAAAAGACAATCAGGGGAAGAAAATCGAGGAGCTGCTTCATACTTCATTCCATGTTTTATGTATGGGATGACTATACCGGAATCATTTCGCGGACAAAAGAAAAGGGCGCCGGAGCGCCCCTGAAAAAGTTATGTCTATATTATGCATGTAATTTCATGTAAAGACGGAACAGATAAATCAGCATAAAGGCGCTGATCAGGTTGCTCACTGCGCCGAGGATCACTGCACCAATCATCGGATTCAGCGCACTCAGTACGCCAACAAACAGCATCAGCACCACCTGCGCCACAATCCACAGCATCACGGCCGGGGCGACCAGACGCACATTGCTGAAGGCCAGGCGGGTGCTCAGGCGCATTGCTTTGAACACGCCGGCATTCTCTTTACAGGAAATAACCGGTGACATTGACCAGGCAATCGCAATCAGGAATGCCGGAACAAACAGCAGCGCCAGACCGATACGGAACATGATGCTGTAAATAAACAGCAAAATGGCCAGACGTGGCAACACCGGCAATGACGCACTCAAAATTTGCGTAATACTGGCGCGAACGCCCTGAGAAATCAGTTGGATCAACGTCAGAACGCCGCCGACCAGAATAACGTTTCCGGCGAGCGTTGACAGCAGAGCGGCCAGGCTGTAACGGAAAATCGCGCTTTGCTGCTCCGGAGTAATCTGCTGCTCAATATATCCCATCATATCGCCGACGCTCATGCCGGTCATGTTACTCATCAGTTGCCCGATGGCCTCGACCTGCTCAGATGAAGGACTTAAAACCCAGCTTAATATGACGGTGATTAATGCGGCCAGAACCGAGAGCGCCAAAACGCTACTCATCTGATTACGCATAAAATTATAACTGTCACGGTACAACGTACTGGCCGTGATAGACATGGACGCTCCTTGGCAAAAAGCAAAAATCAATAAGGCGGGGATTGTACCCTTTAAATACCCTCCGCCGATAGTTTTGCGCTGATTTCCTGTCAGACCCGTCGATCAATCTCTGCTTAAACGCAACTGAGGTGGCTGAGATCAATCGTCGGTAAATTTACATCCAGAGGGGGCAGGCCATACTTCGCACGGGCACGATCGCAGGCGGCATTGCCGATGCCATTCAACCCTGACTGATCGAATTCGCGGCACGGTGTTGGACGGTTGAGATAAACAGAACAGGAAACCGCATGTCCCACTTCACCCTCCAGAGCAACACAGCGCGGCGTTTTACTGTTCGTGCCTTGCATGCAACTCAGAAAAGGGGTGACTTGCTCTGTCAGTGCCTGCGGAACACAGCCGCCAGCCTCTTCAGATTCAGCCCAATAAAATGAAACGCGGAAATAAGCGCAGCATGCGCCACAGGTCATACAAGGATTGTTAATTTCGCCCATCTTGGAAGTTACCGACTCCTTACGGCACCAAACCAAAACTAACTATGAGTATGCAAATTACGCAGCACCATTTTTTTTAGCAACTGAAATATCACCTGTTAACAAAACAACAAAATCTCCTCATTTTTGATGCAGATCAATTCCTTTGTTTTTATAGATTTAGATCGCTTTGCGGAAGATGCATTTTCTTACTTTTTGTTTTAAAGATGTGATCCCGCATTGATCAAACCATACCAAAGAGTAGGTATCATTCGCGCGGTTGATAACTAATCCACACAAAGGGAAGGGACAATGAAAGCAGCATATTGGGCATTAGTGGCAGCAGCGGCATTTCCGGCAGTCTCGAGCGCACATCAGGCAGGGGATGTGATTTTTCGCGTAGGGACAGCCACGGTTCGTCCGACAGAAGGCTCGGACAACGTGCTGGGTCTGGGTTCATTTAATATCAATAACAACACGCAGATGGGATTAACCCTCGGTTACATGTTCACTGACAATATCGGGATGGAGTTGCTGGCAGCCACACCGTTCCAGCACAAAGTCGGTCTGCAAAGTACCGGGACTATCGCAGAAGTGAAACAATTACCGCCGTCTCTGATGGCGCAATATTACTTTGGTGACCGTCAGGACAAATTGCGTCCGTACCTCGGCGTAGGTATCAACTACACCACATTTTATGACGCGGATTTCAACCAGACCGGGCGTGATGCCGGGCTGTCTGATTTAAGCGTCAAAGATTCCTGGGGTGTGGCAACGCAGGCTGGTCTGGATTACAACCTGGACGATAACTGGTTAATTAACATGTCTGTCTGGTGGATGGATATTGATACGGAAGTCAAATTCAAAGCTGGTGGTGAGCAGCAAAACATCAACACCCGGATCGACCCATGGGTCTTTATGTTTGGCGCCGGCTATCGTTTCTGATTTCCGGAAAGACGGTCCAAAAAAAGAGGCGCTTCGGCGCCTCTTAGATTTTCAGTTTGCTACATTCCTGATTATTTCAGTCGCATATCATTCTCAATTGAACGCACACCGGCTACGCCGCGAGTCACTTCAACTGCACGGTTTGCATCTGCTGTTGACGTCACAAAACCACTCAACTGTACGCGGCCTTTAAAGGTCTCGACACTGATCTCAGTGGATTTAATGCTCTTATCTGCCAGCAGGGCAGATTTTACTTTTGTGGTGACGACAGTGTCATCGATGTAACCACCGGTTCCTTCTGATTTTTTGGTCGGCGCACAAGCGGCAACAGCCAGGACCACAACCGCTGCCATGCAGAATGCGGACAATGTTTTGAATAGCTTCATAAAATAACACTCCATGATTTGTTATAAAACCAAAAGAAACAACATGTTAGCTGAGCAGATGATATCTCTCTCATACAGTATCATTGATCTGCAGAGTAATTTTAGTTTGGATTATTGAAATGGGTAATACAAATTAAGCGGGGTAAAAAAAAGTAAGAAATTAAAAGAAACAGAACCTTAGTCACTGTATGACTGAGGTTCTGTCTGAGAGAGGGTTAAGCGCGGGTCGCGGCCTTCATTTCACTGACAAAGCGGGAAAGCTGAGCCAGCATTTCAGAAGGCTGATGCTGATTGTTTTCGATGATACGCACCGTCGCTGAACCGGAAATAGCACCGGCTGCGCCTGCGGCCAGCGTTTCTTTCACCTGTGAAGGTTCGGAAATACCAAAGCCCTGCAAGGGTGGCGCGGCATTGTATTCACGTAACTTATCAACCAAGTGATTCAGCGGCGTCAGCGCGCGTTTTTCAGTGCCTGTCACGCCTGCACGTGACAGCAAGTAAGTGTATCCGCGGCCATGAGACGAAATCTCACGCAGCAAATCGTCAGAGGCATTTGGCGGACAGATGAAGATAGGAGCGATGCCGTGGCGTAACGCGGCCGCACGGAATGGCGCAGATTCTTCAAACGGCACATCGGCAACCAGCACCGAATCGACGCCCACTTCAGCGCAACGCTGATAGAAGGTTTCAATACCATTGTGGAACACCAGGTTGGCATACATCAGCAGGCCAATCGGAATATCCGGATGCTTTTCGCGAATACGGGCCAGCATGTTGAAGCATTGCGTTGGCGTCACACCCGCAGCAAAAGCACGCAGGTTTGCATTCTGAATGGTCGGGCCATCGGCCAGAGGATCGGAGAACGGCACACCCAGTTCCAGTGCGTCGGCACCGGCTTCAATCAGCGTATCGATGATGGACAGTGACAGCTCAACGCCCGGATCGCCCAGCGTGACAAAAGGAACAAATGCGCCTTCTTTTTTGCTTTCCAGACGCTTGAATAATTGCTGATAACGTTCCATTAAATCTCTCCCCGGGCAGTCAGGATGTCGTGTACGGTGAAAATGTCTTTGTCGCCGCGACCTGACAAATTCACGACCAGGATTTGTTCTTTCTCTGGTGTTTCCTTGATCAGTTTCAGCGCGTAAGCCAGCGCATGAGAGGATTCCAGTGCAGGAATAATCCCTTCATGGCGGGACAATTCTTTAAAGGCATCCAGCGCTTCATCATCGGTAATCGACACATATTCTGCACGACCAATACTGTTGAGGAACGCGTGTTGCGGGCCGACGGACGGGAAATCCAGACCGGCTGAAATCGAGTAGGATTCTTCAATCTGACCTTCAGAGGTCTGCATCATCGGTGCTTTCATGCCGAAGTAAATACCGACGTGACCGTGTTTGAGCGGCGCGCCGTGTTGTCCGGTTTCAATGCCCAGACCACCCGGTTCAACGCCAATCAGCTTCACGCTGGTATCGTCGATGAAATCCGCAAACATACCGATCGCATTGGAGCCGCCGCCGACGCAGGCAATCACCGCATCCGGCAGGCAGCCTTCGCGTTCCTGCATCTGCACTTTGGTTTCTTCGCCGATCATACGCTGGAATTCACGCACGATGGTCGGATACGGATGCGGGCCTGCTGCCGTGCCCAGCATGTAGTGGGCTTTTTCATAGCTGCCAGACCAGTCACGCAGCGCCTCATTACAGGCATCTTTCAGCGTGGAAGAACCGCTATGTACCGGAATCACTTCAGCCCCCATCAGACGCATACGGAACACGTTTGGCGACTGACGCTCAATGTCTTTTGCGCCCATATAAATGCGGCATTTCAGGCCGAGCAGCGCACAGGCCAGTGCCGATGCCACGCCGTGCTGACCCGCGCCGGTTTCGGCGATGATTTCAGTTTTGCCCATGCGTTTGGCCAGTAATGCCTGACCCAACACCTGGTTAGTTTTGTGCGCGCCGCCGTGCAGCAAATCTTCACGCTTAAGGTACAGCTTGGTTTTGGTGCCTGCGGTCAGGTTTTTACACAGTGTCAGCGCGGTCGGGCGGCCTGCGTAGTTTTTCAGTAAATCAATGAATTCGGCCTGAAACTCAGGGTCGCGCTGTGCGCTGACAAAAGCTTCTTCCAGCTGAGCCAGCGCAGGCATCAGAATTTGCGGGACATACTGGCCGCCAAATTCGCCAAAGTAGGGATTAAGTAAAGTCATGTTATCGCGTCCTGTCTGTCAATTTTTGCGTCATTGCGTGCGGCTTAATATGCCCGCAATGTCTGGAATACGGCATTAATTTTCCCGGCATCTTTGATGCCCGGCTCGCTTTCAACACCGGAGTTGAAATCCAGGCCTGCGCAACCGAGTTGTGCGGCTTCGACGCAGTTATCTGCGCTCAGTCCACCAGCGAGTAAGGTATTGCTCAAATCCTGACCGGCCAGTTTGCTCCAGTCGAACCGGTGACCCGTGCCCCCTTTGCCGTTGTCCAGGACGTAACGATCCACGTGATTCAGGTCGCGCGCCGGCAATGTTTCTTTGACGCTCAGCGCTTTCCAGATCTGAACCGTTTGCGGCAAGGCTGTGCGCAGGGCATCGATATAAACCTGATCTTCGTCGCCATGAAGCTGCACGGCGGCCAGGTTTAATGTCTGAGCCGTCTGGGCCACTGTGGTGATTTCTTCATCGCGGAACACGCCGACATACTTCAGCGGTGCGCCGTTTTGTACTTCTTTCGCCAGCGTGTGGGTCACAAAGCGCGGTGAGGTGTCGACGAAAATCAGTCCGCCATAAATAGCGCCAGCTTCGTGCGCGGCTTTGGCATCCTGAGCGCGGGTCAGGCCACAGACCTTGTTTTCACCGAGCAGCACGCGACGAACGGCACTGCTCAGGTCTTGTTCCGACATCAGCGCACTGCCAATCAGGAAGCCATTGGCGAAGCGGCTCAGTTCACGGATTTGTCCGTAAGTATTAATACCCGATTCACTGATGACCGTGACGCCATGCGGTACGCGCGGTGCCAGCTCACGGGTGCGGTTCAGGTCGATAGACAAATCGCGCAGATCGCGGTTATTGATGCCAACCACTTTGGCTTTCAGTTTAACGGCGCGATCCAGCTCTTCTTCATTACTGGCCTCCGTCAGCACGCCCATGTTAAGGCTGTGAGCAACTGCGGCGAGCTGAACGTACTGATCGTCATCGAGCACTGACAGCATCAGCAAAATCGCATCAGCCTGATAGAAACGGGCCAGATGGATCTGATACGGGTCGATAATAAAATCTTTGCACAGCACAGGCTGTGTGACGGTTTTGCTCACCAGCGGCAGAAAATCAAAACTGCCCTGGAAGTATTTTTCGTCCGTTAATACGGAGATGGCGGAAGCGTAGTCTTTATAAACGCTGGCGATTTCTACCGGATCAAAGTTATCGCGGATCTTGCCTTTCGACGGAGACGCTTGTTTGCACTCCAGAATAAAGGCCGTTCTTGCCCCTTGCAGGGCATGGTAGAAACTGCGCTGGCTCTGAGTTATGTCGTTCTGAAAGCTGGCCAGCGGTTGCTGATCTTTACGTGCCGCGACCCAAATTTCTTTATCGCGAACAATTTTGTGGAGCACGGTTTCCTGCTGCATCACTTATCCTCTTGCTGCCAATGCCACCACACGCTGGTAGGGTTCACCGCTGCGCATGACGGCCAAAGCCTGTTGTGCATTTTGCTTTAAATCTTCCTGACCGAACAGACGCAGTAACATCGCCACATTAACGGCCACTGCGGCTTCATGGGCCGGATCTCCTTTACCTTGTAATAAGCGTGCCAGAATGTCACGGTTTTCTTCCGGCTCGCCACCCAGCAGGGATTCTATCGGATAATTATCCATACCGAAGTCCTGTGGCGTCAGTTCATAACTGGTTATTTGACCGTCTTTCAGCTCCGCAACCTGCGTTGCCGCGTGGATCGCCACTTCATCCATGCCGCCGCCGTGAACCACCGCCGCACGCTCATAACCCAGTGCCCGCAATGTTTCTGCAATCGGCTGCACCAGTTCGGGGCTGTACACGCCAATCAGTGCCAGCGGAGGACGTGCCGGGTTGATCAGCGGCCCCAGCACGTTAAACAGCGTGCGGGTTTTCAGCGATTTACGCACCGGCATCGCATGGCGGAAACCGGTGTGGTATTGCGGCGCGAACAGGAAACACACACCCAGATCATCAAGCGCGGCCCGGGATTCTTCCGCAGGCATATCCAGACGGATGCCAAAAGCAGCCAGTAAATCCGATGAGCCCGAACGGCTGGACACGCTGCGGTTGCCGTGTTTTGCCACCCGTGCCCCACACGCCGCCGCCACAAAGGCGCTGGCGGTGGAAATATTGATGCTGTTGGTGCCGTCGCCGCCGGTGCCGACAATGTCCGCAAACGGATAGTCAGGACGCGGGAACGGCTCGGCGTGTGCCAGCAATGCTTTGGCGGCGCCGGCGATTTCAGCCGGTTGCTCACCGCGCACTTTCATGCTGATTAATGCACCGGCCAGTTGCGCCGGTTCCAGTTCGCCATTCACGATGGCGGTAAATAGCTGCTGGCTTTCTTCCTGCGTCATTGTCTGAGCGCGGAACAGATTGTCGAGAATGCCGGGAATAGTTTGCGTTTGCATGACAGTTCTCCTTACGCCAAAGCCCAGGCCAGTGTCTGCTCAAGCAGACGGGCGCCCTGTGAAGTTAAAATGGATTCCGGATGGAACTGGAAACCGCAGACGCGATCTTCTTCGTGACGTACTGCCATCACCATATCGCCGTAGCGGGCGTTGACGGTCAGTCCTTCAGGGATCTGGCTGCCGACCAGCGAGTGATAACGCGCCACCGGCAGCGGATTGTTCATACCGGCAAACATCGCTTCGTTGTCATGCGTAATAGAAGAGGCTTTGCCGTGCAGGATTTCACCGGCCTGGCCGACGAAACCGCCGTAGGTTTCCACAATTGCCTGATGACCGAGGCAGATACCGATAATCGGCAACTGACCGCGCAGGCGTTTGAGCAGCTCAGGCATGCAACCGGCTTCGGACGGCGTACCCGGTCCCGGAGAAAGCACCAGCACCGGTTTTTCCAGCTGGCTGAGTTTTTCGATAATCACGTCAGCCGGGATCTGATTGCGATAAATCACCACGTTATGTCCGCTCGAGCGCAACTGATCGACGAGGTTGTATGTAAAGGAATCGACGTTATCGATGAGTAAGATATCGGCCATCTTAAAATACCTCTTTCGCATTATGGGCGGTGGCGATGGCACGCAGCACTGCACGGGCTTTATTACGGGTTTCGTCGGCTTCGGCTTGCGGAACGGAATCGAGCACCACACCGCCGCCAGCCTGTACGGTGGCGATGCCGTCTTCGACATAGGCGGAGCGGATCACGATGCAGGTATCTAAATCACCGTGAGCGGTGAAGTAACCCACCGCGCCGCCGTAGCTTCCGCGACGGGTTTGCTCGGAGGCAGAAATCAGCTGCATGGCGCGCACTTTCGGTGCGCCGGTCAGTGTGCCCATGTTCATCACGGCCTGATAAGCGTGCAGTACGTCGAGGTCATGACGCAGCGTGCCAACCACGCGGGACACCAGATGCATCACGAAGGAATAGCGGTCAACTTTAGTCAGGTCCGCCACGTAACGGCTGCCCGGCTCACAGATACGCGCCAGATCGTTACGCGCCAAATCCACCAACATCAGATGTTCGGCCAGCTCTTTATGGTCAGTCCGCATTTCCAGTTCGATACGGCTGTCGAGATCCAAATCCAGTGAACCGTCAGCACGGCGACCGCGAGGGCGTGTACCGGCAATCGGATAGATTTCAATCTGACGGTTTGTCGCGTCGTATTTCAGCGCACTTTCCGGCGACGCGCCGAACAACGTGAAATCGTTATCCTGCATGAAGAACATATACGGGCTTGGGTTGTTATTTTTCAGCGTTTCGTAAGCGGCCAGCGGAGCAGGGCACGGCAATGAGAAACGGCGTGAAGGCACCACCTGGAAAATTTCACCGGCGCGGATCGCCACTTTCATCTTCTCTACCACGGCACCAAACTCTTCATCGCTCTGATTTACGCTCAGTTGCATTTCCGGCACGCTCTGGTGCGGAATGGCGTGCGGCGGTAGCTGTAACTGGTGCTGCAGTTGTTCAAGGCGGGCTTGCAGACGCTGTTTCTCTTCCGGCGACGGCGTAAACAGGCTGGCCTGCAAACGGCATGAACGGTTCTGATGGTCGAGTACCAGCAGAGTTTCTGCCAGATAGAAGCAGAAATCCGGGCAACGCTGGTCAGACTCTAATGCCGGTAAATCTTCAAAACCGGCGACCAGATCGTAGGCAAACAGGCCTCCGAGGAACATCGCTTCGCGCTCATCGGCAGGCGCTTCAACTGAGGTCAGGATGCTGCGCAACGCATCAAACACGGAACGCGAACGCAGGCGGGCGTCTTCATCCTGCATCTGGTCGATGGACGGGAAACTCAGCTCGCGGCCATTCGGACGCACGTCGTTACGAATTTCAGCCGGTAACGCGGCGTCAATCAGTGAGAGTAATGACGCGCCGTTTGGCGTGAGTGCCTGAATCGAAACCCGGGAACCCAGCGCCGTGATGCGCAGGGCGCTGTCGACAATCAACAGGCTCTTCAGGTTTTCTTTGCTGGTCACTTCGGAGGACTCCAGCAGCAGGGTCGCCGGACGGGCGCCGCACAACTGATGGAAAATGGCCGTCGGGTCGCCGCGGTAACATCCTTCTGCGGTCAGCAATTCTAAACGTGGTTTCTGAATAGTCATTTTGCTTCCTGAAATTTTCTCAACGTTTGTATTAAACGGATTTCAAATTAGACGGCCACAAAAAAGCCCGCATTATGCGGGCTTCGGAAATCTTGCAGCGTCTGATGACAGCTATGCGTGATTACTCCGCCCGACAAGGGGAAGTACGCCACCAGCTGAGAACCGCCATCATGTAAGTTTTCATCATCAGACACTCTTGTTTGTTTATGAAGCTATCGTTTTTAAAACGTAAGCTTTCTGAATCGGTTTGTCACGGTGTTCATTGCTGAGTTATTCCGTGAACTTGCGTACTAGTAAACTAGTTCAGGGATGTAAAGTCAACCCTCTTTTAGCGCAATTTCCCCCTTTGGTGCGGCGACGTTGTGCAAACACTGTTGTTATAGCACTGTAACAGTGCGTAACGGCCGGGTGAAATCATCCCTAACGTGCAACGCACTAACGCGTTATGATATGTGCTGCATTCAGAAACAGGTTAATTCCCCACGTGACGATGACTTTACCAACAAACACTTCGCCTTCAGCAGACGACCAGATAACCCGCAACGCATTTACCCTTTACGATCTCCACAGCCATACCACGGCATCTGACGGCTATTTAACACCGGAAGCGCTGGTGGCGCGTGCAGTAGAAATGCGTGTCGGCGTGCTGGCGATCACCGATCACGACAGCACGGAAGGGCTGGCGCGGGCGGCGCGGGCGATTGCTGACAATCAGCTGCCACTGCAACTGGTAAACGGTGTCGAGATTTCTACGCTGTGGGAAAATCATGAGATCCATATTGTCGGGCTGGGCATCGACCCGGGGCATCCGGCGATGGTGGAATTACTGAAAGTGCAGGCCTATTTGCGTCAGCAGCGTGCGCAGGAAATGGGCCGTCGTCTGGCGAAAGCGCGCATCGAAGGCGCGTGGGAAGGTGCGTTACGTCTGGCCGATGGCGGAGCCGTCACCCGTGCACATTTTGCCCGTTATCTGGTGGAATTCGGCGCGGCTGACAACATTGCGCAGGTATTCAAAAAATACCTCGCCAAGGGCAAGACCGGCTACGTTCCGCCACAGTGGTGTACAATAGAACAAGCGATTGATGCAATTCATCAGTCTGGCGGACAGGCGGTTGTCGCCCATCCGGGACGTTATGAACTGTCCACAAAATGGCTGAAACGCTTACTGGCGTTCTTTGCTGAACAGGGTGGCGACGCGATGGAAGTCGCGCAATGTCAGCAGGCACCCAATGAGCGTGCACAACTGGCGGCTTACGCCCGTGATTATCAGTTGCTCGCCTCACAGGGATCTGATTTCCATCAGCCTTGTTCGTGGATTGAGCTGGGGCGCAAACTTTGGCTTCCCGCAGGCGTAGAACCGGTATGGCAACACTGGCCGGTCGCCGGGAAACAGCCTGAAATTGAACCGGTCTGAAGCCCGACCGCAGAAGAAGAATTAAGAGGGAAAAATGAGTCAATATTTTTATATTCATCCGGAAAACCCGCAGCCCCGCCTGATTAATCAGGCCGTAGAATTGCTGCGCAAAGGCCAGGTTATCGTGTATCCGACAGATTCCGGTTATGCACTGGGTTGCCGTCTGGAAGAGAAAAACGCCATGGAGCGTATTTGCCGGATTCGTCAGCTGGACAGCAACCATAACTTCACCCTGGTGTGCCGTGATTTGTCTGAGCTGTCGACTTACGCCTATGTGGATAACGCAGCTTTCCGCCTGATGAAAAACAACACGCCGGGCAATTACACGTTCATCCTGAAAGCGACCAAAGAAGTGCCGCGCCGTCTGATGAGCGAGAAACGTAAAACGATCGGCCTGCGCGTGCCGTCCAATCCGATTGCGATTGCCTTGCTGGAGGCGCTGGGCGAGCCGCTGATGTCGACCACGCTGATGCTGCCGGGCAATGACTTTGCAGAATCCGATCCGGAAGATATCAAAGATCATTTGGGCAAGGTGGTGGATCTGGTGATTGACGGCGGGTCTATTGGTCAGCAGCCTACCACGGTGGTTGATCTGACAGAGGCTGCGCCCGAAGTGGTGCGTGAAGGCGCGGGCGATCCGACACCGTTCCTCTGAGGCTTGTTTGAAAAATAACCGGACTGCAACGTTTTTTGCAGGATACAAATTGCATATAAATGTGTATAATGGCAGGCTGACTTTTTTCTAAGTCATTGTAATGATACGCAATAACTGAATTTTTGCGGGCAGATGACAAATCAGGTCATGCTGCCGGCTCCCCCCGACGCCTGTGAAGGCGACAAATGAGGCTGCTCAATGAGCGAGAAGTATAATTCCCAGAAGCACACCAGCGACAAATCCAAAGCGTCACGTCCATCTGGTGACAAGCCAAAAAGTGGCAGGAATTCCGGCGCAGCAAAAAGCCGTCCGGAACCGTCGCGGGCTGAAAAGCGCGGCGAAAAGCCACGTACTGACAAACCACGCAGCGACAAACCGCGCAGCGACAAGCCACGTTCAGACAAACCACGTTCTGACGCAGGCCGCAGCGATTCGCGTTCTGAATCCCGTATCGACAATTCACGTATAGAAAAAGCACGCAGCGGCAAACCGGGTCGTCCGGAACATGCACGCGGTGAAAAGCCACGAACGTTGAAACCTCGCGGAACCAAACCTAAAGCTGAAGCACTGTTTGATGAAAACGGTGACGAAGAAGAAGTGAAATACCAGAAGCCGAAGAACGCACTGGACAGCACCGAAGGTCAAAGCGAAAAACTGCAAAAAGTCCTCGCCCGCGCAGGTCATGGTTCACGTCGTGAAGTTGAAGCGATGATCCAGGCTGGCCGCGTCAGCGTTGACGGTAAAATTTCTACGCTGGGCGACCGCGTGGAAGTCACCGGCGGTACCAAAATTCGTCTTGATGGACACGTTCTGTCAGTGATGGAATCTCAGGACACCGTTTGCCGCGTACTGGCGTACTACAAGCCTGAAGGCGAGTTGTGTACACGCAATGATCCGGAAGGCCGTCCGACCGTCTTTGACCGTCTGCCAAAAATGCGCGGTTCCCGCTGGATCGCCGTAGGTCGTCTGGACGTTAACACGTCAGGCCTGCTGTTATTCACCACCGACGGTGAACTGGCTAATCGCCTGATGCACCCGAGTCGTGAAGTTGAGCGTGAATATGCCGTACGTGTTTTCGGTCAGGTTGATGATGAAAAAATTAAACAACTGAGCCGTGGCGTGCAGCTGGAAGACGGTCCTGCGGCGTTCCGCTCGATCAAATTCCAGGGCGGTGAAGGTTTGAACCAGTGGTACAACGTGACCCTGACAGAAGGACGTAACCGCGAAGTTCGTCGTCTGTGGGAAGCTGTTGGCGTACAGGTCAGCCGTCTGATCCGCGTGCGTTACGGTGATCTGAATCTGCCTAAAGGCCTGCCTCGCGGTGGCTATAAAGAGCTGGATCTGCCAGACATCAACTATCTGCGCACACTGGTCGACATGACGGAAGAAACTGTCAGCAAACTGCCGGTTGAGCGTGATCGTCGTCGCGTAAAAGCCAACCAGATCCGTCGTGCTGTGAAGCGCCATACTCAGGTTGCACCGACGCGCCGCACTACCGGCCCGGCAAAACGGGGTTAATCGCTGACAAGCGAGGCACTTGCGTCTATGCTCATAAACCGCAGTCAGTGACTGCGGTTTTTTTTTGCTCAAAATTCAGGGCATAACATTATTCTGCATCCACCCTGTTCATGAATACTCTTCAGTAATACAACGCAAGGAGCTGATTATGATGCTAATCACCGGAGGTGCCCGCAGTGGTAAAAGCCATTTTGCTGAGCAGATAGCAGAGAAACGTGGCGGCGAGGTGCTGTATATCGCCACCTCGGTAGTTACTGATGCCGAAATGGCGGATCGCATCCGTTATCACCAGCAACAACGTCCGGCTCACTGGCATACGTTTGAAAGCTATCGTGATCTGGGGGATGTCGTACTCGCGCATCAGGCGCAGTTTCCGACCATTATTATCGAGTGCATCACGACGTTGATTACCAATCTTCTGTTTGATCTGGCCGGTGAAACGCCGCCGGAACACATGGATTTTGACGCAATAGAACAGCATATTTTTGCGCAAACCACGAAACTGATGGAAGCTGCGCAACATCCTGAATCTGAAGTGATTATTGTCACTAACGAAGTGGGGATGGGCATTGTGCCGGATAACCTGCTGGCGCGGCGTTTTCGTGATATTGCGGGGCGGGTGAATCAGCAACTGGCTGCCGCGGCGGATGATGTGTACCTGATCGTATCCGGCATTCCGGTACCGGTGAAAACATCGGAATAAAACGACTCAGAACAGGGTGTTTATTATGGCTTTATGGCGGCTGTTTCTCGCGACATTGCAGTTTCTCACCCGCATCCCGGTCAGGGATCGCTGGTGCGATGGCATTGAACTGAAAGAGTATGCACGCGGCATTGTCTGTTTTCCGCTGGTCGGGCTGGTTATCGGTTTACTGACCGCGCTGGTGTGGCAGATTTTAATGCCGCATATCGGTGTGCTTCCGGCGGCGATTGCCGTTGTCATTGCACATATTATGCTGACCGGCGGTTTACATCTCGACGGGCTGGCCGACAGTTGCGATGGTTTATTTTCGGTGCGCAGCCGGGAGCGTATTCTCGAGATTATGCGCGACAGCCGGATCGGCACCAACGGCGCGCTGGCGCTGATTGTGGCTGTTCTGTTACGAACCGCACTGGTTTATCAGATGAACGCCGACGGATTGCCGGTGCTGGCGTTTCTTATCGTCACGCCGGTTGTCGGACGGAGCATGATGGCGGTGATGATGTACCGTCAGGCTTATGCCCGCGAGTCGGGAATGGGCAATTTGTTTATTGGTAAGATCAGCGAAGGGCGCTTTGGTATCACATTACTGTTGATGGCAACGCTGGTGCTGCTCATCGGCGGGTTATTCTCCCTGTTTGCATTACTGGTGACGTTGCTGTTTGTTCTCGGTTTCCGGCGTTTTGTCGCCACGCGCATTGGCGGCCAGACCGGCGATACGCTGGGCGCGGCATGCGAATTGAGTGAACTGGTCTTTCTGTTTTTCCTGTTATGGCACTGAGAAAAGGGACAAAATTATGAAACTGTATCTGATACGGCACGGACAAACTCAGGCTAACGTTAACGGCGTTTTTTGCGGCAGCAGCGACATTGCGCTGACCGCCGAGGGTGAGCGGCAGGCGCAGCATGTGGCGCGTCAGCTGGCTTCTACTTCGCTTGATGCACTGATTCACACGGATATGCGCCGCAGCCGCGATACGGCGGGCATTATTGCTTACGGGCGCGAACTGGCAATGGAAACTCAGCCGCTGTTGCAGGAAATGGGGTTTGGCGAGTGGGAAATGCGTCATCACAAAGAACTCGAAGCCTCGCAGGCAGAAGGCTATCAGGCCTGGTGTCAGGACTGGCAAAAGGCCGACGTACCGCAAGGTGAGTCATTTACAGATTTCACTCAGCGTATCCGGCAGGCGTTGCAGCAGTTGCATTTGCGTCCGCAGGAAAGCAGGCTGGCAATAGTCGCGCATCAGGGTTCACTCAGCCTGCTGCTGGCGATGATGCTGAAACTGGCACCGGCTGACATGTGGCGTTTTCCATTTAAGCAAGGCTGCCTGTGTGAAATTGATCTCAGCCCCGGCGCTTGTGTCATTCAGCGTTTTAATGACAGCGGTATTTAACTTTTAAACTGGTAAGGACAACCCGATGGCTTCTCTGGCCAATATTATCCGTCAGATTGCTGAACCCGATGCACAGGCCGCACAAACGGCTGCTGCGCGGCTCGACAGTCTGGTAAAACCTTTAGGCAGTCTTGGCCGCCTGGAACAACTGGCGATTCAGCTGTCATCCATCCGGGGTGATCAGCCTTTGCATTTTCCGAGCAAAGAAGTGCTGGTGATGGCGGCCGATCATGGCGTGTGGCAGGAAGGCGTCACACCCTCCCCGCAGGAGGTAACGGCGATTCAGGCGGTGAACATCGTGCAGGGCAAAGCCGGGGTTTCTGTGCTGGCTCGGGTGGCCGGGGCGCAGGTGACGCTGATTGACTGCGGAATCATTGGGCCGGATATTCCCGGTACGCTGAATCACAAAGTTGCGCAGGGAACCGGCAATATTGCCACCGGCCCGGCGATGACGCGCGAACAGGCGGAATCTTTACTGATCTGGTGTGCGGAACGGGTGATCGCGAAAGCGGAAAACGGTTTATCCCTGCTGGCTGTCGGTGAGCTCGGGATGGCAAACACTACACCAGCGGCGGCGATGGTGGCGGTGCTGACCGGCGCTGCGCCAGCGCAAACCGTCGGGCTGGGTGCGAATCTTCCGCCGGACAGGCTGGCGCATAAAATCAGCGTGGTCGAAAAAGCCATTGCGGTAAATCAGCCGGATCCGTCAGATGCACTGGATGTGATGGCGAAAGTCGGGGGATTCGAACTGGTAGCCATGGCGGGTGCGATGATTGGCGCGGCGGCGGCGGGGATTCCGCTGGTGCTGGATGGCTTCCTTTCTTACGCGTCGGCGCTGGCAGCGTGTCAGTTAGCACCTGCGCTGAAACCCTATCTTATCCCTTCGCATATTTCAGCAGAGCAGGGCGCAACGCTGGCGCTTGAAGCGCTGGGCCTGCAACCGTATTTCGATCTGAATTTACGACTGGGCGAGGGCAGCGGCGCGGCGCTGGCGTTACCGCTGATTGATGCTGCCTGTGCTGTCCATAACGAAATGGCGACGCTGGCGGAGTGTCAGATAGCGCTTTAAAAGTAAAAGCAGGGCGTTACCAGTCGATGCCCTGCTGCGCCATAATTCCGGCGTCAAACGCATGTTTGACCGGACGGAGTTCGCTGACGGTATCGGCCATTTCCAGCAGATCACGATGGCAGCCGCGCCCGGTGATAATCACGGTCTGGTGCGCGGGACGGGCTTTCAGCGCATCCACCACGTCCTGCAAATCCAGATAGCCAAAACTGACCATATACGTCAGTTCATCAAGCACCACGAGATCTAATGATGCATCAGCCAGCATCCGTTTACCGTGCTGCCAGACAGCCTGGCAGGCTTCGGTATCCGTTTCTTTATTCTGCGTTTCCCAGGTAAAACCGGTCGCCATCACCTGAAATTCCACGCCATGAGGCTCGAGCAGATTTTTCTCGCCGTTAGGCCATTCACCTTTAATAAACTGGATCACTGCCGCGCGCATGCCATGGCCGACAGCGCGGGTCACTGTGCCAAATGCCGCCGTGGTTTTGCCCTTACCGTTACCGGTAAATACAATCAGTATTCCGCGCTGTTCTTTGGCGGCGTCAATGCGCGCATCAACCTGTTCTTTCAGCTTTTGCTGGCGCTGTTTATGGCGATCTTCGGTCATCAGAGACTCCGTGATTATTTATTCTGCCGGACCGGCTTTGCGCCCTGGCTGGGCATCAAAACTGATACCTGTTTTACGGCGGCTGTCATCGCCCATCAGATACAGATACAGCGGCATAATATCAGCCGGTGTCTTGAGTTTATCTTTGTTTTCATCGGGGAACGCGGAGGCGCGCATGCTGGTGCGTGTGCCGCCAGGATTGATGCAGTTGACGCGCAGGCCGGTATGCTTATGTTCTTCGGCCAGCACCTGCATCATACCTTCGGTGGCGAATTTTGACACGGCGTAAGCACCCCAGCCGCTGCGGCCTTCGCGTCCGACGCTGGACGTGGTGAACACCAGCGAAGAACTGGCAGATTTCAGCATCAGCGGCAGTAACGACTGAGTCAGCATAAACGTGGCGTTCACATTGACCTGCATGACGTTCATCCAGTCCTGCAACTTAATCTCAGCCATTGGCGTGATGTCAGTCAGCAATCCGGCGTTGTGCAAAACGCCGTCCAGATGCGGCACCCATGCAGCGATTTGATCTGCGACGCGCTGGCAATCCTGCTGACTGGCGGTCTGTAAATCCAGTGCATAAATGAAAGCCGGTCGCAGATTACGTGCGGCAATTTCCTGCTGCACACTGGCCAGTTTACTCTCAGTACGGCCCAGTAAAATCACCTGCGCGCCGAAACGGGCATACGTCAGTGCGGCTTCACGGCCGATGCCGTCGCCGGCGCCAGTGACCAGAATGATACGGTTATTGAGCAAATCGGATTTAGGATGATAATGCACGGTCAGTCCTCTTAAGGGGGGCGGCGATGTGGCGGTAAATGACGTCATCACATCAGGCGCTCTTCATATCAAAAATGGCGGAAACGGGAGATATTGCGCTCAACCAGAGTCCGGCATTTTGGTGAAAATTTTAGCTTTTTCGGGTGCAATCACCGCTTATATGCCTCAAATGAGCATGAGTTTCAATGATTAACCGAAAAGCGGGCAGCTCTTTTGTAACAAAATTGGAACACAGACGCACTCTGTTTTACGTCTGAGTCATGATGTCATCTTCGAACAAGACGTCAGTGCGGCGATTGTTTAGAATGTTTAAGATCTTTCTTACCACGGTTTTATTACCACGTTGAAAAGGCGGTATGTGTGGATTTACTTTCTCTTTATGGACTATTTTTGGCCAAAGTTGTGACCGTTGTGATCGCCATCGGGGCGCTGGTCGTGTTGTTTGTCGGCCTCCGTCAGCGTAAATCTCACGGCAAAGGTGAGTTACAGCTGGTCGATTTAGGTGAACAGTATCGCGAAATGCAACGTGAAATGCGCAGTGCGCGCATGAACCCTGCCGAACTTAAAATTCGCAGCAAGGAACTGAAGAAAAAGGATAAAGCGGAAGCAAAACAGAAAAAACTGCAAGCCAAAACCGGCAGTTCGAAAAGCAAACCTTGCCTGTATGTACTCGATTTCAAAGGCAGTATGGATGCCCACGAAGTCACCTCACTGCGGGAGGAAATCTCGGCGGTGCTGGCCGTCGCAACACCGGAAGACGAAGTGTTGTTGCGTCTCGAAAGCCCGGGCGGTGTGGTGCACGGTTACGGCCTGGCGGCATCACAACTGGTGCGTCTGCGTCAGAGCGGTATTCGTCTGACGGTCGCGGTAGATAAAGTCGCAGCCAGTGGCGGTTACATGATGGCCTGTGTGGCGGACAGGATTGTCGCCGCGCCGTTTGCCATCATCGGTTCGATCGGCGTGGTGGCGCAGATCCCAAACTTTAACCGTTTGCTCAAACGAAATGACATTGATATTGAGTTGCACACGGCGGGCGAGTTTAAACGTACCCTGACGTTGCTGGGTGAAAATACCGAAGAAGGCCGTGAAAAGTTCCGTGAAGATCTGAATGAAACCCATGTGCTGTTTAAAGAGTTTGTTCATCAGAACCGGCCGTCGCTGGACATTGATGCGGTAGCCACCGGTGAGCACTGGTTTGGTACCCAGGCGCGTGAAAATGGCCTGATTGATGCTATTGGTACCAGTGATGATTTACTGATTGCAGAAATGAAAAATCATGAAGTAATTGCAGTGCGTTACAGTCGTCGTAAACGCATGATGGATCGTTTCACCGGCAGCGCGGCAGAGAGTGCTGATCGCCTGTTCCTGCGCTGGTTACAACGCAGTCAGAAACCGCTGCTGTAATCTATTTTTTTCGCAAGGCATAAAATAAAAAGGGACGAATGTCCCTTTTTAATCCTGCGGATTAAGCCCCGCCGTTTACCGGTTGTGTATACCTTTATTAGCGATTGTTTTATCTCAATCTTCGAGATGGTATTTTTCTGAAAAAAGATGAGCCAGGTGTTTAAACATATTAAATACCGCAGTGGTTTTTCTGGTCGGTAAACCGTCTTCATCCATGAAAAACTCCCCGCGGAAAACCAGCACATTGCCTTTCTGCTCAACCTCTGTCGCCAGCATTCCATGCATGTAATCTTCGTGCTCACGGATAACCTTATTCGCTTCGACCAGTAAAGCTTCGCGACTAATTGCCGATGTATTTTCGTGCATGATATTTACTCCCCACTATAATTGCTGACGTTATTGTAATCCTGACGCTGATAAAACCGCAAATCTGCTGGGGGTAATCTGCTTAATCGCTCTGGTTATAATTTGAGCGCCTTTATAAAAAACGCGCGCGTATTGGCGAAAAGGGCCTTTCCGTGTTAATTAGTTTGCGTGACGATTTTTATCAGGTAGAGTGTGGGATTTTGTGGCTTCAGGTGGAATGTTTTGTTTACGCTTGGTCATTATTTGACTTAAAAATGGGCGCATTCTGCTGAGCCCTGTCTGGTTAATCCCTCGCAGAATCAGTGTTTTGAACCTCTGGAAGTCAGTTCGCTCCTTCTTTTAAAGAAATCAGTTGACGTTCTGACTCACTGCCGCAATATAAAAAAAGACGTGATATTGTGCCGCGGCATAACTAGACAAAATCTTCTTCAGATGATGAAGAATCATTCAGGTAAAGGTAATTATGGGCAAAGCTCTCGTAATAGTTGAGTCCCCGGCAAAAGCCAAAACGATTAATAAATATTTAGGAAATGACTACGTTGTTAAGTCCAGCGTTGGTCATATCCGTGATTTACCGACCAGTGGATCCGCTGCTAAAAAGACCGCCGACTCAACCGAAGAAAAAACAAAGAAAAAAGTAAAAAAGGATGAGAAAACCGCGCTGGTTAATCGCATGGGCGTCGATCCGTATCACGGTTGGGAAGCACAATACGAAATACTTCCGGGTAAAGAAAAAGTTGTTGCTGAGTTAAAAGCGTTAGCGGAAAAAGCTGACCACATCTATCTCGCAACCGACCTTGACCGCGAAGGAGAGGCGATTGCCTGGCATTTGCGGGAAGTGATTGGTGGTGATGACAAACGTTTCAGCCGTGTCGTTTTTAACGAAATTACCAAGAACGCGATTCAAAACGCCTTTAAAGAACCTGGCGAACTGAATATTGATCGTGTGAATGCTCAGCAGGCGCGTCGTTTCATGGACCGCGTGGTGGGTTACATGGTTTCTCCGCTGCTGTGGAAGAAAATTGCCCGTGGTTTATCCGCAGGTCGTGTTCAGTCCGTTGCGGTGCGTCTGGTCGTCGAGCGTGAGAAAGAAATTAAAGCGTTCGTGCCGGAAGAATACTGGGAATTGCATGCGGATTTGCTGGCGAAGAAAGAAACTGCGCTGCAAATGGAAGTCACGCATCATCTCGAAAAACCGTTCAAACCGGTCAATAAAGAACAAACTCACGCGGCCGTTTCGCTGCTTGAAAAAGCGCGTTACACCGTGGTGGATCGTGAAGACAAACCGACCAGCAGCAAGCCGGGTGCGCCTTTCATTACTTCCACACTGCAACAGGCGGCCAGTACGCGTCTGAGCTTCGGTGTGAAGAAAACCATGATGATGGCCCAGCGTCTTTACGAAGCCGGTCACATTACCTATATGCGTACGGACTCCACTAACCTGAGTCAGGACTCCGTGGAAATGGTGCGCGGCTATATTGGCGAGAATTTTGGTGATAAATACCTGCCGAAAGCGCCGCTGCAATACAGCAATAAAGAGAATTCTCAGGAAGCGCACGAAGCGATTCGTCCTTCTGACGTGGCCGTGATTTCAGAACAACTGAAAGATATGGAAGCGGATGCTCAACGTCTGTATCAGCTAATCTGGCGTCAGTTTGTGGCCTGTCAGATGACACCGGCTCAGTACGACTCCACTACGCTGACGGTGAAAGCGGGCGATTACTCTCTGCGCGCCAAAGGTCGTACGCTGCGTTTTGATGGCTGGACCAAAGTCATGCCGGCGTTGCGTAAAGGCGACGAAGACAGAACCTTGCCGGCGATCGAAGTGGGTACGGATCTGGAGCTGCAACAACTGCTGCCCACTCAGCATTTCACCAAGCCGCCTGCGCGTTTCAGCGAAGCGTCTCTGGTTAAAGAACTGGAAAAACGTGGCATTGGCCGTCCGTCTACCTATGCGTCGATCATTTCGACCATTCAGGACAGGGGTTACGTTCACGTTGAAAACCGTCGCTTCTACGCAGAAAAAATGGGGGAAATCGTTACCGATCGTCTGGAAGATAACTTCCGTGAATTGATGAACTACGATTTCACCGCACGTATGGAAGACGGGCTGGATCAGGTCGCCAACAACAAGGCGGAATGGAAAGCCGTTCTGGATGAATTCTTCACTGAATTCAGTAAGCAGCTGGAAACTGCTGAGAAAGACCCGGAAGAAGGCGGTATGCGCCCGAATCAGATGGTGTTGACCAGCATTGAATGCCCGACCTGCGGACGTCCGATGGGGATCCGTACCGCCAGCACTGGCGTGTTCCTCGGTTGTTCCGGTTACGCCTTGCCGCCGAAAGAGCGCTGCAAAACCACCATCAACCTGATTGCTGATGCCGAAGTGCTGAACATTCTGGAAGGTGATGAAGCCGAAGCCAACGCGCTGCGTGCGAAACGTCGTTGCGTCAAATGCGGCACGGCGATGGACAGCTATCTCATCGATAATCAGCGCAAATTGCATGTTTGTGGTAACAACCCGGAATGTGATGGCTATGAAATCGAAGAGGGTGAGTTCCGCATCAAGGGTTATGACGGCCCGATTGTTGAGTGCGAAAAATGTGGCTCTGAAATGCACCTGAAAATGGGACGTTTCGGTAAGTACATGGGCTGTACCAATGACGAATGCAAAAACACCCGTAAGATTTTGCGAAACGGTGACGTTGCGCCGCCGAAAGAAGATCCGGTTCCGCTGCCGGAATTGCCGTGTGAGAAATCAGACGCCTATTTCGTGCTGCGTGACGGTGCGGCAGGGGTATTCCTGGCTGCCAACACGTTCCCTAAATCGCGCGAAACCCGTGCGCCGCTGGTGGAAGAACTGAAGCGCTTCAAAGACCGCTTGCCGGAAAAACTCAGCTATCTGGCCGATGCGCCGGTGGCCGATCCGGAAGGCAATAAATCAATGGTGCGTTTCAGCCGTAAAACCAAGCAGCAGTATGTATCTTCAGAAAAAGACGGCAAAGCCACTGGCTGGACCGCTTTCTTTGTCGACGGTAAGTGGGTCGAAGGCAAAAAATAATTATCGCCGTCATACGTTAAGCTGTTAAGCAGTTGTAAAAAACCAGTCTTCCGGACTGGTTTTTTTATTGCATTAAGATCTATCATCGCGGAGTTATGCGTGTTTTTATTATCAGTCTGCGACAGTCCTCGATTATCGTTATGTTCTTCGGGTATACATGACGCCAATAATGGATATAATTGTTATATAAAATTTATTCTTATGCACTTAAGTAATAAGTTAATGCGTCTGGGGCATAAAAACGGTGCGTTCACAGACTTCCGGTAGTCGATAAAAAATCATTTCCAGACTGTTCAGCCAACGGATGAACAGGGATGGCGACAGGGTTTGAAACCAGGGTGGTATGAGATATGAAATTGCAGCAACTGCGCTACATCGTAGAGGTTGTTAATCACAATCTGAACGTCAGTTCGACGGCAGAAGGCCTGTACACGTCGCAGCCTGGGATCAGCAAACAAGTGCGGATGCTGGAAGATGAACTCGGGATCCAGATTTTTTCCCGCAGCGGTAAACATCTGACACAGGTCACGCCGGCAGGGCAGGAAATCATCCGTATTGCCCGTGAAGTATTGTCTAAAGTGGATGCGATCAAAGCTGTTGCTGGTGAGCATACCTATCCGGACAAAGGTTCGCTGTATGTCGCGACGACGCATACGCAGGCGCGTTATGCCTTACCGAATGTGATTAAAGGCTTTATCGAGCGTTATCCGCGCGTTTCATTGCATATGCACCAGGGGTCGCCGACGCAGATTGCTGAGGCAGTTTCAAAGGGCAATGCGGATTTTGCTATCGCCACCGAAGCGCTCCATCTGTATGACGATCTGATCATGCTGCCTTGCTACCACTGGAACCGTGCCGTGGTGGTTCAGCCTGATCATCCGCTGGCAGGTAAAGAGAAAGTCACCATTGAGGAACTGGCAGCTTATCCGATTGTGACCTATACCTTCGGCTTCACTGGCCGTTCAGAACTGGATACCGCGTTTAACCGCGCCGGTCTGACGCCACGCATTGTATTCACCGCCACCGATGCTGACGTCATCAAAACCTATGTCCGCCTTGGGCTGGGCGTCGGTGTCATCGCCAGCATGGCAGTGGATCCGGTTCAGGATCCAGATCTGGTGACCGTGGATGCGAGTGATATTTTCACCTACAGCACCACCAAAATCGGTTTCCGTCGCAGTACATTCCTGCGCAGCTATATGTACGATTTTATCCAGCGCTTTGCGCCGCACCTGACTCGTGATGTGGTTGATACCGCTATTTCCCTGCGCTCCAACGAAGACATTGAAGAAATGTTCAAAGACATTAAGCTGCCGACAAAATAAGTCGTCATCCTCTATTTTTATCTCCCTGAGATCCCGCCGCTATCCTCACCGAAGCGGCGGGATTTTTTTTGCCTGATGATCAGTTTGAGCTGTTACCAAAATGTTAACGATAATTTGTGTTATCTTTAACTATGCACTTATAAGCCAGCGGGTTATTACTCATGGCCACGCTGAGCGCTAAAGGAGAAGCTATGTCGTCTATTCGCAAGAACAGTCTGGATAAGCTGGCAGTCCGGGAGAAAGAATTTTACTACTACAGCCTGCCACTCGCTGCCAAAACGTTGGGTGATGTTCAGCGCCTGCCAAAATCCCTCAAAGTTTTACTCGAAAACTTACTGCGCCACGTTGATGGTGACACTGTCACAGAAAGCGATCTACAGGAACTGGTCGAATGGCAGAAAACCGGTCATGCCGACCGCGAAATTGCTTATCGTCCGGCGCGCGTACTGATGCAGGATTTTACGGGTGTACCTGCCGTGGTGGATCTGGCCGCGATGCGCCAGGCGGTAAAACGCCTCGGCGGGAATGTCGAACAGGTAAACCCGTTGTCGCCTGTTGATCTGGTCATCGACCACTCCGTCACAGTGGATGAATTCGGTGATGATGAGGCGTTTGGTGAGAACGTCCGTCTCGAAATGGAGCGCAACAACGAGCGCTATCAGTTCCTGCGCTGGGGGCAAAAAGCCTTCAATCGTTTCCGCGTAGTGCCGCCTGGCACGGGTATTTGTCATCAGGTCAACCTTGAATATCTTGGACAAACCGTCTGGTACGAAGAGCAGGATGGCAAAACGATGGCCTATCCCGACACGCTGGTCGGAACGGATTCACATACCACGATGATTAACGGGCTGGGGATCCTGGGGTGGGGTTGCGGCGGTATCGAAGCCGAAGCCGCAATGCTCGGACAGCCGGTTTCCATGCTGATCCCGGACGTTGTGGGTTTCAAACTGACCGGTAAATTACGCGAAGGCATTACCGCGACGGACCTGGTGTTAACGGTCACCCAGATGCTGCGCAAACACGGCGTGGTGGGAAAATTTGTCGAGTTCTATGGTGATGGCCTTGCCGATTTGCCGCTGGCTGACCGCGCGACCATCGCAAATATGTCGCCGGAATTCGGCGCGACCTGCGGCTTCTTCCCAGTGGATGATGTGACACTGAGTTACATGAAGCTCAGTGGCCGCAGCGACGAACAAATCGACCTGGTAAAAGCCTATTCGCAGGCCCAGGGTTTATGGCGTAACGCCGGTGACGAGCCGGTCTTCACCAGTACGCTTGCGCTGGACATGGGAGAGGTTGAGCCGAGCCTCGCGGGGCCGAAACGTCCTCAGGATCGCGTAGCGCTGCCTGATGTGCCGAAAGCGTTCAAAGCGGCGACTGAACTGGAGTTGGGTAATAGCAAGCCGGGGCGCAGCGATAAAGAAAGTTTCACGCTGGAAGGGCAGCATTATGCGCTGACCACCGGCGCGGTAGTGATTGCGGCAATCACCTCTTGTACCAACACGTCAAACCCAAGCGTGCTGATGGCCGCTGGTCTGCTGGCGAAGAATGCCGCCGAGAAAGGTCTGACCAGTAAGCCGTGGGTGAAAACCTCACTGGCGCCAGGTTCCAAAGTGGTGACCGATTATCTTAATGCCGCCGGTCTCATGCCGCATCTGGAGAAGCTGGGCTTTAATCTGGTGGGCTACGGTTGTACGACCTGTATCGGTAACTCCGGGCCGTTGCCGGAACCGATTGAGTCGGCGATCAAGGCCGGTGATTTAACCGTCGGGGCCGTGCTTTCCGGCAACCGTAACTTCGAAGGGCGTATTCATCCGCTGATTAAAACCAACTGGCTAGCCTCACCACCGCTGGTGGTGGCCTATGCGCTGGCGGGTAATATGAACGTCGATCTGACGACGGATCCTCTGGGTGAAGGTGCTGATGGCAAACCGGTTTACCTGAGAGATATCTGGCCGTCGGCTAACGATATCGCCAATGCGGTTGCGCAGGTGACGACGGAAATGTTCCATAAAGAGTACGCCGAGGTGTTTAACGGCGATGCCAGCTGGCAGGCGATTCAGGTTGAAGGCACGCCGACCTATACCTGGCAGGAAGATTCCACTTACATCCGCCACCCGCCGTTCTTCAGTGATATGAAGGCGGAACCTGATGCGCTGGAAGACATCAAAGATGCGCGAATTCTGGCGATTCTGGCGGATTCAGTGACCACCGACCACATTTCACCTGCCGGGAATATCAAGGCCGAAAGTCCGGCTGGTTTGTATCTGACCCAGCACGGCGTTGAGCCGAAAGCGTTCAACTCCTACGGCTCGCGGCGCGGTAACCACGAAGTGATGATGCGCGGGACGTTCGCCAATATTCGCATCAAAAATGAAATGGTGCCGGGCGTGGAGGGCGGATATACGCGTCATATTCCGTCGCAGGACCAACTGGCGATTTACGATGCGGCGATGCGCTATCAGCATGAAAGTGTGCCGACCGCGGTGATTGCCGGTAAAGAATACGGTTCAGGTTCAAGCCGTGACTGGGCGGCGAAAGGGCCACGTCTGCTTGGGGTACGTGTGGTTATCGCAGAATCATTCGAACGTATTCACCGCTCGAATCTGATCGGGATGGGGATTTTACCGCTCGAGTTCCCGCAGGGTGTGACGCGCAAAACGCTGAAACTCACGGGCGATGAACAGATCAGCATCAGCGGGTTACAAACCCTGACGCCGGGGCAGGATGTTGCAGTGCATATCACGTTTGCTGATGGTCATACTGAAACAATTGATGCACATTGTCGTATCGATACCGGCAACGAACTGACCTATTTCCAGAACGGCGGCATTCTGCATTATGTGATCCGCAAAATGCTGTAAAACCGCTTCTCCGGCCAATAAAAAAGGGCGCCTTCTTAAGGTGCCCTTAATATTTGGATCGGACTATAAATCCTTACTTGTCGAGCAGATGGCCCATTTTGGCGGCTTTGGTCGACAGGTAGCGTTCGTTTTCCGGATTGCGGCCGACGATCAGCGGGACGCGTTCGGTAATGTTAATACCGGCTTCAGTCAGAATTTCGACTTTCTTCGGATTGTTGGTCAGCAGGCGTACGGAATCGACACCCAGCAATTTGAACATGTCGGCGCACAGCGTGAAGTCGCGTTCGTCTGCGGCGAACCCAAGCTGATGGTTGGCTTCGACGGTGTCGTAACCTTTGTCCTGTAAGGCATATGCGCGGATCTTATTCAGCAAACCGATGTTACGGCCTTCCTGACGGTGATACATCAGGATGCCACGACCTTCTTCGGCGATATGATTCAGTGCGGCTTCGAGCTGGAAACCGCAGTCACAGCGCAGGCTGAATAAGGCATCACCGGTCAGACATTCGGAGTGAACGCGCGCAAGAACCGGTGTTTCACCGGTGATGTCGCCAAAAACTAACGCCAGGTGGTCGTGCCCGGTGGCCAATTCTTCAAAACCCACCATCAGGAAATCGCCCCAAGGTGTTGGCAGATTGGCTTCTGCCACCCGTTTCAGCTGCATTTTATGCTCCAAAAAAACCACAAATAGTCTTTATTTACAGTAAGTATTTTACTTGTTGATGCGCATCCTACTTTCTGATGCGGCCTCTGGATAGGGAATCGGTGCCTTTCCATCACGACAGGGCATCATTTTGCCACAGTTTGGGTCACATTTTAGCGGGAATATTTGAACGATTAGTTCATAACTTATGAATTATAACCGCTTCTTCAACAACTCACGCTAAAGGAATGTTAAGCAATCACAACGTTGATACACTCCAACTCTTTTTACGCATGACTGAAGGGATGACTATGTTTGATATCGCCAGGCGCACCGCTCTCGGGGCTGTTCTTTTATTACTGATGCCCGCAGCAGTGTGGATAAGCGGCTGGATGTGGACACCGGGTGGTAATCCCGCCGTGCTGCGTCCGCTTTATTGGGTCACGGAAACGGTGAGTGAACCATGGGGCATCATGACGACTGTGATCCTCTGTGGCTGGTTTCTGTGGTGCCTGCGATTTCGGCTTAAACCGGCCATCGGGCTGGTGGTGATCATTACCTTGTCCGTGTTGGCCGGTCAGTATGTTAAAGACTTTATCAAAGCCGAAGTCCGCGAACCCAGGCCGTATGTCGCATGGCTGGGGACGGATCATCAGATGAACGTCGATGAATTTTATGCCCGGAAAAGTAAAGCGCGTGCCCGGCAGGTGAAAGAGGTGCTGGGCGACAACGTGCAAATCCCGCACTGGCTGAATAAAAGCTGGCAGAACGACACGGGATACGCATTCCCTTCTGGCCACACGATGTTTGCCGCAACTTGGGCTTTACTCGGTGTCGGGTTATTGTGGCGGCGTAAACACTATAAAACGGTCACCGTGCTGATGGTGTGGGCGGTGGTGGTGATGGGCAGCAGACTGATGCTCGGCATGCACTGGCCACGCGACCTGATGGCATCTTTGGGCATCAGCTGGATCCTGGTAATGCTGGCCTGCTGGTTGACGGAGCGCTATGTCGGGCCGCTAACGCCACCACCGGCAGAAAACCAGGAAATCAGCGAGCGTGAATAATCCCGGTTTTTTGATTTCTTACTGTCTGAAATCTCAGGGGGTTCCTGGTGAACCCTTTAATTCATGGTTTTCATCCCCATATACATTCCATAGCCTTAATTGTCGTGGTGGTCACGACACCATACTAAAGTCGAATGAAGTTGCTACAGACGGCATTTAAACCCTCCGCAATGTTTCCCTGCTTTGTTCGGAAATGCTAACTTATTAGGTCGGGACGCGAGTTTTTGGCATAATTCATCCGGTACACCCGGCATTACAGGAATGAATGTGAAATATCTGCTGATTTTTTTATTTTTGCTGGTCATCGTTGTGATTTCTATCACTCTGGGTGCCCATAACGATCAGACTGTGACCTTCAATTATTTGCTGGCACAGGGTGACTATCGTGTTTCTACACTGCTTGCTGTGCTGTTCGCTACCGGTTTTATTCTTGGCTGGATAATCTGTGGTTTGTTCTACCTGCGTGTACGTCTGTCTCTGGGGCGCGCCCAGCGTAAAATCAAACGCCTGGAGCAGCAAATTGAACCCGCGGCTGTCGTTACGCCGCCAGCAGCATCTTACGATGTCAGCAAGGAATAACCCTCTATGTTAGAACTGCTGTTTCTGTTGTTGCCCGTTGCGGCCGCCTATGGCTGGTACATGGGGCGCAGAAGTTCTCAGCAGGACAAACAGGAAAATGCTAACCGCCTGTCGCGTGAATACGTCGCGGGGGTTAACTTCCTGCTTTCCAATCAGCAGGATAAAGCGGTCGATCTGTTCCTCGAAATGTTGAAAGAGGACAGCAGTACAGTCGAAGCGCACCTGACTCTGGGCAACCTGTTCCGCTCCCGTGGTGAAGTCGATCGTGCGATCCGTATCCACCAGTCGCTGATGGAAAGTGCTTCGCTGACTTTCGAACAGCGCCTGCTCGCCGTACAGCAACTGGGTCGTGATTACATGGCTGCCGGTTTCTATGATCGTGCGGAAGACATGTTCAACCAGCTGGTGAAAGAGCAGGATTTCCAGTTGTTTGCGCTGGAACAGTTGTTGATTATTCATCAGGCCACCAGCGACTGGCAGAACGCCATTGATGTGGCGGAACGTCTGGTCAAGCTCGGCAAAGAAAACCGCCGTAAAGAAATTGCGCATTTCTGGTGTGAACTGGCATTGCAGGCAATGGTGTCTGAAGATTTCGATAAGGCGACCGGCTTGCTGAAAAAGGCTGCGGCAGCGGACAAACTCTGTGCCCGTGTCTCCATTATGCAGGGGCGGATTTTACTGGCGCAGGGCGACTACCGCAAAGCGACAGAGGCCTTACAGCGGGTGCTGGAGCAGGATAAAGAGCTGGTCAGCGAAGCGTTGCCGATGCTGCAGGAGTGTTACCAGAATCTTGACGATACGCTGGCATGGGCCGAGTTTCTCAGGCGTTGTGTGGATGAAAATACCGGCGCTACAGCAGAACTGATGCTGGCCGAAATCATCCAGGATGAAGAAGGGCGTGAGACCGCGCAAAACTATATCAACCGTCAGTTGCAACGCCATCCGACCATGCGCGTGTTTCATCACCTGATGGATTACCATCTGGCGGATGCGGAAGAAGGGCGTGCGAAAGAGAGCCTGGTGTTGCTGCGGGATATGGTGGGTGAACAGATCCGGACGAAGCCACGCTATCGCTGTCACAAATGCGGCTTTACCGCGCATTCACTTTACTGGCATTGCCCGTCATGCCGTGGCTGGGCGACGATAAAGCCAATCCGGGGCCTGGATGGCCAATAAGTTTCCCCGTCATACTTCGGGTTGCAGATGCGTTTGTCGCCTTGCTGCAACGTGAATTATTTAGGGGAAACCGCAGTATATTTTAAATCGACTCTTACTTCTTCTTGCTGCTCGCCTTGCGGGCATTAAGCAACGTCCGCAATTTCTTGATTTCTTTGGTGGTCAGCGCGGGTTCAGTCTCTTCTGCAAGATGCTGATTATCAATTTCGTGTTCTGTGGCTTTAGCGGCTTTTTTACCTTTGGGCGCAGCAGGGTTAAAACTCTCTTCCAGGCGTGCCGCAACTTCTGCACTTAATGAATGTTCTGCTTCCGCAGCGGCGTTTTTGATCAGTTCTTTCAATTCAACCGGAATTTTAACGGTCAGGGTTGTTATCTCACTCATTTTTCTGCCTTTCCTTAGAGTAAAAGTAACAAGCTAAGCCAGCCTTGTTGCATCGTCTAGTGCATCACAAAAATTTAATAAAACTGTCACATTAGGTGTAGCTGTGAATTCAGTGGTTTGCCATGTAAAATATCGGCGGCAAAAATTATATTATTTCTTCCTGACGTAAAAACTGACAAGAGGCTGACGAGATGAAGTCCGAAAATAACACTAACAACAAAGACTTAAATACATCACCGATTGTTGTCGCTCTCGATTATGCCGATAAATCCTCCGCACTGGCGTTTGCTGACAAAATCGATCCGCGTGATTGCCGTCTGAAAATTGGCAAAGAGATGTTCACCCATTTTGGTCCGCAGATGGTCAAAGATCTGCAGACCCGCGGTTTCGACGTCTTTCTGGATCTGAAATTCCACGACATCCCTAACACTACTGCGCGCGCTGTGGCTGCTGCGGCAGATTTGGGTGTCTGGATGGTGAATGTGCATGCCAGCGGCGGTGCGCGCATGATGACGGCGGCCCGGGAGGCGCTGGCACCGTTTGGAAAAGATGTCCCCTTACTGATTGCCGTCACGGTGCTGACCAGCCTGGAAGACAATGACCTGGCGGATTTAGGTATTGAACTTTCTCCGGCTGATTATGCTGAACGTCTGGCGCGCCTGACACGCGACTGCGGCCTCGATGGCGTAGTGTGTTCCGCGCAGGAAGCGACCCGTTTTAAATCTGCTCTCGGGCAGGCGTTCAAACTGGTGACGCCGGGTATCCGCCCGGCTGGCAGCAAAGCCGATGATCAGCGTCGTATCATGACGCCACAGGAAGCGCTGGCGGCGGGCGTGGATTACATGGTGATTGGCCGGCCGATCACGCAATCTGTCGATCCGGCGCAGACCCTGCGTGAAATTCTGGCATCACTGCGCTAAGAAGGAAAAACCATGAACAATGACAGCAACAGCCGTTTAGTGTATTCGACCGACAGCGGCAGAATCGATGAGCCCAAAGTCGTGGCTGAGCGTCCGAAAGGTGACGGCATTGTGCGTATTCAGCGCCAGACCAGCGGGCGCAAAGGGAAGGGCGTGTGCCTGATCACCGGTGTCAGTCTTGATGATATTGAACTGGAAAAACTCGCTGCCGAACTGAAAAAGAAATGCGGTTGTGGCGGTGCGGTGAAAGACGGCGTGATTGAGATCCAGGGCGACAAACGCGATCTGCTTAAACAACTGCTGGAAGCGAAAGGCATGAAAGTGAAACTGGCGGGGGGCTGACCTGTCTGTAAACGATCACTGACCGTTAATAATAAGATGCTGCATCCGCAAAGGTGCAGCATCTTGCTTTAGCTTTTAGAGATATCACAACGCGAAAGCACGTTGTTTGTCATCCATCTGATGACAATAAAGTTGACCTGAAAAACAACCCAATCCTATTTTTAGCTTTATTCGTTGCTTAACGCTTACGTTTTTGATGCCAGTTAAATAGAACTTATCTCCTGGTTGTTTTTACTTACTGACCTGATGTCCGATGATACCACCCACTGCAGCGCCACCTAATGTCCCTAAGGTACTGCCGTCAGTCAGAACTGCACCACCCAGCGCACCTGCACCCGCACCGATAGCGGTGTTACGGTCACGCTTAGACCAGTTACCACAAGCGCTGACAGACATTGCCAGAGTCAGAACCAGTGCGATACTGGCAACACGTTTATTCACGAGCATCATAATTTTTCTCCTATCCAGACGCAGTTGTGCATCCGTTAATTAAAAATAGTGAAATTGATATACATTCACTAGGTGAATAATCTTAATTCACCAAGGATGCTCTTTCTCACCACACAAAAGACTAAAAAGCTGGACAAACATTCAACGGTTTGTGGAACAAATGGGCACTTTTACGTTTGCAGCAGATCTGTACGCACTCTTTAGCGATTTCCCCCATACCTGCACACACCCGTCACCCAGACAATAAAGCCTCGTAATAAGAGGAAACCAAGATGCTAAAGCAACTGAAAGAGCAGGTATTAGAGGCCAATCTGGCACTGCCTCGCCATAATCTGGTGACCTTTACCTGGGGAAATGTCAGCGCCGTTGACCGTAAACTTGGGCTGGTCGTGATTAAACCGTCGGGAGTGGAATACGACCACATGGGCGTGGACGACATGGTGGTGGTGGAACTGGAGACCGGCAAAATCGTCGAGGGCAGCAAAAAGCCTTCTTCCGATACCGATACCCACCGGGTACTGTACCTGAATTTCCCGGAAGCAGGGGGTATTGTTCATACGCATTCGCGTCACGCAACCATCTGGGCGCAGGCCGGTTTGGATATTCCCGCCTGGGGCACCACGCACGCGGATTATTTCTACGGCAACATTCCCTGCACGCGGCTGATGACCGAAGAGGAAATCGCCGGACGTTATGAATGGGAGACCGGTGAAGTCATCGTTAAAACCTTCGCGGAAAGACATCTGTCGCCGGCAGACATTCCGGCTGTACTGGTGCATTCGCACGGGCCGTTTGCCTGGGGGAAAGATGCCGATAATGCCGTGCATAACGCCGTCGTGCTGGAAGAGGTCGCCTACATGGGCATTTTCTCCCGCCAGTTAACGCCGCAGTTGCCGGATATGCAGCCGCAATTACTGGATAAGCATTACCTGCGTAAACATGGCAAGAATGCCTACTACGGCCAATAATCCCCTGAAACCCGAATTATCGGGGGCACAGATAAGGATAGGTCAGCCGACCAGGCTGACCTTAATCCCGGCAGCGGAAAGTTGCTGCTGATATTCAGGGGATAATTTGTCGTCAGTGATGACCCGGCTGAAGGCGCTGACCGGCCCCAGCGGGTTAAGATTTATTTGACCGAATTTCGATGAATCCGTTAGCACGATATTTTCCGCACCTTTAGCCACGACCGCATTCACCACATCAGCACGTAGCATGTCCCGGCCGGTAAAGCCGGTGGTATCGGTGAAGCCGTCGATGCCCATGAACGCTTTACTGAAATTCATTTGTTGCAGACACATTCTGGTCAGCGGGCCGACCACTGTCTGACTGGTTTTCTGATACATCCCGCCGAGCAGAACCACGTCACAGGGCATACTTTTCAGCAAAGAGGCGACATAACCGCTGACGGTAATCACCGTCAGGTTCTTCTTATCGGCAAGATATTGCGCCAGCAAGGCGATACTGCTGCCACTTTCGAAAAATACCGTTTCGCCGTCCTGGATCAGGGATGCCGCAAACTTCGCCAGTTTCTGCTTCTGGGCAAAATTCGACATCATGCGGGTATCCACGTCATCGGTCTGGATAGCGACGGCAAAACCGTGCGCACGGCGCAGATAATGTCGCTGTTCCAGTAGCGTAAGATCGTGGCGGATCGTCACTTCTGACACCTGACAAATCTGTGACAACTCACTGACGCTGATGCGCTGCTTATCGTTTACCCATTGCAGAATAACTTGTTGTCTGTCGTTCATAACCGCCCAAAATACGGGCAGCCTGCGCCGCCCGTTGAAAGTTAAATTCAGATGCGAATTTTAAAGTGAATGTTCTGTACGGGCGATAATATCATCCTGAGCCTCAGGCGATAAGGCCGTAAAGAATGCGGAGTAACCGGCGACACGGACAACCAGGTCGCGATAGTTCTGCGGTTCCTCACGCGCTTTAAGTAATGTCTCGCGGGAAACAATATTGTACTGAACATGCCAGCCGCGATGTTCCTCAAAGAATGTCCGCAGCATTAGCATTAACGTCTCGCGTTCGCTTTCATTTTCCAGCGATGCCGGATTCAGTTTCTGATTGAGCAGTACGCCGCCGAGAATCGCTTCTGTCGGTAATTTGCTCAGCGAATTAAAGACCGCTGTCGGCCCGAGATGATCGGTACCGGATGCCGGGCTGGCCCCTTCCGCCAGCGGCGTAAAGGCTTTACGTCCATCCGGCGTGGCGGTAGTGGCGGCACCAAACGGCACGTTGGCCGAAATAGACGATGTACCCGCGTAATACGTGCCACCGACCGGGCCGCGTCCGAAGCGGGTATTGTGATAATTCGACAGTTCATCGATATAGCACTGATACGCACGCACCAGCAAATTATCGACCTCGTCTTGATCATTGCCGTATTTCTCTGCGCCGTTAATCAGCCGCTGACGCAGTCGTTCGCCGTCCAGTCCCTCATAATCTGAAGCCAGCGCGTTGGCCAGCTCCTGCTGGCCAATCACACCCTGATCGAATACCAGCTTTTTCACTGCCGCCAGGCTGTTACCCAGATTGGCGATCCCGACCTGCAATCCTGAAACCCAGTCGTATTTCGCACCGCCTTGCTTGATGGTTTTCCCGCGTTCTATACAGTCATCGACCAGCGCCGAACACAAAATATCCTGCGCATTCTCTTCCAGAACCGTATCGACCACGCATTCGATTTCGATGGATTTGCGGGTGTAATAACGGATTTGTTCATCCCACTGCGCAAAGACCTGATCGAAATTATCGAAATTCCCTTGCGACAAACCGCGTTCCTGCGGCAGGAAGCGGGTATGGCTTTTCGCGTCGTGCCCCTGTTCAAGCGCGGCGAGCATCACGCGGGCAAAGTTGATGAAACTCATGCCGGTACAACGATAGCCCCACTTGCCGCCGACTGCCGTTTCGATGCAGCCAATGGCGGCATAATCATAAGCATCCTGTTTTTCGACGCCCAGTTTGATGAATTCTGGAATAACAATTTCATCGTTATTAAAGGCGGGCATGCCAAAACCACAGCGGATCACCTGCACGCAGGCATCAAGGAAGTCGCGGCTCATTCCGGCGTGATAGCGCACGCTCAGATTCGGCTGGGTGGATCGCAATTGTCCGCAGGATTCCAGAATGGCGTATGACAGCGGATTGACCGCATCGGATGCCACGTCATTATGCAAATTCTGACCGCCGATGGTGACGTTCTGGTACAACGGGCTGCCCGCCGACGCTTTGGAATGCGTACCGGAGCGGATCTTGTTCACTTCCAGCAATTTCAGCCAGCAGCTTTGCAGCAGTTCGATGGCCTGTTCACGCTCCAGCGTTTGTTCCAGCTCAACGTCACGACGATAAAACGGATACAAATACTGATCCATGCGGCCAAACGACACGGAGTGGCCGTTGGATTCAATCTGCAAAATAAGCTGAATGAAGTAACACAGTTGCAGCGCCTGCCAGAAGTTTTGCGGTGGCTGATGAGCAATGACGTCGCAGTTGGCGGCGATGGTCAGTAACTCGCTACGGCGCTGCTCGCGGGTTTCCGTGGCGGCCATTTCCCGTGCCAGTTGTGCGAAACGCACGACGTGGTCGCTGACCGCTGCCAGCGTGATATCAATGGCTTTCAGCAATTGCTCTTTATGCAAATCTTCCCAGTCAGTCAGCCGAATGCGGCTGCGACGCTCGCCCACTTTACTGCGTAATCCGTCCAGACCCAGTTCCAGCAGCAGCGGGAAATTCACCGCCAGATGGGCATCGCCGGAAGTCATATTGCCTTCGGCTTTTACGATACCGCTGTCGAGCAACGCTTTCTGCTCATCGGTAAACATACCGTAGCAGCGGTCCTGCACGGTCTGCCCGCGCCACCACGGGCAGAGTTCATGCAGGATTTTTTTGTTGGCTTCGCTGACGGCAAAACCTGCGCCCGGCCGGTCAGCAAGCGCGTCAATTTCACTTTCGATCCAGCCCACGGTGTATTCCGGGAAAATCGGTGCAGCGCGCACTTCGCTGGCCTGATTACCGACGATCAGCTCGTCATGTTTGATCCAGATAGTGCGTTTGCTCAGATGTTCAGCCAGCGCCAGCGCGCGGCGTACCGCCAGCGGTTTGTCAGCATGTTGCTGATAAACCTGCGTGTAATGCTGTGCGCGCTCGGTACATACCGGTGGCTTGACGATGTGAATCAGGGCTTCTTTATGAGACCGGATACGGGCGGAAAGGGTGTTCAGATTCAGTTGGGTCATTTTTCTTATCCTCTTAACTGTGCACAAAGTCCTTTTTCTGCGGCGTATTGTTCAGCGAACGTCAGCAGGTCAGGGTCATTTAACGGCTGGCGTGGCGCCAGATAAGGTTGCCCCAGCAGGACATATTTATTGATGCCCAGCGTGTGGTACGGCAAAAAGTGAATGGCTTCGCAGCCGGTTTCATCCGCCGCAAAATCAACGATCTGGCGGATGGATGCCCGGTCAGCATTAAAATCAGGAATTAACGGCACACGGACGATGAGCTTTTGTCCGGCCGCAGCCAGACGACGGAAATTATCCTTCACTCTTTTGGCGGAACCGCCGGTCAATCGGCGGAAAGGTTCATCGGCCACATGCTTGAGATCCGCCAGCAATAAATCCAGCGCCCCCAGCGAAGGCTCAATGTATTTCCACGGCACATGCAGACAACTTTCCACAGCGGTGTGCAGCCCTTCGTGACGGCAACGTTGCAGCAGTGTCAGCGCAATTTGTGGCTGCAGGAAAGGTTCGCCGCCGGAAAGCGTCACACCGCCGCCGGTACGGGTATAAAAAGGTTTATCCCGCAGGATTTGCTGCATCAGGGCGTCAATATCCGCGTCATTTCCACACACACTCAGCGCGCCGGAAGGGCAAACCTGTTCGATCAGACAGAGATCTTCTGCCTGAAATTGTTCATGCCGAACCCCGATGCGCTCATGTTCTATGCTGACAGCATGTGGAAAAGTCTTTGCGCAGTGCTGACATCCTGCGCTGCATAAACGTGAATCGAACAGCACGTCAGGCGCTGCCGAACGACTTTCCGGATTCTGGCACCAGGTACAGCTCAGGGAACAGCCTTTCAGAAAAACCACCGTCCGGATCCCCGGGCCATCATGTGTGGAATAACGCTGCACATTGAAAATCATCTCGACGCTCCCTGGTGCTAAGAATCTTCTTTCGCAATTTAATAACTTTCATTCGAAAGTTATTTTGATGATGATCAACAAACCTTCCGCTTGCTGACGTACACTCTCTGAACTTTGCATTCACTCACAAGTTTCAGGGAGAAAGTTATGGAGCTGTATCTCGATACTGCCGATGTCACTGCGGTAAAACGTTTGTCGCGCATCCTGCCGTTGCAGGGGGTTACTACCAATCCGAGCATCGTGGCGAAAGAAGGTAAATCGCTGTGGGAAGTGCTGCCTGCCTTGCGCGATGCGCTGGGGGGTAACGGTAAATTGTTCGCACAGGTGATTGCTGCCGACGCCGAACAAATGGTTGCAGAAGCGTTGTTGTTGACGCAGCGGGTGTCCGGTTTGGTCGTGAAAGTGCCGGTAACCCGTGAAGGTCTGGCGGCCATTAAAAAGCTGAAGGGCATGAATATCCCGACGCTGGGCACGGCGGTGTATGGCGCAGGTCAGGGATTACTGGCGGCACTGGCGGGGGCGGAATACGTTGCGCCTTATGTGAACCGTCTGGATGCACAGGGCGGTGACGGCATCGCGATGGTCAAAGAGTTGCAGACCTTGCTCAGCCTGCACGCGCCGCAATCGAAGGTGCTGGCCGCCAGTTTCCGAACCCCACGTCAGGCGATGGATTGCCTGCTGGCGGGATGTCAGTCAATCACCTTACCGGTGGATGTGGCCGAACAGTTACTCAATACACCTGCCGTCGAAGCGGCGATTGAAAAGTTTGATACTGACTGGCGTCAGGCGTTCGGCACTTTATCGCTGAGCTGACGTTTTTGCGTGATACCCGGCCCGCACAGGCAACTGTTGCGGGCTTTTTTGTTTTTGTGTGTTAAGCATTTTCGTACAAATAATTCGAAAATGTGATTTCTCTCCGAAATTAAATATTGACGGAGTAAATTATTAAAACTACCGATCTAAAAAATAGAAACATCGTTTCAATTTATGAGTTGAATCACTTTTATCACCCTGAGAAATGGATAACGTAGCGGCATCAGGTAGTCCGTGACTTTTAAATCAGGTGAAAATTATGCACATTAAACGAGCGATAGAAAAAATCCCCGGCGGGATGATGTTGGTGCCTCTCTTCATTGGTGCGCTGTGCCATACCTTCGCGCCTGATTCGGGCAAATATTTTGGTTCCTTCACCAACGGGTTGATGACCGGCACCGTACCTATTCTGGCGGTGTGGTTCTTCTGCATGGGAGCCTCCATCAAACTCAGCGCGACCGGCACGGTGTTGCGTAAATCCGGCACGTTGGTGGTCACCAAAATCGCGGTGGCGTGGATTGTGGCGGCGATAGCATCACGGTTCATGCCGGAAAATGGTGTGGAATTCGGCTTCTTCGCCGGACTTTCCGTGCTGGCACTGGTGGCTGCAATGGACATGACCAACGGCGGCCTGTATGCCTCGGTAATGCAGCAATACGGCACGAAAGAAGAAGCGGGCGCATTTGTGCTGATGTCTCTGGAATCCGGCCCGCTGATGACCATGGTGATCCTCGGCACGGCAGGTATCGCGTCTTTTGAACCGCACGTCTTCGTTGGCGCCGTGTTGCCGTTCCTGGTCGGTTTCAGCCTGGGCAATCTCGACCCGGAACTGCGCGAATTCTTCAGCAAAGCGGTACAAACCCTGATCCCGTTCTTCGCCTTCGCACTCGGTAATACCATCAACCTGAACGTCATCGCACAAACCGGTCTGTTAGGCGTGTTGCTGGGGATGTCGGTTATCGTCATCACCGGTATTCCGCTGATCCTCGCCGACAAATTCATCGGAGGCGGCGATGGTACCGCCGGTCTCGCTGCCTCCAGTTCTGCGGGGGCCGCGGTGGCAACGCCGGTCCTGATTGCTGAAATGGTGCCGCAGTTCAAACCGATTGCCCCGGCTGCAACCGCGCTGGTTGCTACCTCGGTTATCGTCACCTCAATTCTGGTGCCGATCCTGACCGCAATGTGGTCGAGAAGAGTGAAGAACAAAGCAGTGAAAGGCAAAGTGGCGATGGATCCGCCGATGGCGAGTATCAAATAACGCCAGATTTGGACTGCTTCCTCCCCTTCGCAGGGGAGGAAGCAGTCCGGAATTATCCTCACAGTCCTGGCGCTTTCCACATCGATGTTGTCAGTTGCCGGTCCACCAGCCCCAGTTGATCCGCATACACTTCCTGCCAGTTGGCTTTCTGCACCAGATATTTTGCGTGGTTCGCCACATCCGGCTGATATTCCCGTTCCCAGCGCACCAGCGCTTCACCGGTGTCTGCAAGCGACGAATACACGCCTGCCGCGACACCCGCTGCAATCGCACAGCCCAGCGCGGTGGCTTCTTTGACCACCGGCACATTGACCGGAACACCCGTCACATCACTTAAAATCTGACACCATAATTTGCCCTTCGAACCGCCGCCGGAGAACACCAGCGACCTGGCGCGTACACCGGAAAATCGGGCGATCATATCCAGATTACACGCCGATACGATGGCGGCGTTTTCTTCTAACGCGCGGAACAGCACCGGTTTGTTGCATTTTTCCGGGTCGATGGACAGATTGATGAACGACGGGGCGGCGTGATACCAGTTCTTGAAATGCATCGCATCCGAGAATACCGGCGTGACGCCCCAGGCCCCCACAGGCACGCGGGCGGCCATGTCTTCCAGCAAGCTGTAAGCATCCACGCCAAGACGCTGCGCCATGGTTTTCTCTTCGGTACAGAATGCGTCACGGAACCAGCGCATGGTCAGTCCGGTAAAGAAACTGATGGATTCGGCCTGTGCCATACCGGGGATGACGTGCGGATTGACGCGGATATTCATTTCGGGGTCGGTGACCGCTTCCGGCAGGTTGACGATTTGCTGCCAGAATGTGCCGCCAAGGACGGCGGTCTGGCCGGGACGCACCAGACCCAGGCCGAGCGTGCCAAGTTGCGCGTCGCCGCCACCCATGCCGACCAGCGTTCCGGCTTTCAGTCCACAGGCATCGGCCGCGCTGGCCGTGACATAACCGAGGCGTGTACCCGTTTCAGCCACCGGAGAAAGTATATCGGCGCGCAGCCCTGCCATATCCAGCAACTCAGGTCGCCAGTTGCGGGTGGTTAAATCCAGCATGCCGGTGGTACCGGCGTTGGACGGATCCACCGCCAGTTCGCCGCTGAGCATGTAGGCCAGCCAGTCGCTGATCATGGTAATAGTGGCAGCCTGACGGTAAATATCGGGGCGGTGATGGGCCAGCCATAACAGGCGCGGCATGGCGCTGAGGGCCAGTGTCTGACCGGAGCATTCATAGACTTCGCGTTCAAATTCGAAATCGTGGATCTCTTTTAATTCGGAAACTTCACGGCTGGCGCGGGCATCGACGTTGGCGCAGGCCCAGACAGGTTCGCCGGATTTGTCGTACAGCACGATCCCTTCGCGCATGGAACAGGCCGCCACTGCGCGGATCGCAGAAGCGGGGAGATGTGCTTCCTGCAATGCCTGACGAATACACTGACAGGCCAGTTGCCAGTTTTTTTGCAGATCAAATTCCATTGAACCGGGCACATCCGGCACCGCCAGATGGATCCATTCGGCCTGTCCGGTGGCTATCTGCTCGCCTTCGAGATTGAAAATCACCGCGCGGATACTGCCGGTACCAGCATCCAGCGCCATCAGATAGCTGCGGTCGTGGTCAGAGTTCAGGGTAGAGGTCATCGCAATGTTCTCTCGTGCCAGTTTATCGGGCACCGTATACCTGACCGCCACGCCCCTTACACCCTGCGGGTCAGTCGAGCAGCGCCAGCATGGCTCTTGCTGTGCTCTCTTCAGTTACCAGTGCATTAATTCGTTTGCCTTTCAGCGCCGCGACGATGGCTTCAGCTTTCTCGACCCCACCTGCGACGCCTAACACGGTCGGAATGCTGGCCAGTTCGTCCGGCGCGACGGCAATCAGCTCATCGTGGATTGCCATGTTTTCTGCCAGCTCGCCGTTGCGCTGCATAAAGAAACCGAGAATGTCGCCGACCGCGCCTTTGCGGCCAAACAGCAACTGCTCACCTTCGCTGATATAACCGGAGCGCAAAATAGTCGCGTCCTGTTTCTGGTTCAGCGAGCCAATGCCGACGACCGCAATATCTGCCGCGCAGGCGGCCAGCATGACATCGTGTACATTACGTTCCTGACGGAAAATAGCCGCCACGCTGGCTGATGACGCCCGCAGCGGAGCCGGAATAATGCTCACTCCGCAGGCTGCATCAAGCTGACCAATCCCGGTCATATAGGGCCCGACGCCGCCGGAAAGCGTGACCATGCGGATTTGTTGTGAGGAGATGAATCCGCTCAGATGTTGCAACGTACTCATCGCCGTTTCGCCAAAACCCACAGCCAGCAGTTGTTCCGGCCTGAGCAATGTCATCAGCATGTGTGCTGCGCCGACCCCCAGCCGTGTGCTCAGCGAGCCGTCGGCCAGCTGTGGCAGCACGCGGATCTGCTGTAAACCAAAGCGTTCGAGCAGGGTATTTTCCAGCGTCAAACAGCCCTCAAAACGCGAGTTAATTTGTACGCGGATCACTCCTGACTGCCGGCCTTTTTCCAGCAGGCGTGACACTTTCAGCCGCGTCAAACCAAGCCGTTCACCAATTTCATTCTGGGTCAGGCCGTCGTGGTAATAGAACCACGCGGTGCGCGCCAGCAGTTCCTCTTCGCCCATGCTGAATTCCGGATGGTTAGTCAAATCGGAAAGCGTTGTCTTCTCATTCATAGTGAACACTTATCAAAATGTAGATCAATTGTTCGTTAACAAAATGTTGTTAACTGTGATGTGTTTTGCAAATTTCAAATGATTACTGCCTGAATCATAACGCAGAGTATATGAGTTGAACAAACTGTGATCAGCACAAAAGTTTTCCCTGCCACCTCGGTCTAGTTTTATGAACAATGTTAAATGATAAATACATTTGTTCAATTAATGTATCAAGCCAGAGGCCGGTGTATGCAGAGCAGCAAACAGTTATCAGCAGACCTGCAAACCACGAATCTGCTGTTGCAGGTCAGCGGTGTCAGTAAAAGCTTTTCCGGCGTGGCGGTGCTGAAAGACATCGATTTCAGCCTGCAATGCGGAGAAGTCCACGCGCTGCTTGGCGGCAATGGAGCGGGTAAATCGACACTAATGAAAATCATTGCCGGTGTCGAAATAGCCGACAGCGGCACGTTACTGCTCGGCGGCGAGCCTTTACTGGCGCTGTCACCAGCAAAAGCGCATCAGGCGGGGATTTATCTGGTACCGCAGGAGCCGATGCTGTTTCCCAGCCTGACCGTGCGCGAGAACATCCTGTTCCGCCTGCCTGCACATCAGGCCGGCGAAAAAAAATTGCAGCAAACGCTGGCTGATCTGGGGTGCAATTTACCGCTGGGTGCCCTGGCCGGAACCCTTGAAGTGGCCGATCAGCAACTGGTGGAAATCCTGCGCGGGCTGATGCGCGATGCGCGGCTGTTGATCCTTGACGAACCAACTGCCTCGCTGACACCGGCGGAATCCGCCCGCCTGTTTACACAAGTCCGTCATCTCACCGGGCAGGGAGTCGGGGTGGTATTCATCTCGCACAAACTGCCGGAAATACGTGCGATTGCCGACCGGGTCAGTGTGATGCGTGATGGCAAAATTGCGCTCAGCGGCAGGCTCGCCGAACTGGATAACGATGCGCTGATCCGCGCTATCACCCCGCATTCCCAGGACACCGCGCTGCCCGCAGAGCAAAAGTTGTGGCTGGATTTACCCGGCACACGGCGTAACCCGGCAGGCGGCGAACCGGTCTTGCAGGTACAAAACCTGACCGGTGAGGGTTTTATTAATATTTCATTCAGCGCCCGCGCCGGGGAAATCGTCGGGCTGGCAGGCGTGGTGGGGGCAGGGCGCACCGAACTGGCAGAAACCCTGTATGGCCTGCGTGACGCCCGACGTGGTCAGGTGCTTTTGCAGCAACAAGACATCAGCGGCCTGACGACCTTACAGCGGCTGAAAAAAGGGCTGGTGTATTTGCCGGAAGACCGGCAGGCATCCGGCCTGTATCTCGACGCGCCGCTGAGCTGGAACACCACCTCACTCACCTTCAACCGTCAGGGCTGGTGGCTGAACATCAAACGCGAAGCGGCGGTGCTCGAACGCTATCACCGTGCGCTCGGCATTCAATACCGCGACGGGTCACAAACTGCCCGTACGCTTTCCGGCGGTAATCAGCAAAAACTGTTGATCGCCAAATGTCTTGAGGCACAGCCCGCGGTGCTGATTGTCGATGAACCTACGCGCGGCGTGGATGTGTCCGCGCGCGCTGACATTTACCAGTTGCTGCGCGAAGTGGTGCAACAGAACGTGGCGGTGATCCTGATTTCATCTGATCTGGATGAAATTGAAGGACTGGCGGATCGGGTATTCGTTATGCATCAGGGGGAAATGAGCGGCGAATTGCAGGGCAGCGACATCAACGTCAGCAACATTATGCATATCGCATTTGGTAATCATGCCAAAACCCCCGCCACCGGAGGAACCTCATGCTAAAGCGGATACAAAACAATCGTGAACTGACCGCGCTGATGGCGATTATTGCGCTGTTTGCCTTGCTCGGTGCGATGGACCGGCAGTCGTTCAGCTTTCAGACACTGAGCATGATTTTTGGCAGCGCGCAGATCCTGATGCTGCTGGCGATGGGTGCCACCGTGGTGATGCTGACCCGCAACATCGACGTGTCGGTCGGTTCCGTTACCGGCCTGTGCGCCGTGACGCTGGGGGTTTTGCTCAACGGCGGCGTGAACCTGCCGCTGGCCTGTCTGCTGACTCTCGGCACCGGTTTACTGGCCGGAATATTTAACGGTGTGCTGGTCGCCTGGCTGCGTATTCCGGCGATTGTCGCCACGCTCGGTACGCTGGGTTTATACCGCGGGCTGATGCTGCTGATGACTGGCGGCAAATGGATTGAAGGCTTACCGGCCGGGCTGAAATCTCTGTCAGAACCGGTTTTCCTCAATGTCTCCCCGCTCGGCTGGCTGGTGATCGTCTTGCTGGCTGCGATGTTCTGGATGCTGGGTCGCACGGCGTTTGGCCGCAGTTTCTACGCTGTCGGCGACAACTTACAGGGCGCCAGACAACTTGGCGTGGCCGTCAACCGCGTACGTATTCTGGCATTTGGCATTAACGGCATGATGGCCGCCATTGCCGGAATTGTCTTCGCCTCACAAATCGGCTTCGTGCCCAATCAGACCGGCAGCGGGCTGGAGATGAAAGCCATCGCCGCCTGCGTGCTGGGCGGCATCAGCCTGCTCGGCGGCACTGGCTCCATTCTCGGTGCGGTGCTCGGCGCGTATTTCCTGACCCAAATCGACAGCGTACTGGTGCTGCTACGCCTTCCGGCGTGGTGGAACGATTTTATCGCCGGGCTGGTGCTGCTGGCAGTGCTGGTATTTGACGGCAGATTGCGGCAGGCGCTGGAGAAAAACCTGCGGCGGCAGAAGTATTCACGCTTTTTGGCGGCCACGCCGCCGCCTCAGAAGAAACCCGCTGAACGCAAATCTCAGCAACCGAAAAATACAAGCCGCCGGCTAAGTACCGGCAAAAAGAGCGGGGTAGTGTGATGAACAAACTCCAACAATATGGCTGGGAAATCGCGCTGCTGGCGTTGCTGGTCATCGAAATCTTACTGTTCGGTTTCGCCAATCCGCGCATGCTGGACGCCAGTACGCTGCTGTTCAGCACCAGTGATTTCATCACCATCGGGATTGTGGCGTTGCCACTGACACTGGTGATTGTCAGCGGCGGTATCGACATTTCCTTTGGTTCCACCATCGGACTGTGCGCCATCGCGCTCGGTGTACTGTGTCAGGCCGGTGTGCCGCTGGCACTGGCCATTATGCTTACGCTGGCACTGGGCGCGGCCTGTGGTTTGCTCAATGCGGCGCTGATTCTTTATACCGGCGTGAATCCGCTGGTCATCACGCTGGGGACGCTCTACCTGTTCGGCGGCAGCGCCTTACTGCTTTCCGGACTGGCGGGCGCGACGGGTTTTGAGGGTATCGGTAATTTCCCCGATGCGTTCACCAACTTTGCCAATCAGATTGTGCTGGGCCTGCCCATGCCGCTGGTGATCTTCCTGCTGGCGACACTGTTTTTCTGGCTGCTGATGCACCGCAGTCGCACCGGTCGCAACGTCTTCCTCATCGGTCAGAATGCCCGTGTGGCGCGTTATGGTGCATTGCCGGTCAGCCGCACGGTGTTTGCGCTCTACGGCATGACCGGGCTGGCGTCGGCCGTGGCCGCCATTCTGATGACTTCGTATTTCGGCTCGGCGCGCTCTGATCTCGGTAATGCGCTGCTGATGCCCGCTATCACCGCGGTCGTGCTGGGCGGTGCCAATATCTACGGCGGTTCAGGTTCCATTCTCGGCACAGCGCTGGCGACACTGCTGATCGGGTATCTCCAGCAGGGTTTGCAGATGGTTGGCATCTCCAGTCAGGTTTCCAGTGCGCTGTCCGGCGCGCTGCTGATCCTGGTGGTGATTGGCCGCTCTGCCAGCCTCAACCGTGGTCTTATCCGCAGTGTTTTCCAGCGCTATCGCCGGCGCGGGTCTGCGCCTTCTCCTTCCTTGACGTCTTCTCAATAAGCCGGGGTTAATGATGAAAGCCAACACAATGAAAATCTTGTTAATTGCCAGTGCCGTGAGCCTCGCGTGTCTGAGCGCACAGGCGGCTGAACGTATCGCCTTTATCCCAAAACTGGTGGGCGTCGGTTATTTCACCAGCGGCGGCAACGGCGCAATGGCCGCCGGTAAAGCGCTGGGCGCGGACGTGACCTACGACGGCCCGACCGAGCCGAGCGTTTCCGGTCAGGTGCAGATGATCAACAACTTCGTCAATCAGGGATACAACGCGATTGTGGTGGCGGCGGTCTCACCCGACGGCCTGTGTCCGGCGCTTAAACGCGCCATGCAACGCGGCGTGAAAGTGCTGACCTGGGATTCCGATACCAAACCGGAATGCCGCTCGATTTACATCAATCAGGGCACACCACAACAACTGGGTTCGATGCTGGTGGAGATGACCTCCAGCCAGGTGAAAAAAGAGAAAGCGAAAGTGGCGTTCTTCTATTCCAGCCCGACAGTGACCGACCAGAATCAGTGGGTGAAAGAGGCGAAAGCCAAAATCGCCAAAGAGCATCCGGGCTGGGAAATCGTGACCACGCAATACGGTTATAACGATGCCACTAAATCCCTGCAAACCGCCGAAGGGATCCTGAAATCTTATGGCGATCTGGATGCGATTATTGCGCCTGATGCCAACGCATTACCGGCAGCGGCTCAGGCGGCGGAAAACCTCAAACGTACCAACGTGACCATCGTCGGTTTCAGTACGCCAAACGTCATGCGCCCGTATGTCGAACGCGGCACGGTGAAACAGTTCGGTCTGTGGGACGTGGTCAGCCAGGGCAAAATTTCGGTTTATGTCGCCGATCAGTTATTGAAAAAAGGCGCGCTTAACGTGGGTGACAAACTGGATGTGCCGGACGTCGGAACGGTGGAAGTGGTGCCGAACAGCGTGCAGGGCTACCAGTATGAGGCCAAAGGTAACGGCATCGTTTTACTGCCGGAACGCGTGGTCTTCACCAAAGACAACATCGGCAAATACGACTTCTGATCAGTAAGGAGAAAAGAAAATGGCAGATCTGGACGATATCAGAGACGGCAAAAATTTCGGCATCGGCACGCCGCAGGATAATCACGCGTTCTTCCTCAAGGGCAGCGGTCAGCTTGACTGGGGAATGCAGTCGCGGCTGGCGCGGATTTTCAATCCGCAGTCTGGCCGGACGGTGATGCTGGCGTTTGACCACGGTTATTTTCAGGGGCCGACGACCGGCCTTGAACGCATCGACATCAACATTGCGCCTTTGTTTTCGCATACCGACGTGCTGATGTGTACCCGTGGCGTGCTGCGCAGCGTGGTGCCTGCGGCGGTGAACAAACCGGTGGTAATGAGGGCTTCCGGTGGTAACTCGATCCTGACTGAACTCTCTAACGAAACGGTGGCGGTGGCGATTGAAGATGCGCTGCGCCTGAATGTCGCCGCGATGGCAGCGCAGGTGTATATCGGCAGTGAATACGAACATCAGTCGATCAAAAACATTATTCAACTGGTCGATCAGGGGATGCGTTACGGCATGCCGACCATGGCGGTGACAGGCGTCGGCAAAGACATGGCGCGGGATCAGCGTTACTTCTCGCTGGCAACCCGCATTGCCGCTGAAATGGGCGCGAACATTATCAAAACCTACTATGTCGATGAAGGTTTCGAACGCGTCGCGGCGGGATGTCCGGTGCCGATAGTGATTGCCGGCGGTAAAAAACTGCCGGAACGCGAGGCGCTGGAAATGTGCTTCAAAGCCATCGATCAGGGCGCATCCGGTGTGGACATGGGGCGCAACATCTTCCAGTCCGAATCGCCGGTTGCCATGCTGAAAGCGGTGAAAGCGGTGGTGCATGAAAACGCCAGCGTGGCGCATGCTTATGAACTGTTCCTGAGTGAAAAGGGGTGAATCATGGAAGTGACACTGGTCGAAATTAATGTTCAGCCGGAAAAGGTGGATGAGTTCCTGGCGGTATTTCACGCTAACCATTTGGGCGCGGTGAAGGAACCGGGAAATCTCAGATTTGATGTGTTGCAGGACGAGGCGGTACCGACGCGCTTCTTTATCTACGAAGCCTATCAGGATAACGACGCTGTGCTGGCACACAAGAAAACACCGCACTATTTGAAATGCGTCGAGGCGCTGGAGGGGATTATGTCGGAGCCGAGGAAGAAGACGGTGTTTAAAGGGGTATATCCGTAAGGTAAAAACGGGTTTGCTCCACCTTTAGTGAGGACCATAGCGGAGCATTATTAGTCTTGGCTCCTCCCCCTGCGAAGGGGGAGGCTGGGAGGGGGTTTTAGGGGCTAACACTTAGTCAAAGCTGACTTTAACTGTCTGATTTTTCTTTAATACCCCACCCCAACCCTCCCCTTCGCAGGGGAGGGAGCAGTCTTGTATTACATCAACCCCTCAAGCCTCACATATAACTCCCTGAACACTTCACGCCGCTCCGCATACGCAGTATGCCGTTCTGCGTCCGGCTGATGTACTTGATCAAGTGGCAGTTCCGGCAGGAACCGCTCCAGCGGTTGCCCCGGATTCATGGCGATTTGTGCTAAACGTGCAGCACCGAGCGCCGGGCCGACATCGCCGCCGGTGCGGTATTCCAGCGTTTTACCGCTGATGTCGGCCAGCATTTGCCGCCAGTAAGGGCTGCGGGCGCCGCCGCCAATCAGCGTGATGCTGTGCGGTTTCAGACCGGTTGCGTGCAGCACGTCCATTCCGTCTGCCAGAGCAAACCCCACACCTTCAAGTACGGCGCGGGCGATATCAGCCGGGCCATGCTGATGGGTCAGGCCGAACAACACACCTTTGGCATTCGGATTATTATGCGGGGTGCGTTCGCCGGAGAGATACGGCAGGAACCAGACCGGTGAATCTGCAGGCGGGGTCTTTTCTGCCAGACTGATCAGTTCGCCAACCGATGCGGTGCCGGTCAGTTTTGCAGCCCAGTCCAGACAAGAGGCGGCGCTGAGCATGACGGACATCAGATGCCAGGTGTCAGGCAGGGCATGGCAGAAGCTGTGTACCGCCTGTTGCGGATTACTCAGAAAACCGTCGCTTACCGCGAAATACACGCCGGACGTACCCAGAGATAGCATCGCTTGTCCGGTTTTATACAACCCGACACCGACGGCCCCGGCGGCATTATCACCGCCACCGGCAATCACCGGCACGGAATCCATGTTCCAGCGTGAGGCGAGTTCCGGCAACAGGTGTCCGGTAATCTGATTACCTTCGAAAAGCGCGGGCATCTGCTGGCGTGTCAGGCCGGTGGCATGCAGTAATTCGTCATTCCAGTCGCGCTTAGCGACATCCAGCCACAGGGTGCCAGCGGCATCAGACATATCGCTGGCGAACACGCCGGTCATCAGCCAGCGCAGATAATCTTTGGGCAGCAGAACCTTGTCTGTTTTGGCAAACACATCCGGTTCGTTTTCGCGTAGCCAGAGCAACTTCGGTGCAGTAAAACCAGGCATCATCAGGTTGCCGGTGATCTGGCGGGAATTCGGGACGTCCGTTTCCAGTTGCTGACACTGGCTGAAGCTCCGACCATCGTTCCACAAAATGGCCGGACGTAATACCTGCTGCTGTGCGTCCAGCACGGTGGCGCCATGCATCTGACCCGTCAGGCCAATCGCTTTTACGCCCTGCAGAGAGTGTTGTTGTGACAGTACGCAAACCGCACGGTCTGTTGCATCCCACCAGTCGGCAGGATTTTGCTCAGACCACAACGGATGCGGGCGGGAAAGGGTTAACGCCTCACTGTGGCTGGCGACCACCCGACCTTCTTCGCTGAGTAAAATGGCTTTCACGCCAGAGGTGCCAAGATCTATTCCGAGATACATAGTTTTCCCTTATCTGTTAACCCGAATCTGTAACGATTAACGCCCTGCAATTCCGCGCGCAGCGGGCAGGGCGTCAACTTATTTTAGCCGGTTAACCAAACAGATAGCGGTTAACCAGATTCTCCAGACGCTCCTGCTGACCGCTCTGGTGCTGAGGGGCCAGCGCGTTGTGTTGCGCATAGTTGCTCAGGGATTCCAGTGACATTTTGCCTTGCAGGATCTGCTGGCCCAATTCTGTGTTCCAGCCAGCGTAACGTTGGGCAACATGCTTATCCAGTTCACGGCTTTCAATCATACGGGCTGCCACTTTCAGCGCCAGCGCCATGGTGTCCATTCCACCGATATGGCCGTAGAACAGGTCATATTTATCGGTGCTCTGGCGACGAACTTTTGAGTCAAAGTTCAGGCCTCCGGTGGTGAAACCGCCCGCTTTGATGATTTCATACATCACCAACGCATTTTCTTCCACGCTGTTCGGGAACTGATCGGTGTCCCAGCCACACTGCGGGTCGCCACGGTTTGCATCGACGGAACCGAAGATACCCAGAGCAATTGCGTTAGCAATTTCATGGTGGAATGAGTGACCCGCCAGTGTGGCGTGGTTGGCCTCGATATTCACTTTGATCTCTTTTTCCAGGCCAAACTGTTTCAGGAAGCCATAGACGGAAGCAACATCATAATCATATTGATGCTTGGTCGGTTCCTGCGGTTTAGGTTCGATCAGCAGGGTGCCCTGGAAGCCAATTTTGTGTTTGTGCTCAACGACCATCTGCATGAAGCGACCCAGTTGTTCGCGTTCCTGACGAAGATCAGTATTGAGCAGGGTTTCGTAGCCTTCACGGCCGCCCCACAGCACGTAATTTTCGCCCCCCAGTTGTTTGGTGGCATTCATGGCGTGCACAACCTGCGTTGCGGCCCAGGTATAAATTTCTGGATTAGGATTGGTCGCCGCGCCTGCGCCGTAACGTGGATTGGTGAAGCAGTTAGCTGTACCCCACAACAATTTTACACCGCTGGCTTCCTGCTTTTGCGCCAGTACATCAGTCATGATGGCAAAATTATTGACGTATTCTTTAATTGATGTCCCTTCCGGCGATACGTCGACGTCATGGAAGCAATAGTAAGGCACGTTCAGCTTCTGGAAGAATTCGAAAGCGACATCCGCTTTACTTTTAGCCAGCTCCAGCGCGTCACCGGGATGTTGCCACGGGCGGTCAAAGGCGCCCACACCGAACATGTCATTACCATTCCAGCAGAAGGTGTGCCAGTAACAAGCCGCGAAACGCAGATGCTCAGCCATCGTTTTGCCGAGGATCACTTCTTCAGGGTTGTAATGACGGAATGCCAGCGGATTAGTGCTGTTAGCACCTTCGTAGCGAACTGCGTCGAGCTTGTCGAAATATGCGTGCATTGATAACTCCTTGAAAACGGGCCCAGCGGGACTGGGAGGCTGAGGCTCTATCTTCGGAGTTGACGTGACATCCCACAATTACGTTATTTCACACTCAATTTAATAGAATTATTAAGTGTGCGGCAGATCGCATAAATAACCTTTTTTCTTGTCGTTTTTATCCGTCTTCCACGATATCTCGATAATAAAAGTATCTGGCTTGTGCATATTACAATCAAACTATGATCCCCATCATAATTCCTAAAATAAACAAAAAATCGTAATGCAGTGATTAAAATCTGCAATTGCCGATTAATTACCCAGCGACAACAATCCTTGTGTCATTGCTGTACGCACTTCTCTGTATCTGCCTCTACTTATTCTTATAAAAGGTCTGACATGATGAAAATGAATAAAGTAATTCTTTCTGCCTGTGCCGCATTAGTGCTTTTTAGCCAGTCAGGGTTAGCGAAAGAAATTAAAATTGGTATGGCTATTGATGACTTACGTTTAGAGCGCTGGCAAAAAGACCGTGATATTTTTGTGGCTAAAGCCAAAACGCTCGGCGCGGATGTTTTTGTGCAATCCGCAAACGGCAATGAAGAAACACAAATGGCGCAGATTGAAAATATGATCAACCGTGGCGTCGATGTGCTGGTCATCATCCCGTATAACGGCGAAGTGCTCAGCAACGTGATCGCCGAAGCGAAGCAGGAAGGCATCAAGGTGCTGGCCTATGACCGCATGATTAACAACGCGGACATTGATTTTTATATCTCTTTCGACAATGAAAAGGTCGGGGAGCTGCAGGCACAAAGCCTGGTTGAGCGTGTGCCGCAGGGGAATTATTTCCTGATGGGCGGCTCGCCGGTGGATAACAACGCCAAGCTGTTCCGCGCAGGACAAATGAAAGTGCTGAACCCGCTTATCAAAGACGGGAAGATTAAAGTTGTGGGAGATCAGTGGGCCGATGGCTGGTTGCCGGAAAACGCCCTGAAAATTATGGAAAATGCCCTGACGGCCAACAACAACAAAATTGATGCCGTGGTGGCGTCTAACGATGCGACGGCCGGTGGTGCAGTACAGGCTCTGTCAGCACAAGGGCTGGCAGGGAAAGTGGCGATCTCGGGTCAGGATGCCGATCTTGCGGCGATCAAACGTATCGAAGCCGGTACTCAAACGATGACCGTTTATAAACCGATTACCAAACTGGCCAATGACGCTGCCGAAATCGCGGTGCAGTTAGGCAAAGGGGAAACCCCGAAATCCAATGCCACATTAAATAATGGCAAAAAAGACGTGCCGTCTTATTTATTAACACCGATTCCGGTGGATAAAAATAATATTGAAAGCACCGTGGTGGCCGACGGATTCCACAAAAAATCAGACCTTTAATTTTTCAATATTTTCTATAGAAACAACACTTCCCCCCGGAAGTGTTGTTTCTGCTGGAGGTGAAAGTGCCAGAACAATATGAAAAATTACCGTTGCTGGATATGCGCAATATCACCAAGCGGTTTGGTGCAGTAAAAGCCGTTGATAATATTAGTCTGACGTTATCTGCGGGTGAAGTGCTATCGCTGTGTGGCGAAAATGGATCGGGTAAATCCACGTTAATGAAAGTGTTGTGCGGTATTTATCCGCAAGGAACGTTTGAAGGTGAAATTTATTTTTCAGGAGAACGTCTTACTGCGAAAGGTATCCGTGATACCGAGCAAAAAGGGATCGCCATTATTCATCAGGAACTTGCGCTGGTTAAGCAACTGAGTGTTCTGGAAAACATGTTTCTGGGTAATGAATGGGGCAGTTATGGGCTGCTGGATACCGACAAAATGTATCTGCGTTGTCAGCGCATGCTGGCGCAGGTCAAACTCAATATTGACCCGCATACGCTGGTCGGGGAACTGGGGCTCGGGCAGCGGCAACTGGTTGAAATTGCCAAAGCGCTGAACAAGCAGGTCCGTTTGCTGGTGCTGGACGAACCGACGGCATCATTGACCGAAAGTGAAACCGCGATTTTGCTCGATATCATTCGTGACCTGCGCCATCACGACATCGCCTGTATTTATATTTCCCACAAACTCAATGAAGTCAAAGCCATATCGGACAAACTGTGCGTGATCCGCGATGGTCGTCATATCGCCACCTGCAATGCCGCCGGAACGTCGGAGAAAGAAATTATCGCCATGATGGTGGGGCGTGAACTGACGGAACTCTTTCCGCCGCGTGAACGCCAGATCGGTAAGGAAATATTAAGGGTGGAAAATCTTACTGCCTGGCATCCGGTTAACCGGCATATCAAACGGGTGGATAACGCCGGTTTTACGTTGCGTGAGGGCGAGGTGCTGGGTGTCGCCGGACTGGTGGGGGCCGGAAGAACCGAAATGATGGAGTGTTTATTTGGTGTTTATCCGGGACGCTGGTCTGGCGATATCTGGCTGCAAGGCGAGAAAGTGCAGATCACCGGTTGCCGCGATGCCATGCGGCGCGGGCTGGCGATGGTGCCTGAAGACCGTAAACGTGACGGCATCGTGCCGGTTATGGCCGTTGGCAGCAACATTACACTGGCGGCGTTAAGCCAGTTCAGCGCTGGCGGTGTTCTGCGCGAAGCCGAAGAACAGCACAGCATCAGTGAGTCAGTGAAACAACTCAAAATCAAAACCTCTTCTCCCGAACTGGCTATCGGGCGTCTCAGCGGTGGCAATCAGCAAAAAGCCATTCTGGCACGGTGCCTGCTGCTAAAACCTAAAATCCTCATTCTTGATGAACCGACGCGCGGGATCGACGTCGGGGCAAAACATGAAATCTACAAACTGATCGGCCAGCTGGCGGCGCAGGGCATGGCAATTATCGTCATCTCATCAGAGTTACCCGAAGTGCTGGGACTCAGCGACCGCGTGGTAGTCATGCATCTCGGACAGGTCAAAGCCTGTCTGGATAACAATAATTTAAGTCAGGAACAGGTCATGGAAGCCGCATTGAGGAGTGAATCTTATGTCTAAATTTCCCCAACCAGGAACCCCGTCTGCGCCTGCAACTCAGGGTGGGGCCGACGCGTTATTTTCGATGCAGAAACTGAAGAGTATTAACCTGCAGGTGTTCGTCATGCTGGCGGCCATTGCGGTGATTATTGTCTTCTTTAGCGTCACCACTGACGGCGCGTATATCAGCGCACGTAACGTGTCTAACCTGCTGCGTCAGACCGCCATCACCGGTATTCTGGCTGTAGGCATGGTCTTTGTGATCATCTCAGCGGAGATCGACTTGTCCGTCGGTTCCATGATGGGATTATTGGGTGGTGCGGCGGCGATTTTCGATGTCTGGCTCGGCTGGCCTTTGCCGCTCACCATTGTGGTGACCCTGGCATTAGGGCTGCTGTTGGGCGCATGGAATGGCTGGTGGGTAGCATATCGTAAAGTCCCGTCATTCATTGTCACACTGGCCGGAATGCTGGCGTTTCGCGGCATCCTGATTGGTATCACCAGCGGCACCACGGTGTCACCGACGACACCTGCAATGTCGTTAATAGGTCAGAGTTATCTGCCGGATTCTTTCGGTTTTGGTATTGGTGCGATTGCGCTGGCCCTGTTTATTGGCTGGCAGTGGCGCAGGCGCAAACAGCGGGCGGTGCTGGGTTTGCCGCTGACCGCGGCAAAAAGTGATGTGACCCGTCAGGCACTCACTGCGGTTATCGCGCTGGGCGCTATTTACCTGCTCAACGATTATCGCGGCGTGCCAACGCCGGTGTTGATTCTGGTGGCGCTGATGTTGGGTGGCATGTTTATGGCCTCCCGCACCGCATTTGGCCGTCGTATTTACGCTATTGGCGGCAACATTGAAGCGGCGCGGTTATCCGGTGTTAATGTCGAGCGCAGCAAGCTGGCGGTGTTTGCGATAAACGGTCTGATGGTAGCGATTGCCGGTCTGATCCTCAGTTCGCGGTTGGGGGCAGGTTCGCCTTCGGCGGGGAATATCGCGGAACTGGATGCCATTGCAGCCTGCGTTATTGGCGGAACGAGCCTGGCGGGTGGCGTCGGCAGCGTGGCCGGTGCGGTTATGGGGGCTTTCATTATGGCCTCGCTGGATAACGGCATGAGCATGCTGGATGTACCAACGTTCTGGCAGTACATCGTTAAAGGCGGGATTTTACTGCTGGCGGTCTGGATGGATTCGGCGACCAAACGACGTGCATAAAGTCAGCAGAGATGGCAGTGATGACGGGCGGTCACTTAGGAAAGTCTGAGCAACCTCACAAATTCACTAAGCTAAATCTACGTAAGCCATGGCGTTGTGCTATTGACCAACCCAATCAGCCTCATTCATGAGTACAAATGAATGAGGCTTTAGTCTATGAGAAAACCGGTGAGAGACAGGCATGTTTGAAAAACGTTATCGGATCACGTTGTTATTTAACGCCAACAAAGTCTATGACCGTCAGGTCGTCGAAGGCGTGGGTGAATACCTTCAGGCCTCACAAAGCGACTGGGATATCTTCATTGAGGAGGATTTCCGCTGTCGCATAGACAACATTAAAGACTGGCTTGGTGATGGTGTGATCGCCGATTTTGATGACCGTGAAATTGAAACGTTGCTTGAAGGCCTCAATGTGCCGATTGTCGGGGTGGGCGGGTCTTATCATCAGGAAGAAGATTATCCGCCGGTGCATTATATCGCTACCGACAACTACGCACTGGTTGAAGCGGCCTTTATGCACCTGAAAGAGAAGGGGATTAACCGCTTCGCGTTTTACGGTTTGCCTGATGCCGGGGGAAAGCGCTGGGCGCAGGAACGCGAGCACGCGTTCAGAAAACTGGTGTCTGCTGAACAGTATCAGGGTGTGGTCTATCAGGGGATGGAGACCGCACCGGAAAACTGGCAACACGCTCAGAACCGGCTGGCGGACTGGATCCAGACACTGCCGCAGCAAACTGGCATTATTGCGGTTACCGACGCCCGCGCACGTCATCTGTTGCAGGTGTGCGAGCACCTGAATATTCCTGTACCAGAAAAGCTTAGCGTCATTGGTATCGATAATGAGGAACTGACGCGCTACCTGTCGCGTGTTGCCTTGTCATCCGTGGTACAGGGCACGCGCCAGATGGGCTATCGCGCCGCGAAACTTCTGCATCAGTTGCTGGATCAGCGTGATTTACCGTTACAGCGTATTCTGGTGCCGCCGGTAAAAGTGGTAGAACGCCGCTCAACGGATTTCCGATCACTGCGTGATCCGGCCGTCATTCAGGCGATGCATTACATCCGTTACCATGCCTGCAAAGGGATTAAGGTTGAACAGGTTCTCGATGCCATCGGCATGTCGCGTTCTAATCTTGAGAAACGGTTTAAGGATGAAACCGGACAGACGATTCACGGCGTGATCCACGAAGAAAAACTCGACCGCGCCCGCAACCTGCTGGCCGCTACCTCGATTTCCATCAATGAGATCTCGCAGATGTGCGGATATCCGTCGCTGCAATATTTCTATTCGGTATTCAAAAAAGGCTATGAAATGACCCCTAAAGAGTACCGCAGCATTCATGGCGATAGCGTGTATCAGGATGTCTGAAAGCCGCATAAAAAAATGCCCCGTTCAGTGACGAACGGGGCATGAATACATTGATACCAGAGAATAAATTACAGTGTTATCACCACCGGGCCTGCACCGGCAGCCGGGGTCAGCAATATCCCCAGCGCCTCTTCTTTCTGCGCAGCACCGCTCACTTCCCTGACCGATTTCTGATTGCGCAGGCACAGTGTCCAGCCTGATGCCTGGCCTTCCCGGGTTACTGTAATTACGCCATCCCGCCGTTCGGCTTTCAGGGTGAAGACGGTTCTCCCGCTCAGATCGGTGATCACGCTTTCTGCCACCGCGCCGTCTTCCAGCTCGAACAGATGGAATTCAGGCTGCTGGCTGTAATCATAATCCGGCTTCTGATTATTACTGCCAAGCGCCAGCAAGGTATTCGGACGAACATACAACGGCAGGCTGTCGAAGCCATGCTGCTGACGATGCCAGCGCGAGCCTTCGGCCACGTCGTTGCTCAGAAGGTGCGTCCAGCGGCCTTCTGGCAGATAGAAATTGACATCGCCTTCTTCGCTGAAAACGGGGGCGACCAGCAGATCATCACCAAGCATATATTGGCGATCAAGATAATCGCATGCCGGATCGTCAGGGAACTCCAGCATCATGGCGCGCATCACCGGTGTTCCGTGGCTGGCAGCCTGGGCTGAAGCGGGGTAGAGATACGGCATCAGGCGGCATTTTAGCTGCGTGAACTGGCGCACCACATCGCAGGCTTCATCGTCATACACCCACGGCACCCGATAGGATTTGCTGCCATGCAGGCGGCTGTGGCTTGAGAGCAGGCCGAATGCGCACCAGCGTTTGTAGATGTGCGCCGGTGCAGTATTTTCGAAACCGCCAATGTCGTGGCTCCAGAAACCAAAGCCGGATAATCCGATGGATAACCCGCCACGCAGGCTTTCAGCCATCGACTCGTAAGTGGCGTAGCAGTCACCGCCCCAGTGAACCGGGAATTGCTGCGCACCTACCGAGGCGGAACGGGCGAACAGCACGGCTTCGTTTGCGCCGAGTTTATCCTGCAACGTTTCATATACCAGTTTGTTGTACACAAACGCGTAATGATTATGCATTTTTTGCGGGTCACTGCCGTCGTGCCAGACGACGTCGGTCGGGATACGTTCGCCGAAGTCGGTTTTGAAGCAATCGACGCCCATATCCACCAGACGTTTCAGATGGCCCGCGTACCATTCAGCGGCCTGCGGATGAGTGAAATCCACGATGCCCATGCCAGCCTGCCATTTATCCCACTGCCAGACACGGCCGTCAGGGCGTTTGAGCAGATAACCTTTTTCTTTACCTTCACGGAAAAGCGGCGATTTCTGGCCGATGTAGGGGTTGATCCACACACAAATTTTCAGACCGCGCGCTTTCAGGCGCTGCAACATACCCTGCGGATCAGGGAAAGTTTGCGGATCCCATTCAAAATCACACCACTGGAAAGCCTTCATCCAAAAGCAGTCGAAGTGGAAAACATGCAGTGGCAATTCACGTTCCGCCATGCCGTCAATAAAGCTGTTGACGGTCGCTTCATCATAGTTGGTGGTAAACGAGGTGGTCAGCCACAGGCCAAACGACCAGGCGGGTGGCAGTGCAGGGCGGCCGGTCAGACGGGTATAACGGTCGAGCACTTTTTTCGGCGTCGGGCCATCGATAACGAAATACTCGAGATATTCGCCTTCCACGCTGAACTGCACTTTGGAGACTTTTTCTGAGCCGACTTCAAAAGACACACATTCCGGATGATTCACCAGCACGCCGTAGCCGCGGTTCGTCAGGTAGAACGGAATGTTTTTGTAAGACTGCTCAGTGCTGGTGCCGCCATCGCGGTTCCAGGTTTCGACAGTCTGACCATTTTTGACCAGCGCGGTGAAACGCTCACCCAGACCGTAAACCGTTTCGCCAACGCCCAGATCCAGGCGTTCCATCATGTAGGTTTTATGCGAGTTTGTGTCCTGAACATAGCCGTTAGATTTCGCGACACTGCCGGTGATCCGGCGGCCATGGCGCAGGAAGTCCAGCGTCCAGTTATTACCTTTGGTGACGCGAACACTCAGATCACCGCTGTGCAGCGCGGCGAATTCATCGTTGTCTTCAAAGCGCAGTTCGGGGGTGTCGGTTTGCATTAACGGATAATGCGGGCCTTTATCCATTTCGCCATCAAAATGGGTAATACGTACACCCATCACGCCGGTCTGCGGCGAGAAGAAACGCAGCGTAAAAAGTGGCGAGTCCAGTTGGCTGGCGCGTTCCGAGGCATCTTTCGGCGCAGCATAAATCACCATCTCATTACCGGAGCGTTGTACTTCAAACACCTGAAGCGGGTGCGTGAGTGACAATCCTTCCTGGATCAACCAGTTACCATCACTGATCTTCATAATGTCTCTTCCTTTTAAACTTCATCCAATTTATTTCATAAATTCTTGCTGATTGCGGCGGATGCCTTGTGCGACTTCATCAAGAATGCGGCGCAGCAGCGGGGTGCGAAGAATGTAATAGCGTTTACAGATGATGGCGCTCAACAGGTAGCAAACTGCCGGAACCAGGGTGAACAGCGCGATAATGCTGGTCATGGTGGCTGCATTTTGGGTGGCGGCACCGGACTGATAACCGGCACCGGCCAGCATCCAGCCGATCATCGCGCCGGCCAGGGCCAGACCGAGTTTCAGAACAAACAGGGTACCGGCGAAGCTGATACCGGTCAGGCGTTTGCCGTCGTTCCATTCGCCGTAATCTACGGTGTCGGACATCATCACCCACTGAATTGGCGTGACCAACTGATGCAGAACGCCGATAACGAAGATGAAGATAAACATCAGCACGCTGCCGTTCACCGGCAGGAAGAACATGCCGAGGCTCAGAACCGCCAGAATGGCGTTGGTCCACCAGAAAACACTGACCTTACATTTCCAGTCGGTCAGCGGTTTTGCCAGCGCACTGCCTAACAGGTTACCGACGGAATAGACGCCAAGGAACCAGGCGAACAGCACCGGATTGCCGAGAATGTACGTCACGTAATACATCATGGCGCCGCCGCGAACCGCGACCGCAATGATGTTGAGGATGGTCAGGAGGCCGACAATACGCCACTGGTCGTTGTGCCAGATATCACGCAAATCTTCGCGCATGGTGCCGGTCGGTTTGCCCGGATCGATACGTTCTTTGGTGGTGGCAAAACAAATCGCCAGCATCACGGCCGCGACAATCGCCAGCACCGCAATCCCGCCCTGATAACCGAGCGCCTGATTTTCTCCGCCGATCAGTTTAACCAGCGGCATCATCAGCACGGTACTTAACATGCCGCCAGCAGTGGCCAGCACGAAGCGGTACGATTGCAGTGAAATACGTTGCGTCGGGTTAGAGGTAATCACACCGCCGAGGGCGCAGTAAGGAATGTTGACCACGGTATACATCAGCGTCAGCAGGGTATAAGTGATAGCGGCGTAAATCATTTTGCCGTTCATGCTCAGCTCTGGCGTTGTGTAAGTGAATACGCAGACGATGCCGAAAGGAATGGCGCCGAACAGCACATAAGGGCGGAATTTCCCCCAGCGCGTTCGGGTGCGGTCTGCCAGTAATCCCATGCAGGGGTCTGAGATCGCGTCCAGTGCGCGGGCCAGCAGGAACATCGTACCGACATAACCCGCAGGAATGCCGAAAATATCGGTATAGAAAAACATCATGTAGAGCATGACGTTATCGAAAATGATATGACTGGCGGCGTCGCCTAATCCGTATCCAATCTTTTCCTTGACCGAAAGGATTTCTGTACTCATTGCTTCAATGTCCATATGAAAAGGGTGAGTACGTTTTTAACGGTTGGCGGGTGCCTGAGGCTATTGAGATTTTTGTTTCTGAAATTATGTTTCTTTATTTCTGTGATCGCACAGTGCAAACGGAGGAAAGTTGAGCGGGAAAAGTGTGGGGGAAGTGCCTGATACGGGGCGGATACATGCGGAAAAAACCTCCCGTTTCCGGGAGGCTCAGATGTTTATTTTTTATATTTTGCTTCCAGCGTCGCAAACCACGGTGCGGTGAAATCTTCAGATTTACCCCAGCCAGGAATGATTTTGCTCAGACCGGTCACGTTGATGCCGTCCGGTTGGCTGAGAAGCAGAGATTGCGGAATGGTCTGTGCCGGGAATTCATAGGTTGCAGGCGTTTTCTCACCGGCAATTTTAAGCGCCACAATTCGCAGGTTAACCGCGCCAATCAGCTGTGTATCCACTGCAGCGGTCATCTGCCACGGGCTGCCTTTTTCGCGCATCAGTTGTAAATCCTGATTCGATACATCAATGCTGTAGAGTTTGATCTCGGTACGGCCATTTTCTTTCAGTGCTTTATACGCGCCCTGACTGAAGGCGTCCCATGCGCCCCAGATGGCATCAATCTGACCTTTCGGGTATTTCGCGAGGATTGCACCGACTTTGTTAGCTGTATCGCCCTGCACGTCAGAAGACACTGCGCCGATCGATTCCAGCTGATGAATGCCCGGATTCTCTTTCAAAATAGCTTCGTAGGTTTTCTGGCGGCGTTCCATTGGCGGGAAACCGGCCACCCACAGTTTGACGATATTAGCCTTACCGTTGAAGTCTTTCACCAGCTGACCGACAGACGCTTTCGCCAGTGAGGCATCGTCCTGACGGGTGACGGTCACGCCTGGAATGTTTTCCGGCACCTCGGTATCAAATGCGGAAACCGCAATACCTGCTGCCGCAATGCGTTTTGCCAGCGCTTCGGAATACGGGCCGCGTCCCTGGGACAGGATAATGCCGTCGTATTTCTGGCTGATGGCCTGATTCACGAAATCCTGAAATTTGGCGTCATCGCCATTACTCAGAAAGGTATCCACTTTAAAGCCAAGTGCGCGGCCTTGTTTAATGGCACCGGCCAGGAACTGCGTGGTGTTATCGTCGGAGCCAAGATTACGGATAACTGCGATGCGCACGGGACCGTTGTGCTGGGCGATAGCCGCCGGAACGGGCGCAGGTGTTTCACCGGCAGCGAAGGCCGGTACAGTGGAAAACAGGCTTAATGCCAGCAGGGATGCGGATATTTTTTTCATTATTGAACAGCTCCGTCGGACGCGATGTTTTTTCTGGTATTTTTTTTGGTAAATCCGGGAAGGCAATGCGGCTTTCCAGATTGAGGATGTACAGAAGTCTGTCTGTCTGGACGTCTATTCTGTCGAAGCAGTTTACCGGTATGTTACGAAAGAAGGAATGCTTTGTTGTTATTATATTTAACAGTGTTGTTATTCCTGTGGGTTATAGCGGATGCGCAGCCTCTGAGCAAAATCAGGCACATGGCCTAAACTGAATTTTTGTCTGCGATTTTTATATTGATCGTTCATTCCTCTAATACAGCCTCCGGGAGAAGCCTTATGCCATTTTCTTTCCGCGACACCTTATTGCCTGCTTTTGCGCTGGTCATGTTAACCACCAACGTCTCTGCTGCGCCGAAATCCCCCGTCCCGCCGCCACTTGTCAGTGCGCAGGTCACTGAACTGGCAAAAGGGCTGGATCACTCGTGGTCACTGGCTTTTTTGCCTGATAATCAAGGGGCGCTGATTACCGAACGCAGCGGGCAACTGCGACTTTGGAAGCAGGACGTTGGATTATCCGCACCGCTGAAAGGTGTACCGGCCGTGTGGGTCGCCGGGCAGGCCGGTTTATGGGATGTCCGTTTGTCGCCAGATTTTGCCAGTAACCGCCGGGTGTATCTCACCTTTGCGCAGCCGGGTGAAAAAGGTGAACCGCATGCTGCGCTGGGCTATGGCACGTTGACGGCGGACAATAAAACCCTGGCGAATTTTAAGGTTATTTTCGTACAGCAACCGGCGTTGCAAAGCGGCATTAATCTCGGCGGGCGCATCGCCTTCGATCAGAAGGGAAATATTTTCCTGACGACCGGTGACAATAATCAGCGCATCAACGCCCAGCATCTGAATCAGTTGCAGGGCAAGATTTTGCGTCTGACACCGGAAGGCGGCGTGCCGCAGGATAATCCATTTGTTCAGGACAAAAGTGCGAAGCCGGAAATCTGGACTTTCGGCAACCGTAATCCGCAGGGACTGGCAGTTAATCCGTGGAGCGGGGTGTTGTGGGAAACCGAACACGGTCCGCGCGGCGGCGATGAAGTGAATCTGCTGAAAGCGGGTAAAAACTACGGCTGGCCGCTGGCAACCTTCGGGATTAACTATTCCGGGCAGCCGATCCCCGAAGCCAAAGGCACCACATTAGCGGGGGCGGAAGATCCGATTTATTACTGGGAAGTTTCACCGGCATTAAGCGGCATGGCGTTCTATAACGTGCAAAAATTCCCGCAATGGAAAAACTCGCTGTTTATCGGTGCGCTGGCAGGAGAATCGCTGATCCGCCTGACGCTCGACGGCGAAAAAGTCACGCATGAAGAGCGTTTACTCAGTGACCGTAAGGAACGGATCCGCGAAGTGCAGGTGGGTGCAGACGGATTTGTGTATGTGCTGACCGACGATCGCGACGGCAAGTTGCTGAAGGTGGCACCGCAGGGTTAAGTCCTGAAGGGTTAACTCAATAAAAAGGCGGGCTATTTCAGCCCGCCTCAGTTTCACTCAGCGCAATCAGCGTTGCGTTCTTTGCGCCTTGAACAGGGCCCAGACGCTGAGCAACCCGACCATCATCAGGTAGTAGCCCGGTGCCAGACTGCTGCCGGTGGCGGAAATCAGCAATGTACAGATGAATGGCGCGAAGCCACCAAACACGGTTACGGCGACGTTGTAGCTGATCGCCATCCCGCTGGCGCGGGTGGTGATCGGGAACAGGTCAGCCATCATCGACGGCACGGTGGAGAAATACACCGATTTCAGCAGTGCCAGCCAGCTTATCAGCAACAACAAGGACATCGCTGAAGTGTGTTGCAGCATCAGCCAGAACGCCGGATACACGGTCAGCAACAGCAGAATAAGCGATCCCCACATCAGCGGCAGACGGCCAATTTTCTCCGCCCACAGGCCCATAACGGGCGTCACTACCGTCAGGATAATCCCGGCTGCCAGTGTGGCGCTGAACCCCGCCGAAGCAGGCAGATGCAGTGTTTTGGTGGCGTATGTCGGTACGTAGTTCAGCATATAGTTGATGGCAGTAGACACCACCATCAGGCCAATCGCGGTAAAGAACAGACCTTTTTGCGCACGCACGATTTCTTTCAGTGGCGACGCGGTTTTCTCGGCCTTGCTGAAACTTTCTGATTCCCGGATATGACGGCGGATGTATAAACCGACCGGCCCGATCAGCAGCCCGAAGATAAACGGAATACGCCATCCCCAGTCCTGCAGTTGTGTTTCACTCAGCACTGCCGATAAACCCAGCCCGAATGCCGATGCCAGCAGCGTACTCGCACCCTGTGTCGCGAACTGCCAGCTGGCGATAAACGCTTTGCGTTCCGGGAAGTGTTCGACCAGAAAGGCCGTCGAACTGCCGAATTCACCGCCTGCCGAGAAGCCCTGAATCAGACGAGCTGCCAGGATTAACAACGGAGCCGCCATACCGATGGTTCCGTAAGACGGCGTTATAACGATAATCAGGCCGCCGATCATCATCAGGCTGATGGACAGCAACAGTGAGGCTTTGCGTCCGTGTTTGTCTGCATACGCACCCAGCACAACCGCGCCGAGCGGGCGGATCAGGAATGACACGCCGAAACTGCCAAACGTCAGTAACAGGGAAACGGTCGGATCGGATGTCGGAAAATAGGCGTGAGCAATGTAGCTGGCGAAAAAACCGTAAATCGCGATATCAAACCATTCCAGCGCGTTACCGATACAGGTCGCAAAGAGGGTTTTCATCAGGCTTGGCTTTTCTGTCGCGTTGCCGGTTGTATGGGATGACGCCGTTAACTGGCTCATTTGGCACCTCCGGCGTGATCAATATGCTGAGCGAGCAGGGCGGTACCATGCTCGCCGAAATCCCATAACAGACGGGTCATGATCGCCAGCCCCTCACGGGCGACGGAAATCAACATGTGCTCGTTGACGCCATGCTGACCGCAGGCCGGATACGAATGCGGAACCCACAACGTCGGCAGGCCGAGAATATCGGCAAAAACGTCATTGGGCAGTGAACCGCCGAGGTTCGGTAGCAGCGCCGGTTTTTTGCCGGTAGTTTGCTGCATGATGTTCAGCGCCCAGCCGACCAGCGGGTCGGTCGGGTCGAAACGGGTGGCCGGTGAACCGCGCATAAATTCCACTTCAACCTGTGGGAAACCCTGTGCATCAAGATGGTCACGCACGTGTTTCGCCAGGTTTTGCCAGTCAGTGCCGACCACAAACCGTAGCTGACACACTGCCGTGGCGTTGCCGGGAATCGCGTTCATCGGGCGCTGCGGGTTACCGGTCAGGAATGACAGCACTTCCAGCGTATTCCAGGCATACAAACGCTCGGCTGGCGTCAGACCGGCTTCTCCCCAGTCCGGGTCGATCTGCGGATCACTTTCGCCGCCACCGACGTCAACATCACGGAGAATGTCTCGCACTGCCTCACTGATTGCAGGCGGTTTAAGCGCTTCCACTTGTAGCTGCCCCTGCTGACTGACCAGCGAGGCCAGCGCATTGGCCAGCTGAATGCCGGGATTGGTCAGCAGACCGCCCCAGTTGCCGGAGTGATAGGCGTTGTCGCGGGCATTGATGGTCAGACGGAAATTGACCGCACCCCGCGAGCCGAGGAACAGCGTCGGGCGCACAGCACTCAGGCGCGGGCCGTCGGAGGCCAGGAAAATGTCGGCGCTGAGTTGGTCGTGATAATCGCGGCACAGTTCGGCCAGCCCCGGCGAGCTGATTTCTTCACCCATTTCGAACAACAGTTTGCAGTTAAAGCCGAGACGGCCACCACGTGCTTTGAAGATTTGTTCCAGCGCCGCAATATTAACGCTGTGCTGGCCTTTGTTGTCGGCGCTGCCGCGTCCGTACCAGCGGTCACCTTCTTCTTTCAGCGTCCATGGCGACAAATCACTGCGCCAGTTTTCATCGTCGCCGAACACCACGTCGCCGTGGCCATAGCTCAATATGGTGGGCAATTCGCTGTCTTCAATGCGTGTAGCAATCAGGAAAGGACGGTTGGCAGCATGAGGATTTTCCACGCTGAGCAGGCTGAAACCCATCGCTGAAAGTGCCGGTTTAATCTCTTCATCGAGATAACGCGCCAGTTCAGCGTCGCGCTGATTGCTCTGGCTTTCGGTGGCAATAGCCACCCTGCGTGCCAGTGTTCTTTTGTATTCACCCTGATCGAACCAGGCTAATGCCTGTTCAACGATATTTTCCGCTGTCATGAATAACCTGCTTTTTAATGTTTTGAGGATTTATTGTTGGTTTTTTTAGCAGTTTCACTCTACGCGCGGCGCAAGCGTTGCCACAATAATAATAATTGCAACTTAGCGTTGCTTTTATTGTAATGCTTGTCTGCACAGTTATGAGGCAATACGGCCATGCAAAGTACGGAAATTCGCTACTTCCTGGTAGTGGCAAACACCGGTTCGCTGAGTGCGGCGAGTAAGCAATTATTTGTCGCAGTGTCTGCCATCAGTCGCCAGATCCAGCGCCTCGAAGAACGTATCGGTGCGCCGCTTTTTGAGCGTCATGCCCGCGGCATGGTGCTGAACGATGCCGGACAAATTCTGGAAAACCATGTGCGCAAAAGCATGATGGACATGGAACACGCCATTGCAGAAATCCAGGGGTTGAACGCGGTACGCCGCACGGTGATCCGCATGGCCTGCACCGACGGGCTGGCGTTTGATTTGCTGCCGCAGCTGTTTTCACAGTTCCGGCTGAACAATCCGGGTGTGATGTTTTATCTCAACGTCGGCACGGCGGTTGAAGTGTCGGAGATGATCCACAACGGCGAAGTGGAACTGGCGTTGCAGTTCAGTCTGGTGGCGGAGCGCGGTGTGGATATTCTGGCGTCTTTTCCCGCGCCGGTGCGCATGGTGATGCGTCCGGATCATCCGCTGGCGGAATCTGAGGTGCAGCTGACGGATTTGCACCCGTACCCGCTGGCGATGAACGAGCAGGGCAGCACCATCCGCCAGTTGTTTGATTTGTCCTGCCGGATGAGCGGCATTTTTCTTGAGCCTGCGGTGAGTTGTAACCGTTTCTCGACGTTGTACGATTTTATGGTGCAGACACCGGGCGCGATTGCGGCATGCAGCCATTTTTCCATTATGTACAAAGCGCGCCGCGACAATTTGCGGGTGAAACCGGTGAATATTGAACAACTGAGTCAGCGTACGTTGCAGTTGCAGTCACCGGCAGGCAAGCGGCGTCCGGCGGCACTGAGTCAGTTCATCGATTTTATTCGTGATGAACTGACGCGTGAAAACGAGAATTTTATTCGTGATTTCCGGCTGTAGCCGTCAGCATGCGTCTTGTTGCCGATGCGCATAGCGTGACCAGTGCAGGTTGTGCCAGCCTTTTGCAGCAGCGAATTTTTGCAGAGGTTCGCTGGCATTAATGACCGTAGCGACATCGGCAAACTCCAGCAAAGGCTGATCATAAAGCGTATGGCTGTAGGCGAATATTTGCTGATAGAACGTCGGCTCGCGATTCTCCAGCCACAGTTTTAAGCGCTCAAGACGCCCCTCATGAAAGGTCAGTTTACCTTCGACCCTACCGCTGAAACGCTGGTTAACGATGCCGGCTTGCAGCCCGAGTCCGGCATTCGCACCCAGGCGTCGGGCGACCGGCATGACCAGATGGTCGCCTGATGCGGAGATAATCAGGATTTCATCCCCGCGCATACGGTGCCAGTCGAGCCGTTCACGCGCCTGCGGATAAACCCGTGGCATGATATCCCGATGGATAAACCGCTGGACCCAGTTCGCCACGGTGGCACAGTTCAGGCCGCTCATGGGCTGTAACGTCTGAGAAAGATAGCGGCGGTAACGGTCGGTGGTTTGCGGGCAAATAACACCGCTGGCCGGAGTATTGTGCTGATGAACGGCATTCAGCCGGTAATGACTGAGTTCATCGCGGGGGGCGTAACCCTGCGAAACCAGCCAGTGCAACCACAGATTGTGGCTGTCATCGCAAATCAGCGTGTGGTCGAGTTCAAATATTGCGAGATCCATGGGGCGGATTCCCTCATCTGAAAGCCTTCATTCAGCGTAGCGCAATTTCAAATATTGAGTGTTTTGTGAACGATATTGTCACGCGATCTTCATCAGGCGTGAAAGCGAGTCCACAGGCTTATCAGCAGCCATGCCGCCAGTGACCAGCAGACCACGGCACCAAACAGAGCGTAGGGGAGTTTCATCGAGCCGATGAAGAAATACAGAGAAATCAGATACACCATGTAAGGGATAACGGCCCACAGTCCGAAAATAATGGTGGTGCGCAGGGCTTCAATGCTGCGTTCGGTGCCGACGATATAATGGGCAATCAGCGCAAAAGTGGGGAACAGCGGAACCAGTCCGGCAATGTAATAATTGCGGGTTTTAGACAACACGCCGATCAGAATCACAACCAGTGCGCCAATCAGCGCTTTTACCACCAGACCTGTCATTGATGCCCCTGCGCCTGTTCACCCGCATTGATTTCTGTGGTGAATAAGCCCTTTATTGTTATAGGTATTTTGTATGTGATTTACAGACAAACTGCCCCAGCCGGATGGAATGGTCAAGTGCTTACTGCTGTTTTTATCGTCAGTTGAATCTGCGCAAGCAGCGGAAAACTCTACTATTCTTAAGATCTTTACACTATTTAGGTTTATTCCCGACCCGGAAAGCAGTAGGTTTTACCTCTGACAGAGTTGCACAATCTGATTGAAAGATAAGATAAATTTCAGTTACCCGGACAAAAGCGCTGATACCTATGACAATTTCTTCCCAATTCAAACGGACTTTCATTTACGCGCTGGGCGGTGGAGTATTGCTGCTGGCGCTGCCTGCCGCTCAGGCGGATAACGCCCCGGTCGCGCCGCAGATTAACGCGAAATCCTGGGTACTTATGGATTACAACAGCGGGAAGATCCTGACGGAATCTAATCCCGATGCGCGTCTTGACCCTGCCAGCCTGAGTAAAATCATGGTCAGCTATGTGGTCGGGCAGGCGATCAAATCCGGCAAAATCAAATCAGATGATCTGGTTTCCGTCGGTAATGACGCCTGGGCGACCGGCAATCCGGTGCTGCGCGGCTCCTCGCTGATGTTCCTCAAACCGGGTGATCGCGTGCCGGTTTCTGAGCTTAACAAAGGTATTGTGATCCAGTCAGGTAACGACGCCAGTATTGCGCTGGCGGATTTTGTGGCGGGCAGCCAGGATTCATTCGTCAACCTGATGAATCGCTATGCCGAACAGCTGAAACTGCAAAACACCCATTTCAAAACCGTTCACGGGCTGGATGCTGACGGGCAATATACCTCCGCTACCGACATGGCCCTGCTGTCGCAGGCGCTGATCCGCGATACGCCGGATGAATATGCGCTGCACAAAGAAAAAGAATTCACCTTCAATCACATCAAGCAGATTAACCGCAACCGCCTGTTGTGGAGCTCTAACCTGAACGTTGACGGCATCAAAACCGGTTACACGTCGGGCGCGGGCTACAATCTGGTTTCTTCCGCCAGCGATTCCACCGGCATGCGTTTAATCGCTGTGGTGATGGGTGCGCCAAGTGACAGGATCCGTTTTAATGAAAGCGAAAGCCTGTTGACCTGGGGTTTCCGTTTCTATGAAACGCTCACGCCAATTAAGGCGGGTGATGCCTTTACCAGCCAGCGCGTCTGGTTTGGTGAGGAGAAAATGGTGCCACTCGGCGTGGCTGAAAATGCCTCGCTGACCATGCCTAAAGGCCAACTGAAGAATCTCAAGGCCAGTTTCAATCTGACCAGTCCGCAGCTTGAAGCTCCGCTGGCGAAAAATCAGGTAGTGGGTACAGTAGATTTCAGTCTGGACGGCAAGGTCATCGAACAGCGTCCTCTGGTGGCGTTGCAGGAAGTGAAAGAAACCGGTTTTATTGGCCGTATCTGGGACTTCGTGATGATGAAGATCAGTGGATTGTGGGGCAGTATTTTCGGCAAATGATAATCTGCTGACATAAAAAACGAGGCTCAGGTGGCCTCGTTTTTTTATGCTTTGAATAACGGAGCAGGGGATCAGTGCTGAACCCAACCTTTCTTGATCGGGAAAGCAAAACCGAAACGGTAAACCTTGCACATCAGGGCATTAATCGGTTCGCCGAACAAGTTCCACACCAGTTGCGCGAACAGGCACCCCAGCATACCTACCAGGAAGCCGCCCAGCATATCCAGCGGCCAGTGCACGCCAAGGTAAACGCGTGACCAGGCGATCGACAAGGCGGTTACCATCAGTAAAGCACCTGACCAGATACGGTGCCAGAACAGGAAGGCCAGCGCGAAGGTGAAACTGACTGTACCGTGATCACTCGGGAAGGAATCATCCGGTGAATGATGCAGGAAGTTATAACCAAAACCTTCCACAAAAGGACGGGCATGAGGGAACAACATGGAAAACGTTTTAGCCGTCGTCATCGCAAAAAGAAGCGCAATGGCTGTCTTACTGATCATTTCGCGTTGCTTATCGATACGCTCCTGATGGCCCCACAGCCACAGGCCGATAATCAGCAGCGGGACAATCATAATCAGGTCATTAGCCAGAAAAGTGGCCAGCTGAATCAGCGCTTTCGGCGAATCCGGTGTGGCGTTAATCCATAGAAAAATCAAATGATTTAGTTGCTCCATAATACTACCCTCATTTATACAGGCCAAAATAGCCATCAAAAGAATCCGGTAACTTGCTGACAGGATGAAAAAATTTCAGATACGTTAATTTGTGCCGCCCGGCAGGTAAAGGGGTCTGGTCTGAATATCCGCATTCATTGAATAACGGTATAGTTTCACGATGAAATAGAGTGTAAAGAGAAGAACTTAAGGAAGCCTTAAGCGGGTGGTCATACCCCCTGATCGGGGGACAGACAAAGTCTGAATACGGTAACGAGTGATTTCACAGGAGAGTGTCAGAATGGAGATTCGTGAGGCTGACATCGGCGATTTAAGCCTGTTGCAGCGCCTGGGGCGGGAGACCTATCGCCATTATTTTGGTAGTTTATGGCAAAGCGGGGACGAACTGAATGCTTTCCTGGAGGAGGATTTTGGTGATGAGGCGCTAGCCCTGAGCCTGGAAAGTCCGGATTGCTGCTGGCTGGTTGCGCAGGATAACGGTGAGGCGGTCGGTTTCGCCAGACTGAATTTTAATACGCCGCTGGACGTTGCAGAAGGTCAGGGGGCGAAGTTATGCAAACTGTACTTCACCCCGCAGAACCGTTCGCGTGGTCTGGGATCTGAAGTTTTTGCCTTCGCCGAACGTGTGGCAAGAGCGCGTAACCAGCCCGTTCTCTGGCTTGATGTGTTGCAAAGTAATTTGCCTGCCATCGGATTTTATCAGCGTCAGGGGATGCATCTGGCGGCTGAGACGACATATGTCACCGCCACCCAAACCACCCGGTTGTGGATCATGAAAAAGGATATCAATGATTAAATTACGCCTCGGCGGTCTGTTTATCACACTGGAAGCAGGGGAGGATATTCCTTATGCGCCGGAATTTTGTGAACATTATACCTACCTTCTCCACCCGGTTGACGGTGGCTATGAGATTTTGCGCTACGATGCTTATTCCGGCTGGCATAGACGTCCTGACCAGCTTTTTGAAGATGGCCATCAGGCATTTGTATTTGCCTATCAGGCGTACGAAAAGGAATGGAATCAGACCGACGGGCGTTTAGGCGGTAAAGGCCAGCGCCTCGAACGGATTATGTAATAACCTGTTCTTGCGAATAGTCATCTACAGCCCCTATTTCAGGGGCTTTTTGTTGTCCTTAATGCAACCTTATTTTCGAAAAATACAAAATATGGCAGAGAACAGGCTGAATTCAGTGAATTATGTTTTCATGCCATAGTATCGAGATGAAATTATTATAGGATTTAAATATCACTGTGAGAATGATATGAAATCACTCTTGGTCAAATAATGCCATAACTGTATGTTTTTAATTGTCTTATTATTGTGCTTCGGGTGGTTTTAAACTTAAACAAACACCAAACGAAAGGTATTTCAAAATTTTTCTGGTTGCAACGAAACTTACCCTCGTTTATTTTTACGCCCATCTGTCCGGCCCGAAGGAGAAATATAAATTCATGGTGGCGGATAATAAAATCGCCGGACGGAAATTTAAACATTTTATAAATAATCTAGGATATTGATGATGAAATTACGCGCGCTTTCTCTGGTAATTCCCGCACTGATGATGGCCGGCACTGCTGGCGCTGCCGAAATTTATAATAAAGACGGTAATAAACTCGATCTGTTCGGTAAAGTCGACGGCCTGCATTATTTCTCCAGCGATGACAGCGCTGACGGTGACCAGTCATATATGCGTTTAGGTTTCCGTGGTGAGACTCAAATCAATAATGAACTGACCGGTTACGGTGAGTGGGAATATCAGGCTTCCCTGAATACTGCAGAAAGTGAAGATGCAAACAATTTCACCCGCGTAGGTTTTGCCGGTCTGAAATTCGGTCAGTGGGGCTCACTGGATTACGGTCGTAACTACGGCGTGATGTATGACGTGGCAGCATGGACGGATGTTTTGCCTGAGTTCGGTGGCGATACCTACGGCGCGGACAACTTCATGTTCCAGCGTGCGAACGGTGTACTGACATACCGCAACAAAGATTTCTTCGGCGTGGTCGATGGCCTGGATGTGGCGGTGCAGTATCAGGGCAAAAATGGCAGTGCGACTGAATCTAACAATGGCCGCGATGTCCTGGCGCAGAATGGTGACGGCTACGGCATGTCCCTGACATATGATCTGGGCGAAGGTTTCAGCGCAGCAGCAGCGATGATGGCGTCTGACCGTACCAGCGAACAAAATGGCCGTAACAATCCGGCAATCATTGGTAACGGTGATAAGGCAACGGCTTACAGCGGCGGCCTGAAATACGACGCAAACAATATCTATCTGGCAGCGATGTACACCCAGAGCTACAACGCCAACCGTTTCGGTAAAGCGGGCAGCACGGCTTACGGTTACGCGGATAAAGCACAAAACTTTGAAGCCGTTGCACAGTACCAGTTCGATTTTGGTCTGCGTCCTTCGATTGCGTATGTGCAATCCCATGCCCGAAATGTTCCGGGTTACAGCAACCAGAACCTGACTAAATATGTTGATGTAGGCGCGTCATACTTCTTCAACAAAAACATGCTCACCTACGTTGATTATAAAATCAATCTGATGGATGACACCCGCCTGACCCGCGACGCCGGCATCAATACCGATGACATTGTAGCCGTCGGTCTGGTTTATCAGTTCTGATAAGCCGGCGCGCTCCTGTTAGTTTCAGGAACCGCGTGCCATGTGTCTGATTCCCCTGCCAGTTGGCAGGGGATGACTCACTGATTTTTCCTTCTTTCCTCATCCTTCCCACTCAGGCATCATGGCGCAACATTCAATGCATTACTGCTGATGAGGCCAGGATGACCGACTACGCCACCCCTAATCTTCCTTCCCGTAATTTCGAAGAAACCCAGTGCTTTTATGGCAGCTTTGGATTCATCACCACTTACGTTGATGACGGCTGGCTGATCATGACCCGCGGAACCCTTACGCTGGAATTCTTCCTGCACACGGATCTCGACCCGCTCACCAGTTGGTTCAGCTGCTGCCTGCGCGTCGATGACGCCGATGCACTTTTTGATGCGTTTATGGCGGCAGGAATCGGGCAGGATAAAAAATCCCATCCGTGCATTCATCTGCCAAAAATGCAGCCATTCGGGCTGAGAATGGGCGCAATGATCGATATCGACGGCACGCTGGTGCGGGTGATTGAGAATGAGAAATAAGCGCTGAAACACGTTCAGATACTCTTCAACTCACGTTAAATTTTCGCTATGTTATTGAAGTGAATATGATTGAGGAGATGAAAACGTGATAGTTAGAACATGGCACGGATGCGTACCCGTAAAACATGCAGCAGGATTTGCTGAACATCTGCAACTGACGGGCGTCCAGCATTCTCAGGGTATCGAAGGCAATTTAGGCGCTTTGGTCAAAAGCGTTTCGCAAGGGGACTGGGAGCATTTTTTCCTGGCAACCTACTGGCGGGATATCGAAGCGGTAAAAGCCTTTGCCGGTGATGACTATCATGTTGCCGTGACCTATCAGGACGATGAACAGTTTGAACTACTGTCTGATCCTTATGTGTTTCAGCATGAGGTTGAGGGTGTGGTGGGGTTGTAGAAGGTTGTTTACAAAGCAGAAAAGAAAAAACCCGGCAATCTTGAACCTAATAAGGCGGGATTGACGGGCTCTCCAAATTTGGGGACTTCAAAGAAAAGCAGTGGCACTAATTAAGACTCTGGCTAACTTTAAAAGTTCGTGCGAGGGGGCAAAAATTTAAAAAAATATTGATTTTTTTTTGCCCCATTACACTTCAATGAGTTACGTCATGCACCGGGCCAGATGATGACGATAAGCGTACCGGCGAGCGTCAGTAATACGTTAGCAATGGCATAGGTTCCTGCATAACCGAGTGCCGGAATGTTACTGCGTGCCGTGTCGCTGATGATTTCCATCGCCGGAGCGCAGGTTCGTGCACCCATGATGGCTCCGAACAGCAAAGCGCGGTTCATGCGTAAAACATATGCCCCGAAGATGAAGCAAATCACCACCGGCACCAGGCTGACAATCAGGCCGGAAAGCAGCATCTGGCCGCCTATTGCGCCGAGACCATTATTGATACCCGCACCGGCACTGAGGCCGACGCCCGCCATAAACACCATCAGGCCAAACTCTTTCACCATGTTTAGCGCGCCCTGCGGGATATAACCGAAAGTAGGGTGGTTGGCTCGCAGGAAGCCGAGCATGATCCCGGCGAACAGCAGTCCGGCGGCGTTACCGATGCCAAAACTGAAGTTTTTGAACTGGAAAGTGATGAGGCCGATCATCAGGCCGACAATAAAGAAGGCGCAGAAGGCCAGCAAATCCGTGAGCTGACTGTGTACGGAGATAAACCCGATACGCTCCGCCACGCTTTTCACCCGTTTTGCGTCGCCGCTGACCTGCAACACATCGCCTTTATTCAGCACGATACTGTCATCGATAGGCATTTCAATCTGACTGCGGATCACGCGGTTGAGGAAACAGCCCTGATCGGTGAGATTCAGTTGACTCAGACGCTTGCCGACCGCGTGGTTATTCTTGACCACCACTTCTTCGGTCACGATACGCATGTCGAGCAGGTCGCGGTCAAACACTTCCTTACCGTTACGGAAACTCGGGTCGAGGCGTGAATGTGCGTCCGGATAACCGACCAGTGAGATCTCATCGCCCACCTGCAATACGGCGTCGCCGTCCGGTGTCGCCAGGATGCCATTACGGCGGATTCGCTCTATATAGCAGCCAGTCTGACGATAGATCCCCAGTTCACGCAGGTTTTTGCCATCAGCCCAGGCCACCAGCTCCTGTCCCACGCGATAGGCGCGGATCACCGGCAGATACACTTTTCGTTTACTGTCGGTATCCAGGCCACGCTCGCGCGCGATCTGCTGGGCGCTGGTAGGCAAATCCTGATGTTGCAGCTTCGGCAGATAACGTGCGCCGAAAATCAGGCTCACCAGACCGATGAGATAGGTCAGGGCGTAGCCCAGGCTCAGGTTATCCAGTTCAGGCCCGAGCATCTTGTTACCGCCCATGGTATTACGCAGCGTGTCTCCGGCGCCGACCAGAACCGGGGTTGAGGTCATTGAACCCGCGAGCATCCCGGCGGTGAGGCCGATGTCCCAGCCGAACAAACGTCCGAGTCCGAGTGCCAGTAACATGGCGCTGCCGACCATCACCAGTGCCAGCATGAAATAATTTTTGCCGTCACGGAAGAAAATGGAAAAAAAGTTTGGCCCGGCTTCGACGCCTACACAGAAAATAAACAACATAAAGCCGAGGTTGAGCGCTTCAGTATTAATACTGAAATGCTGCTGACCCAAAAGCAGCGAAACCACTAATACGCCGATAGAATTTCCGAGCTGAACGGAACCCAGGCGAATTTTCCCCAGGCACAGACCGAGTGCCAAAACCACAAATAATAACAGGATGTAATTCCCGTTTAACAAACTAGCGACGTTTATATTCACAAGGATAACTTATTGTTTACCAACAAATTCTTGATATAGGAGAATGTAAAGGATAAATTCAGAAACAGAAAATTCCTACTCAGGATCGCGCGGTCTGTTTCAGCCCGGCGGGGTGGAAAATTGGGTTTCGGGCGTCATTTTAGTCACAGAACGCCAGTTCAGCCAGAGAAATGCCCGTATAAATCTTCTGAAAGCTTTTTTTGTGTTTCGCGGGAGTGCGGAACGCTCTGGGGAAATGAGCCAGAAGGCTCTGACAGGTAACAAAGAACGCATTTTATGCAGAGAACCTGTGAAATCTCGCCAACTTTAAGGAGGAAGTAAAATGGCAATTTGGCGAAAAGTGGTAGCCCCATTAATTTGTTGCACAATGTTCTTAATTATTTTTCTTATGTTAAAGAATGGCTGGATTATTGTTAGAAATATCGCGCCAGGCCCGGAATATGGCCTGTTATTATTTTTAATTCCCGGCGTGGTGACGTCGCTGATTTCCCGCGATTCGGCGATATTTTCGTCCTTTGTCGGCGGGCTGGTTTCCATCCCTGTGTGCTTTTTATTGCGCATGGCCTTTTATCCACGCGTTCGTCCGCTGATGCAGGAACTGGCCTATGCCACCAGTGCCATATTTTGGTGTGTTCTGGGCGCTATGCTGGTTCATTTGCTGGTCATTGCTTACCGGCAGTTCAGGCAACACTGACATGTCATGAGGTAGAAGCCATAAAAAAGGCGCTCACTGAGCGCCTTTTGGCTGTGTATATCTTTATTTTATCGCGGATCAGTTGCTGAACAGCGCCAGATGCTCTTTGGCATAGGCTTCGAAATCAGTGCAACCGCCAATGTGTTTCTGATCGAGGAAAATCTGCGGAACGGTTTCTACCGGTTTACCCACGGTTTTTTCCAGGTCGGCTTTAGTGATGCCTTCCGCGTGAATATCGATGTAGCGGAAGTTGAAATCATCACGTTCTTCAGTCAGTTTTTCAGCCAACTCTTTAGCGCGTACGCAATAAGGACAGCCAGGGCGCCCAAAAATTACTGCAAACATGGAGACTCCTTTGTTAATGCCAACAAGATAAATGAAAGGGGAATGTCTGTTTTTGTTAACCACATCACCTTTTTGATGTCGCTACTATGCCTGTTACAAACCATAAAAAAAAGCAGGAATTACCTGTCAGTCCGATACCTTTGACCTATCTGAATGAACCGGCACTCTTTTTCAGACACAGCACATTGTTACAGCTACAGGTGCCGGAATCCTTGCAAACGGTGCTCACAGCATGAATGATTGGGGCAACTTTTTTATTTATCCTTATCGCTCAGGAATTTTTTAATGACGCCGACCATCGATCTTCTGCGCTCACACCGCTCCATCCGTGCTTTTACCGATCAACCGGTCCCGGACGAGCAACGTGAAGCCATTATTGCCGCCGCTCAGGCTGCTTCGACTTCGAGCTTTCTGCAATGTTATTCGATTATCCGCGTGACCGATCCTGTGCTGCGGGAGACGCTGGTGCAGTACACCGGTGGTCAGAAATATGTCGCCAGCGCCGCTGAATTTTGGGTTTTCTGTGCTGATTTCAATCGTAATTTACAGATCAACCCTCAAGCCGAGCTGGGTCTGGCCGAGCAGTTGTTACTCGGTTGTGTGGACACCGCGCTGATGGCGCAAAATGCCATGACGGCGGCGGAGTCACTGGGGCTGGGCGGTGTGTTTATCGGCGGTATCCGTAATCAGGTGGAAGACGTAGTGAATCTGCTGAAACTGCCTAAATTTGTGATGCCTTTGTTTGGTTTATGTATCGGAACCCCCGCGCAGGATCATCAGGTCAAGCCGCGTATGCCGCAGTCTCTGCTGGTGCATGAAAACAGCTATCAGCCGTTAGATAAAGAGCAACTGGCAGAATATGACGACGCGCTATCGGCGTATTATCTGCAACGCGACAGCAATGCGCGACGCGATACCTGGAGTGATTTGATTATTCGTACCCTTAAAAAGGAACAACGTCCGTTTATGCTGGACGTATTGCACAAGCAAGGTTGGGCAACACGCTAAACGGCGACGGAGTGTTGGATGAAAATTGCAATTCTTTCCCGTGACGGGTCGTTGTATTCGTGTAAACGCCTGAAGGAAGCGGCTGAAGCACGCGGACATGAGATCGACATTATCGATCCGCTGTCCTGCTACATGAATATCAATCCTGCTGCGCCCAGCGTGCACTATCGCGGGCATCAGCTGGATAAGTACCATGCGGTGATCCCACGAATTGGCTCCGCGATTACCTTCTATGGCACAGCGGTGCTGCGTCAGTTTGAAATGCTGGGCAGTTTCCCGCTGAATGAATCGGTGGCGATCACCCGGGCGCGCGATAAATTGCGTTCCATGCAGATTCTGGCGCGTGAAGGCATTGATCTGCCGACGACCGGTTTTGCTAATGCGCCGGATGACACCGCCGATTTGATTGCGCTGGTCGGTGGTGCGCCGCTGGTGGTGAAGCTGGTTGAAGGAACACAGGGGATTGGTGTGGTGCTGGCAGAAACCCGTCAGGCGGCAGAAAGTGTCATTGACGCATTTCGCGGCCTGAACGCGCATATTCTGGTACAGGAATATATCCGCGAAGCAGAAGGGCGCGACATTCGTTGTCTGGTGGTGGGGAAAAAAGTGGTCGGAGCGATTGAGCGTCAGGCCAAACCGGGTGATTTCCGCTCGAACCTGCATCGCGGCGGGACGGCCACCAATGTCAAAATTACGCCGCAGGAGAAAGACATTGCGGTTAAAGCCGCGCAGACTCTGGGGCTGGACGTCGCCGGGGTCGATATTTTACGTTCAAACCGCGGGCCGCTGGTGATGGAAGTTAATGCCTCGCCGGGGCTCGAAGGGATTGAAGCCACCACCGGTCTGGATATCGCCGGTATGATGATTGACTATATCGAACAAAGAGCGCGGCCGGGATTCCGTCTGAAATCCGGTGGCTAATTCTTATTCCCGTGCGTTAAATGTCCATCAATCCGGTAATGATCGTAGCGCTGACCGGCAATATTCCGTAAGCTATGACCCCTTCGTAATGCCGCTGGCGTTACGAAGGGTTTGTTTTTTTCGTTGTGTTGAACTCGTGAGGCATTCTATGGATTCGCTCATCGTCCCTGATTTAGCGCTGCTGCGGCGCTGGCTGGATCAGCTGGGCATCTCTTTTTTCGAGTGTGATTCCTGTCAGGCTCTCCATTTGCCGCATATGCAGAATTTTGACGGCATTTTTGATGCCAAACTCGATATTGTAGATAATGTGATTTTGTTTTCTGCACTGGCCGAAGTCAAACCGACGGCGTTGATCCCGCTGGTGGCCGATCTGAGCTCGATTAATGCCAGTTCACTGACCATTAAAGCGTTCGTGGATATTCAGGACGACAATTTGCCGAAACTGATTGTTTGCCAGTCACTGACGATTGCAGTGGGTGTGACGGAAGAGCAGTTTGCTTTCTTCCTGCAACAGGCTGAGGAGCAGATGTCGATGATTATTCTCGAAGCGCACGCCAATGACCTGCTTTTCCTTGGCGAGGAAGAAGAAGGCATGCCGGTCACTTCTGTGAATCTGCCTTTACTGCATTAATTTTCCATTTCCGGACATTCATTTCCCCCCTCTGAAGATCCTTTCCTGCGAGCCGTGCTTATTGCGGCTCCGCTGCCTTTATCCGCTTTCGCCATAAGTTATGCTGCATTTGTGTGGTTGTTGCCAGATATTTCACTTTGTTAAAAGGCAAAATGCCAGACGGTATAGACTAAATCTGCATAATTAATCGATAAACGCCGGTTTTGTCTCAGGAGGCTGGTACACAAGGGTTGCAGGCGCTATGCTTCTGACTCTGCATCAAGCGTGATTACGTCGTAAAACCAAACGGTTAATTCGCAGGCAGCGTATGCGTCAACGTTGAATGCCTATGCATATTCCATGGGTGTCGGTTGGCAGTTGTGTGAAAGGTTTTGTATCCGTCTCAATGATACAAATTCGATTTATATTCCCTGTCTTGGAGGTAGTAACGGATGTTCACCCTGCGTAAAAAGTGGTTATCGGGTGTTGTCGCCGGCCTGGTTATGGCTGCGTCCGTCACAGCGTCTGCGGATGAAAAAACGCTGCATATCTATAACTGGTCCGATTATATCGCACCAAATACCGTGCCTGATTTCCAGAAGGAAACCGGCATTAAAGTGGTTTACGACGTGTTTGATTCCAATGAAGTGCTGGAAGGCAAACTCATGGCAGGCAGCACCGGCTTCGATCTGGTGGTACCGTCGGCCAGCTTCCTCGAACGTCAGCTGGCGGCTGGTGTGTTCCAGCCTCTGGATAAGAGCAAACTGCCAAACTACAAAAATATGGATCCTGAGCTGCTGAAGATGGTGGCGCAACATGATCCGGGCAACAAATACGCGATCCCTTATCTTTGGGCGACCACCGGTATCGGCTATAACGTCGATAAAGTGAAAGCCGTACTGGGTAAAGATGCCCCGGTAGACAGCTGGGATCTGGTGCTCAAGCCTGAAAACCTCGAGAAACTGAAAAGCTGCGGCGTTTCATTCCTCGATGCCCCTGCGGAAATCTACGCAACAGTCCTGAATTATCTGCATCTGGATCCGAACAGCACCAAAGCATCAGATTACACCGGTGCAGCCAACGATCTGCTGCTGAAACTGCGTCCGAACATCCGTTATTTCCACTCTTCTCAGTACATTAACGATCTGGCGAACGGCGACATTTGTGTGGCAATCGGCTGGGCTGGTGATGTGATGCAGGCGGGTAACCGCGCGAAAGAAGCGAAAAACGGTGTGAACGTGGCGTACAGCATTCCCAAAGAAGGGGCGCTGGCCTTCTTCGACGTGTTTGCTATCCCGGCGGATGCTAAAAATCTCGATGAAGCCTATCAGTTCCTCAATTACCTGATGGAACCAAAAGTTATCGCGCAAATCAGTAACACCGTTTACTACGCCAGCGGAAACAAAGCCGCGACACCACTGGTTAACGAAGATGTGCGTAACAACCCGGGCATTTATCCACCGGCCGATGTTCAGGCGAAACTCTTCACCCTGAAAGTTCAGGATCCGAAGATTGACCGCGTGATCACCCGTTCGTGGACCAAGGTTAAAACCGGCAAATAATACTCTTCATCCTTCAGGCTGCCTCTGCGTTGGCTGCGCGAACGCGCCCCGGTCACTGACGTGTGTCAGCTCCCGGGGACTTGCTCACTTGCCGCCTTGATGGCAACCAGAATGATTTTGAGTATCGTTGACGCGGCTCCGCTTATTGATGGCGGGGCCGCTGACGTTTTGCTTCCGGCTGTATTTTGGGCATACCGATCAGGCACTTTCCCCCCTGACTGTTATGCTTATTTGAACTGCTTTATTCTGATACCGGAGATTTCTCTGAGTGAACGACGCTATCCCCCGCCCCCAGCCTAAGACCCAGAAAGGTTTCACCCCTTTGCTGGAAATCCGCAATCTGACCAAATCTTTTGATGGCCAGGCCGCCGTCGATGATGTGAGCCTGACCATTTATAAAGGCGAGATTTTCGCACTGCTCGGCGCGTCCGGCTGTGGGAAATCAACCCTGTTGCGTATGCTGGCCGGTTTTGAGCCGCCCACGCAGGGCCAAATCGTACTGGATGGCGTAGACCTTTCGCAGGTGCCGCCGTATCAGCGTCCCATCAACATGATGTTCCAGTCTTACGCCTTGTTCCCGCACATGACCGTTGAGCAAAACATCGCGTTCGGCCTCAAGCAGGACAAGCTGCCGTCAGCGGAAATCAAAAGCCGCGTGGCGGAAATGCTGACGCTGGTGCATATGCAGGAATTCGCCAAACGTAAGCCGCACCAGCTTTCCGGCGGTCAGCGTCAGCGTGTGGCGTTAGCGCGCAGCCTGGCGAAAAGACCAAAACTGCTGCTGCTCGATGAGCCGATGGGGGCGCTGGATAAAAAGCTGCGCGACCGTATGCAACTGGAAGTGGTGGATATTCTTGAGCGCGTCGGTGCGACCTGCGTGATGGTGACACACGATCAGGAAGAGGCGATGACCATGGCGGGGCGTATTGCCATCATGAACCGCGGTAAATTCGTGCAAATCGGCGAGCCGGAAGAAATTTATGAACACCCGACCAGCCGTTTCAGCGCCGAATTTATCGGCTCCGTGAATATATTTGAAGGTGTGCTGAAAGAGCGTCTGGACGATGCGCTGCTGCTGACCTCGCCGGGTCTGAGGCATCCGCTGAAAGTCGATCCGGATGTGTCTGTGGTTGACGGCGTGCCGGTGTATGTTGCGCTGCGTCCGGAAAAAATCATGTTGTGTGAAGACGTGCCGCAGGATGGCTGCAACTTCGCGGTCGGTGAGGTGGTCAATATCGCCTATCTTGGCGACCTGTCGATTTACCACGTCAGGCTGCACAGCGGGCAGATGATTACGGCGCAGTTGCAGAACGGTCACCGTTTCCGCAAAGGTATGCCAACCTGGGGCGACGAAGTGCGCCTGTGCTGGGAAGCCGACAGCTGTGTCGTGCTGACTGTTTAAAGGGGGATGAAAATGTCTGTAATCTCCGAAACCCCGGCCAGCAAACCTCCGGGCGGATTTAAAGCCTTCACCGGTCGTCTGCAACAGCGGCATGGCCGCAAGCTGGTGATCCTGCTGCCGCTGGTCTGGTTCCTGCTGCTGTTTTTACTGCCATTTCTGATTGTTTTCAAAATCAGTTTCGCTGAAATGGCGCGGGCCATTCCGCCGTATACCGATCTGGTTACCTGGTCAGACGGCATGCTGGATATTGCACTCAACATCGCCAACTACATCGGCCTGACCCAGGATCCGCTGTATATCGATGCGTATTTGCAATCGCTACAAGTGGCGGCGATTTCCACGCTGCTTTGCCTGCTGATTGGGTATCCGCTGGCGTGGGCGGTGGCACACAGCCGCACCTCGACGCGCAACATCCTGCTGTTGCTGGTGATCCTGCCATCGTGGACGTCATTCCTGATCCGCGTTTATGCCTGGATGGGCATTCTTAAAGACAACGGTGTACTGAATAACGTACTGATCTGGCTGCATGTTATCGACCAGCCTCTGGTGATTTTGCACACCAATCTGGCCGTGTATATCGGCATCGTGTATTCGTATCTGCCGTTTATGGTGCTGCCGATTTACACCGCGCTGACCCGCATGGATTACTCACTGGTGGAAGCGGCGCAGGATCTCGGTGCGCGTCCGATGAAAACCTTCTTCAAAGTGATTATGCCGCTGACCAAGGGCGGGATTATCGCCGGTTCGATGCTGGTCTTTATCCCGGCGGTGGGGGAGTACGTGATACCGGAACTGCTCGGCGGGCCGGACAGTAATATGATTGGCCGTGTCCTGTGGCAGGAATTCTTCAATAACCGCGACTGGCCGGTAGCCTCGGCGGTGGCAGTGGTCATGTTGTTGCTGCTGATCATGCCTATCCTGTGGTTCCAGAAATACCAAAACAAAGAGCTGGGAGATAAAGAATGAATCAGTTACCGGTTGTCCGTTCGCCGTGGCGAATTCTTATTCTGGTGCTCGGCTTTACGTTTTTGTACGCCCCGATGTTGATGCTGGTTATTTACTCATTCAACAGCTCGAAGCTGGTAACGGTCTGGGCTGGCTGGTCTACCCGCTGGTATACTCAGCTTTTCCATGATTCGGCGATGATCAATGCTGTCGGCATGAGCCTGTCGATCGCTACCGCTGCCGCCACCATGGCAGTGGTGGTCGGTACACTGGCCGCCGTGGTGATGGTGCGTTTCAGGCGTTTTCGCGGTTCAACCGGTTTTGCGTTTATGCTGACTGCGCCGCTGGTCATGCCTGATGTCATCACCGGTCTGGCGTTACTGCTGCTGTTTGTGGCGATGGGGCACACTTTTGGCTGGCCGGCTGAACGTGGCATGTTCACTATCTGGCTGGCGCACGTGACGTTTTGTAGTGCGTATGTCGCGGTCGTGGTCTCGGCGCGTTTGCGTGAACTGGACCGTTCCATCGAAGAAGCGGCAATGGATTTAGGCGCACCGCCACTGAAAGTGTTCTTTATTATTACGCTGCCGATGATCTTGCCTGCGCTGATTTCGGGCTGGTTGCTGGCGTTTACGCTGTCGCTCGACGATCTGGTGATCGCCAGTTTCGTCGCCGGGCCGGGCGCGACCACGTTACCGATGCTGGTTTTTGCCAGCGTGCGTATGGGTGTCAACCCTGAAATCAACGCACTGGCGACGCTGATCCTGCTGGTGGTGGGCATCATCGGCATGATTGCCTGGTGGTTTATGTCGCGTGTCGAGAAACAACGGCGCAAAGAAATTCAGCGCGCTCAACGTGCTTAAATTTTAAGATAATTTTCAGGGCGGATGTATTCCGCCCTGAACGTAAATGGAGAGCCCAAACGGATTTATGAAACTGGCATTTATCCCTGTTCCCGTCATGATCGGTGCGTCGGCGATTGTCGCGACGCGCTTGCTCGAATTCATATTATTGTTTGATGCTATGGGCTTTTCAGGGCTGATGAGCTTTATTGAAGTCAGTGCAGAGTCCTGGCTGAACTGTTTCATCATGCTGGCCAGTTTGCTGATCGTGTTGACCGAATGCCGTGCCGCGTACGCCATGATGCGTGGCCGCCGCTGGGGGCGCCGGGCATTCATCGGTTGTCAGGTGATCGTGGTCGGTTACATGCTGCTGGCGTCATTTGACTGGTTCGGCCCGCGTATCTTTCGCTTTAACGTCGAAACACAGGGCGAATTTCTCTATGCGCTGCTGATGCAAAAAATTCCCGATATGCTGGTGCTGCTACTGTTGTATGTGCCTGCCAGCAGCCGCAGATACTTTTCCCGCCGCAAATAGCCTCGATGTAAGTGAGTCTTTCCCGCCGCGCAGTGATAAACTGCGCGCCAGTTTTTTACTGCATCTGATGACCGGAAATTTTTCATGCATTGCGCACTTTACACCGCCGGAACCTGCCGTTCCTGCCAGTGGCTCGACAAACCTTATTTACAACAGTTAGCCGACAAGCAGCGGGATCTCAGCGATTTGCTGTCAGATTTGCCGGTGGATGAATGGTGTGAACCGGTTACCGGCCCTGAAAGTGCGTTTCGTAATAAAGCCAAAATGGTGGTCAGCGGCAGCGTGGAACGCCCTTTACTTGGGATGTTGCACCGCGACGGCACGCCGGTCGATTTGTGTGAGTGCCCGTTGTATCCGGCCAGTTTCCCTGCGGTATTTTCAGTTCTCAAAATCTTTATTGCCCGCGCGGGCCTGACCCCTTACAACGTTGCGCGCAAACGCGGCGAGCTGAAATTCCTGTTACTGACTGAAAGCCAGAAAGATGGCGGCATGATGCTGCGCTTTGTGTTGCGTTCAGACGCCAAACTGGCGCAACTGCGTGCGGCACTGCCGTGGTTGCAACAGCAGTTGCCACAGTTGAAAGTGATTTCCGCCAACATCCAGCCGGTGCATATGGCGATCCTCGAAGGTGACACTGAAATTCCACTGACGGATGTTCAGCGGCTGGAAGAAGATTTTAACCATGTCCCCCTGTTTATCCGCCCGCAAAGCTTCTTCCAGACCAATCCGGTGGTGGCTGAAAAGCTTTACGCCACGGCGCGTGACTGGGTGAGGGCGCGAGGGGATATCCGAAGTATGTGGGATCTGTTCTGTGGCGTGGGCGGCTTTGGTCTGCATTGTGCAACACCGCAGATGAAACTGACCGGTATCGAAATCAGCGCGGAAGCCATTGCCTGTGCGAAAGAATCGGCGGTGCGTCTGGGGCTGCAAAACGTTGAGTTTCAGGCGCTCGATTCCACCGGTTTTGCGACCGGCAAAGGCGAGGTGCCGGATCTGGTGCTGGTGAATCCGCCGCGTCGTGGCATCGGCAAAGCGTTGTGCGAATATCTCAGCCACATGGCGCCGGATAGGATTCTCTATTCAAGCTGTAACGCCCAAACTATGGCGCAGGATCTGGCATTACTGCCGGACTATCACATTCTGCGTGTCCGGCTTTTCGACATGTTCCCGCATACCGCGCATTACGAAGTGATGGCGCTGCTGGTGCGGCGTTAAACCATTCAGTCAGCCGCCAGCTGATTCATGATCAACACAATCTTATCCAGAATTTCACTGAACAGATGCTCGCTGAACGGGGCGAGCATCGGCATCATCAGGCTGATCGCCAGAATCCCAATGCTGAGGGTCAGCGGAAAACCGATGACGAAAACGGAAAGCTGTGGCGTCACGCGGTTTAACAGGCCCAGCGCCATGTTGAGCGTCAGCAGCAATGTCACGATTGGCAGAGCCAGCATCATCCCGCCGCTGAATACAATGCTGCCCGCTTTGGCGACGGCCATAAAACCTTCGGCATTCACCGGATTATGGCTGATGGGCAGGGTATGAAAACTGTCGGCCAGCAGGGAAATCAGCCACAGATGCGCGTTGAAACTCAGGAACAACAACACCGCCAGCAGGTTTAAAAACTGTGCCAGCAGCGGGGTATTGAGACGGTTGCTTGGATCATAAAACGTCGCAAAGGAAATCCCCATCTGCAAACCCATAATTTCACCGGCCATACGGATGGCGGCAAAGGCCAGTTGCATGGTGATACCCAGCGCGGTGCCAATCATAATCTGCTGCATTGCCAGCCACAGTGCAGGCGTGGAGAAGATCGGCGTGTCCACCGGTGGCAGGGAAGGCGCAATCAGGAAGGTAATCATCATCCCAAGACCGAGTTTTACCCGGTTAGGGACTGACTTTTCACTGGTGATCGGCGCGGTGCTGATCAGCGCCAGAATTCGCAGCAGGGGCCAGAAATACATGCTCAGCCATCCGGCTAACTGGGTGCTGTCGAAGGAAACCATAGATTAACCGATGATGTAAGGCAGGTTGGTAAACAACGTGCGCATGTAATCGAGCAGCAGATTCAGCATCCACGGCCCGGCGATCACGATAGTCGCCACAACGGCCAGAATTTTAGGAATGAAGGACAGCGTTTGTTCGTTGATTTGTGTCGCCGCCTGCAACAGGCTGACGATAAGCCCGGTCACCAGCGCGGCCAGCAACAAAGGCGCAGCAACGGCCAGCGCCACTTTCATTGCCTCATTGCCCAGTGCCATTACCGATTCAGGAGTCATAAGATTCTCGTAAAAGAAGACGGGCGACTCCCTCCCCTGCGAAGGGGAGGGTTGGGGTGGGGTATGAATAGCAGCTCAGAATTTCAAGTTGCCTGTAAAACCCCCTCCCGGCCTCCCCCTTCGCAGGGGGAGGAGCAAAAAACGCCCAACAATTTTAGCGTTTTGAATTAACTGTAAAAACTCTGCGCCAGCGATCCGAGCAGCAGTTGCCAGCCATCGACCAGCACGAACAACATCAGCTTGAACGGCAGTGAGATGGTGGCGGGTGGCACCATCATCATCCCCAGCGCCATCAGTACGCTGGCGACCACCAGGTCGATAATCATGAACGGTATGAATACGGTGAAGCCAATCTGGAAAGCGGTTTTCAGTTCGCTGGTGACGTAAGCCGGTAACAAAATACGCATCGGCACGGCTTCCGGGCCTGCAAGAGGCGGGATGTTGGCCAGACGCGCATACAAAGCCAGATCGCTTTCGCGGGTCTGGCGCAGCATAAACTGGCGTAACGGCTGAGCGCCTTTGTCCATTGCTTCCTGCATGGTGATCTTGTTTTCGCTGAAGGGCTGATAAGCATCGCTGTAAATTTTGTCGAATACCGGTGCCATCACGAAGAAGGTCAGAAACAGGCCAAGGCCGAGCAGCACCTGGTTTGGCGGCGCGGAAGGTGTACCCAGTGCATTTCGCAGTAAACCCAGCACGATAATGATGCGGGTAAAACTGGTACACATCAGCAGCATCGCAGGTAACAGGGTCAGTGTGGTGATAAACACCAGCGTCTGAATCGGCAGCGACCAGTTTTGTGTCCCGTTAGACATCTGCTGGCTGATGATCCCCGGTAACTGTGCAAAAGCTGCCGGGCTGGCAAGCAATAGCAGCGGCAGACACAGGTGAGTGACCAGGCGAACAGGGCGCTGACGGGCAGCGGTAAGGGCGGATTTCAACAAGGTCATGCCTGCTTTCCCGGACGTTTCAACATTTTCTGCATCAGCTGACGGAAATCAGCGGGTGGGTGATTGGGATTGCCTGAGTCTGGCGTCTGTTCAACCGGAGGCGCGCTCAGCGTATGCAGCGGGGTGATGTTTTGCGCCGTCACGCCCAGCACCAGCCAGGTATTGTCGACTTCCACGATCACCACTTTTTCACTGCGACCGACCTGTACACTGGCGGTCACTTTCAGCAGTTTGTTATTTTTAGACTGTGGCGCGAAACCGGCACGCTTAACCACCCAGCCGATAAACAGGATCAGTAGCAGGATGCCGCCGAGTACAGTACTGACTTGTGTCAGTACAGAACTGGCAGGCATCGCCTGAGGTGATGCCTGGGTGGTGGCGTGATTGACCGGGCCGGAAATGTACGGAGAATCCGTCGCGGCATTCTGGCTCATCAGCGGCTCAGGCGACGCATACGTTCGGACGGGGTGATGATGTCAGTGATACGCACGCCGTATTTATCGGCGACCACCACCACTTCACCCTGAGCAATCAGATAACCGTTGATCAGGATATCCAGCGGTTCACCGGCCAGACCGTCGAGCGACACCACGGAACCCTGCGACAGACGCAGCAGTTCTTTGATGGTCATTTTAGTGCGACCTAATTCCACGGTCAGTTTCACCGGAATATCGAGGATCATGTCGATATCTTGCAAACTGCCTGTTCCGTCCTGGGCACCCAGCGCGGCGAAAACACCGTCAGTTGACGCTTTCGCGCCGCCCGCAGACTGTTGTTCGTTAAACGCATCAGCCCATAAATCGTCAACGTTATCCGATCCGGCGTCAGACGGTTTATTGGTGTCACTCATGGGGCTGTTCCTCATCTAGAGAATTTAAAATTGGGTTGATCAAATGTTCAACGCGCAGGGCGTATTGTTCGTTTAAGGTGCCATATTGGCTGGTCAGCACAGGCACGCCATCGACGTGAGCGATCAGGCGGTCCGGCTTCTCAATCGGCAGTACATCGCCCGGTTTCAGTTTCAGGATCTGCGACAGGCGCAGCGGGATTTCGACGAAATTCGCCACCAGTTCGAGCTCAGACTGCTGAACCTGATGCACCAGGTTTTCACGCCACTGACTTTCTTCATTACGTGAGTTTTCGACCGGCGGATTGGTCAGTAACTCGCGTAAAGGTTCGATCATGCTGAACGGAATACAGATGTTGAAATCACCGCTCAGCGCACCGATTTCCACATGGAACGGCGTGGTCACCACGATGTCGTTCGGGGAAGAGGTGATGTTAGTGAATTTGATCTGCAATTCGGCACGCACATATTCAACGCTCAGCTTGTAAACGCCGCTCCAGGCATCTTCGTAGGCATCCAGTGCCAGCCTGAGCATGCGCTTAATCACGCGCTGTTCGGTGTGAGTAAATTCGCGGCCCTCCACTTTGGTCGGGAAACGACCATCGCCCCCGAACAGGTTATCCACTGCGATAAACACCAGGCTCGGTGCGAACACAAACAGCGCCGTGCCGCGCAGAGGTTTCAGGTGGATAAGGTTCAGGTTGGTGGGCACCGGTAAGTTGCGTGCGAAATCGTGGTAGGGCTGGATTTTGATCGCCCCTACGGTGATGTCCGGGCTACGGCGCAACAGGTTGAACAAACCCATACGGAAATGACGGGCAAAACGCTCGTTAATGATTTCCAGAGCCTGCAACCGCTCGCGCACAACGCGACGCTGCGTCGTGGGGTCAAAAGGTTTTACACCGTCATCAGACGCGGCAGTCTTTGCTGCAGCCGCCGTGTTGCTTGCATTATCACTGTCACTGTCACCATTGAGCAGCGCGTCGATCTCGGCCTGTGAAAGTATGCTGTCGCCCATAATTTGTTTATCGCAGTATGAAAGCAGTGAAAAGCACGTCGTTGATCACCTGAGGAGGCTGACCTTTGACCAGTGGCGCGTCCAGAACCTGTTTGATGTCCTGAACCAGCTGTTGTTTACCCGCTTCGCTGGCTAACTCCGTCGACTTCTGACGGGAGAGCAGCAACAGCAGGCGGCTGCGAACTTCAGGCAGGTATTCATTAAGCGTAGCGCGATTTTTTTCGTCCGGCAGACGCAGGGTCAGCCCGACATACAGCACGCGGTCAGGATCGTTATCCGCCGTTTGCAGGTTAACGGTGAAGGTATCCAGTGCCAGGAAAATCGGTGCCGCAGGCGGTTCGTTCTTTTTCACTTCAGTCGTCTGTGTTCCATTTCCGGATTGTTGCTTGTGCAACATCCACCAGGCGTAACCGGCCGCACCACAGGCTCCGATGGCAATCAGTAACAGCAGAATGATCATTAACGGCCGCTTTTTTTTACGCGACGCCGAGAGAGCAGAGTCAGACATGGATGAGGCGATTTCCTGTAAGTATGAGCCGTCTGGCGCGAGAAGCACCACACTGCTGAGTCAATTCTGAAAACGATTATCCCGCTTATCCCGTTGTTCAATAGTCAGAATAGGCGGGGTAAATAAGGTCAGCTCTGCCGTTTGAATTAAGGACGAACTGACCGTCAGCAATTATCTGAAACAATTCTGCGAACTTTTACGCAAACTCCTACGCAAAAATGTCCACGCTGTTGTTGCCGCTGACCCGTGATGCGAGGGAGGCCGGAACCGGCAAGGCATCGCTGGCAGAGGTAGTGCTGCCGGAGCTGAACGCCGCCCAACTGGCGGCATTACCTTGCTGCGAACCGGACTGACTTTGCTGCTGGGCTTGCTGCCACTGCGAACTGTCACTGCCGACGCTGCTCTGACCCAGGCTGATGCCGTTGTCTGCCAGCGCGGTTTTAAGCTCCGGCATGGCGGCTTCAATTGCCGAGCGCACGCCGCTGTGACCGGACACAAAGTGGAGCTGTGCCTGATTGTTTTCAATCTTCATGCTGATCTGGATAGAACCCAGATCAGCCGGATGCAGACGAAGTTCCGCGGTCTGTTGCCCCTGACGGTTGAACATCATCACCTGCTGACCCAGCTGTTGCTGCCATTCCGGTGTACCGAGCTGTGCATTAAGCAGCGGCGTTGTTGGCGCGGTCACGGCGCTGGTCATGGTTGGCGTGCTGGAAACCGGCGCGGAAGAGACAGCAACGGCGGCGGTGTTGAGCTGATTCAGTGCCTGCGTGCCGTTATCGGCAGCGCGGCTGTCATTTTGCTGCAGAGCCGCGGCATTGCCGGCTGCTGCGCTCATTGACGCCAGCGCGCTGCTAAAATCAGGTGTGTTACTGGTGGCCGCTTTACTGCTGGCGGCATGTTGTGCGGAGCCCGACGCGGTATTGCCTGAGGCGGCTGCCGCTGCTTTCGGATCGGTGTCCGTTACTGCGGCGGTTTTGCCATCAGCCGTCAGTAAGGAAGAGGCGGTCAGACCGGCGAGCAGTGAACTCTGCTTATCGGTTGTGGTGGGCTCGCTGCTGACGGTTTGCGTGGCGACGGTGGTAGCGGTTTGAATCTGCTGAGCCGGTTGCTGCTGCGCCGCAAGTTGCGCGAGCAATGACTGAACAGAAAGGTCAGCACCGGCGTCAGTGCTGTCTTTATCTTTATCGCTCAGGGCGGCATCTTTGACCGGGACGGAGCCCGTGCCTTTCAGATTGCCGGTCGGCAATATCTGAATCGCGGCGATCATTTTGCTCAGATCACTTTCATCCAGCATCAGGCTGCCGTCTTCTTCACCAGAAGTCACTGCCTGCGTCAGGGTTGTTTTATCGACGACCACCCCTTTGGCAGAGATTTGCTGGCCGAGTTTGGCTAACGTACTGGTGATTTTCGGATCCACTTTTTCGCCGAGCTGGGCTTCAAGCTGGCTGGCGAAATCCGCCGGGCTGGTAGCGCCCGGCTCGGTGATCGCACTGACGTCCGTTGCCGGTGACGTACTAACAGAGGCACTGCCGGTCGCCGCGCTCGCGGTGGTCTTCGCCGTGGTAACGGCTGCAGGCAAAATATTCAGATTCATGGTTGTTTCTTCCTGTGTGCGCTGCGCTGGGCGAACTCATCGTTCTGCTTTTGATCAATCTTATTTTCCAGAGAACGTTGCTGCTCACTGGCGCGGGTTTGCAACGTCTGGTACGCATTGAGCCGTTGCTGCTTGTCCTGCCACTGGTTAACCGCCATATTCAGCCGCTGATCCCATTGTTGTAGCTGTTTGCGGTGCTGCTCAATCGCCACTTCCAGTGTGCCGATAAACTGTTGGTAGTTTTGCCAGGTATTCGCGGCAATCCCGTCGGTCATGGTGGAATTGAGTTTTTCCCGGTATTCACGCTGATAATTGAGCAGCATGGTGAGCTGCTCGTCAGCCTGACGTTGCGATTGTCGGATTTGGCCCAAATGACTGGTCGCCTGATCCAGCGCTTTTTGCGCCAGCGAGCAAAGTGTGATTAACGGCGATGAACTTTCCATTTATGCCTCGCTTATCTTGGTTTAGCCCGGGAACAACATGTTCAGTTCCAGACAGGCGTCTTCATATGTGCTGCGTTCCATGATGTCCTGTTGCAGGAAGTTCTCCATCTGCGGATACAGCTTGATAGCGCGATCGAGCATCGGATCGCTGCCTGCGGCGTATGCACCGACGCTGATCAGGTCACGGTTGCGCTGGTAGCTGGACAACAATTGTTTGAAATTACGAACGCGCCCGTACTGGGCGTCGTCAATAAGCGAGGTCATGGCACGGCTGATCGACGCTTCAATATCGATTGCCGGATAATGGCCGGATTCCGCCAGACGGCGCGACAGCACCACATGGCCGTCAAGAATGGCGCGGGCGGAGTCAGCAATCGGATCCTGCTGGTCATCCCCTTCGGTTAGTACGGTATAAAACGCGGTAATCGAGCCGCCGCCACTGATGCCGTTACCCGCGCGTTCAACCAGCGCAGGCAGTTTTGCAAACACGGAAGGTGGGTAGCCTTTGGTGGCCGGTGGTTCGCCGATCGCCAGGGCGATTTCACGCTGCGCCATGGCATAACGGGTCAGGGAATCCATAATCAGCAATACGTGCTGACCGCGGTCGCGGAAGTCTTCGGCGATACGCGTGGCGTAAGCGGCACCCTGCATACGTAAAAGAGGAGAGACGTCAGCCGGTGCTGCGATAACCACAGAACGGGCACGACCTTCGTCGCCCAAAATGTTCTCAATAAAGTCTTTGACTTCACGGCCACGTTCACCAATCAGTCCGACCACGATCACGTCGGCTTTGGTGTAGCGCGCCATCATGCCGAGCAGGACGGATTTCCCGACACCTGAACCGGCGAAAAGCCCCATACGCTGTCCGCGACCCACGGTCAGCAGGGCGTTAATGGCGCGGACGCCGACATCCAGCACATCGGTGATCGGGGTACGTTGCAGCGGGTTAAACGGCGGCGTGATAAGCGCCGCGCGATAGCCGGTGTCCGGCGGCGGTAATCCATCCAGTGGCTTGGCGCTGCCATCTAACACACGGCCGAGCAATTGCGTACCGAGCGGCAGTTGTTTACCTGCGGTCTGGCCGTCGGCGGCAATACGGGCATACACCCGCGCGCCCGGCAAAATGCCTTCCACTTCTTCCAGTGGCATCAGGAACAGGCTCTGACCGTTGAAGCCGACCACTTCGCTTTCGACTTCCTGCACGACCGGCCCGTCATGGCGCTCAATCAGGCAGGTTGCACCCAGCGGTAACTGCAAACCGGTGGCTTCCAGTACCAGACCGGTTGCCCGCGTCAGACGGCCATAACGACGGACTGACGGCGTGCGCGCCATGCGTTTTTCCGCGTCATCCAGCGTTTTCAGCAAACGGCTCAGTCGGGCGGTCATCAGAGATCTCCCGGTGCGGCGAGACGGCACAGTTCATGCCAGCGGGTGGCCAGCGAAGCGTCCATATCGCCATCTTCAGCACTGACTTTACAGCCGCCGCTGTGGATCTGGCTGTCGGCCAGCAGTCGCCAGCCGTTCATGCTCAGGCTGGCTCCCAGTTGCAGTTCCACACGCTCGAAATCTGCCGGGTTAACGCGCAGTTGCGGTTTGCCCTTGAACATCGGTTCCTGCTGGATAAGTTGTTGGATCTGATTAAGCAGGGCGGAACCGTCACAAATCGGCGCCTGACCAATAATCTGTTTGGCGGCAGTCAGCGCCATTTGCATCAGACGGGAAGCAATGACGCTGTCCAGCGCATCCAGTGTTTGCTGGAAGTCAGAAACCATATGCTGCCAGTGTTCAGTCAGAACCGCCTGCTGTTGCTGACCTTCCTGCAAACCCTGCTGCTGCCCGGCTTCCAGACCTTGCTGGAAACCGGCGGCGTAACCTTGTTTCTGTCCGGCTTCGAGACCCTGCTGGAAACCCTGTTGTTCGGCGTGACGCTGAAGATTGAGCAATTCATTCTGGTCTACCTGAACTTTTGGCAGACCGTCGTCTTGCTCTGGCTCGCTGCCGGCCAGCAAAGGTTCATCGGGCGTGGTAAAGACGGGCATTCTGAGGTCGCCCGGTCTCCACCGCTGCCATGGCAAAGCATTGATGCGCTCAGCATGACGTTCTTCCGCCGTTTTCTTTTCCGGTGCCGGTTTGTCAGACTCTGGTGAGTCAGTATTAGGAGCATCAGACATAAGAATCCTCGCCGCCGCCAACCATCATTTCGCCGGACTCTGCCAGGCGGCGAACCGTCTGCAGAATTGCTTTTTGTTCGTTCTCGACCAGCGACATACGCATCGGTCCGCGGTTTGCCAGATCGTCGCGCAGGATATCTGCTGCACGTTGCGACATGTTGCGCAGGAATTTGTCGCGCAATGGCTGTTCCGCCCCTTTCAGTGCAACCAGTAACGATTCGCCTTCGACTTCCTGCAACAGGCGCTGGATACTGCGGTCGTCCACATCCACCAGGTTTTCGAACAGGAACATCTCGTCGATAATTTTCTGCGCCAGTTCGCCGTCGTAACCGCGAACGGCTTCGATAACCGCTTCTTCCTGCTGAGTTTTCATCAGGTTGATAATTTCTGCCGCAGTACGAACACCGCCCATCTTCGAACGTTTGAGGTTCTGGCCGTCGAGCAGGTTGTTCAGCACTTCGGTCAGTTCCGCCAGCGCCGCTGGCTGGACACCGCCGAAGGTCGCGATACGCAGCATGACATCGTTGCGCAAACGCTCGTCGAACAGCGCCAGAATATCGGCAGCCTGACCACGTTTGAGGTGAACGAGGATGGTGGCGATAATCTGCGGATGTTCGTCGCGGATAAGATCGGCTGCCATCAGCGGTTCCATGAAGTTCAGTGTTTCCATGCCGCTGGTGGTTTCGCGCGATTCCAGAATGTCTTCCAGCAGGCTTGACGCACGCTCCTCGCCCAGCGCTTTGGTCAGTACCGCACGCAGATATTCGCTGGTATTGACGCTCAGTGCGGCGTACTGCTCGGATTCGTCCTCGAACTCGTTCAGCACTTCCGCCAGTTGCTTGTTAGAAATTTGATGGATATTCGCCATCGCGCCACTGATTTGCTGCACTTCGCGAGGGGAGAGGTGTTTGAACACCTCCACCGCGCGGTCTTCACCCAGCGTGATCATCAAAATGGCGCTTTTTTCGGTTCCGGTCATAGTCATGGTTGTTCGGTACTCATCCATTGGCGGATAACCAGGGCGACGATACGAGGATCTTTATCGGCCAGCTCCTGCACACGTTGGGTCTGAACTTCAACACTGACACGCTGTTGTGAACGTTTACGTTTTTCCAGCTCGTCATTGCTGAGTTTGACCGGTTTACTGCCTTCAGGCTGTGGCATGGTGGCGGCAAGCGCGGCTGCGGCTGCGGCATCTTTCTCTGCCTGCTGTTTGCGCAGCATCGGACGAACCATCTTGCGCCACAGCAGCCAGGCCACAATCAGCACCAGTAACCAGCGACCTGCATTGAGTAACTGATCGAAGAACGCCTGTTGTTTCCAGAACGGCAGCTCGCCGGAATCGTCAGCCGCTTCGTTGAACGGTGTATTCACCACGTTCAGCGTATCGCCACGTTCCTGAGAGAAGCCCATCGCTTCGCGTACCAGATCATCAATTTTCTTCAACTGATCGTCAGTCAGCGGCTTCGCTTTGCCATCCGGTCCGACCTGGTAGTTAACGACAACCGCCGCAGACAGACGCTGAACGGCGCCAGCGCTGTGCTGGGTATGTGTGATGGTGCGGTCAACTTCATAGTTGGTGGTTTCATCACGACGACGGTTGGACGGCACATTGGCATTCGCGGTGGTGGCTGCATTTTGCGCATTATTGCCGGTCTGATTTTGTGTGCCATTTGCATTGTTTGCCGCTGGCGGGGTCGTCACCGGTGCCGTCGCTGCCGGGGCAGGCTGGTTGCTCAGTGCACCCGGCACGCCGCCGACCGATGACGCGCCAATCTGGTCGCTGGTGCTTAACTGACGTGACCGCACAGCCGCTTTATCGGCTGAACCATTTGGCTGATAGTTTTCATCTGTCTGTTCACGGCTGGCGTAATCAATCTGTGCGGTGATTTGCGCATGCACGTTACCGTTGCCGACCACCGGTTGCAGAATGGACTCGATACGACGTTGCAGACGGCCTTCCACTTCATTGGCATATTTCAGCTGGGAAGCATTCAGGTCACGCCCGTTGTTATCAGATTGCGTCAGCAGATGACCGCTCTGATCCACCACGGTAACGTTCGCAGGCGGTAAGCCGGAAACACTGCTCGACACCATATAAACGATGGCGTTGATCTGGCCATCATCCAGCGCACGCCCCGGCTGTAAATTCAGGGTCACAGAGGCGGAAGGATTTTTTTGTTCGCGGACAAATAAGGAAGGCTTAGGAATGGCTAAATGGACGCGGGCGCTGCTGACCGGGCCCAGCGTTTCGATGGTACGTGAGAGTTCACCTTCCAGCGCACGCTGATAGTTGATCTGCTCGCTAAACTGGCTGATGCCGAATTTTTCCTGATCCATTAATTCAAAACCAACCGCGCCGCCTTTAGGTAAACCGGCAGCCGCCAGTTTCAGACGCGTTTCATACACTTTGTCGGCAGGGATCAGCAACGCACCGCCGTTATCAGAAAACTGATAAGGAATGTTCATTTGGGTCAGCTGAGTGACGATGGCGCCGCCATCCTGGTCACCGAGATTACTGAAGAGCACCTTATAAGTAGGCTGCTTAGCCCACAGCATCATGACAACAACAATAGCCACGGCTGCCGCAGCAGCGATGGCGATAGGAACTTTTGGGTTGGCGCGCAGGCGATTAAGCAACGCAGTAAAACCGCTTGGAGGGGTTTCTGCGCCGGCTATTGCGGAACTCATACAAGATCCCTATTTAGCTGTTGAATGGTGGTGTTCATGTTGTCTCTTAACAAAACAGACTCCCAAGTGCGCAATCGTTGAAGCGTGACATTTTTCAGTCCTCCATACAGGCAGGCCTATTTTCTAGGTGAGCCATTATTTGCCGCTTAACGCAAAGTTAATGGCCCGATAAGCCATGGTTTTTAGGTTCAATTACCGCGTTTAGGAAAAAACTGATGTGATAGGGTGTCATTCCATGAAAGAAGCCATTTGTTCACCGACACCCCGATAACCGGAGAAAGCATGTCAATTCAAGGCATTGAGAGCGTTTTACAGCAGATGCAGGCCACGGCTATTCAGGCCGGTGCCGCACCAAAGACCGATACCGCATCAGAGGCCGGTTTTGCCAGCGAATTAAAAGCGGCATTAGGCAAGATCAGCGAGACCCAGAACAACGCAAAACTGGAATCTGAAAAGCTGGAGATGGGGGTTCCCGGTGTCAGTCTGAACGACGTGATGGTCGATCTGCAAAAATCCTCGATTTCATTGCAGCTTGGGGTCCAGGTAAGAAATAAACTGGTAGCAGCGTATCAGGATGTGATGAACATGTCGGTGTAGGGGGGAATCTGGCAGATAAAGCGGGTGCAGGGGTGAGCAATAAGTTTGCCCTGTTATCACCTCCATTTAACACAATGAAAATATTATTTGCTAACTGGTTAATTTGTATTAATAACTGCTAATTATTTCTTCTTCCTATTTCACTTAATAAATAACATCAGAAACACATCCGTGTTTTACGCTTAAGGCGTATTTTTACCGTTGTTATTCGCATCATAGCTTTTAATTAGCTTGTTAATCATCATGCGAGTTATTTCACCCGGATTTTTACAATCTGACACCATTGATTTTAATTTGTATTAAGTTTGGTGTTCGGATATTTATTGCCCGGTAATTCTTATGAAGCCTGTAGATTCATGCGCAGGCAGGGGAAAATGATTAATAATCATTATCAGCATCCTTCGCGGCTGACCGGAGTATCAGCCAGATCAACAACCCGATGACCGCCAGAACGATGAGTACAATAAAAAGAATTTTCATCAGTACACCATGCTTAAATTTTCCGCCATGCTCTCTCAGATTGACATAAACTGACAATCTATTTCGGCGTGAAGTAAGCGTAATTATTGCTTCAAAACGTTACGTTATAAAAAGTTTAATTTAAGAGATGAAAAAGACAATGAAATTAACACCGCTCATGATTGAAAATGACCGGACGGGATGCCGCCCGGCGGGGTTGTGAATCACTCAATAATCGTTTCGGATATCATCTATTGATGAGCTGATAAAGAACCATGCCGCAATACCTGTGACCATCGCAATACTTAACATTATGTTCATGGCTCCAGTCCTTCACGTCAGTAGGGTGAGTTGCATCTTTACGGAGCATCTGATCGAATTGTTACAGGAAGTCAGTTATGGGGGAATTTTGGCCACTTTATTTACTTTCCTCCTGTTACTATTATCGACCTTAACGGGCAGTTACTTGAGGTTGCAGAGGGAATAAATCAGCGTTGTGAATGGGATAACCGGCGAGTTGTAACGGAGAACTGTAAGTTTCAGAAAAAATGTTACCGGTGTCACAAAATTGTCCTTTGCATGGGCAGGTTTATTTGCCAGAATCGCAAAAAAAAACGCTTCACCTGCATAAAGCACCTGCACAAAATGATAATCCGTCCCCCTCGTCACTGGTTCTTGCGTTTGTTCGCCTGGCATGGTTCTGTCCTGCCCAGTATTCTGTTCCGTCTGAGTCTCAATTTACTGATGTCACTTGCCGCCATTCTCACTCTTCCCTGGTATGAGACCCTTGGCGTGAAACTGACACTCGCGCCTTTCAGCCTGCTCGGTGTTTCTATTGCGATCTTCCTCGGCTTTCGTAACAGCGTCGCGTACGCACGTTATATTGAGGCGCGGCAATTATGGGGTGGTTTGCTGATTGCCTGCCGGACATTACAAAGTCAGGTGATGGCTGTGTGTCCGGGAGAGGCGCAGCGCGTGACTGCGTTGCTGCTGGCGTTCTGTTTCAGCCTCAAGCACCAGTTGCGTCACAGTGATCCGCGTCCGGATCTTCAGCGTTTGCTGGGTGACGATGCGGAAGATATTCTGTCGCGCCGTGCGCCGACAAATATGGTTCAGCTGCGGTTGTCACAATGGCTGGCTGAACGACGCCGCAGCGGTGAACTGTCGGATATTGTCTATACCCATATGGATTCCACGCTGTTACAGCTTTCACAAGTCGTCGGTGGGTGTGAACGCATCGTTAGCATGCCGATTCCGTTTGCGTACGGTCTGTTGCTGCACAGGACGGTATATCTGTTCTGTAGTTTGTTGCCGTTTGCACTGGTGGTGGATTTGCACTACATGACGTTGCTGGTGTCAGGTTTTATTTCTTATAGTTTTTTGTCGCTTGATACGCTGGCGGAAGAGCTGGAAATGCCTTTTGGTCTGGCCAATAACCATCTGCCGCTGGATGCTATGTGCACCAACGTAGAGATTAACCTGCGTGAGATGAACAACCAGACACAACTGCCGGATACCCCGATGCCGGATCCGCGCTTCCGTCTGACGTAGATGTGATCGTGCGCACGAATTGGCTAATTATTAATCAGTGCAATGGCAAAATTCTTAATGTTCATGAAGCTGTCATAATTTAGAAACAAAAGTGAAATAGGATGTAGGAGCTAAAACAATCCCTTCCGATATCACGAGGTCGTTATGTCAGTTATTCAGGCCAAATCATTGCACGAAGCTGAAGATCTGCTTAATTCCGGTATGGTGAAAAAAGTCGAGCTGGCTTTTAATATTAACAGTGATGAGTTTTTCAAACTTGCGCTGGAATGTGGTGACCGTGGTGCGAAAATTACCAAGGGTAAAAATTTCTTTATCATCACACTTAAAAAATGGGTTATCCCGTCGAATGACCAGACTGCAACAAAAAGCAACGTTCTGATGTAATTGCTTTTTGCATCTCCATAACCCTGTCATAAGACAGCGTTATGGAGGTATTTATTGCCGCTTCTGCCGTTTCCCGTGCATTACCTCATCGCTTTCACCATATAAACACTCAGCGGATCCGGGGACAACGCATAGTCGCCAAACGCTTCTGTCCGGCAATAACCCAGTTTTTCATACAGCGTGATGGCTTTTTCCTGAAACACACCCGTTTCCAGAAACAGGTCTTTGTACCCCAACGCTTTCAGTTTCTTTTCCATTGCGGCAATCAGTAATGAGGCAATGCCCTGACCGCGATACAGCGGACTCACGTAAACACGTTTCATTTCCGCGAGGCCGTGTTTTGTGATAAACAGACAGGCGCAACCGGCCCAGTCATCATCAACCCTCGCCATAAAACACGTGATCTCGCCTTCATCAAGCTCAGTGATGTTAATTCCCTGAAACGATTCCGGCGGGTAGAGCGGATATTGATAGGCATCCAGCTCAGCAATCAGTCGTGTCAGATGCGGATGAGTCGCATCGGTTTCAAAAATCTGGGCACTCACAGCGCAGGCTCTCAATGTAACAAAGTGGATTTATATTTTTAACTTAAATCACCCCGAAAACAAGGGACTGGCAGGCAGAAGTGTGGCGGAAAACCGCCTTTGCGTAAGAAGAGTGTAAAATTTAATTATGTTCCTGATACGTCTGTCAGAGTTATCCGATTTTAAGTGCCTCCGCTTCATTTTATACATGTTCTTTATTTCTTTTATGTAACATTCATCCCGAGTGATTAATGTATGCGATGAAATAACCTGGAGTGATTAATGATTTGCGTGTTATCGCGCTGGGGGAAAGGAAGTATATTATAAGAGGTTGATTGAAAGGATAAAATTATGGCTGTCTATCCTGTTGGCGTTTTTGTCACGCTTACTTTTACACCAGGTTTATTTGAAATTGTCGCTGTTCTTGATGAGGTTAAACCAGTGCAATATCAGGTCATTAACGTTGAAACGGGCAATGTGATCAGGGTGAATGAACACTTTATCCGCGGCATCGTGAAGCCTTAGTGATTTGTATTAAATGACGATGAACTCAGGAGGCCGGGCAATACTGTTTGCCCGGCCTTTCGTTTTTAGTCCGGCATCAGGTTGTTAAAATCCTCTTCATACAGGCTGCGGCATTCTTCCATAAACTCCGGGTATCCCAGTTCTGAGGTCTGAACTTCACGGCCAAGTCGCTTTTCCAAATCTTCGTGAAACCACTCAAATTCGCCATGCAGGATGCCGGTAAATCCGGTCAGTATGATGCATTGCTGTGGCGTCAGTTTTTTCACAGGGGTTCCTCATGATTTTCGGGGGGGCAAAAGACGGTTACGCCAGCTCTTGCGCAATATAAATGTTGAAAGAGAGAAGTGCTTCACGCCGGTATCCGGCAGGACGCGGCAATATATTCTATCCTCTAATTAATTCCACTGGAAAACAAGGAGTCACATATGGATCAGGATCTGTTTGAACAGGCGCCGCTGCCGCTGCTTACCCGGTTTGAGATTGGTGACAGGGTCAAGTTGCTGACGTTTCCGGTAGGCGTGCATCCGGCCAGCTATCAGCTTGATGTGGCGATCACCAGAATTCATGATGGTGAATTTGAAGGTGAAATTGTGCGCATTGCGCCACTTGGCCGTCTGGGGCATCACGAGGCGCATTTTACGGTGGGCGGGCATGTTGAATTTTTCGCCCGCAACATTCAGGGGATGGCGGCCTGAAAGTCAGGTGGCTCCTGAAAACAAAACCCCGCGTTAATGGCGGGGTTTATGGCTTTCAAAAAACAATTTTTACATCAGGGGTTTCACGTGCTTGGTGAGCGCCTGGGTGGTTAATTCGTCGGCTTTAATTTTCGAACAATTTCCACAATAGCCCACAAGATACCAGTTCCCGTCTGCGCCTTTTTCCGGATTAACTTTGTAGCGTTCGTTACGTTTACCGTAAAACTCGCGTTCCGCGTTCTGTGCTGCGTCTTCCCAAAAGCACAACGAAAACTGATGTTGTTTATCAACATGCCGTTGTCCGTTGCGGCTTCCGCCAACCAGTAAATAATGATATTCAGACATGCATCCTCCTTTTCCCAATACGGGCAATTATCCTGACAACAAGTGTAAAACTCGTTTCACCTGGAAAAGCTCATCCGAAAGACTGCAAAAACTTCAAAGGGCGTGCTGAAGACAACCCGTCGCACAATTCTTATTCCTCTAAAATTATAGAGCACGATCTTACTTGGGTATGGAAAAGCGGGAAAAATGTGACCATTATCACTTTTTATTTTTTAACGAGTGTGATGCGCCTCTTACAACAAATTCATCTGTTGTGCGTTGTCCGGTGTGTCTGAGATTTTTTTGTTAGATTTTCGTTCTTTAGCGACCGGAGCAGGGCGCTGCATTTCCTGATGAAGCCAGTGCAAAATCACCGTCACGGCATAGTGCTGCTGTGCGGGTGTCATAGCCGTATGTGCGGGGATGTGATGCCACTTTTCCAGACAGCCGCGACAGCAGGTGGCCGTTGCGTGCTGGGCAATGAATACCGGGTGACCGCGCATCGGCGTCTGTTTTCCATCCTGTTCTGGCTCTGCCGGGGCAAGGCGCTTAGCAATGAAATCCGCCGCGTGCTGGCTGACCGTCTCCGGCCCTTTATCCTGGCAATACCGGTACTCTTTGGCACCGAGATGGAAACGCTGACGGAAAGGTGAAGCGGCCAGGCGCTTAAAAACATGATCGATGGAAAACATAATCTGGATGTCCGGGTCAATTCTAGGCGCAGAAATAGCGGCGTTAATCACATCATCAGTCGCCATCAGCGGCTGCCAGACCATGTTAGTCTGGCCTGACTATTCCACTCCCGCAGGAACCTGCAATGGCAGAAAAACATGTTATAGATTTGGTCATGTCGGTCAACAAGCAAGCTGAAGAAACTGCCATGCAACAGATGATGCTGCGAAACTTTATCATTGTGATGTGTCGCAGTATGACCGACGAACAAAAGAATCAGGTGAGATGGCAGATGCGCCAGATCCACCAGGTGTCGGATGCTGAACACCGCAACGGCGATACCGACATGCTGGAAAAAACACGGCGGGATGTTGAAATTATGCTGGAGCTGATCAATTAGGTTTCATCTGATGCCCGTTTCATTTCTCATGCGCTATCGTTAACACAATGATAACCAAAGGGAGAGTAAGATGGGATTCTGGAGAGTATTGATCACAATTCTTGTGCCGCCATTGGGCGTATTGATTGGCAACGGTTTCGGCGGTGCGTTTCTGCTGAACATTATCCTGACACTTTGCGGTTACCTGCCGGGTTTAATCCACGGATTTTGGGTGCAGACTCGCAAATAACACATTGTCTTGCAATAACACCACATTGTCTTGCAATAACGCATTGTCTCGCAATAACACTGTCTTGCCGTTATCTGAACCCGGTCAGCAGGCCGGGTTCAGGATATTAAGAGGACATTCAGTGCAGGCAAACTCAGAACAGGGAGAAGAGAAGGACGACCGGCAGACTCATCGGCCAGGTAAATCCGATAATGCCGGAAGTTAACAGTCTTATTTTTATCGTATCGCGGCTCACCAGCAAAGTGAACAGCACCGCAATGCCCAATCCGCCCCAGTAAATTGTTTTAATCACTTCCCACCAAACGTGCACAACTCACTCCTGACCATGAATAAAATAACGGCGTGTATGATATTCCGTTAACATCTGGTAATCAAATATTGTGTGATGTTACTCAAGGTTTTGTATTGTGTCTGTTTGGCGCGAGTTGTTATATGTTGTCGATTGTGAGCAGCGCAGGGGTAGAAAGGGGGCGTAAATGACCACGGATGGCGGTAGGGGCGAATCCAAAACGTTTCCGGAAACGCTCGGCAAAACGCGAGCCGCTTTCATAACCTACCTGATGTGCAATATGTGAAATGGCCAGATCGGTGCATTGCAACAACCGCAGCGCGTGGGTCATGCGTACATCGATCATCAGATTTCGCAGCACACAATTTTCGCCCGCAAGACGTCTGCGCAACATCACTTCATTCATCATCAGCTTTTCTGCCACTTCGGCGGCGGTAAATGATTTATGCAGATTATTGACTAATAATTCACGTACGTTATCTGTCACGCTTTCACTGTGCTGTACGGAATACCGCACACCCAGTTGCGACAGCCAGAGTAACTGTTCGAGCATGCGGTGGCGGGTTATCGGTGCGGGCAGACCATGATGCCAGAGAATGGCTGAATGAGTGTCGGTAAAACTTTGTTTGAACGCACCGGGGATGTGCGGAATGACTTGCAGGGTATTAACAGCAAGAAGTGGCGGGCTGAAGCCGGTTGCGTGCAGGCCTGCATCACTGAGTAACTGATGATCCCATGCCATGATGGCGCAGCTGAAAGGGCCATTTCCGGATAAATGGTGAGTCATGCTCAACGTTTGTCCACTGTTAAGCACCAGCATTTCGCCTGCCTGCAGTGTGACTTGCTGTGCCTGATCCGTAATTGAGAGGCTTCCGTTCTGAATGAGAACCAATTGTGGCTTATCAATATAAACATCATGAATAAAAAGTTCACTATGCTGAATAAGCAGAGAAATGGTTCCTATCCCTGGAGTCACTTTTATTTTACGAACCATGATGATGATGCCCGAAAATGACGACGGCAACCTGTAGTGTGCTGCCTGATAAATAATTCCCGCTTTGCTAATACAAACAGGCTGCCGGTTAATATGTGTAAGTTATGGGAGCAGACAGAGAGAACTAGCCCTGGCAGCCAGGCGCTCTCTGCCTCTGAAACCTTATTTTTGCACAAGAAATATTGGAAAGAAAACAAACAAATATTTAATAATTATTGGCGATCGCCGAAGGCAATCGAACGGAGGTCAATTTTTCCGTAAGTCGTATTCACTTGTTGTTGTCGGGACGACTGACCAATCAGCTCGGTGAGTTTATTCATCCGGGCTTGTAACAATGTTTTAATCGTATTTTCGTTATCAAGAATAATGCGCAAATAGCGGCGGACATCATTCTGAATCATTACCGATGTCTGTTCAGACATCGGTAACCGGGTCGTGGCTTCGACTGCTTTGACGTAACTGACTTCGAGCTCAACCAGCTCATCCCATTTCTCTTCTCTCGCCAGCCGCAACATCTGCTCGCTTAAAGACAGGATCAGTTGATATTCATTAACCAGATACTGATGTTGATCCATTATATTGGTCCTGCGACGGGTGGTAGTTTGGGCCGATTTGCCGCCAGGCATCGGCGATATTTTCAAGCAAGGTCAGCACCTCAGCGATGGCCTCTTGATCGTTGTGTAAATTTGCATGCAATAAACGACGGACCATATAGGAATAAAGCGCTTCGAGGTTATCCACTAATTCAGGATCGCCTTTTTCACGACTTAATCCGGCTTTCAGTCCGCTGTCGATAATGTTAATTGCCATAGACAGTGATTTGCCTTTTTCGGCAATGCTGCCCTGCTGGATAAAAATACGAGCACGGATCAGGGCGCTGCGCGCCCCGTCGAATAACATCGTCACCAGCTGATACGGAGTGGCGCTCATGACGCCACTTTCAAGGCCTACCTGTGCGTAGGCCTGAGTTCCTTTTGCATTATACATATTCAGTTTCCTTACTAGCTTGAACTTGATGAGGACATAGCTTCGAACTGCTGCGTCAGATAATCCGCTGTGCTGTTGAGCTTCTGGATCGAGACATCAAGTGCCGTGAATTGCGTTTTATAACGGGCGATGGTGTCGTTAATGCTGGTGTTCACCTTGTTGTACTGCTCGGTGAGGCTTTTCAGCGTGGTGTTCACGGCTGTCTGGGCATTAGCAATCGTACCGGTGCTGGTGTTCAGGAACCCGCTGTTCAGGTTGCTGATGTTGGTCATCACGCCGGTGGTTTTGCCGTCACCTACCATCATGGTCTGCACAGCATTCGGGTTACTGGTTAACGCCGCACTCAGCTTGGTGCTGTCAACTTCCAGCTTACCGGTGTCCGGGTCAGTGGTAATACCGATACTCTGCAATGAACTTACTGAACCAGAACCCGAGACGCCGGTGATCGCTGACTTCAGACGTGTCTGGATGGTACGCAGTGCGCTGTCACCCAGTAATGCACCGTTGGTACTGTCAGCCGTATCGGTGTTCGTCGCGGTGGCTGTGAACTTGGTCAGGCTGGAGAACGTATCCTGCAACTTGTTGTACGCATCAACAAAAGTCTGGATAGCGGTGGAGGCTGTAGAGGTATCTTTCGCCACTGTCAGCGTTGCAGCAGTGGTGGTGGTACCGGTCAGATTTAACGTAATCCCGTCCTGCGCATCACTGATGGTGTTGCTTTGACGTTCCAGATCGATGCCATTAAAGGTCAGCTTGGCATTGCCTGCTGTGGCATTTTCGGTCATCGCACCGGTGCCGGTGGATGAGTTATATCCGATAATATTATTCAGCTGGTCATCACCGGTGACGCTGACGGTCATTTCTGAATTGGTACCGGTATTGTTCGCGCTCAGTACCAGCTTGTAGCTGCTGTCATCCACTTTGACGATACTGGCCGTGACACCGCCACCGGCTTTATTGATCGCATCACGAACGCCGGTCAGTGAAGTCTGATCATCGGTTAGTTTGATGCTCAGTGGTTTACTGCCGTCGCCCTGGCTGATGGTCAGGGTACGGGTATTATCAGTGGTCGTGGCGCCCAGTGCGGTTTTATTGCTCGACTGCGTGGCAGAAACCAAAGACTGCGCAGAGGCCAGCTGTGTCACGGAAACGGAATATTTACCCGCCGCGGCGCCGGTGCCGGTTGTCACACTGAACGCAGACGTGTTGCTCGACGAAGCCGTGGTCGCCCCGTAAGTATTGGTCGATGACAATGCGGTCGCAGCGTCAGAAAAAGTTTGTAATGCGCTTTGGAGCGTGCCATAGGCCGTCAGTTTGGCGCTATAGCTGGTTTGTGCCGCAGTGATCGGGGTTAAACGTTTTTTTTCTGCAGTCGTCAGGTTATCCAGCAGGTCTGAAAGTTGTAAACCTGAACCGATACCTAATGAAGAGATAGTGCCTGAAGTGGCCATAATTATCCTTTACAGTTTGATTGCCCTGAGTACGTGAATTTACAGTCGCCTTCGCTTCGTTCGTTCACCGGTTTTCCTGACGGATGTCAGGTAACGGGTTCACTCCCTCGCCGCTTACTGCAACTCCAATGACTTTAGGTATAAAAGAGTCTTTAAGCCCTATCGGCACGACGGAGAAAAAGTTTAATAGATCACAACAAAAAGTAATGGCGTGAATAGGCGGTATAAGGAAGGGTAATTCTCAAAGTAAGAAAACCGGATTTTTTGAGAAATAATTCTAAAGGTTACCGCAGTACCGCCGATACAAGTTTGGACGGTGATGAACGCCGTGGGCAATAAGCCCGAACCCTTAACCAGATTTGAAGGAATACACTCATGGCTCAAGTTATCAATACCAACACGCTGTCTCTGATGACTCAGAACAACCTGAACAAATCCCAGTCCGCTCTGAGCACCGCTATCGAGCGTCTGTCCTCCGGTCTGCGTATCAACAGCGCAAAAGACGATGCTGCTGGTCAGGCGATTGCTAACCGCTTCACTTCTAACATCAACGGTCTGACTCAGGCTTCACGTAACGCCAACGACGGTATCTCTGTTGCGCAGACCACTGAAGGTTCACTGAGCGAAATCAACAACAACTTACAACGTATTCGTGAGCTGTCTGTTCAGGCTGCTAACGGCACCAACTCCGATTCCGACCTGACCTCAATCCAGGACGAAATCACTTCCCGTCTGTCTGAAATCGACCGTGTATCTGGTCAGACTCAGTTCAACGGCGTGAACGTACTGGCCTCTAACCAGACCATGAAAATCCAGGTTGGCGCTAACGATGGTCAGACTATCGACATCGACCTGCAGAAAATCGACTCTACCACTCTGGGTCTGAACGGTTTCTCAGTAGCAAGCAACGCACTGAAAACCAGCGATGCAATCACTCAGGTTGGCGCAAGCGGCTCCCTGAAAAACGTTGACCTGTCTGCAGCGGCAACTTCTCTGGGCCTGGACGCAAGCAAACTGTCTCTGAAAAACGTTCAGACAGCAGCTGGCGCAGCGACTGCAACTTACGTTGTTTCTGATGGTACCAGCAACTACGCTGCATCTGTAGATGACGCAACTGGCGCTGTAACACTGAACACCACTGACGTTTCTTACACTGACACTGACAACGGTGTTACTGCAGGTACTCAGACTGGCAAACTGGTTAAAGTTGGCGCAGACGCCACTGGCGCAGCAGTAGGTTACGTTACCGTTCAGGGTAAAGACTACAAAACTGCAGCTGGCGCTATCGTTGACGGCGGCGCTACCGGTACTGCGAACGTTGCAAGCACCATCGGCGACATCGCCAGTGCTGCTAACACCAACGCTTACACTGGCGTTGCGACTTCTGATCCACTGAAAGCAATCGACGCTGCTATCGCTAAAGTTGACACCTTCCGTTCTTCACTGGGTGCGGTTCAGAACCGTTTCGATTCTGCCATCACCAACCTGGACAACACCACGACTAACCTGTCTTCTGCACAGAGCCGTATTCAGGATGCTGACTACGCAACAGAAGTTTCAGCAATGTCTAAAGCACAGATCCTGCAGCAGGCTGGTACTTCAGTATTGTCTAAAGCTAACCAGGTTCCTCAGTCTGTACTGTCCCTGCTGCAATAATTGTCTTAGTCGACAAATTACGCAGTTCGGTTACAAACAGAACAAACCCCGCTCCGGCGGGGTTTTTTTTAACTAAAATTTACCATTCTTAAGGATTAATGCGGGGCATTCGCTGGTATAATTTAAGATAATCTTTATGTTGTGATTGTTTTTTAGTCAATCGTTTACGGTGTTACCGGCGGACGTCTGCAAACAGAATCTGCGAGACATAATCAAAATAACCGCGTTTTTCAGGCCTTATTCAGCCGATTGATTAGCGATTATCACTGGCACAATGATACTGACCCTAAATTTGCCAGGTTACGACAGTGAGCGATCTGTATACCGCCGACGGCGTGATAGACAAAAATTCTTTGTGGCAGCGCTATGTTCCGCTTGTGCGCCATGAAGCCCTGCGTTTGCAGGTGCGGCTTCCCGCCAGCGTAGAGCTTGATGATCTACTGCAAGCGGGCGGGATCGGCCTGTTAAATGCGGTTGAGCGTTTTGATGCGATGCAGGGGACGGCGTTTACGACGTATGCCGTTCAGCGTATTCGCGGCGCCATGCTCGATGAGTTGCGTAGCCGCGACTGGGTGCCGCGTAGTGTCAGACGTAATGCGCGTGAAGTGTCCCAGGCGATGCATAGCGCAGAACAGAAATTAGGGCGACCGCCGAGTGAAGGAGAGGTGGCGCAGGTGCTGGATATTCCCATTGAGGAATACCGGCAGATATTAATGGATACGAACAGTAGCCAGTTGTTTTCTTATGACGAATGGCGCGAAGAGCACGGCGATACTGCCGAGGCATTGATGGAAGGGCACGAAGAGGCCAACCCGTTACATCATCTGTTGGAGGGTAATTTACGCCACCGGGTGATGGAAGCTATCGATGCGTTACCTGAACGGGAGAAGTTGGTACTTACGCTTTACTACCAGGAAGAGTTGAATTTAAAAGAGATCGGGGCGGTGCTGGACGTCGGGGAATCCCGTGTAAGCCAGCTCCACAGTCAGGCGATTAAGCGTTTGCGAACACGCCTGGCCAACGACCACTGATCCGCTTTTTCCTGGCCGGTTATACATTTTATATCCCTTATCAGGAATAAATTTATGCCAGCGGGAATCAAAACAAGGCCTTTAAGCCGTTATCTTAAAGATTTTAAACACAGTCAGACTCATTGCTCACAGTGTGCAAAAGAACTCGACAGGATGGCACTGGTGTTTCGCGGGCAAATCATCAATAAAGAGGCCATCGCCAAGATGGACCAGCCTATTGATGATGACGTGTGGCACAACCTGTCGCAGGAACTGACCGCACTGTGTCGTTTTTGCAGTGAGATAAGCTGTAACAGCCATTCGTCCTATTTTGACATTATGGCGTTTAAGCAATATCTGTTTGAGCAGACTGAGATGAATCACAGCACGGTGCGCGAGTATGTTGTCCGCCTCCGCCGTCTGGATGAAATCCTCTCTGCAAACAACTATCCTCTGGATAAACTTTCAGGGGACAGTATCCACCAGCGGATCATCAATGATTTGCCGGTGGCGGGTCATGACAACTACCGTATTGCCCTGCGCAAATACGACCAGTATCTGGCCTGGCAGAAATCCGCGTAATCGGATCTCAGACAGACTGACACGCAATGCACAAACAGGCTCCTCCGGGAGCCTGTTTTTTTGTCTTGAATCTGTCCGCAGTTTCTATAAATTCTTTATATACTTACTCAATAACCTGTCTCTAAACTCAAACCAACTTCGACTATAACGACTTCGTGCGGCACCGTGCTGTGCGTCAGGGGAACATCGTGCCTGCTAAAATTTCTTTGCTTAAAACCCGGCTGGAAGCCTTCGATCGGATCGATTTACTGGGCAGCGCCACGCCGCTGGAAAAACTGCATCGTCTTTCCGAATACGCCGGACGTGACATTTACATTAAACGCGATGACATCACGCCGCTGGCGATGGGCGGTAACAAGCTGCGCAAACTGGAATATCTGGCCGCTGCTGCGCTGGCAGAAGGCGCGGATACGCTGGTGACCGCTGGCGCCATTCAGTCAAACCATGTACGCCAGACCGCCGCCGTGGCCGCCAAACTGGGCCTGAAATGCGTTGCGTTGCTGGAAAACCCGATCGGCACCACAGAAGTCAATTATCTGAGCAACGGCAACCGTCTGCTGCTGGATCTGTTCAATGTGGAAGTGGTGATGTGCGATGCGCTTGATGACCCGATGGCGCAGCTTGCAGAACAAGCCGAACGTCTTGAAGCACAAGGTTTTCGTCCCTATGTCGTGCCGGTTGGCGGTTCCAATGCGCTTGGTGCACTCGGCTACGTGCAGTGCGCGCTGGAAATCGCCGAGCAGTCTTCGGCCAGTTTTGTGGATTTCAGTGCCGTGGTGGTGGCATCGGGCAGCGCCGGTACGCACGCTGGTCTGGCCGTCGCTTTGCAACATTTAATGCCAGACACGCAGCTGATTGGTGTAACAGTGTCGCGCAGTGCCGATGCCCAGCGTCCCAAAGTTGAAACCATCGCCCGGGAAGTGACAACACAATTACAACTGGGTGAGAAAACGCCGTCAATTACCTTGTGGGACGAATATTTTGCGCCACGCTACGGTGAGCCAAATGAAGCCGGAACCGCCGCCGTGAAATTGCTGGCGGAGCAGGAGGCCATGCTGCTGGATCCGGTGTATACCGGCAAAGCGATGGCCGGATTGCTCGACGGTATAGCGCGTGGTTTGTTCCCGGATGAAGGCCCGATCCTGTTCATTCACACCGGCGGTGCACCGGCACTGTTTGCGTATCATCCGCAGGTTTAATACTCTAAAATCCGCTTATGCTTTTTTGAGCTAAGATTATAGAATTATATTCCTGATAACTGACGCGGCGGGTGCTACTGTGCGCAAATTCGTAGGGGATATAGCGTTCTATAACTAACTATAACTGAGGTGAATATGGGTTTTTCTACACTGCGTCGTCGTTTACTTCTGGGTGCTGTTGCGGTCACGCTGACAGCAGGCATGGTCAGCAATACTTTTGCTGACGAAGGGTTACTGAAGAAAGTCAAAGATCGCGGCACCTTGATTGTCGGGCTGGAAGGGACTTACCCTCCGTTCAGTTTCCAGGGTGAAGACGGCAAACTGACCGGCTTTGAAGTCGAGTTCGCCGATGCACTGGCGCAGCACATGGGCGTTAAAGCGAAACTGCAACCGACCAAATGGGACGGCATGCTGGCTTCGCTGGAATCCAAACGTATTGATGTGGTGATCAATCAGGTGACCATTTCGCCTGAGCGTGAGAAAAAATATGACTTCTCTACCCCATACACCGTTTCCGGTATTCAGGCGCTGACTAAAAAAGGTCAGGAAGGCACCATCACTAAACCTGAAGATCTGAAAGGCAAAAAAGTCGGCGTAGGTCTGGGCAGTAACTACGAGCAATGGTTGCGCGAGAATGTGCAGGGCGTGGACATCCGTACTTATGATGATGACCCGACTAAATATCAGGATCTGCGCGTAGGCCGTATCAACGCCATTCTGGTTGACCGTCTGGCAGCACTGGATCTGGTGAAGAAAACCGGTGATACCTTAGCCGTTGCAGGCGCACCGTTCTCCCGTCTGGAATCTGGCGTGGCCATTCGCAAAGACAACCCGGAGCTGCTGGCTGCTATCAACAAAGCGATTGCTGAAATGCAGAAAGATGGCTCGCTCGCCAAAATCTCTGAAAAGTGGTTTGGTGCTGACGTCACAAAATAATACCCGTAAAACCGGAGCGTCAGACTGGCGCTCCGGCTCATTACGAACTGATCCATAAGGTTCTTATCGGATGCAAGAAAGTATTCAACTGGTGCTGGATTCAGCACCATTTTTATTGAAAGGAACACTGTTTACGCTCCAGCTCAGTCTGGGCGGAATGGTGTTCGGTCTTATCCTGGGCTTCGTGCTGGCGCTGATGCGCCTTTCGCATTTCTGGCCGCTGTCATGGTTATCGCGTTTTTACGTCTCCGTTTTCCGTGGCACGCCGCTGATCGCCCAATTGTTTATGATCTACTACGGACTGCCACAGTTTGGCATCGAGCTGGATCCTATCCCGGCAGCCATGATTGGCCTGTCGCTCAATACCGCAGCCTACACCTCCGAAACCCTGCGTGCGGCGATTTCGTCCATCGAAAAAGGGCAGTGGGAAGCGGCGGCCAGTATTGGTATGAATCCGTGGCAGACCATGCGCCGCGTGATTTTGCCGCAGGCCGCCCGCACTGCGCTGCCACCGCTCGGTAACAGCTTTATCGGCCTGGTAAAAGATACCTCGCTGGCTGCGACCATCCAGGTGCCGGAACTGTTCCGTCAGGCACAGCTTGTGACGTCGCGCACGCTGGAAGTGTTCACCATGTATCTGGCCGCATCGGTTATCTACTGGGTGCTGGCGACCGTTTTATCCTTCCTGCAAAACCGTCTGGAAGACCGCGTTAACCGTCAGGATCAGGAGCCTTCATGAGTACCATTGACGTAAAGCAACTGACAAAAAAATTCCACGGACAGACGGTGTTGCACGGTATCGATTTACAGGTCAACGCCGGCGAAGTGGTAGCGATTATCGGGCCAAGCGGCTCAGGTAAAACCACCTTGCTGCGCAGCATTAACCTTCTGGAAGAGCCGGACGGCGGCACCATAAAAGTCGGCAATATCGAAATTGATGCCAGTAAGCCGCTCAGTAAACAGAAGAATAACGTTCGTGAGCTGCGCAAGCAGGTGGGGTTTGTTTTCCAGAACTTCAACCTGTTCCCGCACCGTTCAGTCCTGGAAAATATCATCGAAGGACCGGTGATTGTGAAGGGCGAGTCAAAAGAAAAAGCCATCGCCACAGCACGTCAGCTCCTGGAAAAGGTCGGGTTAAGCGGCAAAGAAAATGCCTATCCGCGACGTCTCTCCGGTGGCCAGCAACAACGCGTTGCCATCGCCCGCGCACTGGCGATGAGCCCGGAAGTGATTTTGTTTGATGAACCGACCTCCGCGCTCGACCCGGAACTGGTGGGTGAAGTGCTCAACACTATCCGCGCACTGGCACTTGAGCACCGCACCATGGTGATTGTGACCCACGAAATGAGTTTCGCCCGTGACGTGGCAGACCGCGCTATTTTTATGGATCAGGGGAAAATCGTGGAGCAGGGGCCAGCGAAAGAGCTGTTTTCGAATCCGCAACATGCCAGGACGAAACAGTTCCTGGAGAAGTTCCTGGCCCACTGAAATCAAAACCGTGGGCGTCGGCCCACACCGACTTGGGGGGCGGCTTATCGCCGCCGTCCCCCAAGCCCCCCCCGGCTCTTTCACTGCGCGCTTCGCTGGAGGCTATGTTTCAGCGAACGAGGTGACAGCCGCAAAATCCCGCCGCTGCGCGGTGCCCTGCACTCGGGTTACAACCCGCGCAAAAAGACTCGCGGTTTTTCACCTCTCGTTACGGCAGGATTTTGGAACCGGCCTCCGGCTTTTAGTTCGCAACCTCACTCATTTTGATATCAAAACCGATTGGTTTTGAATTTAAGATCGTGCGGGCGATAGCGGGGAGTTTAAAACGTGGAGATTCCAAAGAGGGCTCGTCATAGCCCTCTTTGGTCGGTTTCGGCGCGAAAGGCCGCGTCATTACCGTTATTGAGAAACCGAAACTGTCTCGATCCAGCCTTCACTGCAACTGAAATCCAAAAAGTTTCCTCAGGCTTTTTAAAAGCCGCCCACTTGCAGCGGCTCTCCTGCAACACCTGCTTTATCCGATCGTCATCAGACTCGCATTTCCCCCGGCGGCTGCCGTATTCACACTCAGTGAACGTTCATGCAACAGGCGTTCCAGCAGAATATTATCCTCGCCGCGCGCAAAGCCCTGTACCGATATAATGGCGCCCGGACGCTGCGCAATGGTCTGACAAAGTTCGCGCAACTGATCCGCATCACCGTGATAAATCACTGCATCAAATACCTGCGCATCGTTCTGCCAGTCTTTGGCGAAATCGACTCGCGCCTGCACCGCTTTTGGCAGGATGTTGAACAAATCACGTTGCAATGGCGCTTCCGGCCAGAGAATGCGGCAACCTGTCGCGGTGACAGCGGCAAGCTGGGTCAGGGCATCTTCCTGATTATCCGCCAGTGCCAGAACGCGCTCACGCGGTAACAGTGCGTAAGTGTTACGCTCGCCGGTTGGTCCCGGCAGTGTGCGCAAGGTGCCGCCCTGACTGGTTTGGGCGAAACGTTCGCAAACTGCGACAAACTCCTCACGGTGTTTCTGCTCCGTTGCCCATTGTTGCAGCGCCCGGTGCGGTGCCAGCAAGGCTTCGCGCACGGAGGTATCGAGCGGCAGTTCGCGATCCTGACGTAACAGGGTTTGCTGTACGGCGTCTTGCGGACGGCTGCTCAGCAGACGATAAAGATACAGCGGGCCACCGGCTTTCGGACCGGTGCCGGACAAGCCTTCGCCGCCAAAAGGTTGCACACCCACGACAGCACCCACCATATTGCGGTTCACGTACATATTGCCGACGTGTGCCTGCTGCGTAACGCGATGGATAGTCTCATCGATGCGGGTATGAATACCCAGCGTCAGGCCATAACCGGCGGCATTAATCTGACCGATCAGCTTATCCAGATCCTGGCGGGCATAACGCACCACGTGCAGCACCGGCCCGAAGATTTCTTTCTTCATCTCATCGAAGCTTTCCAGCTCGATCAGCGTCGGTTTAACAAAGGTACCGCGGCTCCATTCCTGCTGGTCAGCCGTAAATTCCTGCGCAGCCTGATACACAGTACGGCCTTTGGTGCGCATCGCATCGATGTGTTTTTCGATACCGGCTTTGGCTTCGGCGTCGATCACCGGCCCGATATCCGTAGACAAGCGCTCCGGATTGCCCATCCGGCATTCCGCCATCGCACCGCGCAGCATTTGCAGCGTGTGGTCGGCGACGTCGTCCTGAATACACAGCACGCGCAGGGCGGAGCAGCGCTGACCGGCGCTGTCGAAAGCCGACGCGACCACATCCGTCACTACCTGTTCGGTCAGCGCGGAAGAATCGACAATCATGGCGTTCAGCCCGCCGGTTTCGGCGATAAGCGGCGTCGGACGCCCCTGCAGATCCAGACGACCGGCGATGTTGCGTTGCAGAATACCCGCGACATCCGTCGAACCGGTAAACAGCACGCCGCGTACACGTTCGTCATTGACCAGTTGCGAACCGACCGTTTCACCCCGGCCCGGCAGCAACTGTAATACGCCTGCCGGAACTCCGGCTTCATGCAGAATGCTGACGGCCAGCGCAGCGACCAGTGGCGTTTGTTCAGCGGGTTTTGCCAGCACGCTGTTCCCGGCGGCCAGCGCGGCAGCAATCTGACCGGTAAAGATCGCCAGCGGGAAGTTCCACGGGCTGATACAGACCACCGGCCCCAGCGGACGGTGCGTGTCATTGGCGAAATCTTCGCGGATCTGCCCGGCGTAGTAATGCAGGAAATCCACCGCTTCACGCACTTCGGCGATGGCGTTATTAAAGGTTTTTCCCGCCTCGCGCACCAGCACGCCAAGCAGGTTTTGCAACTGCGCTTCCATCAGTTCTGCACCCCGTTGCAGAATTGCGGCACGTTCTTCGGGAGGCGTCGCAAACCAGATTGACCCGGCAGCGGTTGAGGCATCCAGCGCGCGGCTGATTTCAGCTTCTGTCGCTTCGCGAACATACCCGACAATATCGGTATTTTCAGACGGGTTGATCACCGGCAGAAATTCGCCGTCGTCCGTTTGCGCATCAATTATCGGCTGCGCTTTGACCGGGTGGCTGGCGCTTTGCAGCAGGGCGCTGGAAAGGGAGGCCAGACGGTGCTCGCTGGACATATCCAGACCGGCAGAATTCACACGTTTGTCGCCATAAAGATTGCGCGGCAGGGCGATTCGCGGATGGGGTAACCCGACCTGACCTTCGCTGGCGGCCAGCGCTTCGACCGCCAGAACCGGATCGGCAACCAGTTCATCGATCGGTAGCGTGGCATCGGCAATACGGTTAACAAAGGAGGTATTCGCGCCGTTTTCCAGCAGACGACGTACCAGGTACGCCAACAGTGTTTCGTGTGTACCGACCGGGGCATAAATGCGGCACGGGCGGTTCAGTTTGCCGTCAGAAATTTTCCCCACCACCTGCTCGTACAGCGGTTCACCCATACCGTGCAGGCACTGGAATTCGTACTGACCGGGATAATAGTTATTACCGGCCAGTTGATAAATCGCCGCCACGGTGTGGGCGTTATGCGTCGCGAACTGCGGATAAATCAGGTTCGGCACGGCCAGCAGTTTACGGGCGCAGGCCAGATAGGAGACATCGGTGTAAACCTTGCGGGTATAAACCGGATAATCTTCCAGACCGTCCATTTGTGCGCGCTTAATTTCGCTGTCCCAGTACGCACCTTTCACCAGACGAACCATCAGACGGCGGCGGCTGCGCTGAGCCAGACTGGTCAGGTAATCAATCACCATCGGGCAGCGTTTCTGATACGCCTGAATCACGAAGCCGATGCCGTTCCAGCCCGCCAGTTCCGGTTCGAAGCAGAGTTTTTCCAGCAAATCGAGAGAGATTTCCAGGCGGTCAGCTTCTTCGGCATCGATGTTGATACCGATGTCGTAACTGCGTGCCAGCAAGGTCAGTGAAAGCAGGCGCGGATACAACTCTTCCATTACACGCTCATATTGCGCACGGCTGTAACGCGGATGCAGGGCGGAAAGCTTGATGGAAATGCCGGGGCCTTCATAAATGCCGCGACCATTGGAGGCTTTGCCGATGGCATTGATCGCCTGCTGATAGGACTGCAAATAGGCCTGCGCGTCTTTCGCGGTGAGCGCGGCTTCACCCAGCATGTCGTAGGAATAGCGGAAACCTTTTTCTTCATGTTTGCGGGCATTGGCCAGCGCTTCGGCGATGGTTTCGCCGGTCACGAATTGCTCTCCCATCAGGCGCATTGCCATGTCCACACCTTTACGGATTAGCGGTTCGCCGCTTTTGCCGATAATGCGGTTCAGCGATTTTGACAGACTCGCTTCATTATGCGTCGCCACCAGCTTGCCGGTGAACAGCAAACCCCAGGTCGCGGCGTTAACGAACAGCGACGGGCTGCGGCCCAGATGCGAATGCCAGTTACCGTTGCTGATTTTGTCGCGGATTAACGCATCGCGGGTCGGTTTGTCGGGAATACGCAGCAGCGCTTCCGCCAGACACATCAGCGCCACGCCTTCCTGAGAAGACAGAGAGAACTCCTGCAGCAGGCTTTGCACCATACCGGCGCGGCCGTTTGCACTCTTTTGGTTCCTGAGTCTGGTGGCAATGTCAGCAGCCAGTTTCAGCGCAGCATCATTGAGCGGGGCAGGCAAACGCGCCTGTTCAAGCAGCATCGACACGGCTTCAGGTTCAGGGCGGCGATAGGCGGCAGTGATGGCAGAACGGCTGACTGACTGTGGCAGGATCTGCTCGGCGAAATCTAGGAACGGCTGATGGGCTTCCTGAACCAGTTGCACAGCGACATCTTCCATACCTTCAGGCGCAGCGCCATTCAGCGCCGGAATTTCCGGCAGTGTATCGCCATTTTCCAGTCGTTCCAGATAGGAAAATATCGCTTGTTTGATCAGCCAGTGCGGCGTGCGATCAATTTTGTGAGCCGCTTCTTTCAGCCTGTCGCGTGTACCTTCATCCAGCTTCACGCCCATCGTCGTCATACCCATGCGCAAACACTCCATATAAAAAATTTCAGGTGAATTCGTTATTTTATGCTGAGCAATATCTTCTATGTTGCAACCTTGTGCAACCCTGTTAATGCATGAAGTATGCCTGTTGTGATTTGTCTGGCATTTTTAACAATAAAATAACGGCATGGATCTTGCCTGCATTCTCCTGACGGGAATGTCAAAGGTTGCATCAGGTGCAACTTTTGTCAGTGCAAAGTACAACCGGTATTGCGGATAACTGTGATGGAGCGTGAATTTTGTGTATTTGAAATGTTAAAAATATTGAAAAGTGGATCAGGCTAAACCAGTATCCGGCCCGACAGTAATTTTGAACAAAAACCACACAGAGTCAGTGACTACGTAAAAAATATGGAGAGTCTTGCTGCAACCTTACAGGGTTTCAGCCATCATCTCGCCCCGGCAGGTTTTTAGCGGCACTTCTGGTGGAGTGCTTCAGGACAGACAGCTGCCGGACAACATCGCAAAAAATAAGAAGTGGAGAATGGAATGACAATGAACACACCGATGCTGGTGACGTTTTGTGTTTATATTTTCGGGATGATTTTTATTGGGCTCATCGCGTATCTACGAACCAAAAACTTTGATGATTATATTCTGGGCGGACGCAGTTTAGGCAGCGTGGTGACGGCGCTTTCAGCCGGTGCTTCTGACATGAGCGGCTGGCTGTTAATGGGATTACCGGGGGCGATTTTTATTTCCGGGATTTCGGAAAGCTGGATCGCCATTGGCCTGACCATCGGCGCGTACCTGAACTGGAAACTGGTGGCAGGGCGGCTGCGTGTGCACACTGAAGCCAACAATAATGCGCTGACACTGCCGGATTACTTTACCCATCGTTTTGAAGATTCCAGCAAGCTGCTGCGCATTATCTCCGCGATTGTGATTTTGGTGTTCTTCACCATTTATTGTGCCTCCGGCATCGTGGCCGGTGCACGTCTGTTTGAAAGCACCTTCGGCATGACGTACCAGACTGCACTTTGGGCTGGTGCGGCGGCGACCATCATTTATACCTTTATCGGCGGTTTTCTGGCAGTCAGCTGGACTGATACCGTGCAGGCCAGCCTGATGATTTTCGCGCTGATCCTGACACCGGTTATCGTCATCCTCGCAGTTGGCGGTATTGATACCTCGATGATGGTAATCAATGCCAAAAACCCTGAATACACCGATATGTTCAAGGGCATGAATCTGGTGGCGATTTTGTCATTGCTGGGCTGGGGGCTGGGCTATTTTGGTCAGCCGCATATTCTGGCGCGCTTCATGGCGGCCGATTCTCACCGAACTATCCGCAGCGCGCGCCGTATCAGCATGACATGGATGATTTTGTGTCTGGCGGGCACCATTGCCGTAGGATTCTTCGGGATTGCTTACTTCAGCAATAATCCGGGCGAAGCGGGCAACGTGACGCAAAACGGTGAGCGCGTGTTCATCGAACTGACGAAAATTCTGTTTAATCCCTGGATTGCCGGTATTTTGCTGTCCGCTATTCTGGCGGCGGTGATGAGTACCCTGAGCTGTCAGTTGCTGGTGTGTTCAAGCGCCATTACCGAAGATTTGTATAAAGCCTTCCTGCGCAAAGACGCAAGCCAGCGCGAACTGGTGTGGGTAGGGCGTGCGATGGTGCTGGTTGTCGCGCTGGTCGCGATTGCGCTGGCCGCCAATCCGGAAAACCGTGTTCTCGGTTTAGTCAGTTATGCATGGGCCGGTTTTGGCGCAGCATTCGGCCCGGTGATCCTGATTTCCGTGATGTGGAAACGTATGACACGTAACGGTGCACTGGCAGGCATGATCGTCGGTGCCGTGACAGTGATCCTGTGGAAACAATACGGCTGGGCCGAACTGTATGAAATCATTCCCGGTTTTATTTTCGCGTCACTGGCTATCTGGATTGTCAGCCTGGCGGGGCGTAAACCTTCCGCCGCCGTGGAACAGCGCTTCACTGTTGCGGAAGCGGAATATAATACTATTTAACGGTATTTTACTTTTATGACACTCAGACCGGGGGCATTCAGCCCCCGGTTTTCAGCATTTTCCGCCGGATAAACCCCCTGACCTGATTTTTCCTGTCTATTTACCGATCACGCTTCAAAAAAAGGATCGGTTACCTCTTGTATTTCTTTTGGCAAGAATGATAATCACTATCGTTTCTTTTTACTTTTCTTTACAGAGACCTTACACATTCTGTTGTTCGTCAGAATTCAGGGCTCGGGAGCTCGTCATGTTCGTTCCGTTTCTCATTATGTTTCGCGAAGGGCTGGAAGCTGCACTGATCGTCAGCCTGATTGCCAGCTATCTCAAACGGACGCAACGCGGGCAGTGGCTCGGTGTGGTCTGGATTGGCGTTTTCATCGCTGCCGCACTCTGTCTGGCGCTCGGTCTTTTCATCAATGCCACGACCGGTGAGTTTCCACAAAAACAGCAGGAGCTGTTTGAAGGTATTGTCGCCGTCGTTGCGGTGTGCATCCTGACTTACATGGTGTTCTGGATGCGCAAAGTGTCGCGTTCTATCAAAGTGCATCTGGAAGGGGCGATTGATCATGCGCTGAATTCCGGCCGCGGTCAGGGCTGGGCACTGGTCGCGATGGTGTTTTTTGCGGTAGCGCGTGAAGGTCTGGAATCGGTGTTTTTCCTGCTGGCGGCCTTCCAGCAGGACGTCGGCATCGAAGCGCCGATCGGCGCAGTGCTCGGGCTTGGCGCGGCCATCGTGCTGGGTTTCCTGATTTACTACGGCGGGGTGAAGCTGCATCTGGCGAAGTTCTTCAAATGGACCAGCCTGTTCATTCTGTTTGTCGCCGCCGGGCTGGCTGCGGGGGCTATTCGCGCTTTCCACGAAGCCGGATTGTGGAACCGTATGCAGGATATTGCTTTTGATCTGAGCGGCACATTATCCACGCACTCTTTATTCGGCACGTTGCTGGAAGGGATGTTTGGCTATCAGGAAGCCCCGACGGTCAGTGAGGTCGCGGTGTACTTCCTGTATCTGATCCCTGCGCTGTTCCTGTTCTTTATGCCACAAGGTAAATCGCCTGTGGCCGCGCCGGCCTCTGCCGGGCAAAAAACACGACGTTGATCCTTAAACCTTTCCATCATCTTGCCTTTGTCACGGAGTTGTACATGACACATTTTCGCCGTAAAGCTTTACAGATTGCACTGTTATCCCTGCCGGCTTTTGCGCTGAGCGCCAACGTGCTGGCTGCTGATGTTCGTCAGGTCAAAATTGCTGTTAACGACAAACAATGTGAACCGATGGCGCTGACCGTGCCCGCCGGTAAAACCCAGTTTGTTATCCATAACAACAGTCAGAAAAACCTGGAATGGGAAATTTTGAAAGGCGTGATGGTGGTGGAAGAACGTGAAAACGTGGCACCGGGTTTCACGCAGAAAATGACGGCTAACCTTGAACCGGGCGAATACGACATGACCTGTGGCTTGCTGAGCAATCCGAAAGGCAAACTGACTGTCACCGCCGAGGGGACAGCCGCTTCCGGTAAGCCTGACGCCATGGCGCTGGTTGGCCCGATTGCAGAATACAAAGTCTATGTGACGCAGCAGGTCGCTGAACTGGTGGCGCATACCAAAGCCTTTACCGACGCAGTGAAGAAGGGTGATCTGGCGAAGGCACAATCCCTTTACGCGTCAACCCGTGTTTACTATGAGCGCATCGAACCGATTGCCGAACTGTTCTCTGATCTGGACGGCAGCATCGACGCCCGTGAAGATGATTTCGAGAAAAAAGCCGAAGATCCTAACTTCACCGGTTTCCACCGTCTGGAGAAAATCCTCTTCGCGGACAAAACCACCAAAGGCACCGACCCCTTTGCTGACAAGCTTTATACCGATACCGTTGATTTGCAAAAACGTATCGCAGACCTGACTTTCCCGCCTAGCAAAGTGGTCGGCGGCGCGGCGGGCCTGATTGAAGAAGTGGCCGCCAGTAAAATCAGCGGCGAAGAAGACCGTTACAGCCGCACTGACCTGTGGGATTTCCGTGCCAACCTTGATGGCGCACAAAAAATCGTCAATCTGCTGCGTCCGTTACTGGTCAAAGCCGATAAACCGTTGCTGGATAAAATCGACGCTAACTTCAAAACCGTCGATGCGCTGCTGGATAAATACAAAACCAAAGACGGTTACGAGAATTATGAAAAACTGTCTGATGCAGACCGTAACGCAATGAAAGGGCCGATCACCACGCTGGCAGAAGACTTGTCCAAACTGCGCGGTGTGCTTGGTTTAGATTAAACTCCTCCCCCTGCGAGGGGGAGGCTGGGAGGGGGTTTAGCAGACCATACACTGGCTGAAGCACGCTTCAACTTTTGTTTTTGACCGTAATACCCCACCCCAACCCTCCCCTTCGCAGGGGAGGGAGCTTTTAAATTCCCGAGGCATAGCAATGAGTCACAAAAACGATAATCAGAACGACGTTTCTTCTTCCCGCCGCAGTTTACTGAAAGGTGTGGGATTGTTAGGCGGGGCATTTGCCCTGGGCGGTGCTGTCACGGCGCAGGCTGAGAAAACACCCGGCGCAAAAAAAGAGTACACGCCAGGCACGGTTTCCCCGGACGAACGCTGGGGCAGGCAACCTTATTACGGCGAGCATCAGGCAGGGATTTTAACGCCACAACAGGCGTCGATGATGCTGGTTTCCTTTGACGTGCTGGCCACCAACAAAGCCGATCTGGAGCGTCTTTTCCGTCTCCTTGATTCACGGTTTGCCTTCCTGACCAAGGGTGGCACCGCACCTTCAATGGATCCGAAATTCCCGCCGATGGATTCCGGCGTAATGGGTGCAGAAATCTACCCGGATAACCTGACCATGACGCTGTCGGTGGGGGATTCCCTGTTCGATGAGCGCTTTGGATTAGCGCCGCATAAGCCGCTGAAATTGCAGCGCATGACGCGTTTCCCGAATGATTCACTGGATGCCACACTTTGTCACGGTGACCTGTCACTGCAAATCTGTGCCAACAACAACGATACGGTGGTGCATGCGTTGCGTGACATCATCAAGTACACACCGGATTTACTCAGCGTGCGCTGGCGTCGTGACGGCTTTATTTCGTCCCACGCAGCGCGCAGTCAGGGCAAAGAAACGCCGATTAACCTGCTGGGCTTTAAAGACGGCACGGCGAATCCTGACTCGAAAGACACACCACTGATGGATAAAACCGTCTGGGTCACCGCAGGTCAGGGCGAACCAGCGTGGACGCTTGGCGGCAGTTATCAGGCCACACGTCTGATCCCGTTCAAGGTGGAATCCTGGGACCGTACGCCGTTGCAGGAGCAGCAGTCTATTTTCGGGCGTAACAAAGCCACCGGCGCACCTTTGGGGATGGAAAAGGAGCACGATGTGCCGGATTACGAAAAAGACCCGGAAGGTAAGACCATCCGCCTTGATTCGCATATCCGTCTGGCGAATCCGCGTACCAAAGCCACCGATGAAAACCTGATGCTGCGCCGTGGCTACAGCTATTCGCTTGGCGTGACCCATTCCGGGCAACTGGAAATGGGGCTGATTTTTGTCTGTTATCAGCATGACCTGGAAAAAGGTTTCCTGACCGTGCAGAAACGCCTGAATGGCGAAGCGCTTGAAGAGTATATCCGTCCGAATGGCGGCGGCTTTTTCTTCACGCTGCCGGGGAATAAAGATGAAAGCCACTATCTCGGCCAATCGTTAATCGAAGCGTAATTTAATGCCTCCCCCTGCGAAGGGGGAGAAGCTCAATCCAGAAATCCTTTTTACGCTTCGTTACGCAATTCACCGCCTGTTAATACTCCGCTGCATCCCAAAAAATCTCAGCAATGTCATGATGATAAATCGTCAAACTGATTTATTACGATGCCTGCTCCGAGACTGTTATGACCATCAACCATGCCCGCAGAAAATTACTGATCTTTGGCATCGGACTTTCCCTGACGGCACCACGCCTGTATGCCGCCCAAAAAGCCGTGCGCATTACCATGACATCAGACGCCAGTCAGATTCACCTGGCGTTACCGGCGGCGGATAAATACAGCCGGGTGTTTATGCTCAGTGCGCCGGAAAGAGTGGTGATTGATATGCCGATGGCGTCATTTCCACCGGAACTGGAGCATGCGCTGACGGTGGTCAGGCAGAAATTTTCGTGGATAAAAGAGGGGAGGATTGCTCACTTCAGCCCGCAAGTGGCGCGCATTGTGTTGCAGGTGAACGGTAAACCGCAGATTACGCGCAGCACGGAAAACGGTGTGCTGAACGTGACGATATCCGGAGAAAGCCCTGACGCCGCGATTTTGCCCGTCACCACCGCTGCACCTCGGGCAAAGAAACCGCTGCTGGTGATGATTGATCCGGGGCATGGCGGAAAGGATCCGGGCGCGATCGGCAACGAAGGCACGTATGAAAAACACGTGGTGTTGCACATCGCCAAACGACTGCAAACCTTGCTTGATCAACAGCACGGTATTCAGGCGGTGCTGACGCGCCAGGATGACGTATTTATTCCGCTGTATCACCGCGTCAGCCTGGCGCATCAGCATGAGGCAGATCTGTTTATCTCAATTCATGCCGACGGTTTTACCAACGATCAGGTCTCCGGTGCGTCGGTTTTCGCGCTGTCTGAACACGGCGCGGGCAGTGCGATGGCGCGCTATTTGTCGCAAAGCGAAAACAGCGCAGATGTGTTGTATGACAACGATTTTAAAACCGACGATCAATACCTTAAAGAAACGCTGTTTGATCTCGACCAGCACGAAACCATTCATCGCAGCCTGAATTTTGGCCATCATCTGGCGACAACTATTAGTAAAGTGCATCACATGCACAGTCCGCATCCTGAACAGGCGGGATTTGCGGTACTGAAATCCCCGCGCATTCCTTCCGCGCTGGTGGAGACATCCTTCATCACCAATAAACAGGAAGAAAAATTACTGGGTGAGCCGGTGTTTCAGGAGAAAATGGCGCATGCGCTGGCGGAAGGCATTAACAGTTACTTCATCAATGAAAAGAAAAATAATCTGCTGGGCTGAGAGAAATTCAGCACGATTAAAGAGGATCTGAAAAAGATCCTCATGATCCTATTGACGTCAGCCACAAACTTTTTTACATTTTGGTAACGCAAATGTTTCAGCTGTCATTATACTGACATTTATAAGCGGTAGTTTTCACGAGGTGTACGGCAGGTGCCGTTAATAACACTGCGGGGAGCGCGAATGGTAAAGTCCATGTTTGGGCTGTTGATCGAAAATAACACACTTCTCTCATTCACTCGTTGTTGTCGCTTAAATGCAAACGAGGGCCAGGCTTCCGACTCTCTAATATTTCAACCTTTACTTTCAACTTTTTCCTACCGCTTGCTGCAAAAAATATCATCCACTCAACCTCAACCCTGTTCTTTAACTGACCCCGTAAATGTTTACCAAAATGATGTGAATATCACTGGCTTTTATTCTGGAATTTTCATTGTATGGGTCAGCGGTTTGTCATTATTGACACTTTTGACAATGCCTCCTCGTGAACAGAAAACAACCAAAAGACTTTCCGTTAATCCCTTTGGTTTCTTTTCCTCTTCACGTTATTCATTGGCTCCACTTGGTCTAAAAGGAGACCAAAACCTCATTTGTTAGTGAAACATAACCGTGCGGGCATTATGCCTTAGCGTTAAGTGAATCAAACTGTAAGGTGCCACTATGGGAAGACAGAAAGCAGTGATCAAAGCTCGTCGTGAAGCAAAACGTGTTATTCGTAGTGATTCACGTAGTCACCGCCAGCGCGAGGAAGAATCTGTGACGTCATTAGTACAGATGGGCGGTTTGGAATCGATCGGCATGGCTCGCGACTCCCGCGATACGTCCGTCATCGAAGCGCGTACTGAAGCTCAAGGTCATTACTTATCAGCCATAGAGAATAAGCAGTTAATTTTTGCCACCGGTGAAGCCGGTTGCGGCAAAACATTTATCAGCGCTGCGAAAGCGGCAGAGGCATTAATTCACAAAGAAATCGACAGGATTATTGTGACGCGCCCGGTATTGCAAGCCGATGAAGATCTCGGTTTCCTGCCCGGTGATATTTCTGAGAAGTTCGCGCCTTATTTCCGTCCGGTCTACGACATTCTGTTACGTCGTCTGGGTTCATCATTCCTGCAATATTGTTTGCGACCGGAAATAGGGAAGGTTGAAATTGCGCCATTCGCTTATATGCGCGGGCGTACTTTCGAAAATGCGGTGGTTATTCTGGACGAAGCGCAGAATGTCACGGCCAGCCAGATGAAAATGTTCCTGACCCGTCTCGGTGAAAATGTGACGGTGATTGTTAACGGTGATATTACCCAGTGCGATTTACCACGCGGCGTAGTATCGGGGCTCAGCGATGCAATGTCTCGCTTCGAAGAAGACGAGATGATTGGCATCATTGAATTTGGCAAAGAGGACTGCGTGCGTTCAGAGCTGTGTAAACGCACTCTCCACGCCTACTCTTAATTCTCCCATTCCTCCCATGAAAAAGGCCGCTCAGTTGAGCGGCCTTTCTTTTTATCGTTCTTCATTCAATCAAAATCATTTGGGTTGTATCAGGGCGGCAACCCGAAGGATGAAGATTTAAAGCATAATTAGCATCATGTAGGCGCAGAAGAGGGCCAGATGCGCAGTACCGTTTAATACATTGGTACGGCCGGTGGAGAATGAAATCTGGCACAAGATCAGCACCGCCAGCATCACCACAATATTCGCCGGATCCAGGCCGAAAATCAGATCCTGACCTGTCAGGGTGGCGATGACGGTCACCGCAGGAACGGTCAGTGAAATCGTCGCCAGCACGGAGCCGAAGAACAAATTCATGGCGCGCTGTACCTGATTTTTCAGTACCGCTTTCAGTGCGCCCAGACCTTCCGGTGAAAGGATCAGTAACGCGACCAGGAAGCCGGTGAACTGCGCAGGAGCATTCAGTTCGGTCAGCAGGCTTTCCAGCGGATTGGCGTTGAACTTGGTCACTGCGATAACCAGCACCAGATGGACAATCAGCCAGAGCGTATGCGTCAGGTTACTTTTCAGAGACGGTTTTCCGTGTCCGTCTTCTTCGCCTTCATCTTCATGCTCGTAGATAAACAGGCTCTGATGGGTTTTGGTCTGGATAAGCAAAAATACGCCGTACATGGCGGCTGAAATCATCGCGACAAACAACGCCTGTAGCGTCGAGAAATTGCCCGCCGGCAACGCGGCAGGCAGCACCAGCACAATCACCGCCAGCGGGAATATCGCCATCAGGTACTGTTTGATCCCACCGAGATTCACATATTGTGTCGCAAATTTGCGCCCGCCCAACAGCAGGGCAACGCCTACCAGACCGGCGGTAACAATCATGATGATCGAGAACAACGTGTCACGCATCAGCGCGGGGGCGGCGTCGCCGGTCGCCATCAGGGCCGAAATCAGGCTGACTTCGAGGATGACCACTGAAAGGCTGAGGATCAACGACCCGTAAGGTTCGCCAAGACGATGTGCCAGTACGTCGGCATGACGCACCACGCTGAAGGCGCTGGCGAGGATACCGACCAGCGCGATTAAATTGATACCGACAACCGAGGCAAAGTTACTGCTGTTGCCCCAGAGGATGAGAACGATAAGTGCAGCGATGGGAAAAACCAGGGAGTATTCCTGATGGCGGGTTTTGATTTTTGGATGTTCCTGTGAAGACACCATGATGATTATTCTCCTTATAAACGCTCACGTAATAACAACCGCCTGTCTGTCAGTTGTCAGAAAAATGCCTGGCAGCATAAAGGTCTAACCTGTTAAGTATAGTAGATAAATTAATCTATTAACAGGATAAAGTCATTGTTAATGCATAAAAAATGACATATCAATTGTTTATCAGGGAATAATCTGAATTAACCAGCAATAAACACCCTAATAATTCGTTTTGTTAAAATATTAAGTCATTTAAAAACAATGTATTATATCGCTATTGTAGTAATATGGCGATTATGCGTCAGTTTATGTAAATCATCAGGATACCCACACAATTTAATGGAGGAAATGTGCAGTCAGCGGCCCGATAACGAGAATAATCTGGCAGCGTCCTTTGAGGGTAGCAGCTAGACTTTATCCTGTGCGCAGACGCCGCACATAAAAAATATCAATGCGATGAACGCTATGAAAAAGGAGACGACTATGCCTTATCAGAACCGCTCAGCGTTGCCTGAATCCGTGCGCAATGTGCTTCCTGCCCATGCGCAGGATATCTATAAGGAAGCGTTTAACAGCGCCTGGGATGAGTATAAAAAACCTAAAGACCGGCAGGGCGATGACTCGCGTGAGGAAGCAGCGCATAAAGTTGCCTGGGCCGCTGTGAAACATGGGTATAAAAAAGGAGATGACGATAAGTGGCATCCTAAGAAGTCCTGATATGAATGGCAGGTGAGGGCGATCCCGCGCCTGCCAGAAGGTCTGCCCGGCCTCCTGGTTCCCGCTGTTTTTGTTTTATTCCCTCCCTAAATATCAACATTCATGCAATGTTCATAAAATAATCACTTTATTTTCGTTTTGTGATCGCTCTCAACCTTGATTGCAACGAAAGAAACGAATAAGGTTTCATTCAGCAGGGGTATACGAAACTTCCTAATAAATTTGCCCCGCGGCCTGAAGCTCAGGCGAAAACTGTCCGATAGCGTTATTAAATGAAACTCACGATAACGGAGAACACAGCGTTAACAGCATGGCATGTTCAAAAGTAAGTCGTACCGAAGGGGGAATGAATGTTAACTCGAGATTTCCTGCGTAACGCAGATTGCAAAACAGCATTCGGCAGCATTGATGAGTCGATGCTACTGACCCCTGAACAGCGCGCAGCCTCTCTGAGCTGCACGCTGGCGCGTCGCCCCGACAACAGCCCGGTCTGGATTTTTGGTTACGGTTCACTGATGTGGAACCCGGTTTTTGACTCGGAAGAGGCGCGACCCGCCACATTGCACGGTTATCATCGTGCCTTCTGTTTACGCCTGACCTCCGGGCGTGGCACTCATGCGCAACCTGGCCGCATGCTGGCGCTGCGGGATGGCGGAAAAACCACCGGTCTGGCGTTCCGTCTGCCGGAAGACACACTTCTCGATGAACTCGAATTGCTGTGGAAGCGTGAAATGCTGACCGGCTGTTATCGTCCGACCTGGTGCGAACTGAATCTCGACGATGGCCGCAAGGTGACGGCGCTGGTGTTCATTATGGATCCCTCGCACCCGCAATATGAGGCCGATACCGATTATCAGGTTATCGCGCCACTGATTGCGCAGGCCAGCGGCCCGCTCGGAACCAATGCACAATATCTGTTTGCCCTGGAAAAAGAGCTGAACAACTACGGCATGCGTGATGACTGCATGAGTGAACTGGTCAAACAGGTACGAATGCTGTTGTCCGTTTCTCCCGGTTTTGATGTGCCGGGGCTGAGCTAAGACCCGCATCTCCGGGCTGTGCGTGTCCTTCCGTGCAGCCCGCTTCCCTTAACACCCCCCTGGTTTACGTGCTATTCATTCCCACATCCCTTCAGCGGGTATTTCCCTGTGGTTTGTACAGTAACAATCCCCCGCCAGACCGCATTCCGACGCTTTAATAACCAATCAGATAACGTTATGCAAAATTCGCATAACGATAGTATTTATCAGACTTTCTGGTAGGTTGAAGAAACTTTACACTCAACAAAACTTTAGCAATTTCGCTACTTTGGAGAGTCTGACCTGATGAAAGCTTTATTACCGTCCGTCCTGTTTACGGCTATTGCGGCTACTTTCTCTGCGCAGGCTGCCACGCCGCCGGATACTTTGGTTATCGCGCAATCCATTGATGACACCTCCAGTTTTGATCCGGCGCAGGGCTTCGAACTGACCACGGTTCAGGCTTTCAATAATATTTATCAGCGTCTGGTGCAGTCTGACCCGAACAACCCGATCGATTTAAAACCGACGCTGGCGGCCTCCTGGGAAACAGGCAAAGATAACCGCAGCCTGACCTTCACGTTGTCTCCGAAAGCCACCTTTGCCAGCGGCAATCCGCTGACAGCCGATGATGTGATTTTCTCGTTATCGCGTGTGGTGAAGCTGAATCTCGAACCTTCGTTCATTCTGACGCAACTGGGCTGGACCGATAAAAATGTCGATACCTTCCTGACTAAAATCGATGACCAGCACGTGAAAGTCAGCTGGACCGCCGATGTCAGCCCGTCATTCGTGTTGAGCCTGCTGTCGGCGCCGGTATCTTCTATCGTTGACAGCAAACTGGTGAAAGCTAACGCCACTGCTGACGACCTGGGTCATCAGTGGCTGAGCAACCATTCTGCCGGTTCCGGCCCGTATCAGATCCGCAACTACATTCCGCATGAAGTGGTGATTTTGTCTGCGAATCCGACTTCGCCGGAAGGCGCGCCGAAGCTGAAAACCATTCTGATCAAAAACGTCCCGGATCCTGCCGCACGCCGCTTGCTGATCGAGCAGGGGGATGCCGATATGGCGCGTAATCTCGGTTCTGACCAGATGGCCGCACTCGCCGGCAAAAAAGGCGTTAAGCCTCTGGCGATCCCGTATGCCTCGCTGTACTTCATGCAGTTCAACGCCAAAGCTTCTCCGGCGTTGGGTAATCCTGCGTTCTGGGAAGCGGCCCGTTACCTGTTCGATTACAACCACATTGCGCACGACCTGATGAAAGATCAGTTCCAGGTGCATCAGGCCTTCCTGCCGGAAGGTTATCTGGGCGCGCTGAATGACACGCCATACACCTATGATCCGGCGAAAGCCAAAGCGATTCTGGCAAAAGCCGGGCTGACCAACGTCAGCTTCACGCTGTCTACCGCCAATCAGCCGCCGTATCTGGACATCGCCCAGGCGTTGCAGGCCAGCTTCGCGCAGGGCGGCGTAACGGTGAAACTGGATCCGGGTTTAAGCTCGCAGATCTCCACCAAAGTGAAATCACACAATTACGATGCGTATATGTCTTCGTGGGGACCGGATTACTTTGACCCGAACACTAACGCTTCGGCGTTTGCTTTCAACCCGGAAGATGGCAGCAAAACGCTGGCATGGCGGGCGAACTGGTCCATTCCGGCGCTCAATAAACTGACGCTGGCCGCGATTGCGGAACCGGATCAGGCCAAACGCGTGGCGGATTACCGTCAGTTGCAACTGGAAGTACAGAAAAACTCACCGTTCGTGATTGGCCTGCAAGCGAAAAGCCTGATTGCCGTACGCGACAACATCAAAGGTTACGTGCAGGGCATCAACCCTGACATGGTCTTCTACAGCAAGGTCACCAAGTAATGACAGACAGTTCAACACCCGCCGGATTCGTCCGGCAGGGTTGGCGCTGGTCAGGCCGTTTGCTGACTGGCGTGATTTCGCTGGCGCTGACATTGCTCGGCCTGCTGGCGTTTACTTTTACGCTTTCCCATCTCGCCCCGATTGACCCGACATTGCAGGTGGCGGGCGATCACGCCAGCGAAGCCACCTATGCGCAGGTGCGCCGCGATTTAGGTCTCGATCAGTCGGTGCCGGTGCAGTTTGTCCGTTATCTGGAAAGTCTGGCGCACGGCGATATGGGTATCTCCCGCATCACCGCGCAGCCGGTCGCCAGCGATTTGATGCGCACCTTCCCGGCAACGGTCGAACTGGCGACCTGTGCGATCCTGCTTGGCGGCACACTCGGCATTCTGCTGGCGCTGCTGGCGGTGTGGAAACCGGGAAGCTGGCTGGATAACGTTGCGAGAATGGTGTCGCTGCTCGGTTATTCTGTACCGATTTTCTGGCTGAGCCTGCTCGGCCTTTTGCTGTTTTACGCGGTACTGCACTGGGCGGGCGGGCCGGGACGGCTTGATGACCTGTATATGTACACCATGACGCCGCGCACCGGTTTTGTGCTGATTGATACCTGGCTTTCCGGCGACCGTGAAATGTTCTACAACGCCATCAGCCACTTATGGTTGCCGGTAACGGTGCTGGCGATGTTGTCGATGGCGGGCATTACGCGCCTTCTGCGTGCGTCGATGCTCGGCGAAATGAACAAAGAATATGTGATTCTGGCGCGCTCGAAAGGCGCGGGCAGGGTACGTGTATTGCTGTGTCACGTTTTCCCGAATGTGCTCGGCACGCTGATCACCGTGCTGACGCTTTCCTACGCCAGCCTGCTGGAAGGGGCGGTGCTGACGGAAACGGTATTTGCCTGGCCGGGCGTTGGACGTTATCTGACCACCGCGCTGTTCGCCGCGGATACCCCTGCAATTCTTGGCGCTACGCTGCTGATCGGCACCTGTTTTGTGCTGCTTAATGCGCTGGCTGACGCCCTTACTTATCTGCTCGATCCGCGAACCCGGTAGTTTCTATGACTCAAATGATCCCTGAACAACCCACGCAGGTTGAGGCCGAAGCCGAAACCTCCGTCTGGAAACCGGCCCGGCGCATCACCACGTTTTCCGTGGGGCTGGTGCTGGTCGCTATTCTGGTACTGACCGCGCTGCTCGCACCGTGGCTGGCGCCGTTTGACCCGAACATTCAACACATCGAGCTGCGTCTGCTGCCGCCATCGGAAACCCACTGGCTGGGCACCGACGGTTTTGGCCGTGATTTGCTCTCGCGTGTGGTGTATGGCGCGCGCCCGACGCTGTTGCTGGTGTCACTGATCCTGGTACTGACCATTCCGGTTGGCCTGCTGATCGGTATCAGCGCCGGTTACATCGGTGGCTGGTATGAACGCATTGTGATGCGACTGACCGATATTGTGATGTCCCTGCCCAGTCTGGTCATGGCGCTGGCGCTGGTGGCTATTCTCGGCCCCGGCCTGATGAACGGTGCACTGGCTCTGGCTTTCACCAGCTGGCCGCCGTTTGCACGACAGGCGAGGGCCGAGACACTGGCACTTCGCCGCAGCGATTATCTGGCGGCGGCACGGATGCAGGGCATCGGCGGGTTGCGACTGATGTTCGGCCACATTTTGCCGCTGTGCCTGCCCAGCGCCGTGGTGCGGGCGGCGCTCAGCCTCGGCGGCATCATTCTGGCCTCTGCCGGTCTGGGCTTTCTCGGCATGGGCATTCAGCCACCGACGGCTGAATGGGGCTCGATGGTTGCCGAAGGCAGCAAAGTCATTTTCGATCAGTGGTGGGTCGCCGCTGCACCGGGCGGGGCGATTCTTTTCGCCAGCCTGGCTTTCAATCTGCTGGGCGATGGCCTGCGTGACAAAATGGATCCACGACATGGCAACTGACTTTTTATATAAAGACAAATCAAATAGCGACCAACTGGTCGCGAAAGATATGACCATTTACCTGCCGGGTGAACGTCCGCTGGAACTGGTGAAATCCCTGTCATTCAGTGTCGGACAGGAACGTGTGGCGCTGGTCGGCGAGTCCGGATCTGGCAAATCCCTGACCGCCCGCGCGCTGATGGGGTTGCTGCCACATCCGTGCAAGCTGCGTGCGTCACAGCTGACGCTGGGTGATAACGATCTGACCACACTCAAAGAACGTGAGTGGAGCACGCTTCGCGGTAACCGCGTATCGATGGTCATGCAGGATCCGAAACATGCGCTGAATCCGACGCAAAAAATCGGCAAACAGGTGGAAGAACCGCTGCGTCTGCACACCCGTCTTGGCCGCAAGGAGCGTCAGGAAAAGGTCACCGAGATGCTGAATGCGGTCGGTCTGCCGAATCCGGCTTTCCTGCAACAACAGTATCCGCATCAACTTTCCGGCGGGATGGGGCAGCGCGTGATGCTGGCGATTGCACTGATCAACGACCCGCAATGGCTGATTGCCGACGAACCCACTTCCGCGCTGGATTTCGACATGCGTGAGCAGGTTCTGGGGCTGATTGAGCGTTTAGTCGAACAGCGAAATATGGGGCTGATCCTCATCAGCCACGACCTGCAACAGGTCGCCCGCTATTGTGAACGTGTGCTGGTGATGTACAAAGGCGAACTGCTCGATGAGCTTGCAGCCGATCAGCTGGCGAACGCTACACATCCTTATACGCATACACTCTGGTCATGCCGTCCGAGCAAATTTACCCACGGTGAACGCCTGCCGGTGCTGGATCGCGCGCTGCTGGCCTCTTTAAAACAGGAGCCGCGCCATGAGTGAGATTATCGCTGAACTGCATCAGCTGAGCGTGTCGCATCGTCAGGGTTACGAAACCCGCACGGTGGTACATAACGTCAACCTGACTATCAACAAACGCGAATGCTTCGGGCTGGTCGGGCCGTCCGGTTGCGGTAAATCCTCGCTGCTGTGGGTGCTGGCGGGCCTGAACGGACACTGGGACGGCAGCCTGACGTTGCTTGATCATCAGGTGAAACCCGGTAAACCTTTTACCGGTAGCCTGCGCCGCGACGTGCAGATGGTTTTTCAGGACCCTTATGCCTCGCTGCACCCGAAACACAAGCTGCTGCGCACGCTGGCAGAGCCGCTGAAAATCCTCAAAGAGCAGGATATTGAACAGAAAATTGCCGAAGGTTTTCGCCAGGTCGGGCTGGATCCGGCGCTGATGAACCGCTATCCGCATCAGCTTTCCGGTGGCCAGCGTCAGCGCGTGGCAATTGTCCGCGCACTCCTGCTCAAACCGAAACTGCTGCTGCTTGATGAACCGACGTCTGCCCTCGATATGTCTGTACAGGCGGAAATTCTCAATTTACTCAACGACCTGAAAGCCAGCAGCGACCTGACCATGATTCTGGTCAGCCACGATGCGGATGTGATTGACCATATGTGTGATCGTGCGGTGCATATGGCGAAGGGTTACGTCTTGATGTAGTCCTTCCCCTTCGCAGGGGAGGGAACTGGAAAATGCTTAATCTAATTTATTAAATAACAAAGCTTTATTTCATTGTTCGGGCCTTGCCGCTGCACCTCTACACTCGGAAAAACTGTCTTTTCACCTGTGGAGATCGACCTCAATGAAAGTACGTGTTCCTTCCCTGTTATTTCTGCTCATGATGGCGGCAACCCGTGTGGATGCGGCGACACCTGCGGATACGCTGGTGGTAGCCGGTTCGCTCGAAGGTATTATCAGCCTGGATCCGGCGGAGAGTTTTGAAACCGTCAGTTCCGGCAATCTGGTTAACCTGTATCAGCAACTGGTGGTTTCAAACCGTCAGCATCCCGATCAACTCGACCCGGACGCCGCCGCCAGCTGGCAGCCAGGGCCTGATGCGCACAGCCTGATTTTCACCCTTAAGCCGGGGCAGAAGTTTGCCAGCGGCAATCCGCTGACCGCTGACGACGTGATTTATTCCTTTAGTCGCGTGGTCAAACTCAATAAAAGCCCGTCGTTTATTCTCGGCGAACTGGGCTGGACACCAGAAAATGTCGACGGCAATCTGAAAAAACTGTCGGACGATAAAGTGCAACTGAGCTGGCCTGCGGATATCGGCAGTGGTCTGGTGCTGAGCATTTTATCCGCGCCGGTGGCAGGCATTGTTGACAGCAAGCTGTTGAAAGAACATGTCGATCAGAACGATTTCGGCAACAGCTGGCTGCGTTCACGTTCAGCAGGCAGCGGTGCCTTTGAAGTGCGTAACTATGTGCCTCACGAAGCGCTAATCTTCAAACGTAACCCGAATGCCAAACCGCTGGCGAAGCTGGAAAACGTCCTCTTTAAAAATGTCGGTGATCCTTCTACCCGCCGTCTGCTGGTACTTAATGGTGATGCTGACGTGGCATACGATTTAGGCGCGGATCAGTTCAGCTCGCTGCAAAAAGAAAAGGGTGTACATGTCGCCCAGTTCCCGGCGGCGAAAGTGTTCTATCTGGCGTTTAACGTCGGCGATACCACCCAACCGGCGCTGGCGAATCCCGCACTCTGGGAGGCTGCCCGCTGGCTGGTAGATTACCAGGGTATTTCAACTGATCTGCTCAAAGGCCAGTACGGCATTCATCAGACTTTCCTGCCGGACGGTTTAGCCGGAGCCATTGACGATCAGCCGTTCAAATACGACGTCGCGAAAGCCAAAGCCATTCTCAGCAAAGGCGGCATTGCACCGGGGACTAAAATCGATTTAATCGTGATTAACCAGCCACCTTATTCCGATATCGCGCAGGCGTTGCAGGCCAGCTTTGCCAAAGCCGATATCAATTTAGTGGTGCATCCGCTGGTGGAAAGCGATGTGCTGACCCGCATGCGCGCGCATAAATTCCAGTCGATCTTCACTTACTGGGGTGCGGATTACCTCGACCCGAACACCAACGCCAGTACCTTTGCCTATAACGTGCCGAACGGCCCGAAAACACTGGCGCAGCGTATTCAGTGGGTGATCCCGGAAATCAGCAAACAAACCCGCGCAGCGGCGGCGGAATCTGACCCGACCAAACGCAAGGCGCTGTATGCAGATTTGCAGCGTGAATTGCAGAAAAACTCACCCTTTGTGGTGGCGTTGCAAAGCAAGTTGCTGGTGGCCATCCGCGATAACGTGAAAGGTGCGAGCCAGAATGTGGCGGGGAGCCAGTTGTATCTGGATACCGTGAGTAAGGAATAAGAGGGGCTTTATCATCCCTTCTTCTCAAGTCATGACCCCGGGCCACCGGACTCGGGGTCGCTCCTGTCAGCAGGGTCTTGATTGCGCCATTGAGGCTTGTCTGCTGCAGGATTTTCATGACTTTTTCATAAAATCTTTCAGATGGGCGACTTTGTTAATGTCATCCATCAGGCGCGGGTTATTGCGCACTTCCCAAATATCGACATTGGTTTGCAGGTTTAACCAAAACTCGACAGAGGTCTCAAATGTCTTTGCCAGCCGGAAGGCAATATCAACGGTCAGTTTGCGGTTGTTATTCACCAGCGCGCTGATGGTATTGCGGTGAACATTCAGCATGTCGGCGAGATCGTTGATCCGCAGGCCTGCAGGCTCGAGAAATTCGTAAAGTAAAATATCACCAACAGTAGCGGGTTTACGTGTGGTCACAGCCATACGATGTTCCTTCTGGTATGTCTTCATTAACATCAAAGCGAATATGCTCATAATTACCGGTAACTCCTGTAACCGTGGGGATCTAAATACAGGCCATGTGCTTTTCCTTCCCGCCAGTAAAAAATCAGACGGTACTGCTCATTCACCCTGATCGATGAAAATCCCTTTAACGGGGGGGCCAGATCTTCATAGCGATTGCCCGGGGGCCAGAGTAAATCGCGATAATCCATTGCGGCATTGATCATATCCAGCTTCCTTTCCAGAGCAGTTGCCAGCGTCCAGGGTATTTTGCGATGGGGAGTGGCGAAGTGGAAAAAGTCTTCCAGCCATTGATCGCGGAAACTGCTTATCCTGAGCATATCGTTCATGAGATGAACCCATCCTGATTTTTAAGGTGGGGCACCGAAGCCTTGTTGCACTGTGCTTCGGTGCATAAATTAACAGAGTCTTTTGCCGTTGTATAGGGGTTGTTCTCCCGGGAACGAACGTGACTTTAATGCTTCATGCATTTAGCGAAAGCGGTTGTTTAGGATTTTGCAGGATGTTTTCCAGAGAATTTGCATCGTCCGACAGAGGGGACTGAATAAGTGCGGCAAAGCGCGCAGAATGTTTACGCTGCATTGGCAGCGTAGTGACCGCGCTTTTTCACCGTGGCGGCGGCACAGGCGGGGGACAACAATTTTCGATTTTAAGCCACGTCCCGGGTTGCGTCGGGCTGATGAGCATGATAATGATTTCCATCGGTATTCTGCCTGTCACTGTTTTCGACCACTGAGATCTTATGAGCCTGAAAGCTTTCAACCCTGACGTCCTGCAAAAGAGTGATCTGATTAACCTGCTGATCGCCATTCCCGCCGGGATTATTGCCGCGCTGGTGACAATCGCTTTTCGCGGGGCGATTTCGGGTATTAACGGCCTGATGTTCACCGATGGCAGCGACATCACCAAAGCTTTCAATGAATATCCCAAAATTGTCTGGCCGCTGATCACCACAGCCGGCGGCGTCATTGCCGGTTTTATCCTGATCCTGGCGCTGCGCTACGAAAACAAGCACGGCAAAATGCCGGATTATCTGGATGTTATCGATCAGCGTCTGCCGGGCATTCCGGTGGTCAGTACCGTGCTGCGCGGCCTGTCGTCGCTTGCCAGTATTGCCAGCGGTGGTTCAATCGGTCGCGAAGGGGCAATGGTGCAGTTATCCGCACTGAGCGGCAGTCTGCTCGGGCGTTTTTCGCGTTTCAAAGGTGTACATCAGTCAGATATTATCGCCATGGCCGCCGCGGGCGGACTGGCGGCGGTGTATCATGCCCCGTTTGCCGGCGCGCTGTTTGTGGCGGAAATCGCCTTTGGTGTGACCGCAGTTCAGCGCCTGATCCCGTTGTTTATCTCGGCGTCGGTCGCGGTGCTTACTGTCCGTTCTCTGACCGATTACGCGCCACTGTATCTGTATTCTTCCGCCTCTTTCAGCCCGTCTTTCGGCGCGATTTTCACCGTGCTGATTATCGGCATGGCGACGGGGATTCTCGGGCCGCTATTCATCTCATCAATCGATAAAGTCCGTCAGTGGATGAAACCCATCTCGCATCCCGCGCTGCGCCTGGGGCTCGGCGGGCTGGGCGTCGGACTGGTGGCAATGATTTCGCCGCTGGTGCTGGGTAACGGTTTTGAGGTGATTGATTTAATCCTCAATAACGGCGATTTACAGACGTCGTTACTGGTGCTGCTGATCCTGAAAATTGTCGCCACAGCGATCACCATCGGGTCCGGTGCGGTCGGCGGGTTGTTTACGCCGTCGTTACTGATTGGTGCGGCGGGCGGGGCGCTGGTGTGTACTTTCCTGCAATGGCTGGGGTTCGATCCCGGTCCGGTCGGTTTATATGCCGCGATCGGCATGAGCGCATTGCTGGCGGCGACCAGTCATGCGCCGCTGATGTCGATCATGATGGCGTTTGAAATGACCCTCAACAGTTCGCTGCTGTTCCCGCTGATGCTGGCGACGGCGATTTCTTATGTCGTGGCCTCACGCCTGAAAGTCGGTGGCACGTATCCGGTGCTGACACGTCATAATGCCCGGTTCGCGGCGAAAAATGCCTTTGAATACAGTACGGTGGCGTCACTGATTTCGCCATGTTCGAAAATGTATGTTGATGCCTCGCTGTCTGAAGTGGTCAGCGAAGGGCTGAAACAGCGCACGCGATATGTGTACGTGGTGGACAGGGAGGAACGTTTTCTCGGCGTGGTGCCGACCAATGTGGTGGCAGCAGGGCTTATCGATGGCAGCGTGAAATCCGGCAGCCCGATTGGCCCGTTTATCGAGCAGGAATTCACGACGATTTTCCAGCAGGCCAGTTACGAACAGGCGTGGGCGATGTTCAGCAATTCGCCGCTTGAACGTTTACCGGTGCTGGAAAACGCTGAATCCCGCCGTCTGCTGGGGGTGATCACCAAAGCCTCGCTGCTGAATAAAGCCAAAGATTTCCTGTAGTTGTTGTGCGGGTAGCGGCCATCAGCCGTCGTCGCGATGCCTTAATGCATACCAGCCCGCCAGCAGGGTAAACACGCCGACAATCATCACCAGCAAAATAAAACCGTGATGGTTGCTGGCGAGCGGAATGCCCCCGACGTTCATGCCAAAGAAACCGGCCACAATATTGATCGGCAGCGCCAGCACGGTGATCACGGTCAGCACATACAGCGTGCGGTTGCTTTGCTCCATCTGGCGTGAGGTGATTTCTTCCTGCAATAACCGGATGCGTTCGGTCAGCGCGATAAGGTCATTGAGCACCACAGAAAATTCCTCGGCAAACTGCCGTAAATCCTGGACCACAGCGGGAGCTATCCAGGTAGGAGGGCGGTTCAGCAGGCGGAAAAGCGCAGTCGGTTCCGGTGCCAGTAAACGCTGAAACCGCAGCAGCATCCGGCGCAGACGCCCCAGATCGGCGCGGTTCTTTTTCACGTGATGGCTCAGGAGTCGCTCTTCGATGGTGTCCACGTACTGATTGGCCCGACGCACAATGTGTTCCAGTAAATCTTCCTGTTCTTCTAAAAGATGCACCAGCAGCGCGGTGGGCGTGCTGATGTTCAGGTGCTCCAGTCGTTTGAATAATTGCTCGATCAGCCTGACCGGTTTATGGCGTGCCGTGACCACCAGTTGCTGATGGCAACTGAGCCACAGCGTCGAAGCTTCATCACTGGTTTCATCCGGGCGAAAAATCACATCGTTGAGCACCGCCAGCAGCGTGTCATCGAGCCGTTCAATGCGCGTGCTGCGCGAGCCTTCGCGGATTTCCTCGAAAAACACCTCGCCGACGCCAAAATGCTTTTTCAGCCATTTTTCTGACATGGCATGATTGAGATTGACGTGGATCCAGACGAATCCTTTGTCGTGGCAAATCTGCTGCCAGGCTTCCTGAACCTGTTGTGAAGAAACACGCTCGGCAGGGCGGTTTGGACGAAAAACGAAGCCGTAAATCATTCCGGTGACTTCATCGTTGAAATTGAGTACGGCGGGTTTTTCTGTCGGCATGTCGGATTTCTGGTGACCAAAGCAGGTGGCACCATTACGCCAGACATCGGCGTAAATACAATAACCTCCCGTCTAATTTCACAATACTGTCACATTCAAACAGCCTTACCCCCAATTTTCCGTCAGATGACGTCACTCCCTCCTTTTTGTTTTATTTACGAAATTATGGCCAATAAATCATAAGCTTAACTCCGTTTAAATTTGTACCTCTTTGGGAGTATCTGGCGTTATGTAAATAAATACATGACGCAAAGGCGTTGATCGCAATCAAGTAGAAGGCTCCCGCGCGTGCATACCCTGAGCCCATATTGAGCAATGTAGTTGTATTCCCCGCCATTCACATAATGACAAAGCGCAAATAAGCCTTTGCACAGGAGAGTTCCGGATGAGCAAGTTTCTTGACCGGTTTCGCTATTTCAAACAGCTAGCTGAACCTTTTGCTGACGGCCACGGCCAGACGCTGAATACCAATCGCGACTGGGAAGATGGTTACCGCAGCCGCTGGCAGCATGACAAAGTGGTCCGTTCCACGCATGGTGTGAACTGCACCGGTTCATGTAGCTGGAAGATTTACGTCAAAAACGGTCTGGTGACCTGGGAAACTCAGCAAACTGATTATCCGCGCACCCGTCCGGACTTGCCAAACCACGAACCGCGCGGCTGTCCGCGTGGTGCCAGTTATTCCTGGTATCTCTACAGTGCTAACCGCCTGAAATATCCGCTGATGCGCAAAAAGCTGATCCAGTTATGGCGCGAGGCCAAACTGAATTACAGCGATCCGGTCGATGCCTGGGGCTCGATTGTGAATCAACCGGAAAAAGCCAAAGAATACAAAGCGGCACGCGGTCGCGGTGGTTTTGTGCGTTCAAGCTGGCAGGAAGTGAATGAGCTGATCGCCGCCTCCAACGTGTATACCGCCAAAACCTTCGGCCCGGACCGTATTATCGGTTTCTCGCCAATTCCGGCGATGTCGATGGTGTCTTACGCTTCCGGCGCGCGTTATCTTTCTTTGATCGGCGGCGTTTGTCTGAGTTTCTACGACTGGTATTGCGATTTGCCACCGGCTTCTCCGCAGACGTGGGGCGAGCAGACGGATGTCCCTGAATCCGCTGACTGGTACAACTCTTCATATATTATCGCCTGGGGCTCTAACGTTCCGCAGACCCGTACGCCGGATGCCCACTTCTTTACCGAAGTGCGTTACAAAGGCACCAAAACCGTCGCGATTACGCCGGATTACGCTGAAATCGCCAAGATTTGTGACCAGTGGCTGGCACCGAAACAAGGTACCGACAGCGCGCTGGCGCTGGCAATGGGCCATGTGATCCTCAAATCCTTCCACATCGACAATCCAAGTCAGTATTTCACTGACTACGTGCGCCGTTACACCGATATGCCGATGCTGGTGATGCTTGAACCGCGTGAAGACGGTTCTTATGCGGCAGGGCGTATGTTGCGTGCCTCTGATCTGGTGGACAATCTTGGTCAGGAAAATAACCCGCAGTGGAAAACCATCGCCTTCGACGAAAACACCGGCGAACTGGTCTCGCCGTTGGGTTCGATCGGTTACCGCTGGGGTGAAAAAGGCAAGTGGAATCTGGAATCCCGCGAGGGGCAAGACGGTAAAGACGTCAGCCTGAAGCTGAGCCTGCTTGATGATCATGATGAGGTCGTGAATGTTGGCTATCCGTATTTTGGCGGCGCGGTCAGTGAGCATTTCAACAGCGTGGCGCTGGATGAAATTCTGATGCACAAATTGCCGGTCAAACGCCTGCAACTGGCAGATGGCAGTACCGGTCTGGTGGCCAGTGTTTACGACCTGACACTGGCGAACTACGGCATTGAGCGCGGTCTGAATGACGAAAACTGCGCGCAAGGCTATGACGAAATCAAAGCCTACACGCCAGCCTGGGCGGAAAAAATCACGGGTGTTTCTCAGCAAAACATCGGGCGCATCGCGCACGAATTTGCCGATAACGCCAACAAAACCCATGGCCGTTCGATGATTATCGTCGGTGCCGGGATGAACCACTGGTATCACCTCGACATGAACTACCGCGGCCTGATCAACATGCTGATCTTCTGCGGTTGCGTCGGTCAGAGTGGTGGTGGCTGGGCACACTATGTCGGGCAGGAAAAACTGCGTCCGCAAACCGGCTGGCAGCCGCTGGCGTTTGGTCTGGACTGGCAGCGTCCACCCCGCCAGATGAACAGCACCTCGTTCTTCTATAACCATTCCAGCCAGTGGCGTTACGAAACCGTCGCGCCGCAGGAGTTGTTGTCGCCGCTGGCGGATAAATCCAAATTCACCGGCAGCATGATCGACTACAACGTGCGCGCCGAGCGTATGGGCTGGCTGCCGTCTGCGCCGCAGCTCAACGTTAACCCGCTGCACATTGCACAACAGGCAAAGGCCGCCGGTTTATCGCCGGCAGATTTCACCGTGGCAGCCCTGAAAGACGGCAGCGTGCGTTTCGCGGCTGAACAGCCGGACAATCCGCAAAACTTCCCGCGCAACCTGTTCATCTGGCGCTCCAATCTGCTGGGTTCTTCCGGTAAAGGCCACGAGTACATGCTGAAGTATCTGCTGGGCACTGAACACGGTATTCAGGGTGATGATTTAGGCATTCAGGGCGGCGTGATGCCGGAAGAAGTCGAATGGCAGGCGCAGGGCGGCGAAGGCAAACTGGATCTGGTGGTGACGCTTGATTTCCGTATGTCCAGCACCTGTCTGTATTCCGACATCGTGCTGCCAACCGCCACCTGGTACGAAAAAGACGACATGAATACCTCGGATATGCATCCGTTTATTCATCCGCTGTCCGCGGCTGTTGATCCGGCCTGGGATTCAAAAAGTGACTGGGAAATCTACAAAGGTATCGCCAAAGAATTCTCCCGCGTATGCGTCGGCCATCTGGGTGTCGAAACCGATATGGTGACGTTGCCTATCCAGCATGATTCCGCCGCTGAACTGGCGCAGCCGTTTGGTGTGGAAGACTGGAAAAAAGGTGAATGTGAGCTGATCCCGGGGCGCACCGCCCCGCATCTGATGGCCGTTGAACGCGATTATCCGAACACCTATGAGCGTTTCACTTCCGTCGGTCCGTTGCTGGAAAAACTCGGTAACGGCGGTAAAGGCATTAGCTGGAATACCGACAGCGAAGTCGATTTGCTGAAAAAACTGAACTACACCAAAGCGGATGGCGCGGCGAAAGGCCAGCCGATGATCAACACCGCGATTGATGCGGCAGAAGTCATCCTGACGCTGGCGCCGGAAACCAACGGTCAGGTGGCGGTGAAAGCCTGGGCTGCGCTGAGCCAGAATACCGGCCGCGACCACACGCATCTGGCGCTGAATAAAGAAGACGAGAAAATCCGCTTCCGCGATATTCAGGCGCAGCCGCGCAAAATTATCTCCAGCCCGACATGGTCTGGTCTGGAAGATGAACACGTTTCTTACAACGCCTGTTACACCAACGTGCACGAGTTGATTCCATGGCGCACGCTGTCCGGCCGTCAGCAGATTTATCAGGATCACGCGTGGATGCGCGCCTTCGGTGAAAGCCTGCTGGTGTACCGTCCGCCAATCGACACCCGCGCGGCGCAACCGTTGCTGAATGCGAAGCCGAACGGTAATCCGGAAATGGCACTGAACTTCCTGACGCCGCACCAGAAATGGGGTATTCACTCCACCTACAGCGACAACCTGCTGATGCTGACCTTAGGTCGCGGCGGTCCGATTGTCTGGCTGAGTGAAGACGATGCGACAAAACTGGGTATCGAGGACAACGACTGGATCGAAGCGTTTAACGCCAACGGCTCACTGAGCGCCCGTGCGGTGGTCAGCCAGCGTGTACCGGCGGGGATGACCATGATGTATCACGCACAGGAACGCATCGTGAATATTCCGGGATCCGAAATCAGCCAGCAGCGCGGTGGTATTCACAACTCCGTCACCCGTGTTTGCCCGAAACCGACTCACATGATCGGCGGTTACGCGCAACTGGCCTACGGCTTCAACTACTACGGCACGGTCGGTTCTAACCGCGATGAATTTGTGATTGTGCGCAAAATGAACCGCATCGACTGGTTAGACGATGAAGGCAATGACTACGTGCAGGACGCCGTGCAACAGGAGAAAGCCAAATGAAAATTCGTTCACAAGTCGGCATGGTGCTGAATCTCGACAAATGCATTGGCTGCCACACCTGTTCCGTAACCTGTAAAAACGTCTGGACCAGCCGCGAAGGGATGGAATACGCGTGGTTCAATAACGTGGAAACCAAACCGGGTCTGGGTTATCCGCACGACTGGGAAAACCAGGAAAAATGGAAGGGCGGCTGGATCCGCAAAATCAACGGCAAACTGCAGCCGCGTATGGGCAACAAAGCCAACCTGCTGCATAAAATCTTCGCCAACCCGCACATGCCGGAAATCGATGATTATTACGAACCGTTTGATTTTGATTATCAGCATCTGCACACCGCGAAAGACGGTAAACATCAGCCAGTGGCGCGTCCGCGCTCGCTGCTGACCGGCAAACGCATGAAGAAAATTACCGGCGGCCCGAACTGGGAAGACGATCTGGGCACTGAGTTCAGCAAACGTTCTGCCGATCAGAACTTCGCCAACATGCAGAAAGAAATGTACGGCGAATTCGAAAACACCTTTATGGCCTACCTGCCACGTCTGTGCGAACACTGCCTGAACCCGGCGTGTGTGGCGACCTGTCCGAGCGGGGCGATCTACAAACGTGGCGAAGACGGCATCGTACTGATCGACCAGGACAAATGCCGTGGTTGGCGCATGTGCCTGACCGGCTGCCCGTACAAAAAAATCTACTTCAACTGGAAAAGCGGCAAGTCAGAAAAATGTATTTTCTGTTATCCGCGCATCGAAGCGGGCCAGCCAACGGTGTGTTCCGAAACCTGCGTCGGCCGCATCCGCTATCTCGGCGTGGTGTTGTATGACGCCGACCGTATCGGCGAAGCCGCGTCGGTTGAAAACGAGAAAGACCTGTACGAAAGCCAGATGAGTATCTTCCTCGATCCGAACGATCCTGAAGTGATGGCGCAGGCCGAAAAAGACGGTATTCCGCTGTCGGTAATGGACGCCGCGCGTCAGTCGCCGGTCTACAAAATGGCGATCGAATGGAAGCTGGCGCTGCCGCTGCATCCTGAATATCGCACGTTGCCGATGGTCTGGTACGTGCCGCCGCTGTCTCCGATTCAGTCTGCCGCCGATGCCGGTGCGTTACCGCACAGCGGCGTGCTGCCGGACGTCGAAAGCCTGCGTATTCCGGTGGAATATCTGGCGAACCTGCTGACCGCAGGGGACACCGCACCGGTGCTGCGCGCCCTGAAACGTATGCTGGCGATGCGTCATTTCAAACGTGCTGAAACGGTTGATGGCGTAACGGACACCAGCGCGCTGGAACAGGTCGGATTGTCTGCGGCACAGGCCGAAGAAATGTACCGCTATCTGGCGATTGCCAACTACGAAGATCGTTTCGTGGTGCCATCCAGCCATCGTGAACAGGCGCGTGAAGCCTTCCCGGAAGCCAAAGGTTGTGGTTTCAGCTTCGGCGACGGCTGCCACGGCAGCGACAGCAAATTCAACCTGTTCAACAGTAAGCGCATCGATGCCATCGACATCGGCGCGAAAACCGAAAGGAACCGCTGATGAACAGTTTACGACTGACAGGCTTACTGCTTGATTACCCGTCCGAAGAATTGTGGCAACACCAGCCGGAACTGCTGGAAGCGGTGGCAGAGTCTCCGGAACTGACTCAGGCGCAGCGCCTTGATCTGGCGCTGTATATCACGGCGTTCTGTAAGCAGGATTTGCTGGATGCACAATCGGCGTATACCGGTTTGTTCGATCGTGGTCGCGCCACCTCGCTGCTGTTGTTTGAACATGTGCACGGCGAATCCCGTGACCGTGGTCAGGCGATGGTCGATCTGATGGGGCAATACCGTGAAGCCGGGCTGGAAATCGACAGCCGCGAGCTGCCGGATTACCTGCCACTGTATCTGGAATACCTGACCACGCGTGATGAAAATCAGGTGCGGGAAGGGCTGCGTGATATCGCACCGATTCTGGCGTTACTCAGCGCCCGTATGCAGGAGCGGGACAGTCATTACGCTGAATTGTTTGATCTGCTGCTGGCGCTGTCCGGCAGTGATATCGCGACCGAAACGGTGCGCGAAGGCATCAGACAGGAAGCCCGTGATGACACACCCGCCGCGCTGGATGCGGTATGGGAAGAGGAGCAAATCAAGTTCCTCGGCGAGCAAAGTTGTGCGTCGGGCGATGAGACTGCGCACCAGAAACGTTTCGCTGGTGCGGTCGCACCACAGTATCTGAACCTTGATGAAATGCCTGCGGGGGAACCACGCAAATGACCGACTTCCTCAACACCTTCTTTTTCAATATCTATCCCTACCTGTGCGGCACGGTATTTCTGGTCGGCAGCTGGTTGCGTTACGACTATGGCCAGTACAGCTGGCGCGCCGGTTCCAGCCAGTTGCTGGAGAAAAAAACGCTGCGTATCGCCTCGCCTTTGTTCCACGTCGGTATTCTCGGTATTTTCGCAGGACATGCCTTCGGTATGCTGACGCCGCACTGGATGTATGAATCCTTTCTGCCGGTGCCGGTGAAACAGCAGATGGCAATGTGGGCGGGTGGTGCCTGTGGCCTGATGACCCTGATCGGCGGCGGCATGCTGGTGTGGCGTCGTCTGAGCAACGAGCGCGTGCGGGCGACCTCCAGTTTTGGTGACATCATGATCATCATTCTGCTGGTGGTTCAATGTGCCCTCGGGCTGAGTACCATCCCGTTCTCCGCGCAGCATATGGACGGCAGTGAAATGATGAAACTGGTTGGCTGGGCGCAATCGGTGGTGACCTTCCGTGGCGGTGCGGCAGCGCATCTGGATGGCGTGGCGTTTATCTTCCGTGTGCATCTGGTGCTGGGGATGACGCTATTCCTGCTGTTCCCGTTCTGCCGCCTGGTGCATATCTGGAGCGCGCCAGTGGAATATCTCACCCGCCATTATCAGCTGGTGCGTAATCGTCGCTGATTGACCTGCATGATTGTGATCTGGCAATTTTGACATAAAAACGAAGGGCGCTATTATGCGCCCTTATCTTTATTTTATTGCTCAAGGACGCATCTGATGGCCACCCCAAGACAACCTATGACCGTAGCCCGCCGTTTACTTCGCAACAGCCTGATCTTGCTGGTTATCGGCATTGTTGCCACCATCCACGGTTTAGTGGTCGGCAGCCCTGAAACTCCGCCAGGAGAAATGGCACCGCAACTGATGCTCGGCATCTGGTTTATCTTTATCGGCTGCGTGATGGCGCTGATCAGCTGGTTAGTTATCCGTAACAAAAAGAAAAAAGGCGAACTCTGATCTTTCGCTCCATACCGCATCAGCGCTCATCAGGGCGCTTTTTTTATGTCTGGTGTGCCGGAAACCTGCGTTGCATCAACATCTGCTGCTCAGTTTTCACGCAATTTATGCTTTCAGTCGTCTTACAGCTAATAAAAATCCTAATCAACGTTGGCCAGGAAAAATAACATGACCAGAACGGTATACCTTAACGGGGAGTTTGTTGCCGAGCATGACGCGAAGGTGTCGGTATTTGATCGCGGTTTCTTATTTGCTGATGCCGTCTATGAAGTCAGCGCCGTACTGAACGGCCGTCTGCTCGACAACGCGGCACATCTGGCGCGGCTTGCACGTTCCTGTCAGGCGCTGAATCTGCGTCTGCCTTGCGCGCTCAGCGATATTGAGCCCCTGCAAAAGCGTCTGATTGCTGAAAACCATCTGGTGGAAGGGGCGGTATATCTGCAAATCAGCCGCGGCAACAGCGGTGACCGTGATTTTGATTTCCCCGGCGAAAGCGTAACGCCAACTTTTCTGATGTTTACCCAGGCGCGGCCGCTGATAGATCACCCCAAATCGAAAAGCGGTATTCGCATGGTCTCCGTTGAGGATATCCGCTGGCAGCGTCGTGACATCAAAACCGTGGGTCTGCTGGCTCCGTGTCTGGCGAAAGAGTATGCCCATCAGCATAATGCCGATGACGCCTTACTGATCGAAAACGGCCTGATCACCGAAGCCAGTTCCAGCAATGCCTGGATCGTAGATGCTGATGGCACGCTGATCACCCGCCCGCTGAGCACGCACATTCTGCATGGCATCACCCGTCAGGCGCTGCTGGAACTGGCGAAGCATCATGATATTCGCTTCGAGGAACGCCCGTTCACGCTCGATGAAGCACAAAATGCGCGGGAGATCTTTATCAGCTCGGCAACGACCTTTATCTGGCCGGTGATCGCACTGGACGGTAAGCCGGTCGGGGACGGAAAACCAGGTGCCGTCGCCGCAAAATTGCGGGCGATTTATGTGCAAATGGCGGTGGAAGCGACGAGCCGGTAATTAACGTCAACGGAAGACGGCTCCTCCCCCTGCGAAGGGGGAGGATGGGAGGGAGCGTTACGGTTGTCGCTGTGTACAGACGCGAACGTTTTTAACCTGGAAAATAATCTCTCATCGCTTATTTATTTTAATGATAAAAATGACGCCATCATTTATTGAAAATGATTTACCGGTTGATTGCGCCGTTTCTCTCTTGTGACTAATTTTTTGAAGGCAGGGGCAATGGAATAATGCCCACCTTCGGAATTCATCACAGGAGAGGCATTTTGAAATCAATCATTAAATTCAGCGTCGCGATGTTTATTGTCGTGATGACAATGACCGCGTGTTCCACACATCAGTACGACCTGACGTTAGATAATCAAATTACCGAGTTCGAAATTAAAGCTGACCGGCAATTTGTGACCTGGACTGCGCAGGCAATGGCTGACAATACACAACCCGCCGTGCCGGTGGTTGCCTGCCAGGCTGCGCCCGTGGCGGCAGGGCAAACACTTTCACTGATTTCTCCCCTTTCTGAACCCGACAGTCAGTTCTTCAATTCCGCGGAAACCGATCTGGCGTTGATTGAATCCCGCACCAAAGCCTTAAATAACAATCCTGCGATTGATCAGCAGATATTCGGCCTGAGAAATATCTTCTATCAGATCAAATATAAAAAGCAGCATTGTTCGCAACAGGATTCTCCGGCGTATATCGCTATTCAGCGTAAACAGGTTTCCGTGATTATGCAGTCAATGCTGACGTATGAGCGGGTATTAAAAAATGGCTCAGGCACATCGCAAAAATAATAAAGGTGAACAGGATGAGTGATATTTTTGATTTAAGAGACCGCGCAATCAATGCGGCAAAAGCTTCACTGGGCGCAAACTGGAATACGGTGGCAAGCAGTGCCGTCCCGCAGATTGAAGCCTTACTTCAGCTGACATGGGAGATTGAAAAGGGCAAAGGCAGTTTCCGTTCGGGGGAGTATGAATCTTTGCTGGCGACTCAAAAATCCACTTTCGTGGCAGTGCTGACCACCTATGAAGCGATCAGCGCAGAGATAGCCTGGCAGGCGCTGAATGCGGTCTTTGACGTGATTTTGAGCGGCGTGCGCAACGTCCTGTAAAAACGATCTTGCGGCGGGCGAGTCTAAAATTATCTTTATCGATAACCATTTTCATTTAGACTGACGGACTTGCCCGCCGCCGGGCCGTTTCTATGAGGATGTCTGATGCTCCGCCGTTTCTTCTCTTATTACGCGCCCTATAAAAAACTGTTCTTCCTCGACTTCGGGTGCGCCATTCTGGCCGGATTGCTGGAACTGGGCTTTCCGATGGCGATCAAAACCTTCATCGATAAGTTGCTGCCCGCACACGACTGGGTGCTGATTATCGGCGCGACGGTCGGTCTGTTGCTGATTTATCTGTTCAATACTGCGCTGATGGCGATCGTCAACTACTGGGGACACGCGCTGGGCGTCGGGATTGAAACCGACATGCGTCGCGAAGCGTTCAGCCATCTGCAGAAACTGTCATTCCGTTATTACGACAATACCAAAACCGGTCACATCATTACCCATGTCACCAAGGATCTGGAGGAAGTGGGCGAAGTGGCACACCACGGGCCGGAGGATGTATTTATCGCGGTGATGACCTTTATCGGCGCGTTCATTCTGATGGCGACAGTGCATGTCCAGCTGGCGCTGATGACCATCATTATTGTGCCTGCGATGACCTGGATGGTCAGCCGCTATGGTGCGCAGATGACTGAAACCTGGCGGCGCCTGTTCGGCCAGGTGGGTAATTTTAACGCACGTATAGAAGAAAGCATCGGCGGCATTCGTGTGGTGAAAGCCTTCGCTAACGAAGCGCATGAGCAAAAACTGTTTGCTTCTGACAACGATAATTACCGCACGACGAAACTGAAAGCCTATCAGATCATGACTGCCAGCCTGACGCTGAGCTATCTGAGTACGCGTCTGGTTCAGTTGATCGTGATGGTCGCCGGAACCTGGTACGTGATTAATGGTCAGCTGACTTACGGCGGATTCGTGGGGTTCCTGCTGCTGGTGGAAGTGTTTTTCCGTCCGGTGGCAAAAATCAGTTCGGTACTGGAAAGCTATCCGAAAGGGATTGCTGGTTTCAAACGCTTCACGCAGCTTATTGATACCGCGCCGGATATCACGGACCGGCCGGGCGCTCAGGTGGTCAGCCATCTGCGCGGCGATATTCATTATGACAACGTGGTGTTCGGCTATACGTCAGTCAGCAAAATTCTCAATGGCATCACGCTTTCTATTAATGCCGGAGAAACACTGGCATTCGTCGGGCCTTCCGGTGCGGGAAAAACCACCTTGTGTTCGCTGCTGCCCCGTTTTTATGAGCTGGACAGCGGCAGTATCACCATCGATGGCATTGATATCCGCGACATGACGCAGACCTCGTTGCGTCATAACATCGGCATCGTGCAGCAGGATGTGTTTCTGTTTGGCGGGACGATCCGCGAGAACATTGCTTACGGTAAGCTCGATGCCAGCGAAGCAGAAATCCGCCTGGCTGCCAGCCGCGCACGCCTTGATGACGTCATTGACGCACTGCCGCTGGGCATGGACACGGTGATTGGCGAGCGGGGCGTGAAGCTTTCCGGCGGGCAGAAGCAACGCCTGTCGATTGCGCGGATTTTCCTGAAAAACCCGCCAATCCTGATCCTCGACGAAGCCACGTCTGCACTGGATACTGCCACCGAGCAGGCTATCCAGCAGTCGCTGGCGGAGCTTTCTGAGGGACGGACCACGCTGGTGATTGCCCATCGTCTGGCGACGATTCAGAACGCTGACCGTATTATCGTGGTCGATAAAGAAGGCATTGTTGAGCAGGGTACGCATGAATCACTGCTGGCTCATCAGGGGCGTTATGCACAACTCCACGCCGCACAGTTCCGTTAATTTTTGTACCCTCTCCTGCAAAGGAGAGGGTTGGAACGGCGAAATAATCGCCACTCAAAAGTAAAGTCTCCCCAAAAATTTCCCTATCCTTCTCAAGTCTGCCCTCTCTTTTAATATTTTCTTTTTAGTAAAAGCCCGTTTTGAATAAAAATGATGCGATTCGGGCAGGTAAAAATATTCACTTTCGTTCAATTCAATCACGCAGGTCATTATTATTTCCTTTAATTTGACTTTATTTTGCTCAATATCTTTAGCGAAAATCCTAATTCGAAAAAAATTGCGTAGTACAAAAATCTTATGGCTGCTTTTTCTATTAATGTGATAATGAACTTACCCTTGTGATAATTACCCTGCTATGCACCATTTAAATGCAACGCGTCTAAATTCCTCCATAATTCATTAACGATTGTTAACAGATAAAAACCTTTTGATAAAGGTGATCTCGGTTGCAATAACTTTACAATGCGAGACCTGTTTTGCACCAAAAAAATGCATCGCACCGTTGTGGTGCAAAATGTTATGCTAAAAGCGCATATAATCAGGGGGTTAGCGGCTTATAGCAGAAATATTATGTTACAACTCTTTACGCAAAAAAGACTTAATGAGGCGAACTTTTCCATTTTAACTTTTCGTGCTCAGTGTTAAGGTTCGAATCGTTTTACAGACAGACGTATTTCAAAACATGTACAAATACTCACAGCCCGATATTCCAGATATATAAAAGAAAGCGGGCATGAGAACTCCTTTATAAAAAATCAAGGAAACTTAAATAATGATGAAGCGCAGTGTGTTGGCCTTAGCGGTCTCTTTAATTGCAGTGGGATCTACCGCAAACGCGAGTGAAATCTATAATAAAGACGGTAACAAACTGGACCTGTATGGTCGTGTAACCGCTAAGCATTATTTCTCCGATGATAAAAGTTCTGACGGCGACATGACTTATGCGCGTCTGGGCTTTAAAGGCGAAACTCAAATTAACGACACACTGACCGGTTATGGCCAGTGGGAATATAACATTCAGGCTAACCACGCAGAATCTCAGGGCGACCTGGGCAATAAAACCCGTCTGGGCTTTGCGGGTCTGAAAGTGAAAGATTTCGGTTCTATCGATTTCGGTCGTAACTACGGTGTGGTTTACGACGCACTGGGCTTCACCGATATGCTGCCTGAGTTTGGTGGTGATACTGCTAACAATGACAACTTCATGGTGGGTCGTTCAAGTGGTCTGGCAACTTACCGTAACCAGGACTTCTTCGGTCTGGTTACCGGCCTGAACATCGCCCTGCAATACCAGGGTAAAAACGAAAACGACGGTCGTTCAGCGTCTAAAGGCAACGGCGACGGTTACGGCGCATCCATCGATTATGAAGATATCGCAGGTTCCGGCATCGGTGCAGTTATTGCGGGTTCTTCTTCTGACCGTACTAACGCACAAACCAACGCCACAATCGGCGCTGGCGACAAAGCTTCTGCATGGGCAACTGGCCTGAAATATGACGCTCACCAGATTTATCTGGCAGCGATGTACAACGAAACCCGTAACCAGGCGCCAGTCACCGTGGGCACCACGAGCGGCTACGCTAACAAAACTCAGGGTTATGAGTTAGTTGCGCAGTATCAGTTCGAAAACGGTCTGCGTCCTTCAATCGGTTACGTGCAGTCTAAAGCGAAAGATGTTGAAGGTGTGGGTGATGCGGACCTGGTTAAATACTTCGAAATCGGTGCGACTTACTACTTCAACAAAAACATGTACACCTATGTTGACTACATGATCAACCAGATCGATGACAACAACAAACTGGGCGTAAGCTCTGACGACATCGTTGCTGTAGCACTGACTTACCGCTTCTAAGTTAGTGAACTAAATTATTACCCCATTCTGTGTCTGAAAAAGGTAATCGCAAAGGCAGAGTTCATTGGCTCTGCCTTTTTTTATACCTGTGATTTCGTGTAATGCCTCCCATGCCGCCCCGTTTCTCTTCTCAAATAACCACAATAAATTCATATATCTAAGTCTATAGCCTGAGGTTATACCCCAGACCCAAACAAGTATTCGTCAGCCGCTTTCTCCCGTGGAATATTCTCTGCAGTCTGATTAAAACCCCATTCAAAAAAATAGACCCCGGAGAAACTGACATGCAGCAAATTCCAAAGCCGTATCTTTTATTTCTTGGTGATGTGATGGATCCGCTGGCGGCGAAAACAGCGCGCGGTATTCACGTCTGGCGTCCTGAAGCTTGCGTCGGACAAATTCGTCTGGCAACGGATTCTGTGTCCTTAGGGTTGCCGGATCTGGATATCGCCACGGCGAAAGCGCAGGGCGCGAAAACCATGGTGCTGGGCACCGCAAATTCAGGCGGTAAATTACCGGCACACTGGATTGATTCGATCAAAGCGGCCATCAGCGCCGGTCTGAATGTGGCGAACGGTCTGCATCAGGGGCTGAACGACATTCCTGAGCTGGTTGCGCTGGCCGCTGAAAATAATGTGCAACTGTTCGATGTGCGCCACATGCAACCGGCGCTGGATACCGGCACCGGCATGAAACGTAGCGGCAAACGCATTCTGACTGTCGGCACAGATTGCTCGGTCGGCAAAATGTACACCTCGCTGGCGCTTGAAGCGGCCATGCGTGAGCTGGATTTGAACGCTGATTTCCGCGCTACCGGCCAGACCGGCGTGCTGGTGGCCGGTGCCGGTATTGCCATTGATGCGGTGATTGCCGACTTCATTTCCGGTGCTGTCGAAGCGCTTTCCCCGGCGAACGATGACGATCACTGGGACATCATTGAAGGTCAGGGCTCGCTGTATCACCCGTCTTTTGCCGGTGTCAGCATGGGATTGATTCATGGCGCACAGGCACATTTATTAGTGATGTGTCACGAGCTTGGTCGTCCGCATATGCGCCATCTGCCACATCAGTTTATGCCCACGCTGCGTCAGTGTCTCGATACCAATCTGGCGGCGGCCAGCCTGACCAGTCCTGGCGTAAGACTCGCCGGTTTCTCGCTTAACACCTCCTCCGTCAGTGAAGAAGAAGCCAAAATCGCACTGGCGGAAATCAGCGAAGAATTCGGCGTACCGGCCACCGATCCGGTGCGTTTCGGTATCAAAAATATCGCGCAATGGATCAAGGAAAACGCCTGATGATCCAGATGACTTTCCAGTCCGTCGAACTGCCGCTGGCAAAACCATTTGCGATTTCCCGTGGTATCCGCACCGCCGTCACGGTGGTACGTGTTTACCTGACGGACGGTGAATTTACCGCCGTCGGGGAATGCACACCGACCGCGCATTATCAGGAATCCCCGCACAGCGTTTGCGAGCAACTGGAACTTATCCGTCCGCAGGTTGAACAGGGACTGAGCCGCGAGGCGCTGCAACAGGCGTTGCCGGTTGGCTCAGCGCGCAATGCCCTCGATTGTGCAATGTGGCGTCTCGATGCGGCAAAACAGGGCAAAGACCTGTGGCAACTGCTTGATATGCCTAAGCCTGTTTCGGTGATTACCGCCGAAACCCTGAGTCTGGATTCGCTGGAAAATATGGCCAATGCCGCCGCCGTGGCAGTTGCCGGTGGCGCGAAGTTGCTGAAAATTAAACTCGACCGCGAGCAGATTATCGAGAAAGTGGCCGCCATCCGCGCCACGGCACCGCAGGCTACGCTGGTGGTGGACGCTAACGAATCCTGGCTGGGTTTGGATCTCGACAGCCTGTTTCAGGCGCTGCATGAATTCAACGTGGCGATGATCGAACAACCCCTTCCTGCCGGTAATGACAAAGATCTGGTGCGTTGTTTGCATCCTGTTCCTGTCTGCGCCGACGAAAGCTGTCATGAGCGTGCGGATATTGCAGGGCTGCGCGACCGTTACGAGATGATCAATATCAAGCTCGACAAATGTGGTGGCCTGACAGAAGCGCTGGCCATGACCGATGTGGCACGGCAGTTCAATCTGCGCATTATGGTCGGTTGCATGCTGGGCTCATCCATTGCGATGGAGGCGGCGCTGCCGGTAGCGGTGCAGGCGGAACGTGTCGATCTTGATGGCCCGATCTGGCTGGCGCAGGACGCTGAACCGGCATTGCGCTATGAAAACGGTGAAGTCTGGCTTTAACAGTTCAACTTATAAAGGAGGCGTTTATTGATGACAGTGCCCATTTTGCAGATTAACGATTTGTCGGTGACATTTTCCGGCCGGCAGGGCAAAACGCAGGCGCTGAAAGGCGTTTCCTTCTCTATTAATAAAGGTGAAGTGGTGGCGGTGGTGGGCGAAAGCGGATCCGGTAAGTCCGTCACTTCACTGAGTGTCATGGGATTGCTGCCGGATTCGGCGCACGTCGATGCGGGAAGTATCGAGTTTTTTGGCCGCAACGGCAAATGTCATACCCTGACGTCGCTGTCGGCAGAATCGCGCCGCAAACTGCGCGGGCAGGAAATGTCGATGATTTTTCAGGAACCGATGACCTCGCTCAATCCGGTGCTGCGTGTGGGCGATCAGCTTACCGAAGGGTTGCTGGATCACGGCATGGCGAATAAAGCCACGGCGCTGAACAAAGCCCGCGAGCTGCTGAAACAGGTTCGTATTCCTGACGTTGAACGTATCCTTAAATGTTATCCGCATGAACTTTCCGGCGGAATGCGTCAGCGCGTGATGATTGCGCAGGCGCTGGCCTGCGATCCGGCGCTGCTGATTGCCGACGAACCCACGACGGCGCTGGATGTCACGGTACAGGCGCGTATCCTGCAAATTCTGCGCGACCTGCAACAGGGCACCGATATGTCGGTTCTGTTTATCACCCATGACATGGGCGTGGTGGCGGAAATTGCCGATCGGGTGGTGGTGATGTATCAGGGCCAGGTGGTGGAGCAGGGCAGTGTGACGGAAATTTTCGCCAACGCACAGCATCCTTATACCCGCGCCTTGCTGGCCGCCGTACCGAAACTGGGCGACATGCAGGGGCTGAAATGGCCGCGCCGCTTCCCGCTGTTAAGAGATAAAACCGGCCAAAATATTTCTCCAGAAAAGCAATCGGTTGCAGGTGATCATCCTCACATTTCAGCGGGTGATGGCGATCAGAAAACCGCCAACTACGATGCGCCGCCGTTGCTCGATGTGCGCGGGTTGCGTGTCTGTTACCCGATCCGCTCCGGCGTGTTGTCACGCGTGACCAAAGAAGTCCACGCCGTGGAACAAATCGACTTCTCTATCTGGCCGGGCGAAACGCTGGCACTGGTAGGCGAGAGCGGTTGCGGCAAATCCACTACCGGTCGCGCGATTTTGCGGCTGGTGGGCAGCGAATCCGAAAGCATTCACCTCGAAGGTAAAGAAATTACCCTGATGCGCGACACCCCGTTTCAGGCTGTCCGTCGTCAGATCCAGATGGTGTTTCAGGATCCCTACGCCTCGCTCAATCCGCGTCTGACCGTCGGGTTTTCCATTGCCGAACCTTTATTACTGCATGGCCTGAAAAAGTCTCTGGCTGATGCCACGCCGGTGGTCAATCAGTTGCTGAAAAGTGTCGGACTTGAACCTTTCCATGCGCGGCGCTATCCGCACGAATTCTCCGGCGGGCAACGTCAGCGTATTGCCATCGCGCGCGCCATGGCATTGCAGCCACAGGTGATTATTGCCGACGAGGCCGTGTCGGCGCTGGATGTATCGATTCAGGCGCAGGTGGTCAATCTGATGATGGATCTTCAGCGTGATACCGGCGTTGCCTGGCTGTTTATTTCGCATGACATGGCGGTGGTGGAGCGGATCGCCAACCGGGTGGCGGTGATGTACAGCGGACAGATTGTCGAGATTGGCCCGCGTGACGCCGTGTTTAGTAATCCTAAACACCCATATACCCAACGCCTGCTCAGTTCGGTACCGGTGGCGGATCCGACGCAACGTGTTTTACGCAATTTTGATGATGTGGAAGTGAAATCGCCGGTGCATCCGGCGGGTGTACAGATAGAAAAACTCAAATATTCCCGCGTCAGTGAACATCACTGGGTTGCACAGGGATAACTCAACATTCTTTTTTGGGACACACAGGAGAACACCATGCATTCGACCTTAGTGCGTAAAAGCCTGCTTGCCGCCGGACTGGCGCTTTGTTTTGCGGCGTCGGCTCAGGCCAAAGATCTGCGTATTTCCATGTATGCCGACGTGACCGGTTTTGACCCGCACGACACCACAGATACGCTGAGCTATTCCATTCAGAGCGGTATTTTTGAACGCCTGTTCCAGTTCGACAGCAAAATGGCCGTTGTGCCGGTGCTGGCGACGGATTACACCAGTAACAGCGATGCGACCGAATTCACCGTCAATCTTCGCCACGATGTGACTTTCCAGGACGGCACGCCGTTCAATGCTGATGCGGTAAAAGCCAACCTGGATCGGCTGGCCAATCCGGCCAATCATCTGAAACGTAACTCGCTGTTCAGCATGATCAAATCCGTTGATGTGGTCAGTCCGTATCAGGTAAAAATCACCCTCAACAAACCGTTTGGCGCGATGATCAACACCCTGGCGCACCCGTCGGCGGTGATGCACAGCCCGGCTTCGTTAAAGCAATACCCGAACGAACAGGATCTGAGTGTGCATCCGGTCGGCACTGGTCCGTTTAAGTTTGTGGAATGGCAGCAGGGTAAAGACGTCAAACTGGTGAAATACGACAACTACTGGCAGAAAGGCTGGCCGAAAGTAGATTCCGTCACGCTTTACCCGACGCCGGAAGATTCCACGCAGGTGGCGAAACTGAAGTCCGGCGGCGTGGACGCGGTGTATCCGCTGCCGTCCGATCTGGTGGATACCGTGAAGAGCGATCCGAAGCTGGATATTGCGCAGGATCCGGGCATCTATCTGTATTACATCGCCTTCAATACGCAGAAAAAAGAGTTCTCTGACGTGCGTGTCCGTCAGGCGATTAACTACGCTATTGACCGTAATCTGTGGCTAAAAGTCGGTTTCGCCGGTCTGGGTTCGCCGTCCACCTCGCCGCTGCCGAAAAACGTTCAGTTCTATCAGAAACAAACCACGCCGGATTACAGCTATAACATCGCTAAAGCCAAAGCGCTGATGAAAGAAGCCGGTTATGAGAAGGGCTTCGACGTTGAAATGTGGAGCTCGAACAAAACCGACCGTATCCGCAGTGCGCAGTTCCTGAAACAACAACTTTCACTGATCGGCGTGCGCGTCAAACTGGTGCCGATGGATTCCGGTTCGCTTAACCAGCGCCTGTGGAGCACGCCGAAACCGGCAGATGCCAAAGTGGAAATGTACTACGGCGCATGGTCGGCCTCTACCGGCGATGCAGACTGGGCGTTGCGTCCGCTGTTTGCCACCGAATCCTGGATCCCTTCTGCCTATAACGTCTCTTATTACAGCAACAAGCAGGTTGATGCGGCGATCACCGCCGGTCTGCAAACGGCTGATGTGGAAAAACGTAAAGCCGCCTATGCCGATGCGCAAAAACTGCTGTGGGCAGATGCGCCGGTGGCCTATCTCGGCGTGCCGGACAACCTGGTCGGTAAGAGCAAAGACCTTTCCGGCGTCTACATGCTGGCCGACGGCTCACTGATTTTTAATCAGGCACAGTTTAAGTAATTTTTTTGCGCCTCCCCCTGCGAAGGGGGAGGCTGGGAGGGGGTTTAGCAGGCAACTTCAGATTCAGAGTTGCCATAAATACCCCACCCCAACCCTCCCCTTCGCAGGGGAGGGAGTTTACTGAATTCAGGGAATCACTTTTATGCTGACCTATTTTATCCGCCGGATACTGGAAATGATCCCCGTTTTACTGGTGGTGTCATTACTGGTTTTCGGCTTTATCAAGCTGCTGCCGGGTGACCCTGCGCGTATTTACGCCGGTCAGGATGCGCCGATTGAGGCGGTTGAGTCAGCACGGCAACTGCTTGGTCTGAATGATCCGCTGCCTGCGCAGTACTGGCACTGGCTGGACGGCATGATTCACGGCGATCTGGGCACCACTTACCGCACGCGTCAGCCGGTGTTAAGTGTGATTGAAAGCGGGTTTATGCCGACATTGCTGCTGGCGCTGGCGGGCTTTGCCTGGTCAGTGGTGCTGGGGCTGGTGATTGGCGTGGTGTCTGCGCTCAAACGTGGAAAATGGCAGGACTGGACGCTGATGAGCATGGCGGTCGGCGGCATTTCCATGCCGCCATTCTGGCTCGGATTGTTGCTTATCCAGTTTGTCGCCATGCCGTTCGGGATATTTGCCGTCAGCGGATTTAATCAGCCCGCTGACATTATCTTACCGGCGATCACCCTGGGTTCCTCGGTGGCGGCAGTCATGGCGCGTTTCACCCGCTCAGCATTTCTCGACGTGGCGCAGGAAGATTATGTGCGCACCGCCAACGCCAAAGGATTACGCGCGCGTCTGGTGACGTGGAAACACATCATGCGTAATGCGCTGATCCCGATTATCACCATGCTTGGCCTGCAATTTGGCTTCCTGCTCGGTGGCTCGATCATTGTCGAAAGCGTGTTCAGCTGGCCGGGGCTAGGCTGGTTACTGATCGAATCCATCAAAACGCAGGATCAGCCGGTGATTCAGGCACTGGTCATGTTGTTCGTGTTTGAATTTATTCTGATAAACCTGCTGGTTGATCTGCTGTACGCGGTGGTCAATCCTGCTATCCGTCTGCGTTAGGAGCTGCTCATGACCGATCCTGTCTCTCCTCCGGGAGATATCCAAGCGGCTGCGGTAGCCTCGCAAAACGATGATATCCGCTCGCCGTGGTACGACTTTTTTCACACCTTTATCCGTCATCCGATGGCACTGGTCTCAGGCGGATTCATTCTGCTGCTGGTGCTTGTTGCGGTGTTCGCGCCGTGGCTGGCACCTTTTGACCCGATGACACCAGACTGGATGGCGCTCGGTGTCGGTCCGACGCCAGAACACTGGTTTGGCACCGACGACTTGGGAAGAGATGTCCTCAGCCGCATCATCTATGGTGCGCGTATCTCCCTTTATGTCGGGATTTTTTCGGTCACGCTCGGCATGATTGCCGGTGTGTTACTCGGGCTGCTGGCCGGATATTACGGCCGCTGGCTGGATATGCTGATCATGCGCGGCTCCGACGTTTTATTCGCTTTTCCGGGCATGTTGCTGGCCATTGCAGTCGTGGCTATTCTCGGTCCGGGGCTGAACAACGTGATCATCGCGGTCGCGGTATTCAGCGTGCCGGTGTTTGCCCGCATCGTGCGCGCTGCTACGTTATCGATTAAACAAAGCGCCTATGTCGAAGCCGTTCGCTGCGTCGGCGCGCCGGACAGGGTGGTGATTTTGCGTCATATCCTGCCGGGCACGCTCTCAAACGTCATCGTCTATTTCACCATGCGTATTGGCACCAGTATCCTGACCGCAGCCAGCCTGAGTTTTATCGGTCTGGGGCCGGAACCGGATGTGCCGGAGTGGGGCAATATTCTGGCGATGAGCCGTAATATGATGATGGCGGGCAAATGGAACGTCAGCGTGTTCCCGGGGCTGGCGATATTCCTCACGGTTCTGGCATTTAATCTGCTCGGTGACGCGCTGCGTGACACGCTGGATCCTAAACTGAAAAAGTAATAGTCACCGAACAGCTGAAACGGAAAACTGATGCATCCGCAACAACATGAAGATGAATTTCAGCAGCAGGCGCTGTCTGCCTTGCTGCAACGCTGGCGCAGGTCGCGCCAGATTTTCCGCCCGCGTTTCCCGTGCGGTGCCACCAATTCACTGACTGATGTGACCGGCGTGACTGTCGGACACAGCACGCTGGCCGCCGGAGATGTGCAGACCGGTGTCACCGCCATTGTGCCGCCCGGCGATAATCTGTATGAAAAGCCGTTGCCCTGTGGCGTGGCGGTGTTAAACGGTTTCGGCAAACCGATGGGGCTGATTCAGGTGATGGAACTGGGCGAACTGCAAACGCCGGTACTGCTCAGCAATACCTTCGCCACCGGCACGTTATTTAATGCGCTGGTGAAACGCAGTTGTCAGCAATTTCCGCAGATTGGCCGTCCTGATGCCACCATCAATCCGGTTATCCTCGAGTGCAATGATTTCTATCTTAATGATATTCAGGCGATGGCGGTGAGTGAAGACGACGCGTTGACCGCACTCGACGGCGCGACAAAAACCTTCGCCCGTGGCAGCGTGGGTGCCGGACGTGGCATGAGCAGCTTTGGCTTAAAAGGCGGCATCGGCACCGCCTCGCGCTGGTGCGAAACGCTAAACGCGACATTAGGCGTACTGGTGCTGGCGAACTTTGGCAAACTCTCTGACCTGACGCTTGACGGCGTCCGTGCCGGCGAAGCCATCACCCAAATCCTGCCGCAACTGGCGCCGCAGGTGGACGCCGGTTCGGTGATTATTGTGATGGCCTGCGATTGCTATCTCGACAGCCGTCAGCTCGGACGTATCGCCAAACGCGCCGGTGCCGGGTTAGGGCGTCTGGGCAGTTACTGGGGGCATGGCTCAGGGGATATCGCACTGGCATTTTCGACGAAACGTGACGGTGTCACATTACCGGATGCCGAACTTGAGCCTTTACTGGCACTGGCGGCAGACGCCACAGAACACGCTATTATTGATGCCTTACTGAGTGCTGAAACCGTTTGCGGATTCGACGGACATTACCGGCTGGGGTTGAGTGAAGTATTAGATAATCTGGCGAACTAGCCTGGCTCCTTCCCCTCTCACGAGGGGAAGGCTGGGATGGGGTGTGGGTTTAGCCTCCGTCTGGTAACCAAACCAAAAAGGGAACGACTGATGAAAGTGTTTATCTCTGCGGACATTGAAGGTATTGCGGGTGTCATGCGTCCTGAGCAGTGCAGCCCGGGGAATTCAGATTACGAGGCCGCCCGTGCACTGATGGAAGGCGAAGTTAACGCCGCCATCGACGGCGCTTTTGCCGGTGGCGCGATGGAAGTGACGGTGGCCGACAGCCACGCGATGATGCAAAACCTGCGCGCCGATAAAATCGATCCGCGAGCCAGGCTGGTACAGGGTAAACCGCGTGGTTTATCGATGGTCGAAGGGCTGCAACAACAGCAATACGACGGCCTGATGTTTGTCGGCTATCACACTGCCGCAGGCGAAAATGGTGTACTGGCGCACACCATCAATGGCCGCGCTTTTTACCGCGTTAAACTCAACGGCAACGTGGTCGGCGAAAGCGACTTATACGCCGCTGCCGGTGCGGAACTCAACGTGCCGTTATGGCTGGTGACCGGCGACGATCACCTCGAAACCTGGATCCGCCGCTATTACCCTGAATCGCAATATGTCTGCGTCAAACGGGCGATTTCCGCCAATGCCGCCGAATCCGACAGCCCGTCGATTGCCTGTGCCAAAATCCGTAAACAGGCGACCATTGCCGTCAGCAAACCTGCGCCGCTCACTGCCGGAAGATTCAGTGCGCCATACCATCTTGAACTGATGACTTCGAAACCGGTCCTGGCAGATTTATTCTGTCTGATCCCCGGCGTTGAACGTCTCGATGCCGTCACCGTCGGTTATCACAGCCCGACCGTTGCTAATATTATCAGCCTGTTAAGTGCTTTCTCGTACTTAGCCACCACGCAGAAATAGGGCAGCAATGCGCTTACGCCACATCGAAGTGTTTCAGGCCGTGTTACAGGCGGGCAGCGTCAGCGGCGCGGCGCGCCTGCTGAACGTGTCGCAGCCGAATGTCAGCCGCGTGCTGAATCACGCTGAGCAGCAACTGGGTTTCACGCTGTTTGACCGTACACCGCAGGGGCTGATTGTGACGCCGGAAGGGCGGCGGTTAATGCCGGAAGTCGAAGCGTTATTCAGTCATATTCAGGCCATCGGTGAGCTGGCGGAACAGTTACGTCAGGGCGAAGGCCAGCATGTGCGCATTGGTTCGGCACACGCCCTCGGACACAGCGTGATGGCGCCGGTGCTGGTGGATTTCCGCCGTCAGACGCCCGGCGGCAGCGTCGAACTGGTGACCGGACATTTCAACACGCTGAGTCAGGACTTGCTGCAATACAAAATGGATTTCGCGCTGGCATTTGGCGAGCAGGCCACGCAGGAACTGGTTGCTGAGTCGATCTATCAGGCCAATATGGTCGCGCTCCTGCCCAAAGATTCCCCGGTCGAAGGGCCGGTAACGCTGGCGTGGCTGTGTGAAAACGATCTGCTGATGTTGCAGCAGCAGGATCCGCTGGGGCAGGTGCTCAACCGCGTCCTGCGCGAAAACGGTCTGATGCCGCATTCTGCGCTGTTTATCAAAACCTACTCGGTGATCGCCGACATGGTGCTGGCAGGCGGCGGTGTCGGCGTGGTGGATACGTTTACCGCCCGGCGGTATGTTGATCAACTGAAGATCGTGGCGGTAGTGGAACCCCTGCCGTTTGAGGTGATTTTGCTGAGCCGCCGGGATCAACCGGCGTCGCAGGCGGCGCTCAGGCTCAGGCAACTGATTAAGCGGAAAGTGGGGGAGTTGAAAGGAGTGCCTTTCGATCCCGTTTAGTTTTTAATTTCAAATTCAAATTCAAATTCAAATTCAAGGTCGTGGGCTCGCCGCCCACACTGGCCCAGAGGACGCGTAAGCGCGCGCCCTCTGGACTCCCGCGCTTTTTCACTGCGCGCTGTCGCTAGACACTATGTTTCAGTTGCCGCCGCGACAGGCTGGAAATCTTGCCGCTTTGCGGTTCCTTCTCTCGGTCCTGGAGCCTTGGGTCTCCAGGCCGCTCCGTTCAGCAAGATTTCTGAATCGCCCGCACGATCTTAAATTCAAAGGCAGGAGTTTTTAGATTTCAACATCAGTCAGGTTGTGAATTAAGAGCCTGAGGCCGGTTCCAAAATACCGCCGGACGAGAGGTGGAAAACCGCGCATGTTTTTGCGCGGGTTGTAACCCGATGGGAGGGCACCGCGCAGCGGCGGGATTTTGCGGCTATCGCTGCGGCTTATGGAACATAGTCAGCGAGCGGAGCGCGCAGTGAAAGAGCCCGGGGGGGGCTTGGGGGGCGGCGGCGATAAGCCGTCCCCCAAGTCGGTGTGGGCCGACGCCCACGACCTTGACCTGAAGGCCAGTTTGCACAGCATGCGCAAAAAACTAATTAATTTTTGCCCCAAGCCTCTCCACTCTTTCTACCGCACCCCTGACATCTTCAAAGGTAATATCCATGGGCATGTTCGCCATATCTGGCGTGCTCAGACTGCGGTCAATAATCACGGCCAGATCCTGCTCCGTCAGCCCTGTCGCGATATGCGCTAACTGTGTTGGTATGGCACTGTCGCGGGCCAGGGCGATGGCGGTCAGCAACTCATCGTCGCTGCGGTTTTCCAGTGCCAGCAGGCACAGGTTGCTGTAACCGACCAGTAAACCATGAGGGATATGGCGGGTTTTCGGGCAGGCGGTGAAACCTTCGTATAACGCATGGGCAGCGCCGGTGTGTGCGCCGTTGCTCATGACTGAGGTCAGTCCGGCGTAGAGGAAAATGGCATCGAGCACCTGTTCGAGGGCGTTGTTGGCTTTGCCGTCATGCACCGCAAAACAGGCGTCGGCGGCGAAATGTTCGATCAGGGTGTAACACAATTCACTGTTGGTTCTGGCGACACCTGCCAGGCCGGTAAGCTGATTCAGATCGCTGATGGCACGATATTCGTACCATTTTGCCAGTGTGTCGCCGATGCCCGCTGAGAGCCATTGCAGCGGGGCGGTGGCCAGTAAATCAGCGTCGATCACCACCGCAGCGGGGCCACAGGGTAACGGCATCATGTCACGGAATTCACCGTCCTGATGATAACGGAACGCCAGCGAGGTCACCGCCGAACAGGTGCCCGCAATGCTCGGCAGTGTCACCACCGGAATATTGCACGCCACGCCTGCCGCTTTGGCGGTATCCAGCGCTTTTCCGCCACCGGTGGCGATAATCACTTCCACCCCTTGCGTGCGGAACACGTCTGCCAGCCGGTTGATTTCCTCCTGACAACACACGCCGTTGAAGATTTCACTGCCAAGATAGCTGACCATCTGCTGCTCGAGCTGATCCGCGACTTTCGCCTCGACGCTGGCAATGGCGCGTTTGCCGCCCACTAACATTGCCCGCTGGCCTAAGCGTCCGCACATCGCGCCCAGATGCTTAATAGCGCCGCGCCCGCGCAGTACGCTGGCAGGAAATACCAAACGATGGGTGAACATGCATGCCCTCATAAACTCAGGTGTTTTATGAAGTATAGAAGGCGCGCAGCAGAGCGTAAAAATATCAGCGGCGGCGCTGACGCACGACGTCGTGGGTTTTGCGCAAGGCGTCGCGCGCACCCGGCAGACGCTGCGCGACACCGATAAACAGACAGTCGATGATCAGCAACTGGCTGGTCCGGCTGGCCATCGCAGCGGCACGAAAACCCATTTCGCGGCTGCTGGTTCGTAACACGATATCGGCCTTGCGGGCGAGGGCGGCACGGCCATTGGCGGTGATCGCCAGCGTTGTTGCCCCCGCGGCTTTAGCCTGTGTAAGCGCTTCAATGACATCTGCCGTCTGGCCGGAGTGGGAAATCGCCAGCGCGGCATCTGCATTCGTTAACTGACAGGCGCTTACCAGACTTTCGTCGGTGCTGCCAAAAGTCTGGGCGACAACGCCGATGCGCCGCAGCTTCTGGCAGAAATCCTGAGCAACCAGCGCTGAGGCACCGGTGCCGTAAATATCAATCCGGCGTGCCTGTGAAAGGATGCTGACCGCCTGTTCCAGCGTTGCTGCGCTGAGGAGCTGCGTGGTCTCGGTCGCGCCTTTGACCTCGAATTCCAGCAGCTTTTGCAGGATCTGCTTGGGCGAATCATTGTCGCCGATATCCGCCGCCAGGGGCATCTCGATGGGCATCGGACTTGAGGTTTCTGCGGCCAACGCCAGCCGCAGCGCCGGATAGCCGGTAAACCCCAGCCGTTTGCTGGTGCGTACCACCGTGGCGGTGCTGGTTTCAGCGTATTTTGCCAGTTCCGTCACGCCCATTTTCGCCACACCCAGCGGATTGAGCCTGATAATGGTGATGATGCGTTTTTCCGCCGGAGAAAAACTGCCCTGTAATGCGTTCAGACGTGACTGCAGGTCACTGCCATTCATGCTTATTCCTCCAGTTCACGTAAATGATCGTCTTTTCGTAACGTCATCAGCGCAAACAGGCTGACCACGCAGGTGGCGACCACGTAATACGCCGGAATATCCAGATTGCCGGTCTCTTTAATCAGACCGGTGATGATAAGTCCCGCACAGCCGGAGAACACGGCGTTCGACAATGAATAGGATAATCCCAGACCGGTATAACGCACGCGGGTCGGGAACATTTCCGCCAGCATCGCCGGGCCGGGACCGGCAATCATGCCAATTGTTGCCCCGGCAATCAGCACTGCAATGCCTTTCACCAGCAGACTGCTTTCAGGGTTTTGCAGCAAATGCAGCAACGGAAAACTCAGCACGATGACGGCAAATACGGCAATCATCATGACCTTTTTACGGCCGATTTTATCGCTCAGCCAGCCGGAAGGCAGAATAGCCAGCGCGAAACCGACGTTCGCCAGCACGGTGGCCACCAGTGCCTGTAAAAACGTGGCGTGCAGGGAGGTTTGCAGGTAAGACGGCATCACCACCAGGAAGGTATAACCGCCCGCCGACCAGCCCATCATGCGGCCAATCCCCAGCGCAATAGCTTTGGCGGTGGCGACAGCAGAGGCTTTTTCAGCGGCTGTTTTTTGCGCTTTCGGTTCGGCCTTTTTACTGGCAACAAAGTTAGGCGTTTCATCGAGTTTCAGGCGCAGATACAGCGCCACCAGCCCCATCGGCAGCGCCAGCAGGAACGGAATACGCCATCCCCAGTCTTTCATTTGTGCTTCGGGAAGGGTCTGAACCAGCAACGCGACCAGCGCCACGCCGGTCAGCAAACCCAGCGACACGGTAAATGACTGCCACGCGCCGTAAATACCGCGTTTGCCTTTCGGTGCGAATTCGGTCATCAGGGAAACCGCGCCACCGAATTCACCACCCGCAAACAAGCCCTGGAACATGCGCATCAGTGTCAGTAACAGCGGCGCGGCTACACCAATCTGCGCATACGTCGGCAGTAAACCAATGATCGCTGTGGCGAGTGTCATCAGCAGAACGACGGCAATCAGTGTCGGCTTGCGGCCAATGCGGTCGCCGATGCGGCCAAAAATAATCGCACCAATGGGACGACAGAAAAACGCCAGCGCGAACGACGCATACGTCAGAAGTAACCCGGTCAGGCCGGTCTGGCCTTCCAGCGTGAAAAAGTTACCGGCGATCAGCGTCGCCAGATAACCGTAAACGCCGAATTCATACCATTCGATAAAATTACCGACCGAACCGGCGACGAGCGCGCGGCGTGACTGGCTGGCGGTAGCAGGGGAAATCTGTCCGGTGCGGGTCATCATTAACCTCTTCAGGAAAAGAACATTGTTATAAGAATAGGATGTAAATAATTTTCTAAATTCTGGTGATTATTATGTCAATAATTTTCATGTATTGAACAAAATTAAAGCGGGAAGTGTGGGGTCAGGCAGGTTTTTTGGCATAAAAAAGGCTGCGCCTCGAAAGGAGCAGCCTGTTTAAAAGCGGGGCAGTTACAGCGTGTGGATGTCGATACCGTCGCCGATATTGCTTTTCTGGTAGTAAGCCCGCGGGACTTCTACCTGATACTGTTTGTCAGCGTAAGCGACTTCCAGAATAAAACGTTCGTTTTCGTAAGATTCCACCGGAATAAACCCGAAGAATCCTTCCGTGACGCTGATCGTCCGGGAAGACGGAATAGCGTAACGATGAACAATCCTTGCTCTGAGCGGTTCTTGCTTGCCAGTTAACGTATTCCATACGCGGTTAACAGGTTGCGCCAGAGAATCAATCACCTCTGAGGCCAGCGAGTTAAGAGCGGAGGGCCAGCTCTTCGGTGTTTTCATAGTCATGATAAATACCTCGTTGGTCTATATAACCCAATTCTTATAATTATCCGCGGCTAAGATCCAATCATTTTTTACGCTAAGTTTATTCAGGTTTTGTAAGTGTTTGATTTATCCGGCGACGGTTTTGCGTCTTTTGCCGGATTTACGTTCTGCTAGCAATAACGGGCAGGAAGGGCACATGGCGTGGTCTTCCAGATCGTAGCGCAGGCAACACTGTTTGCGGTACTGCGGGCTGTCGGGGTCTGAGGGATCTTCCGCGCGCAGCGGCTGAAATAACGGATTTTTGCCGCCATAACGCAGCTCGCGCGATTCCATCAGCCGCATACCGTCCGAGATATCGGCATTGACCAGCTCTGCCTGTTTGACGCCCCAGCCGACGCGGATTGCCGCGTTGCTCCAGTAAATGCCCGGCTTTAAACCGGAGAATTCTGCCAGCGCTTCGCAAACCGGACGCAATTGCTGTTCGATCATCACATCGAAACGCGCCATCGGTTCAGCGGATGTCAGCGCTTCGCCTTCGCCGTCGAGATAAATTTGCGCAGGTAAGCCTTCTTCCTGCATGCACAGATAGACATTTTCAGCGGCGATAGGCAGTTGCCAGCCGTGACGCAGGGAGACGATCACCCAGCTCGGCAGCAGGGTGGCGAAATACCATTGTGACCACATCGAGATCCGCGCACGGCGTGTGTCGCACTTTGCGGCATCGGCGGCATTGGCATCCAGATAGCGTTTGAGCACGCTGGCGCAACCTTCGGCAGTGGTCAGCAGTGACATCGGCACCGCATTGGTCACCAGCGGTGTCATCGGTTTGAAAGTATCTGCAACCCAGCTGACCGGCGTTTCGCGGAAACTGTCGAGGAGTGTTTGCATCATTACGTTATGAAAGTCATTCGGCTCGATAAATCATGCGAATAGAGTAACGAATATTAAAGCGGAATAGTAATGATTTCGATTTAGATTGAGGGTTTTTGCCTCCCGCAGTGAAGGGGAGGCGCAGAGGAAGCGTTAGCCGACGACACTGACGCCCGCTTGTTTCAAAATCTCACGCACAACCTTTTGTTTGTCATTGCTCAGCGGCAGCGCCGGTTTGAGTGAATACACCGGCATTTCACTGATGACTTGTGAAATGGCGTATTTGATGACGTTGTAGATCGGCGTATCCAGCGTGTACAGCGGAGGCAGGAAGGATAACCGTTGTTGCAGTTCTACTGCAGTGGCGAAATCTTTCTCTTTAAAGGCGCGGTAAATTCCGCAGGTGAGTTGCGGGGCGAAGTTGGCGCTGGCGGGGATCGCGCCGTCGCCGCCGAGGATCAGCGTGCCGAACAGATATTCGTCATAACCGGAGAACACGGCGAAATCAGGGCGCTCAGGTTTCACGGCCTGTATCGTTTCGCGAATGTGATTGAGGCTGTCCACGGTATCTTTCAGGCCGACAATGTTCGGGCATTCCAGCGCCAGACGTTTGATCAGGCTGACGGGCAACGGCTGACCCGTCAGTCCCGGATAGTTGTACATGATCACCGGCAAACCCGCGCCTTCAGCAATCGTGCGGTAATGCAGATACAGCGCTTCTTCGGTCACCGGATTGTAATAAGGATTCACCACCACCACGCCCGTCGGCACCGACGCTTTTAGCGTGTCGCGCGAAGGCCAGCGTTTCTGCCGTACCCGGATGCGCTGCGCCGATCAAAACGGGCACGCGCCCGGCAACATGCCTGGTGCAAAACTCAGCCACTTCATGACGCAGCGCCTGAGACATATGCGCGAATTCCCCTGCGCTGCCGAGGAAAAACAGGCCGTTCACGCCGCCTTCAATCGTAAAATCAATCAGACGCGCCATCCCCTGACGGTCAAGCTGCTCATTCTCATTCAGGATCGTTGCGACAGGGGGGATCACGCCATGAAACAGTGGACGGGTCATACATTCGTTCTCCATATGAAAGTGGAAACTACTCAACACCCCATTTATAGAACGCTGTTTCAAATTTTTATAGCGATGGGATCGAATTACATGGATTTAGCGAAGATTTGGAAGGGAAGTCACAAAGGCGGGGGTAACTCCCTCCCCTGCGAAGGGGAGGGTTGGGGTGGGGTATTAAGGTCAAAAACTGATGTTAAGGTTTGTTTAAACAGGGTGTTAGCCCTTAAAACCCCCTCCCGGCCTCCCCCTTCGCAGGGGGAGGAGCAGGGCAAAACCCGCTCGCGGTGCAGAGTGAAACCCGACCTACATCACCAGCGCCTGACCGTCTTTGCGCGATTCGGTGCCTGCCAGATAACCGCCTGCCGGATTGGTGACAATCACCTGCGCGCCGCCAAACGAATGGCCGCTGAGCGGGTCTTCGACGATCAGTTCATGACCCATTGCCCGCAGCGCTGCCAGCGTGTTGTGGTTGAAAGTGGATTCAATCGCCACCTGACGCCCGCCATCGATCCGCCAGCGCGGCGCATCGATGGCGGCCTGCGGATTTTGTTTATACAGCATCACGCGCAGCGCCAGTTGCAGATGTCCCTGTGCCTGCATCGGACCGCCCATCAGGCCGAACGACATCAGTGGTTTACCTGCGGCGTCCTGCGCAAAGGCCGGAATAATGGTGTGCAGCGTGCGTTTGTTTGGCGCGACGCAGTTGGCGTGTGTCGGGTCGAGAGTAAATCCGCAGCCACGGTTTTGCATACTCAGACCGGTGCCAGGCACCACGACGCCGGAACCGAAGCCCATGTAATTCGACTGAATGAAAGACACCATCATGCCGCTGGAATCTGCCGTCGTCAGATACACGGTGCCACCCGGACGCGGTACGCCGTAAGTCACGTCGCTGGCTTTGCTGCGGTCAATGAGTTTTGCCCGCTCTGCCAGATAATCATCGTTCAGGAACAGTTGCGGATCGAAGAACATATGGTCGCTGTCGGTGACGTGCTGGTCCAGATCCGCCAGTGCCAGTTTCATCGCTTCAATACACAAATGCGTGGTTTCCACCGAGTCCACCGGCTGGCTGCCGATATTCAGCTTGTCGAGAATGCCCAGCGCAATCAGCGTGGCGATGCCCTGGCCGTTCGGCGGCAGTTCATGAACCGAGCCGCCCGCGAAAGACTGCTGCAGGGTTTCCACCCAGTCGGCCTGGTGATTCGCCAGGTCGTCCAGCGTCATTGCGCCGCCGTGGGCCTGACTGTGCGCCACTATTTTTTCCGCCAGTTCGCCGCGATAAAATGCTTCGCCTTCGGTTCTGGCGATCAGTTCTAATGAGTCTGCCAGCGCAGGATTACGGAAGATTTCCCCGATTTTCGGCGCACGACCTTCCGGTGCAAAACATTCCATGAAGCCCGGCTGGTTATGCAGTTTTTTTACCGCGATCTCCCACAGGCGACCAATCAGCGGCGATACCGGAAATCCGTTGCGGGCATAATCAATCGCCGGTTGCGCCAGCGTGGTCAGCGGCAGGGTGCCGAAGCGTTTTGCCAGCGCCACCCAGCCTGATACCGCGCCCGGCACGGTAACCGCATCCCAGCCGTAGGTCGGTACGGCATCTAACCCTTTGTCCGCGAAATACTCTGGCGTCCACGCTGCCGGTGAACGGCCTGAAGCGTTGAGTCCGTGGGCTTTTTTACCGTCCCAGACGATCGCGAATGCGTCACTGCCTGCGCCGTTGCCGCTCGGCTCAAGGACGGTGAGTGCGATGGCAGTGGCGATAGCGGCATCGGCAGCGTTTCCGCCCAGCATCAGCATTTTCATGCCTGCCTGAGCCGCCAGCGGCTGCGAGGCACAGACCGCATTGGCACCCATCATGGTCGGACGCAGGGTCGGATAAGCCACATTAAAATCGTAATTCTCAGACATGTATTCTTCCTTAAAAAAGCTGCAAACGGTTTATTCAGAACGCGGGTCGAGCGCATCACGCAGCCCGTCACCCAGCAAATTGAAACCCTGTACGGTGAGGAAAATCGCCAGGCCGGGGAAAATTGACATCCACGGCGACTGCTCAAGGAAGCTGCGTGCGGTGTTAAGCATCGCGCCCCACGAGGCGTCCGGCGGTTGCTGGCCGAGGCCGAGAAACGACAGGCTGGCTTCGGTGATAATCGCCGAAGCAATCGCCAGCGTTGCCTGCACCAGAATGGGCGACAGCACATTCGGCAGCACATAACGCCAGAGGATCCAGCGGTCGGGCAGACCAATCGCCCGCGCCCCTTCAATATATTCTTCGTTGCGGATACTCATCACCTGCGCACGCGTCAGGCGGGCGAAAATCGGCATGGACGAAAGCCCGATGGCGATCATCGCATTACCCAGACTTGGGCCGAGAAAAGCACCCAGCGCAATCGCCAGCACCAGAAACGGACACGACAGCAGCGCCTCAACCACGCGGGAAATCACGCTGTCCAGCCAGCCCTGCCAGAAACCGGCGATAAGCCCCAGCGGAACGCCGATCACAATCGCGATAATCACCGACACGCAACCGGCCATCAGCGAGGTACGTGCCCCCCAGAACAGGCGCGATAAAATGTCGCGGCCCAGTTCATCGGTGCCCAGCCAGTGCAGGGCGGAAGGCGCTTTGCGTACCGCCATGAAATCGGCTTTGATCGGATCAAACGGCGAAATCCACGGGGCGAGCAACGCCAGCAAGGCGAAGGTGATGACCAGCACTGCGCCAGTCACTGCGCTTTTATTGCGCAGAAATTTGCTGAGTACGCGGTTTGGCTCGCGGGCAGGGAGTGACGTTGTCACGGAAATCACAGAAACGCTCATCTCAGGCTCTCCGCATGCGTGGGTTGACCAGAACGTACAGCACGTCGGCCAGCAGGTTCATCAGCAGAAAACCGACGGCGACCACCATCACCACGCCCTGAACCACGGCGTAATCGCGGTTAAACACCGAGTCGACAATCATTTTGCCGAAGCCCGGAATGGTGAACACCTGTTCGCTGAGCACCGCGCCGCCCAGCAGTTCGCCGAACAGCAAGGTGGTGAGCGTGATGATCGGCACCAGCGCATTGCGCAGCGCGTGTTTCATGATCACCTTTTTCGGCAGCAACCCTTTGGCGCGGGCGGTGCGGATGTAATCGGCTTTCAGCACCGCAATCATCGCCGCACGGGTATGGCGCATCAGCGTGGCAGAAAGGCCGGTGCCGAGCACCGCCGCAGGCAGCAGCATGGTTTTCAGGTTTTGCAGCGGATCTTCTGAGAACGGCACGTAACCTGACGCAGGAAGCCAGTGGAGTTTCACTGAGAACAACATAATCAGCAGCACACCCAGCCAGAAATGGGGGATCGAAATCCCCGACAGCGCCAGAAAATTGGTGCCGTTATCTATCCAGGTGCCTTTGTTCACCGCCGCCAGCACGCCCATGGTGATGCCGATAATCAGCGCCACAATCATCGCCAGCAGCGACAGTTCCAGCGTCACCGGCAGTTTGCTGGCGATCAGCTGTAACACCGGTTCCTGAGTGCGCAGCGAGGTGCCGAAATCACCGCGCAGCGCGTTGCCGACCCAGTGGAAATACTGGCTGGGGATCGGGTCATTCAGATGATATTGCTCGCGTAACTGCGCAATCACTGCCGGATCCCGCTCCTCGCCCGCCATCGCGGTGATCGGGTCGCCCGGCAGTAATTTCTGCAACGAGAACACCATCAGCGTGACCAGAAACAACGTCGGTATGGCTGAAATCAGCCGTTTCACCACCAGTTCTAACATTGTCTTTCCTCAGGCAATTACTTGTTCAGCGCCAGACCCTGTAGTCGGATCAGCCCGTCGGCGTAAGGTACGAAACCGGTCACTTTTTTACTCATGCCGAAAATGCGCGGTTCGAAGTACAGATACACCAGCGGATCGTCGAGGTTTTCCTGCACCACAATCTGCTTGTAGAGGGCTTTACGCTTCTCCACATCGCTGGTCAGACGCGCTTCCTGCAACCACTGATCGACCTGCGGATTGCTGTATTTGCCGTCGTTCAGGCCGCCTTTGGTATTGAGGAACGAGAAGATATTGCCGTCCGGATCCGGGCGCCCTGACCAGCCGGACATGCTCATTTTGAATTCGCCGCGTTGCTGGCGATCGAGCAGCGTGGCGTATTCGGTCATTTGCAGATTCAGGTTGATGCCCGCTTCGCTGACCATCGCCTGCAATACCTGCGCAACCTGCTGAGAAGTCGGGTTGTTGGCGACCAGGAAATCAATGGTCAGCGGCGTTTTCACCCCTGCTTCCGCCAGCAGCGCTTTGGCTTTTTCGATATCGCGTTTTGGCACCGGAATGTCGGCGTGATACGGGCTGGCAGGAGAGAACGCCTGATTCGCCGGAGTATATTGCCCCTGGAATACCACCTGATTCAGGGCGTCACGGTCAATCGCCAGCGACAGCGCCTGACGCACGCGGGCATCTTTTGCCAGCGGCGTATTGGTATTGGCGGTGCCGTTGGCGATATTGATCGTCAGCCCCATGTAACCGAGGCCTGTGGTACTGGCCAGTTGCAGATTACTGTCGGCTTTCACCGTGGCAGTGTCGCTGGCGGCAATGCCTTCGGTGATGTCTAAATCGCCCGCACGCAGGTTGGCAAGGCGAACCGAGGCGTCCGGAATAGGCAGGAACACCACTTTATCGAAGTGATACGCGCCTTTGTTCCAGTAATTTTCAAAACGCTTAAGCACGATGCGGTCCTGCTGCACGCGGCTGACAAACTCGTACGGGCCGGAACAGACCGGATGCGCCGCCACATTGCCTTTGGCCGTCGCTTCCGGCGCCATCATGGTGCCCGCGCGGTCAGTCAGTTGCATCAGCAACGCGGCGTCTGCGGTTTTCAGATGGAAAACCACGGTGTACGGCGCGGTGACTTCCACGGATTCAATGGAAGAAAGCTCACTTTTGCGCAAAGAACCGGGCAGCGTCAGGTAACGTTCGATATTGTATTTCACCGACTGCGCATCAAATTTCTCGCCATCATGGAAGGTCACGCCTTCGCGCAGATGCAGGGTCAGCGTTTTGCCGTCGTCGCTGTACGCCCAGTCTTTCGCCAGACCCGGCACGATTTTAAGATGCTGATCGACATCCACCAGACGTTCACACATGGCGCTGAACACAAAACGCCCGTAATAGGTGCGCGCCGTGGCCGGATCCAGCATGTCAGGATCGCTGCCAAGGCCGATGCGCAGGGTGCTTTCCGCATGGGCGAGGCCCGCAGACGTCAGCAATATTAAGGCGGGAATGCAGGCAGTTAAGCGGGGTGCAAATCTCATGGTCGGGTTCCCTGGGTTGAGGTTGGAGTGGAAAGTGAAAGCCGGGACTGACTCGCTTGTTCAAACAGCGCACGCCGTAAGGTGAAAGCGGCGGACGGCGGCGGAACCAGCACCGAGGTGCGGTCCCGTTGCAGTTCGCTCCAGCGGTGGCAGGCCACCATGCGGTTGTCACTGACGGTTTCAAGTGGCGGTTCCACCAGACGACATTCGTCGGTGGCGTACGCGCAGCGGGTATGGAAACGGCAGCCGGTGGGCATATTGGCCGGATTGGGCATATCGCCCTGTAACATCGGCACCGGGCGTTTAACGCCGGGTGTGAGCAGCGGCGCGGAGGCAATCAGCGCCTGGGTATACGGATGCAGCGGCTGATCAAAAATGTCATCGGTGCGGGCCAGTTCCACGATTTGCCCGAGGTACATCACCGCCACACGGTCGCTCATATGGCGGATCACCGCCAGACCGTGCGCGACCACAATCATCGTCAGACCAAACTGTTGTTTAAGGCTTTCCAGCAGATTCACCACCTGCGCCTGCACTGACACATCCAGCGCCGACACTGGTTCATCCCCCAGCAGCAGTTTCGGCGAAGATGCCAGCGCGCGGGCAATGCCGATGCGCTGGCGCTGACCGCCGGAAAACTCATGGGGATAGCGGTTGCTGAACGCGGCGGGCAGGACGACCGTGGTCAGCAGTTCGCGCACTTTTTCCTGTCTGTCGGCTTTACCACTGACAATGTTGTGCAGCCACAGCGGTTCGCCGACGATTTCTTCCACGGTCATGCGCGGGTTGAGTGAGGCAAACGGATCCTGAAAGATGATTTGCAGGTCGCGGCGCAGCTTTTTCATCTGTTCAGCCGAAAACTGTTTCAGGTTTTCGCCTTCATAAAACACGTCGCCGTCGGAGGCGCTGAGCAACTGCAATAACAGGCGACCCAGGGTTGACTTCCCTGAGCCGGATTCGCCGACAATCGCCAGCGTTTCTCCATGCCAGACGCGCAAAGACACACGATCTACCGCCTGCACGATTTTCGGTTTGCTGAATAGTGACGACGGCCCTTTAAAGACTTTGCTCAGCGCGGCGGCTTCCAGAATGGGGCGGGGAGTGAGGCTCATGCGCAGGCTCCTTCGGCGGATAACACGAAATAGTTTTCCAGCGGCGCAAAGAAACAGGCGACGTGGTGCGGCGACTGATTCAGGGCGCGCAATGGCGGACGCTCCTGGTGGCAGCGTTCGGTGGCGAACGGGCAGCGTGTCGAGAAGCGGCAGCCCTGCGGCATGTCTTTCGGTAACGGCACGGCACCGGGAATGGTGGACAGCGCGCCCTGACGCGGAGCCAGCGACGGCATCGACCCCATCAGCCCGATGGTGTAAGGATGCTGCGGATTATTGAAAATATCGGTCACCAGACCCTGTTCGACGATCTGCCCGGCGTACATCACCGCCACACTGTCGGCGACTTCCGCCACCACACCCAGGTCGTGGGTGATCAGCAACAATGCGCTGCCGGTTTCCTGTTGAATACGGTTGAGCAGGGCGAGGATTTGCGCCTGAATGGTGACGTCCAGCGCGGTGGTCGGTTCGTCGGCAATCAGTAACTGCGGACGGTTGATCAGCGCCATGGCAATCATCACCCGCTGGCGCATACCGCCGGAAAGCTGGTGCGGATAAGCCTCCATCCGCAGTTCCGGCGCAGGAATTTGCACCTTTTTCAGGATTTCCAGCGCCTGTTCGCGGGCCGGTTTTTTGCCGACACCCTGATGACGCATCACCGCTTCGGCAAGTTGATCGCCCAGTGTCAGCGCCGGATTGAGCGATGTCATTGGCTCCTGAAAAATCATCGCCAGTTCCTGACCGCGCAGGTCGGCGTACTGACGCTCAGACAGCCCGAGCAGCGAGGTATCATTGAGCCGGATATCGCCCTGCAACACTTTGGCGCTGGCGGGCAATAACCCCATCAGCGCCAGCGACGTCACGCTTTTGCCGCAACCAGATTCGCCCACCAGCGCCAGCGTTTTTCCGGCTTCCAGTTGTAAGGAAATACCGTCGAGCACGGTCGCGGGAGAACCGGAAAATTGCACCCTCAGGTCGTTAATGTGTAACAGCGGCCTGACGGGTCCGGCGGGGTCAGTCATCAGTAAAATCCTCGTCATCATCATGCAGGGTGGAAAGAAATGCCTGTTGCAGCGCCAGAAGGTGTTCGCGCATGACTTTCGCGGCTTCTTTCGGCTGGCGTGCGGCGATGTGTTCTACGATACGTTCATGGTGATCGTCGTAACGGTTCAGGCGCTCCTGATTGCGTGCCGCGTTGCGCACCGCCAGCCAGCTCGGGTCACGCCGGATGGCGTCGACGGCATCAAACAATCCGAGCAACAACCGGTTACCCGCGGCATCGGCAATAGCACGGTGAAAGGCGCTGTCCCACAGCTCAATCTGATCCGGATCACCGCGCGACATCGTTTTCACTTTGTCCAGTAAACGGCGCATCAGCTGGATTTGTTCCGGCGTAGCGCGCAGTGCGGCGTATTTCGCCAGCCCCGGTTCGATTTGCAGACGGGCTTCCATCACTTCCTGCAAGTTGGATTGTTTCGGTAACGCCTGCAGGCTCAGCGGCTGGGCAGGGCCATTCGGCCCGATAAACGTGCCTTTCCCCTGCTTGCGCCACACGCGACCTTCTTCTTCCAGCACATCCAGCGCCCGGCGGATTTCACGGCGGCCGACATCAAACATTTGCATCAGATCACGCTCCGCAGGCAGTGGCTGCGTCTGATCCGGATGCTGTTGTATCAGCTGGCGTAGCTGTTCCAGCGCTGAATTCGATGTGCCGTTAGAAGGGGGTAGCGCCCCGGAGTGCGTTGTCATATGTCAGTTTCCCGCTGGGAATTAAATCGTTAATCAGTCCTTTGCATTTTCTGAACCAATTTTGTAATGGTTCATGAAAAAGTTTTGCAAACAGGAGAATTTGTTTTTAATTTCAAAAGACTAAAATTTACGCACTTTAGTCAGAGGATCTTTTAATTTTTTATAACATATTGATATTCATCTTATATGCACAAGTGTAGTGCGTTAAATTAATGTTAACGGATCGTAATGGTGCGTGATTTTGCGGGATGAGAAGCCGATCAAATAAGTGGAATAAGTTGGCTAATGGTTCGCTATTTCGTTGCTTTACCAAAGAAGGAAAGGGTCGGGCGGGGTATTAAGGAATAATTCGCAAGCCGGAGCGGACACGGGCAGTGGTTTCGTCTGCAAGTTTGTGAGTAATGGTGAAGTTTTCGCAGGGGAGCCAGAGAATTCAGTTCAGCTCCCTCCCCTGCGAAGGGGAGGGTTGGGGTGGGGTATTAATGCAAAATCAGATAGTTAAAGTGTACTTTGACCGGGTGTTAACCCTTAAAACCCCCTCCCAGCCTCCCCCTTCGCAGGGGGAGGAGCTAAAACAATCGTCAGAAATAACAGGCTTATATACCGCTGTTCCCCCGATCACTCCCGACAAAACCCGTGTTTAATACCTATCATCAGAGAGGTGCGAACCCGGTTAGTCGTGACTCTGAGGGTTGAGGGCGCCCGAAGAAATACCCCTGGAACAACGTACAACCTTCTTCTTTCAGACGCCGGAATTGCTCGTCGGTTTCCACACCTTCTGCCGTGGTCTGAATGTCCAGACTGCGGCTCATGCCGGTGATGGCACGGATAATTGCCAGCGCTTCGCGGCTGTCGTGCATGTCGTTAATGAATGACCGGTCTATTTTGATTTTGTCGAACGGGAAAGACCGCAGATAACTCAGCGACGAATACCCGGTGCCGAAATCGTCCAGCGCAATCCGCACACCCAGCGATTTCAGTTTCCGCAATGTGCTGATATTGCCAAGCGTGTTATCGAGCAATACCGATTCCGTGATTTCCACTTCCAGACGTGACGGATCCAGCCCTGAGGCTTCCAGCGCTGATTCCACCACCGACAGCAGCCCGCTGTTTTTGAACTGAATCGGTGAAAGGTTAACGGCAACCGTCTGACTGCCTTTCCAGCTTGCGGCTTCGCGGCAGGCTTCGTGCAACGCAAATGAGCCAAGACTGTGGATCAGCCCCGTTTCTTCGGCAATCGGAATGAAATCGACCGGCATGATCAGCCCGTTTTCCGGATGATGCCAGCGCATGAGCGCCTCGTAACCCATTACGGCATCGTGACGGGCATCGGTGATCGGCTGGTAGTAAAGACGCAACTGATTACAGGTAATGGCGTCGCGTAAATCCATTTCGACCACCCGGCGTTTGCGCGCGGCGGCATCCATCTCAAGGCGGAAATCTTCATAACGGTTGCGGCCGTTACGTTTGGCTTCATACAGCGCCATGTCCGCACAACGCAGCAATTGATCGGGGGTGTTTTCCGTCGAACCGGCGAGCGCAATACCGATGCTCAGGCCGACGGATAACGAATGGCCATCGATAATGACTGGCGGACGTACTGATTCAATCAGGCGTTTGGAAATCTGGTGCGCGGCAGAAATGTCTTTCAGCCCCGGCAGCACCACGGCAAATTCGTCACCGCCGATGCGTGCCAGCGTGTCGTCATCGCGCAGCGTCATGCGCAGACGTTTGGCTATCGCGCGCAGCAGTTCGTCACCAACCTGATGGCCGAGCGCGTCATTGACGTTCTTGAAGTTATCGAGATCCAGACACAGCGTGGCGGTGTGGCTGTGAGTATAGCTGTCGCGCTGCAAGGCTTCACTGAGACGCTGGCTGAACAGAATGCGGTTCGGCAGACTGGTGAGGTTGTCGTGATGCGCCATGTGGTGAATCCGGGCGTGGGCGGCCTGTTGGTCCGTCACGTCATCAGCAATCATCATCACGTAGCTGGTCTGAGGATCGTGCCCGCGGATCACCGAACTGGTGGTCTGCAACGTCCGGTCGCCAATAGCCGTCAGTAATTGCTGCTCGCTGCGGTGCAGGCCTTCTGCGCGCAAACATTCATCCGATTGCTTATTAATAAAGGTGCTCAGTCCGATGCCCATACAATCCTGCGGGCGCTTACCGAGCATTTTGTCGCGGGGAATCCCCAGCAGACGCTCTGCCTGGCGGTTGACCAGCAGAATTTCGCGCGAGACGGCATTCTCGACAATCACCGAGGACGGGATATTGGCGATCACGGTATTGAGAAAATGTGACAGGGACGAGAGCTGCTCGCTGTTGGATTCGGCCAGTTCTTTGGCCTGCAACAGGGCCTTTTCCGTTTCACGACGCTCCGTGACATCACGGGTGATTTTGGCAAATCCGATGATTTCTCCGGCTTCGCGTAAGGCTTCAATAATAATGTGCGCCCAGAAGCGCGAGCCATCTTTACGCTGTCGCCAGCCTTCGGATTCGTAACGGCCAGTGGAACGCGCCGTTTCCAGCCCGCGTTGCGGCCAGCCGTTTTGTCTGTCTTCTTCGGTGTAAAAACAGGAAAAGTGCTTACCGACAACTTCTTCAGGCGTATAACCTTTCGCCCGCTGCGCACCGGCATTCCAGTTCGCAATATGGCCATCGGGAGTCAGCATATAAATCGCATAGTCTTCTACGCGCTGAACCAGCAATCGATAAAGTACATCAGAATCTTCACTCATATTTTTTGCCTGATAGCTGGCCGTCTCTGCACGGGGTCCGTCCAAATCAGAGTCCGGCTAAATAGTGCGCCTGTTCCCGACGCATTTTTGCTGTGATGTGCCCGTGAAACGTTAGCATAAGAAAATTCTTACTTCGCCAAATTTTGCTTCTAACGTGCTTAAATTTAAGCGTATTTAGCAAAAAGATCGACCTTAAGTGAAATCTGTTATTTGGGTTTTAACTAACGGGAGTGTTATCGGCAGGGAAGTTCGGGGCTTTAATAAAAAGGCACATAATGTTCATGCGTTACAAGCAGTTAATCAGCATGTAAAAAAGCCGCAACAATGTGCGGCTGAGTCTTTGGCGCTTAAAGGCGCTCAGGATTGAAACAACAATCAGGATAAAGCTTAATCCGCTGTGTTTAACGGATAATTTAAACCGCGTTTAGGGAAAGCTGATGGAGGCGCAGGGCCCGTTAATCACCGAATCCCGCAAAATAAGTTCAGACACAAACTTATTCTGTTGGGATAAATAACCGCCATCGAGCATGGAAATAATCTGACTGATGACTTCACTGACCATATCGCTGACCGGATCTTTCACGCTCGACAGCGCCGGAATAAGAAACGGCGCGGTCGGGATATTATCAAACCCGATCACCGAAACCTGTGTAGGTACGGCAATACCGGCTTCGTTCAGTTTTTTCATCGCGCCGATCGCCATTTCATCGTTACTGGCCAGAATTGCGCTGAAAGTCTGACCGGTCATCAGCAGGGTTTCCACGGCGGCAGCACCGCTGGCTGGCGACCATTTTCCCTGCGCAATCAGCGATTCCCTGACCGGCAATCCGGCTGCGGCGAGCGCCTCTTTATAACCCGAAAGACGTTCTATCGCCGTCGGGGAATCCAGGGAACCGGTGATAAACGCAATATTATGGTGACCGTGTTCAATCAGGGTCTGCGTGGCATTAAAACCGGAACCTTTGTGGTCGCAGTAAATACAATGGCTCTGATGTTTGCGCAATTTACGGTTAACCACCATCACCGGTTTTTTATATTTATCGATGATCTCATCCATTTCATCAACGGATAAAAAGCGCGGATAAATAATAATGCCGTCGCAGCGTAAATCATGCAGAAACTGAATGGCTTCCCGCTCTTCTTCGGCGCTGTGTTTACCATCGACCAGGATCAACTGACGGCCATTGGCGTCGAGTTTTTTTGCCGCCTGAGAAATTAACTCACTGAAATAATTGCCGTTGTACAGCGTGTTGGTCACCACCAGGCCAATGCACATCGACTTGCTGGTCGCCAGATTGCGCGCCAGTAAATTTGGCCGGTATCCCGCTTCCTCAATGGCTTTAAATACCTGATCTTTCGTTTCCTGGCTCACATAACCTTTACCGGAAAGTACACGGGAAACGGTGGCTTTGGAGACGCCCGCTTTATTAGCCACTTCCTGCATTGTCGACATCAGGGCTTCCTGAAAGTGAAAAATGATGCGTCATTCTACACATTTCAGCCGTTTTACGATGTTTTTGGCATAACAGAACGGCAGTGAGAGATCGTCATCACAAAAATAAAACAACGTTGCATTTTTTTATTGAAGTTACAGAGGGAACTGCACATTCTCGTATGAAACCGGTTACCTATCGTTTCACAGCCTTTCATAAAAAAAGCATAACGTTCATAAAAAGTGGTTTCACAGGAGCCAGGGCTTCTGAAAAACATTCATAACCCTATGAATCTGAGAGAGTTGTACACATGTCTAAAAATTTTGCAGCAATATCACAGTCGATTGTGGATGCCATCGGCGGCGCACAGAACGTTGCGGCAGTGACACACTGCATGACGCGCCTGCGCTTTGTGCTGAATGACGAGTCTGTTGTTGATGCCGCCACACTGAAAGCCATTACCGGCGTGATGGGCGTGGTGCGCAACGAAAAACAGTGCCAGGTGATCATCGGTAACAACGTTTCTCAGGCGTACGCTGAAGTGCTGAAACTGCTGCCGGAAGGCTTCTCAGCCAGTGACGACAGCGCTGCACCGGCGAAAAATAAAATCACCCTGAAACGTATCGGCTCCGGCATTCTTGATGCGCTGATCGGCACCATGTCGCCGCTGATCCCGGCCATTATCGGTGGTTCAATGGTGAAACTGCTGGCGATGATCCTGGATATGACCGGCGTGTTCGACAAGGGCGCTTCCACGCTGGTGATCCTCAATACCATCGGCGACGGTGCGTTCTTCTTCCTGCCGGTGATGGTGGCGGCGTCGGCAGCGGTGAAATTTAAAACCAATATGTCGCTGGCGATTGCGATTGCCGGGATCCTTGTCCATCCGGCGTTTATCGATTTAATGGCGAAAGCGGCACAGGGGCAGAAAGTCGAATTTATCGGCATTTCCGTCACGGCGGTGAAATACACCTACACCGTTATTCCGGCGCTGTGCATGACCTGGCTGCTGTCTTACGTTGAAAAATGGGTCGATCGCATTACACCGGTCGTCACCAAAAACTTCCTCAAACCGATGCTGATCATGCTGATTGCCGCACCGATCGCCATCATGCTGATTGGTCCGCTGGGCATCTGGATCGGTACCGGGATTTCAGCGGTGGTGTATACCGTTCACAGTTATCTGGGCTGGCTTTCTGTCGCCATTATGGGCGCGGCCTGGCCGCTGCTGGTGATGACCGGCATGCACCGCGTGTTCACGCCAACCATTATTCAGACCATCGCGGAAACCGGCAAAGAGGGCATGGTGATGCCGTCCGAAATTGGCGCGAACCTGTCACTGGGCGGTTCTTCACTGGCGGTCGCGTGGCGTACCAAAAACCCGGAACTGCGTCAGACTGCGCTGGCCGCAGCGGCTTCAGCGATTGTCGCCGGGATTTCCGAACCCGCCTTGTACGGCGTGGCGCTGCGGCTGAAACGTCCGCTGATCGCCTGCTTAATCAGCGGCTTTATTTGCGGTGGCGTGGCGGGATTAGGCGGACTCGCCAGCCATTCGATGGCGTCGCCGGGGCTGTTTACCAGCGTGCAGTTCTTCGACCCGTCGAATCCGATGAGTATTGTCTGGGTGGTGGGCGTGATGGTCCTCGCGGTGGTGATCTCCTTCTTCACTACCTTGCTGCTCGGATTTGAAGATATTCCGGTGGAAACCGTGGCGCCAAAAAATACAGCGCCGGAATCAACGGCTTCCGCCGCCTTTGCGGTTTCGCAAAGCGCAGTTAAATAAATTAAAGGAGAGGATTTTACATGTCAGCATCAGCATTTCCTGAAGGTTTTTTATGGGGCGGCGCGATTGCCGCAAACCAGGCCGAAGGCGGCAGTTTTGAAGGAGGCAAAGGGCTGACCACGGTAGATATGATCCCGCATGGCGCGCACCGTCTGGCGGTAAAAACCGGTCAGGAAAAACGTTTCTCCCTGAAAGACGACGAGTTTTATCCGGCGCATCAGGCGATTGATTTCTACCATCGGTACAAAGAAGACATCGCGCTGATGGCAGAAATGGGCTTTACCGTGTTCCGCACCTCGATTGCCTGGAGCCGTCTTTATCCGAACGGTGATGAGCTGGTGCCGAACGAGGAAGGTATCGCGTTTTACCGCGACGTATTTGCAGAATGCAAAAAGTACGGCATCGAACCGCTGGTGACGCTGTGCCATTTTGATGTGCCGATGCATCTGGTCATCGAATACGGCTCGTGGCGTAACCGCAAAATGGTGGAGTTTTTCGCCCGCTATGCGCGTACCTGTTTTGAAGCGTTCGACGGGCTGGTGAAATACTGGCTGACCTTCAACGAAATTAACATCCTGCTGCACAGCCCGTTCTCCGGTGCCGGTTTAGTCTTTGAAGAGGGCGAAAATCAGGAGCAGGTGAAATATCAGGCGGCGCACCATGAGCTGGTGGCCAGTGCTTTAGCGACAAAAATTGCCCATGAAGTGAACCCGGAGAATCAGGTCGGCTGTATGCTGGCTGGCGGGAATTTCTATCCGCAAACCTGTAAACCGGCTGATGTCTGGGCGGCCCTGCAAAAAGACCGCGAGAACCTGTTCTTCATCGATGTGCAGGCGCGTGGCGAATATCCGTCATATACCCGCCGCGTCTTTGCCGAAAAGGGCGTTAACGTCGTGACGGAACCGGGCGACGCAGAGATCCTGAAAAACACCGTCGATTTTGTCTCGTTCAGTTACTATGCGTCGCGTTGTGCGTCAGCAGACATGAACGACAACAACAGCAGCGCGGCGAATATTGTTAAATCGCTGAAAAACCCGTACATCGAGGCCAGCGAATGGGGCTGGGGCATCGATCCGCTCGGTCTGCGCATCACCATGAACATGATGTACGACCGCTATCAGAAGCCGTTATTTCTGGTCGAAAACGGCCTCGGCGCGAAAGATGAAATCAACGCGCAGGGCGAAATCAACGACGATTACCGCATCAGCTATCTGCGTGAGCACATCCGCGCGATGGGTGAAGCGATCACCGATGGCGTACCGCTGATCGGCTACACCTCATGGGGTTGTATCGATCTGGTCTCCGCCTCGACCGGTGAAATGAGCAAGCGCTATGGCTTCGTTTATGTTGACCGCGACGATGCCGGTAGTGGCACGCTGGAAAGAAAGAGAAAGAAATCGTTCTGGTGGTACAAGAAAGTGATTGCCAGTAACGGAGGGGATCTGGACTGATGCCGCAACGGGGAATATCCGCAGACCGGGTATTCCCCGTTACCGGAAGGTATTAATTAATCATTTCATTTACTGAAGTTATTTTCGTCATTATTTATTATAGTTTTAACGTTATTATTTCCTGTAACAAACATGCAATATAATTATCCCCTTGCATCCACTCTGCTATTTTTTTCTCCTTCTCCATTAATTCTATTTTAATTTCACCCTCTGTCACGCGGGAAAATTTGCCTGTTGGCTCAGCAAATTAGGTAAAAAGAGTGTGATCTTAATTGCAGAACCTGAGCATGCAAATTGCAGCTATTGTTCGCAGGTAATAAAAAGCAGCGAATAATATGAGTTAATGCATTTTAACATCAGGAGTGATGAATGAAAAAGCAATGGAGCAGGGAACAGGCGGCTGCGTGGAGTGAGCAACAGGGCTGGATTTGCGGGTTTAATTATCTGCCGCGCACGGCGGTTAACTGGACCGAACTGTGGCAGCGTGAAACTTTTGATGCGCCGGTGATTGATCAGGAACTCGGCTGGGCGCATGAGGCGGGTTACAACCAGTTGCGCATCAATCTGCCGTTTATTGTCTGGCAGGATGATCGCGACGGTTTGCTGGCGCGCATCGATCAGTTTCTCAGTATTGCCCGTCGTCATGACATCAGGGTCATGCTCACGCTGATGGACGATTGCGGATTCTCCGGCGATGAGCCGTTCCTCGGGCCGCAAAAAGCACCGGAACCGGGCAAACATAACAGCCAGGCGGCAGCCAGTCCGGGGCGCGATATGGTGTGTAACCGCGATATGTGGCCGGAAGTGGAGCGTTATGTGCGCGACATCATCCGTCATTTCCGCACCGACGACCGTATTGCCATCTGGGATTTGTACAACGAACCGGGTAACCGTGGCACGTTCGCCACCGGACTGGAAGAAACGATGTATGACGAAAAACTGGAAGGATTTGCGCTGGAACTGATGCATAAGGCGTTTGTCTGGGCGCGCGGGGAAGATCCCGTCCAGCCGCTGACCGTCGGTGCCTGGCATTGTTCACAGGATCCGGACCAGCCGGAAAGCGAGTTTTTCACTCATCCCATCGATGTGACGGCGGCTGAACTTTCTGACGTCATCAGTTTTCACGCGTATGTCGCCACGCCGAAACTTTTACAGACACTGCGTTTCTGGCAGAAATTCAACCGCCCGATGTTATGTACCGAATGGCTGGCGCGCCATGTCGGCAGCGTATTTGAGGAGCAACTGCCGCTGTTCAGCGCGTTCAATGCGGGCTGTTATCAGTGGGGATTAGTGCGCGGTAAAACCCAGACCACGCTGCCGTGGCCCTCTGTGCGCAAGGGCAATCACGATTATGCCCATTTATGGTTTCACGATGTGCTCGACGAATACGGCATTCCGTTCCGTCGCGCCGAAATGGATCTGGTCCGCCGTTTAACGCGCATGAAATAACCCTTTCAACAGGCAGCACAGGGACGTGCGAGGCGATATAAAATGACGACTTCAATGAAAATCCCTTCCAGGGAGTTGTGGTCTTATTTTGGTTACGGGCTGGGGCAATGTTTCAGTTTTGGTTTAGTGGGTTCGTTTATTAACTATTTCTATACCGATGTGTTGGGCATATCTGCGCTGGCCGCCAGCACCATATTTCTGGTGGCCCGTGCGTGGGATGCCATACACGATCCGTTATTTGCCAGCGTAATGGACACCATTCAGACCCGTTTCGGGAAATTCCGCTATTTTATGTTGCTGGCACCGTTCCTGATTACGCTGGCGCCGTTTTATAATATTGATGTGCCAACCGGCACCAAAATTCTGTATGCGGGCGCGACCTATATTCGTCACCGGTTGCGATTCGCCGCGACCGGTATGAAATGACATACTCATCTCCGGCACACTTCTTGCTTAACCTGATCAACCTCTGTCTGATATCAGGTTCCTCCATGTCCCTTTCTGCCCTTAGTTTCGTACTGGCCTCGAAAAAAAGTGAAATCATCTGCCTGCAACAACTGCTGGAGATGGGCAAGCTGGTTGGCGCGGTCAGCCAGTTGATCCATGTGCTGCAACGTGAGCGGGGCACGGCGAACATCTATTTATGTTCGCACGGCGAACTGTGGGCGGAACAACTGAGTGAGCGGGCGTTACAGGTCCAGATGGCGGAACAGGCGGTGGACCAGCAGTTGCTTGCGCGGGATCTTAACGGACAGAGCATGGGCAATGCGCCGCGTCTGTTCAGCCGTATCGCTGCCGTCTTACACAGCCTCAGCACATTGCCGGTGCTGCGCCGTCAGGTGCGGGCGCTGGATATCAGCCAGCCGGAAGCCATGCGTCAGTACAGCGAGGTTATCCGCACGCACCTGGCGCTGGTGTTTGAAGCTGCCGATATTTCGGGTGATCCGTCCATTTCACGGGCGTTACTGGCGATGTTTAGCTTTATGCAGGGTAAGGAACTGGCCGGGCAGGAGCGTGCATCGGGCGCTGCAGGGTTTGCCGCGCGGCACTTCGATGACGTGGCGCATCAGTTGATTTTAGATCTGATCGAAGGTCAGGAGCGGTGTTTTCAAACCTTCAGGGAATTTGCCGATGTCCGCTGTCTGGCGTTGTGGCAACAACAACTGAGCGCCGACAGCAGCGAATTCGAGCGCCTGCGCCGGATTGCCTGCACCCGAACCACCCCGGCAGATGACGGCCCGGATGCTGCGCTGCGCTGGTTTGAGGTGACCACCGTGCGTATTGACGGCATGAAAGTGGTGGAAGATTTACTGGAAGACATTCTGATGGAGTGCTGCCGTGAGCGGATCCGCGAAGCGCAGGCGTCGCTTGCCCTTCAGCAGCAAGATATCGGAGAAATGCCGCAGCAGGAGTCGCATTATTCGGCGCTGATGCCGCCGCAGCTCAGCCGTTGCGTACTGGAGCTGGTCGAGCAGCAATCCCGTCAGTTACAGGCGCTTGATGCCGAACTGGCCGGGCTTCGCGCCACACTGGCTGAACGAAAACTAGTGGAACGCGCCAAAGGGTTGCTCATGCAACACCACGGACTGACCGAACCGCAGGCGCATAAAACTCTGCGTGATATGGCGATGAACCAGAACAAGAAGCTGTCGGAGATTGCCGAAGCGATGCTTGCGGTGTCGGCTGTATTAGGGAAAAAAGGCGACTAATCCCTAAGGAGTATCTGCACTGTCCGTGTGCCATTGTGATGTGCACTGCGTGCTGTGGCGGTGCACCAGGCGGTCAGGCGAGTGCGGGAAATGCGCTAACCGGCTGATTTTATTGCGATGCGCGAAGTTGGCATACAAGCTGCATTGTTTTACCACATAAGGACTAAACCAATGGCGGTTTAGTCAGGATTACGGATAAAGGCGTCCGTCAGCGTTCAGGAAACTGAGCGCTGACAGGACGCTTTTTTTTTGCTCATTTTTCAACATTACAGGAAGCCGCAATGACGCAAGACGATAAAAAAACTCCGGGGCAATTCTCCCGCCGCCGCTTTATTGCCGGCAGTGCGGTGCTGGGCGGCAGCATGATGATGCCGGGCTTTATGAACAGCGTCTGGGCGGCCGGTTCAGATGCGCCCGAGAAAAAAGAAATCCGCGTCGGGTTTATTCCGCTGACCGATTGTTCGTCCGTGGTGATGGCGGCAGTGAAAAAGTTTGATGAGAAGTACGGCATCAAAATTATCCCCAGCAAGGAATCAAGCTGGGCGTCGGTACGCGACAAACTGGTGTCCGGTGAACTTGATGCCGCGCATGTGCTTTACGGGCTGGTGTATGGCCTGCAACTGGGCGTGTCCGGCCCGCAGCATGACATGGCGATGTTGATGTCGCTCAACAATAACGGGCAGGCGATCACGCTTTCAAATCAGCTGAAACAGGCCGGTGTCACCGATGCAGCTTCACTGAAAAAAATGGTCGATGCCAGCGCCAAAGGCACCTACACCTTTGCGCAGACATTCCCCACCGGCACGCATGCCATGTGGCTGTATTACTGGCTGGCGAACGCCGGTATTCACCCGTTTAACGATGTGCGCAACGTGGTCGTGCCGCCGCCGCAAATGGTGGTGAACATGAAGATCGGCAACATGAGTGGTTACTGCGTCGGTGAACCCTGGAACCAGCGCGCCATACAGGACGATATCGGTTTCACCGCCGCCACGTCACAGGAGATCTGGCCGGATCATCCGGAAAAAATTCTCGGAACGACGTCAGCCTGGGTCGCAGCCAATCCGAATGCCGCCCGTGCGCTGACCGCCGCCGTGCTTGATGCCTCACGCTGGATTGACACTTCCGATGCCAACCGCATCGAAACCGCGCAGGTCGTCGCCGCCCGCGCCTACATCAATACGCCGGTGGCAACGATTCAGGGGCGGATGCTCGGTGATTACGAAAACGGACTGGGCAAAAAGTGGAAAGACGCCCACAGCATGCGCTTCTTCAACGACGGCGCAGTCAACTACCCGTATCTCTCCGACGGCATGTGGTTCCTGACCCAGCACAAACGCTGGGGATTGCTGGACAAGGATCCGGACTATCTGGCGGTGGCCAAAAAAATCAACCGTATTGACGTCTACAAACAGGCGGCGACGGCGGTCGGCGGCATCAACCTGCCGTCCGGGGATATGCGCAGCAGCACGCTGATGGACGGGAAAGTCTGGGACGGCAGTAACCCTGCTGAATACGCCAACAGTTTTGCCATGAAACGCTAAGTGAGGTCGCCGATGTCCATGAATTCAAAACCTAATGTTATCGCGCTGACCGGACCGGTGAGTGCAGAAATTGTACCGATCGCCCCGGTAACGCAGAACGCCGCGCTGCCGGTCCGCGCCGCCAAAACGGCTTATCTCGCCCGGTTGCGCGTGGTGATGCACCGCGTGTTGCAAAAAGCCATTCCGGCATTGCTGGGCGCCATCGTCGTGATCGCACTGTGGCAGATTGCCGCGCTCAGCAGTAAAGGGTTTCCGACACCGCTGAAAACCTGGGAAGCGGCCAAAGTGATTTTCGCCGATCCGTTTTACATCGCCGGACCGAACGACATGGGCATTGGCTGGAACGTACTGGCATCGCTCAAACGTGTGGCGATGGGCTTCGGGCTGGCGGCACTGATCGGCATTCCTGCCGGATTCCTGATCGGGCGTTTCAGTTTTATCGCCAGCATGCTCAATCCGATCATTTCATTGCTGCGGCCGGTCAGTCCGCTGGCGTGGTTACCCATCGGTTTACTGCTGTTCCAGCGCGCGGAACCCGCCTCGGCGTGGACCATTTTTATCTGCTCCATCTGGCCGATGATCCTCAATACGGCTGAGGGCGTAATGCGTATTCCGCAGGACTATCTCAACGTCGCGCGGGTGCTGAAACTCAGCGAATTCACCGTGATGCGCAAGATCCTGTTTCCGGCGGTACTGCCTTACATCCTCACCGGTGTGCGTCTGTCGATTGGTATCGCCTGGCTGGTGATTGTTGCCGCCGAAATGCTCACCGGCGGTGTCGGGATTGGTTTCTGGATCTGGAACGAATGGAACAACCTCAACGTGGAAAACATCATTATCGCCATCCTGCTGATTGGCGTGGTGGGCATGGTGCTGGAGCAGGGGCTGATGGCCATTGCCCGCCGATTCAGTTACGACAACCGTTAGGAGCCTGAGATGAAAAACGACAAAGCCATTATCCGCGTGCAGAACGTCAGCCAGAGTTTCCCGACCGCGAAAGGGCAGTTTCTGGCGCTCGACAACGTCAGCTTCGATATTGCGCAGGGCGAAACGGTCAGCCTGATTGGTCATTCAGGTTGCGGAAAATCCACCTTACTGAATCTGATTGCCGGGCTGAGTCGCCCGACGGAAGGCGTGTTGCTGTGTGATAACCAGGAAATCACCGGCCCTGGCCCGGAACGCGGCGTGGTGTTTCAGAACCATTCACTGCTGCCGTGGCTGACCACTTTTGAGAACGTGGCGCTGGCGGTAAATCAGGTATTTAAAGGGGTGATGAGTAAAAGTGAAATGCGTGACTGGATTTCGCACAACCTTGACCTGGTGCACATGGGGCATGCGGCTGACAAGCGTCCGGGTGAGATTTCCGGCGGTATGAAACAGCGGGTGGGCATCGCCCGTGCGCTGGCGATGAAACCGAAAGTGTTGCTGATGGATGAACCTTTCGGCGCGCTCGATGCGTTAACCCGTGCACATTTGCAGGATGCGGTGATGGAGATTCAGTCGCGCCTGAAAACCACGATTTTGCTGATCACACACGACGTGGACGAAGCGGTACTGCTTTCAGATCGCGTAATGATGATGACCAACGGCCCGGCAGCGAAAGTCGGCGACGTGTTGCAGGTAGAACTGGCGCGCCCGCGCTCACGGCTGGCGCTGGCGAACGATCACCTGTTCCACCAGTACCGTCAGCAGGTGCTGCAGTTCCTGTATGAAAAACACCGGTCAGTTGCCTGATTCAGCAGGCGGGATAAGCGCAATGGATAAACCCACCCTGATAGTGATTGGCAACGGAATGGCGGGCGTGCGGCTGGTGGAACGGCTGTGCGAGCGTGCGCCGGAGCGTTACCGCATTGTGATCATCGGCGAAGAAAAACAGCCTGCGTATAACCGCATTCTGCTCACGCCGGTGCTCGCCGGTGAAAAACAGTTTGATGACATCGTGACCCATGATGCGCAGTGGTACAAACGTCACAACGTCACGTTTATCGCCGGTGCGGCGGCGACAGAAATTGACCGCACTGCCCGCAGGGTGCGGGCTGGCGGGCAGATGTTTGACTATCACCATCTGGTGCTCGCCACCGGTTCGCGGCCTTTTATGCTGGCGGCGCCGGGCGCACAACTACGAGGTATTCACGGTTTCCGTCAGCAGCAGGATGTGGAAAACATCCTCAGCGGAGATTACGCCGGACAGCCGGTCGTGGTGGTGGGCGGCGGCGTATTAGGCGTGGAAGCCGCTGCCGCACTGGCGCTGCGGGGCATGCAGGTCAGCCTGTTGCATCGCGGCAACCATCTGATGGACAGCCAGCTCGATGAACATAGTGCAGAACTGCTTCGCGCCAGCCTCGCCACGCGCGGCATTACGACCCTTTTACAGGCGCAGACCGTGGCCTATGCCGGTGACCCCGCCGGGAATGTACGGGCGGTGAGGCTCAGCGACGGGCGTGAAATTCCCGCGCAACGCGTGGTGGTAGCCGCCGGTGTCCGGCCCGAGATTGCCCTGGCGCAGGCCGCCGGACTGGACTGTGATCGCGGCATTCTGGTCAGCGTCACGCTGCAAACCTCCGACCCGGCTATTTCGGCCATTGGCGAATGTTGTCAGCAGGGGGAACTGACCGCCGGTCTGGTCGCGCCGTGCTGGCAACAGGCTGAGGCGCTGGCGGCCCGTCTGGCCGGTGCACCGGTGGTTTCTCCGGTGATGCACACGGTGCCGCTGCGCCTGAAAGTGACCGGCATTGACGTGTTCTGTGCCGGTGAACTGCACGGCGGCGACGGCGCACAAATTCACACGGTATCTGACCCGGTTGACGGTCATTACCGCCGCCTGTTGCTGCGTGATAACCGGCTCACCGGCGTGTTGCTGTGGGGTGATATCAGCGACGGGCCGGAATATTTCGCCCGCATCAGCCATCCCGCCAACTGCCAGACGCCATTGAGCATATTCAGCCCCGGCGATGAACCGGCTATTAAATCAGAACAGTTACCCGCCGAGGTAACGAGGAGCACTGCAATGTCGAAACCCGTATTAGTCATGGCCGGACACGGCATGGTTGGCCATCATTTTCTGCAACAACTGGTCGAGCGTGAACTGCATCGGCAATATCAGGTAATTGTGTTTGCGGAAGAAAAATCACCAGCCTACGACCGGGTGCATTTGTCCGAGTTTTTCTCCGGTCGCAGCGCGGAGTCGCTGTCGGTCGTAGAAGAGGGTTTCTTTGCGTCGACCGGCATTGAACTGCGCCTCGGGCACAGCATCGGTCATATCGATACCCGTCACCGTTTTGTGGTCGATCATCAGGGGCGGCAGACGGCTTACGATTTGCTGGTGCTGGCGACCGGTTCTTACCCGTTTGTCCCGCCAATTCCGGGCAACGATGCGCCGGGCTGCCTGGTTTACCGCACGCTGGACGATCTGGCGGCGATTCAGGCCTGCGCTGCCACCGGCAAAACCGGTGTGGTGGTGGGGGGCGGTTTGCTGGGGCTGGAAGCCGCAAACGCGCTGAAACATCTCGGACTGCAAACGCATGTGGTGGAATTCGCCCCACGGCTGATGGGCGTTCAGCTTGATGAAGGCGGTGCGGCGATGCTGCGCCGTAAAATTGAAGCGCTGGATGTGCAGGTCCATACCGGCAAAGAAACCCGCGCGATCGTGGCCGGAGAAGCCAGTCGTTATCGCATGGAGTTTGCCGACGGCGGTCATCTCGAGACCGATCTGGTGCTGTTCTCCGCCGGTATCCGTCCGCGGGATCAGCTGGCAAAAGAGTGCGGGCTGGAGGTCGGGCCGCGTGGCGGTATCGTGATTAACGATCAGTGTCGTACCTCTGATCCGGCCATTTTTGCTATCGGTGAATGTGCCTTGTGGAACGGGCAGATTTTCGGTCTGGTCGCCCCCGGCTACCAGATGGCGCGCACACTGGCCGATACGCTTTCCGGCAGCGAGGTGGCGTTTAAAGGCGCGGACATGAGCACCAAACTGAAACTGCTGGGCGTAGAAGTGGCCTCAGTCGGCGATGCGCATGGCCGCACGCCGGGCAGTCAGAGTTATAGCTGGGTCGACGGTCCGGCGGAAGTGTACAAAAAAATCGTGGTCTCGCAGGACGGCAAACGCCTGCTCGGCGCGGTGCTGGTCGGCGACAGCAACGAATACAGCACGCTTTTGCAGATGATGCTTAACGATATGCCGCTGCCCGCCAGTCCGGAAAACCTGATCCTGCCCGCCAGCGCCGGTGCAGCGCCACAAACGCTGGGCGTCGCGGCATTGCCGGACGGTGCGCAAATCTGTTCCTGCCATAACGTCAGCAAATCAGATATCTGTGACGCGGTGAAGGGCGGTTGCGGCGATATGGCGGCGGTCAAAGCCTGCACTAAGGCGGCGACAGGCTGCGGCGGCTGTGCAGCGCTGACCAAACAGGTGATGGAATTCGCACTCACCGAAATGGGTGTCGAAGTAAAAAAAGACGTCTGCGAGCACTTTGCTTATTCCCGTCAGGAAATTTATCACCTGGTGCGCATGGGCAATATCCGCAGCTTTGCCGAACTGATTCAGAAACACGGTCACGGCAGCGGCTGTGAAATCTGCAAGCCGCTGGCGGGATCCATTCTGGCGTCCTGCTGGAACGATTACCTGCTCAAACCGCAGCATTTGCCGTTGCAGGACACCAACGATCGTTATTTCGCCAATATTCAAAAAGACGGTACCTATTCCGTGGTGCCGCGCATTCCGGCTGGCGAAATCACGCCCGACGGGCTGATCGCCATCGGTCTGGTCGCCAAACGCTACAACCTCTACACCAAAATTACCGGCGGGCAACGGGTGGATTTATTCGGCGCCCGCCTCGAACAACTGCCGGAAATCTGGCAGCAACTGGTGGACGCCGGTTTTGAAACCGGTCACGCCTACGGCAAATCGCTGCGCACGGTGAAATCCTGTGTCGGCTCAAGCTGGTGCCGCTACGGTGTACAGGATTCCACCGGCCTGGCGCTGCAACTGGAGAACCGCTACAAGGGGCTGCGCTCCCCGCACAAAATCAAAATGGCGGTCTCGGGGTGTACCCGTGAATGCGCCGAAGCACAGAGTAAAGACGTGGGCGTGATTGCCACCGAAAAGGGCTGGAACCTGTACGTGTGCGGCAACGGCGGCATGAAACCGCGCCACGCTGATTTACTGGCGCAGGACATGAGCACGGAAGATCTGATCCGTACCGTAGACCGCTTTCTGATGTTTTACATCCGTACCGCTGACCGCCTGCAACGTACCAGCACCTGGATGGATAATCTCGAGGGCGGCATGGATTACCTGCGTCAGGTGGTGCTGGAAGACAGCCTGCACATCGGCGCAGAACTGGAAAGTGAGATGAACGCGGTGGTCGGCACATATCAGTGCGAATGGCAAACCACGCTGGCAGATCCGGACCGGCTGGCGCTGTTCCGTCCGTTCGTCAACAGCAGCGAGCCGGATGAAGCGGTAGTGATGGTGACGGAGCGACAGCAGGTTCGCCCGGCGACGTCGCAGGAACGCGCCGGTATTTCCGTCAGCGCCGTTTCTCAGCCGGTGATGGCGGTGCAGGGCTGGGTGGAGTTGTGCGATCTCAGCGCCATTCCGGCCAATGCCGGTATGGCGGCGCGGCTGGCTAACCGGCAGATTGCGCTGTTCCATTTGCCGGAGCATCCGCAGCAGGTTTTCGCGCTGAGTAACCATGAGCCGGACAGCGATGCCAATGTGCTGGCACGCGGGCTGGTGGGCGATGTGAAAGGCGAGCCGGTGGTGATTTCGCCGCTGTACAAACAGCGTTTCCGTTTACACGACGGGCGCAGCGTGGACGACGCGCAACTGGCGCTGAGTGTCTGGCCGGTGAAAGTCGAAAATGGCCGTGTCTGGGTGCAGGAACAGCCGGGGGTGAAAACCGCTGAAACCATTGCGACGGTCAGCGTATGAAAAGACCTCCGGCAACAGCACCGGCGCTGACCACCTGTGCTTACTGCGGCGTGGGATGTGGCGTCAGCATGGAACCGCAGACCGGGAGTTTCAGCGCCCGTGGTGATAAAACGCATCCGGCTAATCACGGACGACTGTGCGTAAAAGGCAGTGCGCTGGGAGAAACGCTGGGGTTGCAGGGGCGGTTGTTACAGCCGGAAATCGACCGCCAGCCGGTAAGCTGGACGCGGGCGCTTGATACGGTCGCGCAGCGGTTACAGGCGGTGATCGACGAACAGGGTCCGCAGGCTGTGGCATTTTACGGTTCCGGCCAGTTACTGACTGAAGATTATTATGTCGCCAATAAACTGATGAAAGGCTTTATCGGCGCGGGAAATATGGATACCAATTCGCGGCTGTGCATGGCATCTGCCGTGGTGGGTTACAAACGCGCGTTCGGGGCCGACGCGGTGCCGTGCAGTTATCAGGATCTGGAACGGGCCGACTGCGTCTTGCTGACCGGTTCGAATACGGCATGGGCACATCCGGTGGTGTATCAGCGGCTGGCGCAGGCCAAAAAGGACCGGCCGGAGATGCGCATTATTGTTATCGATCCGCGCCAGACTGCCACCTGTGATATCGCCGATTTACACCTGGCGTTACGCCCCGGCAGTGACGCGGCGCTGTTTTGTGGTGCGCTGAACGCGATGGCGGAGAGCGGAAAACTCGACACCGCTTTCCTGCAACGCCATACACAGGGTGCTGAAGACGCGTTGCGGGCGGCGCGGGACTGGACAGTGGCGCGTACCGCTGCGTATTGCGGATTACCTGTGGATCAGTTGCTGGCGTTTTATCAGATGTTGGGCGACAGCCAGCGGCTGGTGACGCTGTATTCGATGGGGATCAATCAGTCCGGTTCCGGCGTGGATAAATGCAACGCCATTATTAACCTGCATCTGGCGACCGGCCATATCGGGCGCGAGGGGTGCGGACCGTTTTCAATCACCGGCCAGCCGAACGCGATGGGCGGACGGGAAGTCGGCGGACTGGCGAATCAGCTGGCGTCGCACATGGGCTTTACGCCGCAAGATATCAGCCGCGTGGGGCGTTTCTGGCAGAGTGACAACGTCACACAATCAGCCGGGCTGAACGCCGTGGAGTTGTTCCGCGCAGTGGAAGAAGGCCGGATAAAAGCGGTGTGGATCATGGGCACCAATCCGCTGGTGTCGCTGCCGGATGCCGACCGGGTACGGGCCGGACTGGCGCGCTGCCCGCTGGTGATCGTCTCCGACATTATGCGTGACACCGATACCACCCGTGCCGCGCATATCTGCCTGCCCGCGCTGGGCTGGGGCGAGAAAAACGGCACCGTGACCAATTCTGAACGCTGTATTTCACGCCAGCGGGCGTTTCTGCCTGCACCGGGTGAGGCGAAACCGGACTGGTGGATCCTCAGTCAGGTCGCGCAGCGTTTAGGGTTTGCAGAGGCATTTTCGTATCAGCATCCGGCAGAAATTTTCCGCGAACATGCCGCGCTTTCCGGTTTTGAAAATCAGGGTTCGCGGGCGTTTGATATCAGCGGGCTGGCGCAGCTTTCGGATGAGGAGTGGGACACCCTGCAGCCTGTGCAGTGGCCGGTGAATGCCGCCAATCCGCAGGGCACGGCGCGGCTGTTTACGGATAACAAGTTCTTTCACCCTGACGGCAAAGCGAAACTGATCGCCATCACGCCAAGGCTGCCGGTAAATTCGCCGAATGCGGCGTATCCGCTGATCATGAATACCGGCAGGGTACGCGACCAGTGGCACACGATGACGCGCACCGGCAAGTCAGCGCGGCTGATGCAGCACATCAGCGAGCCGTTTTGTCAGTTTCATCCTGATGACGCGCCGCATATCCAGCCCGGTGATCTGGTACGCGTTGCCTCCTCGCACGGCTGGCTGTTGCTGCGCGCCCAACCCGACAATCTGCAACCGCGCGGCAGCGTGTTTGTGCCGATGCACTGGAACAGCCAGTTCAGCCAGCAGGCGCGGGTCGATGCGCTGATTGAAGCGCATGTTGATCCGCTGTCGGGACAGCCGGAAAGCAAACATATGCCGGTCAGCCTGAGCCGCTGGCCTGCCGCGTGGCAGGCCGAACTGTTTGTGCGTGGTGAAAATATTACGCCACCGGTGACCACTTACTGGAGTCTGATCACCCAGCCGGGGGTGACCCACTTTACGCTGGCCGACTCTTCGCTACCGGCAGACTGGATGGCGTGGCTGAAGGAGTCTTACGCCACGGACAACCTGCTCTGCCAGACCGCGCAACTGGGCGATGACGGTTTCAGCCTGCTGGCCTGGTCTGACGGCGCGTTACAACTGGCGTTCTATGCCCGCCGCAGGCCGCCGTCACCCGACCGGCAGGCGGTGCTGGCGGCATTCACCACACCGCCGCACACGGCGCAACAGCGTCTGTCGTTGCTGGCAGGCCGTGCAGGCCGTGATAAAGCGCCCGCCGGTGCCATCATTTGTAGCTGTTATTCCGTGGGAGAAATCCCGATCACTGAAGCCGTCCGCCAGGGATGTCACAGCGTGCAACAGCTTGGCGAAAAACTAAAATGCGGCACAAATTGCGGCTCATGCATTCCTGAACTCAAAAAAATCATTGCCGGTCAGCTCGCCACGCTGACGGCGGGAGACAGCCAATGAACAACATTCCCGAAAGAACATTACAGATGCAGCAGATCGCGCAAATTCTGGCGGGTGCCAACCGGCGTAATCCGGTGTGTCGTGGCGAAGTCTGGCTGGTCGGCGCGGGGCCGGGGGATGTCGAGCTGCTGACCCTGAAAGCGCTGCGCGTGATCCAGCAGGCGGATGTGGTGGTGTTTGACCGGCTGGTGTCTGAGCCGGTGATGGCGCTGATCCCGGACGAGGCGCTGCGCATCGATGCCGGTAAATCGACGCGCAATCACACGCTGGGACAGGAGGAAATTAATCAGTTGCTGGTCAGTCTGGCGCTGGCCGGGCATCGCGTGGTGCGCCTCAAAGGGGGGGATCCGTTTGTGTTCGGACGCGGCGGCGAGGAGATGGCACATTGCCAGCAGCACGGCGTAATGTGCCACATCGTGCCCGGCATCACGGCGGCGATGGGGTGTGCGGCATCCACGGGTATTCCGCTGACCCACCGCAGTCTGGCGCAGTCCGTGCGGTTTGTGACAGGTCACGGGGCACAGGGAGAGCCGGATGTTGACTGGCGGGCGCTGGCCGAAGCGCGTCAGACGCTGGTGTTTTATATGGGCATTGCCAACAGCGAAACCATCAGCCACCAGCTGATGGCGCATGGCTTACCGGGGACGACCCCGGTCGCCGTCATTGAGCGCGGCACCCGGCCGGAACAGCGGGTGCTGACCGGCAGGCTGGAGACACTGGCAGACATGATCCTTACCGGACAGGTGCAAACGCCTGCGCTGCTGATTGTCGGTGAGGTGGTGGGGATGTACCGGGGAGAGGGGCAACGTCAAGACCGTGGGTTGCCACCCACACCGGCCCAAAGGGTTTTAACCGAACCTCTTTGCAATCCTGCGTTTTTTTAACTGTGCGCTAACGCTGGCTGGCTATGCTTCAGTTACCGCAGTGACAGGCTGGAAATCTTGCCGCTGCGCGGTGCCTTCTCCCGGTCCTGGAACCTTGGGGCTCCAGGCCGCTCCGTTCAGCAAGATTTCTGAATCGCCCGCAAGATCTTAAATTCAAAGGCAGGAGTTTTTAGATTTCAACATCAGTCCGGCTGTGAATTAAGAGCCTGAGGCCGGTTCCAAAATACCGCCGGACGAGGTTACAAACCGCGCTGACAATCCGTTTCGTCAGCATGGCGGTGAGGCTCATAACAAATTTTCCTGACGTTCCAGCCAGCGGGCGTGGCTTTTTTCATCGAGAATTTTTTTCATGTACAGCGTGGTGTGTCCTTTGCCGATGTCTCTTTCGAAGACCGGCTGAAAACCCAGTTTCAGGTACATGTCACGCAGCCACGGATGGCTGGTGGCGGTGCCGAGCGAGTAAGCCGGGGCTTTCAGTTCGCGGATCAGAATGTTGTCTTCCAGCCAGTCCAGCAGCTTCTTGCCGAGACGCTGACCGGCGTAATCCGGATGCGTGCCTAACCAGCCAATATGCGGCAGGCCTATGAGTCCCGGCATTGCACCCCACGGGAAGCGCAGGGTGACCGAAGCCACCATCCGCTGGTCATCAAAGAGCGCAAACACCGCATGATCGTTGAGATGTTGTGTCACGCTTGCCAGATCGGCGGTGGCAGCATCAAACTGAATCCCGAGTGCTTTGATTGGCGCATAGGCGTCCAGCATCAGCGCCAGATAATCGTGTTTATCATCCAGCGTCAGCCGCCTGAAATGTTGTGTCATAACCCGGATCCCTCAGAAGAAGTCAGATGACCGGACTGCACGGCAAAGCGGATGACCTCATCAACTTTTTGCGCGGCGCGGCCGGTGTAATGAGCCGGATCTCACCAGTGGTCAAGATCCCGTTCAGTAATATTGGCCGCCAGCACCGGATGTGCAAGCAGAACAGTTTTAAAAGATGGCTGTTTTTCAAACTGAAGCGTATTCCGGTTTGATCAAGTATGACGCGCACGGCGTGTATTTAGGCGCGATGTATACCCAGGCGTATAAAGCGTCCCGCTTCGGTTCTGTTTCTGATGATACGGCTTACGGTTATGCCAATAAATCTCAGATCATGGAACTGTACGCCAGCTACCAGTTTGACTTCGGTCTGCAACCGTTTGTGGCGTATAACGTCAACAAAGGACATGGTTAACCTGGTGGATGAAAACAGCTTTACCTGTGAAGCCGGTATCAGCACCGACGACGTCACCGCAGTCGGTATTGTTTATCAGTTGTGATGTATACGTTTTGAATGTTTAAGCAGTGTCTGAGAAGTAAAAAAGGCGATGTATGTTGCCTTTTTTACTATCACGCCAGGCACCTGTCAGGTGCTTATTTAATCCGGACTGCTTTTATGCATGCACAGGGGGGAAAACTTTCTCCAGAGATTTAATGAGGTCAGAGAAGAAGGTGTTATTTAAAGAGGTTTTATTATAAACCATATAGACCGGTAACTTTGGAAGATTTAAATCTACAGCTACCGGACGTATCTCATACTGATTTTTGTATTGTTCATAGGCATGGAGAGGAACGAACGCCAGAGTATCAGTAGCTTCAATAATGGGTATCGCAGATCCGACATACCCGACAGAATAGCGGATTTTCCTTTTCATTTTTGTTGTCTTCTCAAGTTGCCTGGCGAAATTAATTCTGACCAGACTTTCATTATCAATAAACGTGAAATCTTCCTTCATCAATTCCTCCGGCAACGCTGTCTCATTAACTCTTGGGTGATTTTTAGCACATATCACAACCAAAGGTTCTTCGTACAGCAAAAATGTATTTCGGGATAAGTTATTGTGCGGGTTTATATCAAATACGATGTCCGTTTTACGGAATGTCAATAAATCGTCTATTGTCGAAAGAGAATTTCCTGCGGTGGTATGAACAACCTTACAGTCCGGCGCGATCTTAGCGACCTGCCTGATTAAAGGTCCCAGAATAGTCAGGGATAAATAGGGTGGGCAGTTGACAGCCAGGCTTGTAATGGTTGACGGGCTATCTATCTCCTGGAAACGGGCTAATAAATTATCATAAGATTCAAACAATTTATCATGAATGCTATTCGCCGTTGTTGTAGGGAAAAGGCTTTTCCCTTGCCGGACGAATAATGGATCAGAAAAATGATCTCGTAAGCGTCCCAGCGCCTGACTGACAGCCGAGGGGGTGAGCCCCAAAACATTGGCCGCTTTGGTAACGCTGCCATGAATGTAGACAGACTCAAACATTGTTATTAGATTGAGGTCAAAGCCTTTAACAGCATTAAGACGTTCGGTATTATGAGTTGCTTTCATATTTTTCTCACTTTGTTGTACAGAAAGATAAGGTCATTTAAACCCGTGCACTTAAAAGTGTAGTTTTGAATTCTGATTTTTCGAGATATTAAAAATAACTATGAAATTATTTTATGAAAAGATGGTAAATTCAATAATTTACCCATAACCATCATCATTTCTACATGCGCTATAAAGCAGGGGTGGTTGCGTTATAACTTTATAATATACCTGATGGCCGACGCTACTTTTATTAATGAATTTTTAATTATCATGGCGTTATTAAAAGCGATTAGGAGTTTTTTTATAAGGTAATTATTTGTTATGACACATGTAATTCGAATCCTTTAACAAACTTAAAGAATCTTTCAGTTCACTGTGTTTATTTCATGGCTCTTAATGTGAATAATGCGTCTCCCCTGTTTATGGATTCAGGGAATTAAATCACGATTTCAATGGAGATATATTTTGAAAATTAACACATTTTTTAAGATGAGCGTACTGGCTGCCGGCATGGTTGCTGCAATGGGCGCAAATGCTGCTGACGGTACCATTAACGTTGCCGGTACTATTATTGATACAGGCTGCCAGGTGGATGCCGCAAGCATTGCAGCGCCGGTTGCTCTTGGCGATCTTGTACCTGCTGATTTCCCAACTATCGGATCAATTTCCGCGAAAAAAGACATTAATATTGTGTTAACCGGATGTCCGGCAAGCCAGACAGGCGTAGCGTTGACCACGCTGGGTGCTGCTGATGCCACCAATAACCAGCTGCTGGCTCTTAATGGTGATTCTGCCGCAACCGGCCTGGGCATTGCTCTGTATAATATGGATGGTTCACTCATTCCGATGAATTCTTCCTCAGCTTTAGCAGCCATTAATAGTGAAACGGGTTCGGCAACAATTGCTTTGCAAGCGGCGGCAATGTCTACCGCAGAAGCGATTACCGGCGGTACTTTCACTGCGACTACTAACTTCTCCCTGACATATAACTAATATCCGTTGTTAATAATCAGCTGTATTACTCACGCTATTTAAATTAATTAACTCGGTTCAAAGGATTAAACCATATTATGAAAAAATTAAGTATTGCTGTTGCGATGATGTTGGGTTTGGGTGTAACTGCCGCTCAGGCTGCTGAAAATGGCACCCTGAATTTCTCAGGTAATGTGATTACCAATGCCTGTGGTATCGATGCCGGCAGCGTTAACTCATCTGTAAATTTTGGTACTCTGACAAAAGATAATATTTTGAGTTTGTCTGCAGTTGGCGATACTAACGCGCAACTGACAAAACCATTTAGTATCAAATTAGTGGGTTGCCCTGCTGATGCACCTATTTCTGTCAAATTTGAAGGTGCTCAATATGATGAGAATGTTCAGGGCTTCAGAGCTAATGAAACATATCATCAGGCCAACGTCGCTGCTATGATTTTTGATGCCAATACTGCGACCAAAGTCATTCCTAATGAATTTGTCAGCAAAGGTGTAACTACTGCGGGCACTAATGAATTGAAATATAATGTTTCATTAACTAAGTGGTGGACCGGTGGTAACACTACCGCTATTGGCGACTTTACGATGGTAATTAATTACACCATGTCTTATGAGTAATCGTTAGTCCCTCAATGTATCTGGCTATTTATTTTACTTATGTTGAGTAAGAGCCATTTTTTTATAAAAGGCTAAAATGAATAAATTATCTAAGCTTTCCTTAGGAATGGCTATTCTGTGTGTTTCGATCTCGGCTTCTGCGGGTTTCTCCGTTGGCGCAACCCGCGTTATCTATAATGGTAATGTGAAAGAGGCATCCCTTTCTGTTAAGAATACCGAAGACTCAAATGTCTATCTTATCCGCTCGTGGGTGAGTTCTGACAAAAAAGGGGAAAAAGTACCGTTTATTACCACTCCGCCATTATTCCGCATAGAACCAGGCCAGGATAATGCTGTACGTATAACTCAGACGTCCTCTTCTTTAGCGCAGGACAAAGAATCGGTTTACTGGCTGAACACGCTGGCCATACCGCCTGCATCGAAAGAAAAGAACTCATTGCAGTTCTCTATTAACACCCGTATCAAATTAATTTATCGCCCGGCAGCGTTGAACAACAAAGACGCCATTGCCAAAGCTTATGAGCACTTAACCTTCACCCGCTCAGGCAGCACTCTTACCGCCAGTAACCCGACGCCTTATTATGTCAGTATGACCAAAGTCAGCATCAATGGTCATGAATTAAAAGACGGATATATGGTTCCTCCAAAATCTTCATTGAAAATAGATAACGCTCCGGTGGGAAACAATATCACCTGGCAGGCTATTAATGACTTCGGTGGATTAACAGAAAAAGTCAAAGCGTCAATTTAATTAAGTCGAAAAATTAAACTCGGGAATGTCCATTTATTATGGAAAATAACAATATTAAAAACAGTTGGGATAAAGACAGCACTAGAAGAAAAGGTGATAAAAGAAAGAATGGTGTGCTGAAAGTCAACCTGACTGCCCGCTCTTTCTTATTAAAACCCTTATCATTTTTCATATTGTTATCTTTACCCGGATTGGCTTTCTCCGCTGAAACTTTTAACCCTGAGATGCTTAAGTCCATCGGTGACGGTGGCGATTTGCAAGGTGTTAATCTGGATTATTTCGCCGAAAAAGGCGGGCAAATGCCCGGCACCTATCAGGTTGATGTTTATCTGAACAACCAGCAGGTTGACTCACGCAATGTCGAATTTGTCAGCCTGCCGGATGCGCCGGGTAAACTCTACGGCGCGATCACGCCCGCGGAGATGGCGGATTACGGCGTTAAACTGGATGTTTTCCCGGATCTGAAAGCCGTTGCACCTGACGCAAAACTGACCAGGCCACTGAGTGCCTATGTGCCGCAGGCCACTGAAAACCTGGATTTAAACCGTAAGCGTTACGACATCACTGTACCGCAAATCGGGGTCAACGTCCGTCCGCGTAACTCGGTTGATCCGAAGCGCTGGGATAACGGTATTCCCGCGTTCATGCTGAACTACAGCTATTCCGGTTCAACAACGCAACGTGATAACAGCGGTCAGTCGCAAAGTAACTTCGTTAACCTGCGCAGCGGGGCAAACCTCGGCGCGTGGCGCCTGCGTAACTATTCGACCTACAACAATCAGCAGAATGAAGGCTCGCACGGCGGCGACGACACCAACACCAGTAATTTTGAGTCGATTAATACCTATGTGCAGCGTGACGTGCGTTTTCTGCAGGGCGGTCAGCTGACGCTGGGCGAATATTCCACGCCCGCCGATGTATTTGACAGTATCCAGTTTACCGGGGCGCAACTTGCCTCCGACGACCAGATGCTGCCGGATTCCATGAGCCAGTTTGCGCCGACGGTGCGAGGCATTGCCAAGTCTAATGCGCAGGTCACTATCAAACAGAATGGCTATGTGATCTACCAGTCCAACGTATCGCCGGGGCCGTTCGCGATTACGGATTTATACCCGTCCGGCAACGGCGGTGATATGGAAGTGACTGTCACCGAGTCCGATGGGTCCGCCACTAAATTCAACATTGCCACCAGTTCCGTGCCGATTTTACAGCGCGAAGGCCGTTTCAAATACAACATGGCGCTGGGGAAATACCGTACCGGGAATGACGACACCGAGACACCGAACTTTATTCAGTTGTCCAATATTTACGGTCTGACCGCACGTACCACCGTTTACGGCGGCGTGCAGTATGCCGAAAACTACCGTGCCGCTAATGTCGGCGTGGGTTTTGACTTAGGTTCAGCGGGTGCGGTGTCATTTGATGCCACGCAGGCCACCAGTGAGTTTGAGGATTCAACCGATACTCAAAAAGGCCAGTCCTACCGGGCGATGTACGCCAAAAACTTCGAGGCAACCGACACTAACCTGCAAATCGCCGGTTACCGTTACTCCACCGAAGGTTACTACGCTTTCAGTGACGTACAGGATTACCAGAAAGAAACTGACAGTGATTTCGATAACTACAACCGCTCGCACAATCAGCGCAGCAAAATGCAGTTGTCCGTCAACCAGTCAATCGGTGATTACGGCTCAATTTATGTCAGCGGCAGTCAGCAGGATTACTGGGGCGGCGACGGTAAAGAACAGCTACTACAGTTGGGCTACAACACCAGCATTTACGGCATCTCTTACGGCTTTAACTACAACTACTCGAAAAATCCGGGTATGACTGAAGCGGATCAAGTATTTGCTTTCAATATGTCAGTGCCGCTCGACAGATTCATCGGGTCCTCAGGGGCATCGGCAACCTACAACATGAGCAGCAAAAAACACGGTTCGACCGTTCAGCAGGCCGGCGTCAGCGGGACGTTATTGCAAGGTGACAACCTCAGTTATTCCGTCCAGCAGGGCTACGAAAATCAGGGCAACGGCGCGTCCGGTAATGCCAGCATGGATTACAAAGGCGGCTCCGGCGAAGGCAACCTCGGTTACAGCTATGACCAGGAAAGCCGCCAGTGGAGTTACGGCATTCAGGGCGGCATTCTGCTTCATGAAAACGGCATCACGCTGTCACAACCGCTGGGCGATACCGTGACGCTGGTGAAAGCGCCGGGGGCTGATGACGTCAACGTCGAAAACAACAGCGGTGTACACACCGACTGGCGTGGCTATGCGGTCGTGCCGTATGCCCAGCCATACCGCAAAAACAGCGTGACGCTGGAAACCGAAAGCTTTGCTGATGATGTGGATATGGACATGAATACCCAGACGGTGATCCCAACCCGCGGTGCGGTAGTGCGTGCAGAATTCAAAACCCGCGTCGGCCAGCGTGCTTTAGTGCAATTGCTGTTTATGGGTAAACCGGTGCCGTTTGGTGCCACCGTCAGCCTGCTGGATAACGACAGCACCGTCACCGGCATTGTCAGTGACAACGGAGAAGTTTACCTGACCGGCCTGCCGGAAACCGGCAACATCATGGCGAAATGGGGTAACGGCAGCAACGAGCAGTGTAAAGGCGCTTACTCGCTGACCAGCAGCAATGCCAGTGACCCGTCTGCGCTGATTAAACAAATTACGGCGCAATGCCACTGAGGCATGAGGAAGTAACATGAAGAATTTATATGCTATTTTAAAAAAAACCGGCTCCGGCAAGATGGGAATACGGTCAATACTGGCAGTACTTTTGTTGATCTGTGGTGTGCATAACGCCATGGCGCTGGGTGTTTGTAACTATCCCTCCACATTTGGGAAAGTAACGGTAGATCGTCAAATTACAGCAATGCAAAGCCAGCCTGTAGGCAGCGTACTCGCAACTTACACCTATAATCAGCTAAATGTACTGGCCAATAGCTGTACCGGTGATTACATGTTAAACAATATTCCAAATACTTCTACCTTTCCAAGTAGTTTAACAAATAACTCGATTTATAAGAGTGGGGTCGAGGGAGTAGGAATACGCGTTACTATAAATTATCGACAAGTTAATCCTGTACATATTATCCAAATCCAGACAGGGGATGGCACTACCCCTATTTATCTCTCCAACGTAAAAGTTGAGTTCGTTAAAACGGGGGAGATCGTTCCCGGCAAGGTAACGACGGGTAATCTGGCTTCAGTTGTGATGGAGGACAGTGCAGGCAACAAAGATGTCTTTAAAGTAAACATAGGAACAGTCGTAATTAAGCAGGCATCTTGCGAAATCACCGGCTCAAGCGCGATTCCTGTGCCAATGGGTGAAGCCAAAAAGGAAGATTTTAGTGGCAAGAACTCAACACTCCCCCCGGTGGACATCAAAATCCCTCTGCAATGCTACGCAGACACGACGGTCAATATCAGCTTCGACGCCCAATCTTCGCTGGGTAATGGCATTATTGATTTGACCAAAG